>DASYDE010000019.1:0-241426 GCA_036499725.1 Kofleriaceae bacterium
GGGCAGTCGACGTGGGCGTAACGACGCGTCGCGCTCTCGTACTCGACGTGAGCGAGGTTGATCGTGATGCCCTTGCGGCGCTCCTCGGGTGCGCTGTCGATCTGGTCGAAGCGACGAGCCTCGCCACCGTTGCGTGCAGCCATGATCTGCGTGAGCGCTGCGGTGAGCGTGGTCTTGCCGTGGTCGACGTGACCGATCGTTCCGACGTTGATGTTGGTCTTCTCCTTCATTGCTGTTCTTTCTGCGGTCGGGCTGCCCGCTGGCCTTGGTTGAATGAATGCCCGAAAACGACGAAAGCCCCGACTTGCGGGGCTTTGGGGCTAAACCAGGTTGTCTGGGTAGCTACAGGGCGCGCACGTCGTCACTCGTGCAGCTCGGACCGAGCTGCGAACCGATCGATGACGACGATGAGCGGAACATTGCTTGCTCTAGATGAGGCTTCCGACGCGGTTTGTCAACGCGAATGAAAGATCGAGACCGTCTTGCTCGCTGATGGGCCACGCACGAGCCATGGGAGATCGGGCAGTTCCATCGACACCGCGCACACCGTCACCTTCCGGTCCCGAGCAAACTCCCCGATGGCCTCGAGCGCGCTCGCGAGCATCTCGCCGTTGAACGGGGCAAACAGGAACAGCACGAAGCGCATCTTCTGGTCGTCAGACAAGCCAGCCTCGCGCTCGGCATGCAGCCGGTCGGCGGGCATCTCGCGAACGTCGCGGCACTCGAAGCTCACGCGATCGAGGCCCAGGTCCGCGGCATACCCCCGCGCCAGCTCGACGAGGTGCGGCTGGATCTCCATCCCGTGAGCACGGACCCCGACGAGCAAGTTGACCAAGATCGCGACGCGGCCGATGCCAGAGCCGAGATCGATGAACGTGTCCCCCTGCCCGATCGGCGCCTCGCGAATTACCGTGAGGATGTCGCCGACGGGGCACGGCAAGTACGGCACCGCGCCGCGCGGCAACTCCACGTCCTCCGGCATCGGGGGCAGCTCGAGCAGCTCGTCGACGAACGGATCGCGGTCAACGAACGGAACGCTCTCGATGAGAGCGCGCAGCTCATCGCCACGTAGCTCACCCCGTCTCAGCTGCTCGCGAGCAAGCTGCGCGCGTTTCACCAGGTCGTCCTTCACGGTTATGCCCAGACGCGCTTCACCTTGTAGGCGTCGAACTTCTCGTCGACGCTCACGATGCTCAAGCCTTCGTGCGCGGCCTGAGCGACAAGGATCCGATCGAACGGATCGCGATGATGCATCGGCAACGTCTCCACGAGATAGGTGTGGTCGACCCGCACGTCCAGAAGACGAACGCCGCGAAGAACCGCTCCTTCGACGAGCTGCGGAAGAGTCATCGATAGGTCGAGCTTGCGAAGATTCATCTTGATGGCTGTCTCCCAGACGCTCGCGGAGCTGAGAAATAGCTCGTGCTCAGGGTTGCCGAAGAACGAACGTACTTTCTTGGGAACGCGGCGGTCCCCCACGGACCACCACAGCACCGCGTGCGTATCGAGGAGGTACCGCATCACTGGTACTCGTCGAAGTCTTCAAGCGGCGCATCGAAGTCATCCGCCATCTTGATCTTTCCCTTTGCCCAACCAAATAAGCCCCTCGGGCGCGCAGAGTCCAAGAGGACGAGCTTCACGATCGGCGTGTTGCCACGTGCGATCACGATCTCTTCGCCAGCCTGCGCCTCCTTGATCAAGCGAGAGAGATGCGTCTTGGCTTCGTGGATCTTCACGACCTTCATCTCCTTCAAGGGTGGGCTAGTCATCTTGGTTAGTCCACTTGAACTTTCCGCACTACTTTCGCTTACCTGCGAACACGGATCGGCCGATCGGGCCCGATTCACCGCCGTACCAGGCATCGCCCGTCCACGTGCCGCTGCGCAGCTCGTCCATCGTCGCATCGCCATTCCAGTCCACGCCGAGCGCGGCGCCCGCGACGTCGATCGAGAACGGCATGTCGTCGATCGCGTGGAGTCGCGCGTAGACCTCGCTCGCGAGGCCGAGCATCGCGCCCTGACACGCGGTCGAGTACAGCTGCGGCGAACCGATGCCCGCCTTGTCGGCAAAGATCTCGCCGAGCGCATCGCAGTCGACCAGGTCGCGCAAGACATCCGCCAGATCAGTCGCGTTCATGTCCATCGACGGAATGACGGCGCGGTCGAGAGCGAGCGTCAGGATCTCGCCGTACGGCAGCTGCAACTGATGCTCGTCGAGCTTCACCGTGCCGTCGAGGTCCACCGTCGCGCGCGTCGTGCCTGTCGCGTCAATCCGATTCGCGGGCGAGAGCTCGACGCTCGCCGAGCCCAGCGCGAGGCCGGTGACGGTGCGCGTCGCCGTGCCGTCGTAGTTGATGTGGAGCTCCTCCAACGTCGCGAACTGGCGGCCGATCTGATCGAGCTCCTGCACGATGGTGCGAATGCCGGGCGAGAACTTGGGGGCGACGCGATCGATCTGGATCTGGATGTACGGCGCGACATACGCGGCCAGCCCCGACGCGTACGCCTTGGGCGCGCCCTCCGGCATCATCGCGACCATGCGATCGACGAGGTAGTGCGCCGGATCGTCGGGGTTGTCGGTCGCGTCGGTGAGCGTACCGAGGAGCTCTGCGGCCGGCGGTGGCAGCGTCGCGAGATCGAACGCGGTCGTGACGTCGTAGTCGCCCTGTAGCAGTGTCGGAATGCTCGACGGAACTGCGTCTGGCGTGGGATCCCGATCGCTCGGTGAACATCCCGCTAGAGCGAGCGCGGACGCGATGAACACGAACGCGAGCGGCGCGACGAACGAGACGGCAAATCCGAGCGGAGACGCTGCGAGCGATCGGATCGCGGAACGGCGGCTGGGCCCCGACGAGTGAGTGGGCGACGAGTGAGTGGGCGTGATGAAGGACGTGGTGCGAACGTGCGTGGACATGAAAGGCTCCTTTGTGGAGCCCGACGCATTGCTCGCGGCGTGCCGCTGCAACTCGCGAGAACTACGTGGTGCGTTGTCCGGTTTGGCCGGAAGTCGGCCGAAACCGTCCGCCGGCCGGATTTTCCCGGACAAAAGTTCGACGCGAGACACGGCGGGCGAGGAGCAGTTGCGAGAGCGCGTTCAAAAGTGCCGTCGACGACGTGCGATTTCGCGGACAAGGCGCGCTTTACAGAGGCCTTACAGTCCGCGAAGACCAAAACGCTCGCTGACGCGTCAGGTTTGGACTCCAGGAGGATCCATGACCGTCATTTCTCGTCACAGCAAGCTCGGTGGTTGGTTGCGTCGTCACTCTCTTCTCATCGTCGCCGGCATCGGCGGTGCGGCCGGCGTCGCGTACGCGGGGCTGCACGACAAGGGGCCGGCATCGCCCACCGTGCAGAACACGGTCTCTGTCGCGTTGGTGCAGAACGTTCCGCCACAGACCAAGGTGCCCACGCCCAAAGCCGAGCCGAAGCTGGCGCGCGACACGGCGACCGACACCGTGCAGATCGCGTTGTTGCTGGATACGTCGAGCAGCATGGACGGCCTCATCAATCAGGCCCGCGCGCAGATGTGGAACATGGTGAACAACATGGGTCAGATGACCCGCGTCGTGAACGGCAAGGTTCGCGGCGTGAAGATCGAGCTCGCACTGTACGAGTACGGCAACGACTCGCAGCCGGCGAGCAAGGGTTTCATTCGGCAGGTGACGCCATTCTCGAGCGACCTCGACAGCGTGAGCGAGCGCTTGAACGCGCTCTACACGAATGGCGGCGAGGAATATGCGGGCCAGGCGATCAAGACGGCGGTGAACGACCTGAAGTGGTCGAAGGAAGCGGACGCGCTGCGCTTCATCTATGTCGCTGGCAACGAGTCGTTCGATCAGGGTCCGATCACGGCGAGCGAAGCGATGAAGGCGGCGGCCGCGAAGGGCATCGACGTGCAGATGATCCTGTGCGGCAGCGTCGCGGCGGATACCGGCTGGGATAGCGCCGCGAAGATCGCAAAGACAGACCTGATGACGATCGATATGAATCAGGTCGCGCAGGCGATCGCCACGCCGCAGGACGACGAGATCCTGAAGGTCAACCAGGAGCTGAACGGCACGTACATGGCCTACGGCACCGACGGTGAGACCTCGCTTGCCCGCCAGCAAACGCAGGACGTCACGGCGGCGCACATGAGCAAGAAGGTCGCCGTCGAGCGTTCGATGATGAAAGCGAAGGCGAACTACGACAACGCGCAGTGGGACCTCATCGACGCGCAGAAGAACAACGACAAGTTCATCGAGACCGCGAAGGACGGGGACCTGCCGGCCGAGCTGCGCGGCAAGTCGGTCGAGGAGAAGAAGCAGATCGTCGCTGCGAACGCGGAAAAGCGCGCCGAGCTGCAAGCAAAGCTCACGAAGCTCGAAGCGGACCGCAATACGTTCATCGCTGACGATGCAAAGAAGAACGTCAAGCCGGTGGAGCAGACGCTCGAGAACGAGCTCATGAAGTCGTCGCGCAAGATGGCAGCGAAGAAAGGCTACAAGTGAGCGCCGAGCCCACGCTCGTCGAGAAGCTGGCGCCGCAGGTTGGTCCTACTCGCGCGCCTAGCCCTGCGCTTCACCTCGTCGTGTTCGCCGCGGCCGCGGTGGCAGCGTTCTTCCTCGCCGGCTTGATCTACTGATTCTGGTACATGAACGTGTCGGTGCCGTCGGTCGTCGTGATCAAGAGGATCGTGTCGGACTTGGTGGTGGCGTCCAGCCCATTCCACACTGTCAGTACCTCGCCCGCCGCCTGATCATCGATCGCCTGGTACGCGAGGATCTGCTTGTGCCAGGCGTCCGCGGCGGTGACGTTTGCCGTCGACGCGGTGATGTCGGTGAGCTTGCGCGTCAGCAGCTCGGACGCCTGCGCCTCGCTATACGGCTGACCGAGCGGGAACGCGAACGCACGCGTCACACTCACGCCGACCTTCATGCCGTGCAGCATGACGAGTAGGTCGGTGCGCTTGCCGTTCATGTTGGTGTACTGCACCTCGGTCTCGGTCTTGAGCAGCGTGGCACCTTCGCACCGCGCGAGCTGCTCGAACGCGAACAGCTCCGAGATCCCCGAGCTCCCGCCTGCGTTGGGCGTCGCGATGAGGCGCATGCCGTCCGACGTCAGCATCGTGCGATCGGCCGGGTCCATGTACGCGCGAGCGAAGTTGTAGCGATCCTGCACGAGCGACGGCGACGCCTCCGTGAGCTCCGTGTCGGTGATCACGCCGCACATGCCGCTCAGATCACCGAACAAGCCCGCCGCATCGGGCAACGTGTCATCGGTGCCCTGAAACGTGTCGACCGCTGCATCGACCTGATCTCCAGTGCCAGACGACGAGCCACACGCGGCAAGGAGCGACAGGAGGAGGAGCGAGCGCATGGCCCGGGTTATGGCGCAAAAGGCTCCGCTCGCGCGAGTGAATCCGTCACCCCGCGCGCATCTCCTGCAGACGCGGCCAAGTTGCTACGATCGCTCGTTCTTTGTTGCTCGGGCGATGACGTCGCGGAACAGCTGCATCGCGGGGTCGACGTGCGTGCGCTGGTGCCAGCTCATCATCATCGGCGACGGCGGAATCTTCACGGGCGACGAGAGCGTGTGCAGGCCGAGCGATGGCGCGAGCACGTCGACAACGCTCCGCGGTAGCGTCGCGATATAGTCCGTCTTCGCGACGAGCGCTGCGGCGGCGGTGAACGTTGGAACGATCGCAGCGATGTCGCGAATGACTCCGGCGGACGTGAACGCGCGCTGCACGACCTTGCTCGGCTTGCCGAAGGCGACGTGGACCTCGACGAAGCGCTCCTCGGCGAGCTGTGACGTCGTCGACCGCTTTGGGCGACCGAGGCGCGGATGACCGCGGCGAACGACGAGCACGAAGTGTTCCTCGTAGATCTCCTGGCGATGAATCTGCGGAGTCGGGTCGTGCATGCCGATCGCGACGTCGACCTCGGTTCCTGCAAGTCCGCCGAGGGCGACCATCGTGTCGACATTGACGACGCGCAACTGCGCACGCGGCATCTCGGTGGCGAGCAGCGCGGCGATCGTTGGCAAGCGTCCGAGCTGCCCGGCATCAGCCATCGCGACGGTAAGCGTGGGCGAGGCGCGAGCTGCGTCGAACGCGTCGCCATGCAGCGCTTCGTCGATCGTCTGCAGCGCGCGGGCGATCGCGGGACCGAGCTGAAGCGCGCGCGGCGTGGGCACGATGCCGCGACCACTGCGCGTGACGATCGGATCGCCGAGGGCCGTGCGTAGACGCGAGAGAGCGTTGGAGATGGCCGGCGAGGTCACGTGGAGGCGACGCGCCGCACGCGCCACGCTGCGCTCGGAGAGAACAGCGTCCAGGACGAGCAGCAGGTTCAGATCCAACGCCGATAGATTCACAGCGGTGATTATATCCGTCACGAATGATTGCTAGTGTGAAAACGTCGCGCGCGACAGACTGCGTGCATGCGAGACAACAAGCACGTGGTGATGGCGTTCTTCGACGCGCTCAACGACAAGAAGCTGGAGGTGCTCCCGACGCTGGCGCACCCAGAGCTGCCCGGCGGCACCGCGGGACTTCAGGTGGGGCTCGGTGCGCTGCTGAGCGCTGTGCCCGACATTCGCTACACGCTGCACGACGTGCTCGCCGAGGGGGACAAGGTCGCCGTGCGCTGGAGCTGGACCGGTACGCAGTCGGCGCCGTTCCGCAACTATCCGGCGAGCGGTGCGCGCGTCACCGATGGCGGTTTTGGTGTGTTCGGCGTGCGCGACGGCAAGCTCGCGAGCATCGAGATCCTGACGGACCGTCTCGGCTTCCTCGAGCAGATCGGCATGGGCCCAGCGAGCGCGGCCGTCATCGATCCCCGACGCGCGCCGAATGGCGTCTACCTGATCGACACGTTCATCGTGCCCGACGCGCATCGCGAGGAGTTCGAGGCAGCGACCAAGCGCAACCGCGACTTCATTCGCAAGCTCGACGGCTTCCGCGGCGATACCGTGTTCGTGCGCAAGCACGGGGAGGCGTGGAACATCGCGACGATCGCGGCATGGGACAGCCCGGCGGCGATCGCGGCGGCGAAGGATCGCGTGCAGGCTTACTACAAGGAGATCGGCTTCGACGTGAGCGCTGCGACCAAGGCATGGGGCGTCACCATGCAGCGCACGATCTGCGAAGCAGCGCCGCAGTAGTCAGGGGCCCGACGCGGCGTAGTGCTGCGCGGCGTCGCCAGCGACTCCTGCGACACCGTCGAAGCCAAGCCTGCCGCACCCCGCGACGATCATCGCGATCCCGATCCAGCGCACGCATCAGGCAAACACGCGCATGTGCGGCGTATGCTCCGAGCCCATGACGCGCCGCGATCCGCACTCGTATGCCGACGACACGCAGGTAGCCACCAAGTCATTTTCGCTCGTCGCGAAGGTCGACTTCGCCACCCAGACACTCGCTGCTGAAGTGACACTGACGTTCGTGTCGCCGGGCGGTGGCCGCCTCGATCTCGACACGCGCGATCTCGCGATCGAGAGCGTCGACGCACATGGCAAGGCCCTGCCCTTCACGCTCGCGACGGCGGACGTGAACCTCGGCAGCTGCCTCTCGATCGAGCTCCCGCCGAACACGCCGGCGATCCGCATCACGTACAAGACGTCGCCCGCCGCGAGCGCGCTGCAGTGGCTGCAGCCGTCGCAGACGTCAGGGGGCAAGCAGCCGTATCTGTTCTCGCAGTGCCAGGCGATCCACACGCGATCGATCGTTCCGTGTCAGGACACGCCGCGCTTGCGCATCACGTACACCGCCGAGCTCCACGTGCCCGCCGCGCTGACGGCCGTGATGGCAGCAGCGGATCGCGGGCGCACTGTCACCGGTGATCTTGTCGTACAGCGCTTCGAGATGCCGCAGCCGATACCGCCGTACCTGTTCGCGTTTGCCGTCGGAGATCTGACCAAGCGTGATCTGTCGCCGCGCTGCTGCGTGTGGGCCGAGCCGTCTGTCGTCGAGGCGGCAGCGTGGGAATACGCGGACGTCGAGAAGATGATCGGCGCGGCGGAGGCGTTGTTCGGACCGTACGACTGGGAGCGCTTCGACATCCTCTCGATGCCGCCCTCGTTCCCGTACGGCGGTATGGAGAATCCGCGCCTGACGTTCATCACGCCGACGGTCCTCGCGGGCGATCGCTCGCTCGTCAGCGTGATCGCGCACGAGCTCGCGCACTCGTGGACGGGCAACCTCGTGACCAACGCGAACGCGGAGCACTTCTGGCTCAACGAGGGCTTCACGATGTACGCGGAGCGCCGCATCACCGAAGCGCTCGAAGGTGCAGACATGGCGTCGCTGTCGGCCGCGCTCGGTCGGCGCGAGCTCGACGAGTCACTGCGTCGGTTCAAGGATCGCCCGGGCATGACGCGGCTGCGCACGCATCTCGACGGCGTCGACCCCGACGAAGGCTACTCGCTCATCCCGTACGAGAAGGGCTACTTCTTCCTGCTCGAGATCGAGAAGCACGTCGGTCGCCCCGCCTTCGAAGCGTGGCTCCGCACGTACCTGAACGCGTTCCGGTTCGGCGCGATCACCACGGACGACTTCAAGGCGCACATCGAGAAGGGCCTGCCCGGCGCGCTCGCTGCCGTGCACGCCGACGAGTGGATCGATGGCGAAGGCATCCCCGCGTCGGCGGCAGCTCCGCGCAGTGCCCGCCTCGATGCGCTGGAGAGAGTCGCAGGCACGGTTCCCGACAAGACGCTCGCGGCGACGTGGAACGCGACGGAGTGGGCGTTGTTCGTGGAGCTCGCACCACACCCCGCGCCGTTCGATTACTGCACGCAGCTCGAGATGGCCTTCGACCTCACGCAGTCCAAGAACTACGACGTGCTCGTGCCGTGGCTGACGCTCGCGCTGGAGTCGCAGTACGACGCCGTGATGCCGCGCGTGGAGCAGGTGCTCGCGAGCGTTGGACGCATGAAGTATCTGCGCCCGCTCTACACCCAGCTCGCCGCGCGTCCCGAGACACGCGCTCGCGCGCAGGAGCTGTACGCCCATAACCGTCCGTCGTATCACCCCGTCGCGCAGTCGATGGTCGAATCCGTCTTGCGCTAGCCGGCTAGTCCGTCCGCCGGCGGGCGTCGGCCGAGCGCAACAACGATCTGCACGACGCGATTCGCCACTAGCCGGGAAGCCGGCGCATACGCGTCGTGATCGGCTGCGGATCGTCGATGACAACGGTCGACCGATCGAGCCGCAGATCCATTGGCCGATCGCTGTAGCGCCTCGCGCGTGGATGCGTGCCACGAGCTAGCTCGCGACCGACCGTTTCGATGACGCCAGCGACTGTCGAGGAGGGCGTGTTCGAGTACTGCGACATGCTCTAGGTGTAAAACTTGGCGCGGAACGAGCCGAGTAACGGCCCCTGACGCGCTCGGAACTCCCGCGACGCGATTCCTATTTCGTGACGTAGTTTTAATGGTTTAATCACGTCGTGGCGCGTGGGATCGGCAAGCAAGTAGGCGATACGCCGCTCGCGAAGATCTTCTATGCGGGCCGGTACGCGGAGGTCGTCGCGCGGTCGTTCGACGCGGGAAACGTGGGCGCGGCGGACGTCGCGTTCGCCGTTGGCGCGCTGACGTTCCTCGATCGTGTCGACGAAGCGCAGGCCGCGTTTGAAGGTGCAAAGAACAAGGACGCGCGCACGATCGCGGCGTGCCGGTTCTTCCTGGGCCTCGCGGCGTCTCGCGCCGGCTACTTCGATCGCGGCTCGCTGCTGCTGGTGCGCGAAGCGTTCCGCGCGCGGCATGACGCGGATCCGTGGATCCGCGCGCTCGTGTTTCAGGGCCTCGCGGCACAGTGTTACTTCACCGGGCGGTATCGCGGCGCGGCGGCGCATGCGTTGCGCGCGTTGCAGGCGGCGCACGAAGGAAAGTTTCTGTGGGCGGCGATGCTTGGCACCGACATGCGTGGGCACTCGCTCGTGCAGATGGGACAGCTACAGCGCGGCATCGCGATGCTCGAGCAAGCGGGTCGGCAAGCGCAGCGGCTTGGCATGGCGAACAACGCGTTTGCTGTCGAGACGTCCATTGCGACGTACGTGACGCGCTTCTCGCCGACGCCGGACGCACTCGCGCGGATCGAAGCGCTGCTCGAGCAGCGGTCGCACGATTCGTACTCGCGCCGCGCCTTGCTCACCGAAGCGGCGGTGCAGCGAGCCTTGCGCGGGCGACGCGATGCGGCCGTCGAGGCGATCGAGGCCGCCGACAAGGATGCGCTGCGCGGAGACACGCGGCGCGGGCGGGCGTCGAGCTTGCTGGCGCGCTTGTGGGTGACGCGGTGGCGCTACGGTGCAGCAGCGTGTGCGGAGCTCGTCGAGAAAGCACGCGAGCTGATCGAGCCGCGCGATGTCACGTTCCGCGCGGAGCTCCTCGGCTTTGACGTCCTCGTCGCTCGCGCTCTCGGTGACCACGCGCGCGCGCAGCAATCGCTCGGTGAGCTGCGCGAGCTGTGGCGCGCGACGCACCACTTTGCCGCCAAGGCCGCGCTCGGTCAGTTCGAGGCGGTCGGCCTGACGAGCGCGTTCGAAGAAGACGCCGTTGCACCAGTGCTGCGCGCGGTGGCTCAGCACGATGCGACCGCGCTGTCGCGTCTCGTCTCGCAGGGGTTGCTCGGCGCCGTACCCGAGCTGCTCAAGCTGACGCCCGGCAAGCGCATCGTGCTCGTGCCCGGCGATGATCTCGTACTGCTCGAGGATCACGGCAACGTCATCGTCCGCCAGCGCCCTCCCCGTTGGTGTCCGGTGCTGCTGCGCATTCTCGCGAGCGGAGACTCGTCCAAGGAGCGCATCGTCGAAGGACTGTGGGGCCTCAAGAAGTATCACCCCGAGATCCACGATCCGCCCGTGCGCACGACGATTCACCGCCTGCGCTCGTTCCTCCAGCCGTACGGCAACTGGATCGAGGTCGGAGACGCCGGCTATCGCACGACGGTTCCCGTGCACCTGATCTCGTCCATCGAGCTACCCGAAGAGCACGCACCGCTGTGGGAAGAGGGAGAAGTCCCGTCGCTCGACCTCCACCGCGAGGCGCGCTCTCGCCGCCACGAGCCACGCAATGATCGCGACGACGGCGTCGCGCACGATGACCGCAGCGCGCTCGTACTCTCGCGCCTCACCGAGATCGAGCACGCGACGGTGCCGCAGCTCGCGAAGTCGCTCGAGCTCTCCGCGAGCACCGTGCTGCGCGCGCTCCGCGACCTCGTCGACGACAAGCGCGTCGAGCGCCTCGGCTTTGCGCGCGCGACCCGCTACCGCGCCCGCCGATAAGAGGACCGTCCCCTTTAAAGCGCGTGGATCAACGCGACGACGACGCCAGCGAGGCTCTCGCCCGCGAGCACGCCCGCTGCGAGTGGCAGGACGCGGTTTGCGCCGACACCGCTCGTGGCATCACGATCGTTACGTGTCGCGATTGCGGCTGCCACCGCGCCGATGAACATCGCGAGCGACGTGGAGAACGGCAGCAACATGCCGAGGCCGAGGCCGACCGTCGATGGTAGCCACGAGCGCACGGAGGCTGAAGCGCGGCGTTCGAGCGCGGCGAGCACCACACCAAACCCGCCACCGATCCACACGAGGTGCTGCTGGAACGGGTGCAGGCTGCCGATGCCGTTCGTCAGGATCTCGGCGACGGCCTTGAACTGGTGCGCGGCCGGCGCGGCGAACGTCGGGTGCTCTCCGAGCATCGGTGACGCGTCGGGGAGCAGTAGCTGGTACGCGGCGACGGATGCCACGGTGCCCGCGATGATGCCGAGCGCTTGCGCGATGATCTGCTTGCGGACGTTTGCCTCGAGGATATGGCCGGCCTTCAGATCGTTGAGGAGATCGCTCGCTGCCGTCGATGAGGCGTGCGCGAGCGCTGCGATGGGCAAGTTCACCGACGGTGACGGCGACGCTGCGCCGAACGCGAGCTGCGAGAGCTTGGCGATCGGCCCCCCAGGCGTGATGTCGGACTCGCCCTGGACGCGACTCGCGACGATCGAGAACGCGACGCTGAGCGGCACGGCGAGACATCCGAGCACCACGGGGATGCCGAACAGCGCGCGACCAAGAACAATGATCACGACTGCGAGCACGCCGAAGATCGCGAGCAACCGCGGCCCCGCGAAAGGATTGCCGGCAGGCGCGGCGTCGGGCCCCTGCGCAGTGCGGAGTGCAGCAAATGCTCGCGAGAACGCGCCGCGCTGCGCGAACAGCGCGACGAGCGAATAGCCGACGAGCATGGGCGCGCCGATCCACAGACCGACCTCGACCCAGGCATTCGCTGGATCGAGCAACGCGCCTTGGCTCATCGCGGAGCGCGCGAGGCCGAACGTCGTGATCAACGCGCCGACGAGCAGCCATGTCGCCGTGCGAATGCCGACGAACACGCCGGCTGCGACGAGCAAGAGCGACGGCTCGACGACCACGCCGAGCTTGCTCATCTTGCGCGGCTCGAGAGCCATCGTGAAGTCGGGTAGCCAATCGAACGCGCGGAGACGACTGGGGATGATCTCGAGCGCGTCGCGCAGCACCGGAACGATCGCTCCCGTGGCGATGCCTCCAAGGAGCCACGTCGTTCGCGCGCGCACGACATCTGCTGCTGCGCCGACGTGCGTGCCCGCGCGGTGCAGTTGCTGCAGCATCACCGCCGCCGCCGCACCGGATGGATACGGGAGCTGCTCGCGTTCGATGAGCTGCCTGCGGAGTGGGATCGCGATCGCAACACCGAGCGCACTCGCGCATGCGATCCACACCGCGATCGATGTAGCGGGTGCGCGCGCGCCGAGCAGGATCAATGCGGGTGCAACACCCACGATCATGTTGCCGGTCGCGTACGCAGCAGACGATGCAGTCGATTGCGCGCAGTTGTTCTCCAACAGCGACAGCGGGCGAGCGCCAAACACACCGAGCGCGCGCCAGCTCGCGAACGACATCAGGCACGCGACGAGCGCCATCGAGAAGAACCAGCCCGTGCGAAGGCCGATGTAGATGTTCGCGAACGCGAGCAGGGCGCCGAGCACCCAACCTGTTGCAACCGCTCGCCATGTCAGCTGCCGTTCGTCGCCGGATCCCGGTTCAGAGACGTGATTAACCGGCTTATTTTGCTCGTTTTCTGTCAAATCGCGTCACTCGACCTCGCCGGTAGGAATGCCCTGTTACTACCGTGGGGAAGTGTGATGTCCTATCTATGACTTCATCATGCGCGTCGCTCTCCTGCTACCGGTTGCGCTACTCGCAGCAGCTTGTTCGACCGATAGCCCCGCAGGGTCGGCCGATGACACGGGCTCGAATGGCGGCGACGCGCTGCCGCTCCTGACGGGCAGTTATGCGGGCACGTACAAGGTGCCGACGGCTCCTCCGCTCGAGGCAGCAGCGACGTTCACCGTCGACCGCGTACGCTGGGAGCTCACTGGCTCGACGATCGAGCTCGACTACGACTTGCCCGTCGGGCTCGTCGGTGGCTCGGTTCGCGTGCGTCTCGCCGGCACGGTTGCAACGGGCGCCACCACGGTGGACCTCGCCGGCGATCTCGGGACCGGCACGTGTACTGCGACGGGCGCGGTCGTGACCTGCCGCGAAGACCTGGCGGGTATCGGCACGATGCCGATCAGCAGCGAGATCGTCGCTCAGCACGCGGCGAACGAATACGCAGGGCCCGCGAGTGATCGCATCCAAGTCGCGAATGTCTTCGGCTCGGACCCGATCGGCTTTGTCGGATTCGATACCTCCGCGTCCGCCGACTGATCAACAGCTGCTCGCCTACGAGGGCAAGACGCCGCGGAAGAACATGTCGATCATGCCCGCGGACAGCTTCTCGGGGTTCATCGCGCCGCCCGGGCGGTACCACTTGTACGTCCACAACATCGTCCCGAGCATGCTGAACGCCGCGAGCGTCGGGTCCACTTCGCGAACCTGACCGCGCTCGATCGCTGCCTTGAACGCGTCCTCGAGGAAGCGCACGTACTTCTTCTTGCGAGCGTTGATCTCGCGCTGCGCGTCGCCGGTGAGCGAGTGGTCCTCGTGCAGGATGATCGTCACCGACTTGGAGGTCTCGTCGGTGACGAGGTCCAGGTTGCGCGCCATCGTGACCTTGAGGCGCTCCATCGGATCCGCGACTGCGTTCGCAGGGGTGAGGACGCGTTCCTCGAACAGGTCCATGCCGTACGTCATGATCGCCATCAGCAGCGACTCTTTGGTCGTGATGTGGTGATACAGGCCAGCCTTGGTCAGCCCGCACGCATCGGCGATCTGCTGCATGCTCGTGGCTTCGTAGCCGTTCGCGCAGATGAGCTTCGCCGCGCGCTCGAGGATGCCCCGCAGGCGAGGCGTCTCCTCGGAGGACTTCGATGCCACGAGCCTCTGTAACACGGCGCGGAGGTAAAGAACTACGAACGAACGCCCGCGCGCAGCCCGCCGAGCGCGTGAGTCCACTTCGCTAGCTCGTCCAGCATCGGAGGAACCGCCTTGTCGAGCGCCTCCGTGTCTTTCGCAAACTTGTCATCGACGATGTGGTTCGTGAAGAACGGAATCACGATGGCCTCTGGTATCGGCATCATCTTCAGGGCCGAGATCGTGTTCCGGGTCTGCGTGACGGCCCGCAGTCCGCCCGACACTCCGCCGTAGGAAACGGTCGCGGCGGGCGCGTACGCCCACTCCTTGAACAGGTAGTCGAACGCGTTCGTGAGCGCGGGCGCAGCGCTGTAGTTGTACTCGGGCGTGACGAACACGAACGCATCGGCCGCCTTCACGATCGCCGACCACTTCTTGGTGTGGTCCTTCGTGTAGTTCTGAAGGCGTGGATGGTGCGGCTCGTCGATCAGCGGCAGGTTGACCTCCGCGAGATCCACGAAGGTGACGTCGAACGTAGCGTGCGCTTTCGCGCGGTCGACAAACCATTGCGCGACGGAGAGGCCTTTGCGGCCTGGGCGCGTGCTGCCGAGGATGACGTGGAGCTTGGGCTTGTCGCTCATGCATACGGTTTGGCACCTTCGGGGCGCGCGCGGAAGGCGTCCAGCTGCAACACTACGTTGCCATGCCGGATCGCACGCTCATCGCGTCGGCGACGAACATCATGGCGAGTGGCTTCCTGGTCGTGCCGACCGATCGCGTGTCGCGGGCGGCGGAGCCGGTCAACGGCGTGTTCGCGGTCGCGCGAGCGCTGCATCGGGTGCTCGCATTTCGCCGGCCCGCGCGCGCGGTGGCAGTCATCGACGCGGCGGCGCCTCTCGCGGCGTGGCCGGAGCTGTTGAAGCCCCAGGTCGCGATGCTCCCGGAGCTGCTGCGCGCGCTCGGCATGCGCGTCGTCACCGTCGATGGCGAGCTCGATGTCGTCGCGTCGTACGCGCGCGCAGCGGTCGAAGCAGGCGACGACGTGATCATCGCGGGCGTCGACAAGCGCTTCTCGCAGCTCGTGACGGATCGCGTGTGGTGGTACGACGCGAACAAGGACGCGCGGTACACGCCCGAGGTCGTCTACAAGCGGTTCGGCGTGGGACCCGAGAAGGTCCGCGAGTGGCTCGCGCTCGTCGGCGATCTGGATCAGCTGCCGGGGGTGAAGGGCATCGGAGCCAAGGGCGCGACGGGCCTTCTCGAGCAGTTCGACACCGTCGCGGATGCATTGAAAGCGCTCGACGCGGGCACGCTCGAGGGACGGCTCGCGAAGGTCCTCGACAAGGCACGGGCCGAGATTCCCGCCGAGCTCGTGCGCGCGACGCTGGATCAACTCCGAGCACTGCCGCTGCCGCTGTCCGAGCTGACCTATGCACCGCCGCCCGCCGCGCCGCTGAACGCGCTCTACGATCGGCTCGGCTTTGTCGAGCTGCTCGTCTCCGACGAGTCGAGCCTCGCGGTCGAGGTCTGCGCGCAAGAAGCCGACCTCACCGCTGCACTCGCGGCGATGGCGGGAACGGTGACCCTGCACGCGTTGCTCGAGGATCCGGATCCGGTGCAGCAGAAGCTCGTCGGGATCGCGCTCGCGGGCGCGGACGAGCAAGTGTTCTATGTGAGCGCGACGGGCGCGGCGTGGCCCGCACTTGCCGCGTGGCTCGCGAGCGATGCGCCCAAGCAAGGGCACGATCTCGTCGGCAGCGGCACGCACACGACGCTGCGCCAGATGGGGATCGTGCTGGGCGGTGTCGTCGGAGATTCGGCGTGCGCGTCACACCTCACGCAGCCGTCGAACTGGGCGCCGCACGATCTGGGCGTGATCGCGAAGCCCGTGCTCGGACGTGCACTTCCCGACGACGATTCCGTGCGCGGCGTGGGCATGAAGCGCAAGGACTGGGCCCAGCTCGCGATCGACAAGCAAGCGTCCATCGCCGGTCAGCGCGCAGATGCGTCGGCGGCGATCTGGCGCGCGCTCTCGCCTGCGTTGGACCCTGCCCTGCTCGGCGAATACCTCGCGCTGTCGCAGATCCTGGTCCGCATGGAGCTGACGGGCTTGATCGTCGAGCCCGCTGCGCTCGATCGCGCCGAGGTTGCATTCGCGGAGATCGAGACCGAGCTCACCGCGCAGATCGAAGTGCACGCCGGCCACTCGTTCAACATCAACTCCAGCAAGCAGCTCGGTGAGGTGCTGTTCGAGCAGCTGAAGCTCCCCGTCGCTGGTCACACCAAGACGGGCTGGTCGACGTCGATCGAATCGCTCGAGAAGATCGACAACGCACACCCCATCGTGCCGCTCGTGATCCGGTGGCGCCTGCTGCGCCGCATGCGCGACAACTGGATCGTCGCGCTGCGCAAGACGGTCGATACAGATGGCCGCGTGCACTCGCGCTTCCATCCCGCGCGCTCGTTCAACGGGCACATCATCAACACCAACCCGGATCTCGGCCGCGTTCCCGGGCGCACGCCGGAGATGGCGATGATCCGTCGCGCGTTCGTGGCGCCACCGGGCAAGCTCCTGATGTCCGTCGACTACAGCCAGCTCGGCCTGTACGTCATCGCGCACCTCACGAAGGACCCGAACCTCGTCGGGCCGCTGTCGCAGCGCGCGGATATGCATCGCCTGACGGCGTCGGCGGTGCTGGAGATTCCCGCTGCTGACGTCACCACCGAGCAGCGCCAGCTCGGCAAGGTGATCAACTTCGCCACGTTCGCGGGCCAAGGCGCATCGGCACTCGCGCTACAGCTGGGCGTGACCGCGGCGGAAGCGAAGGAATATCTCGCGCGCTTCGATCGCCACTACGCACTCGTGCGCGCATTCCAGGACGATCAGCTGCGCTTCGCGAAAGAGCGCGGCTACATCGTGACGCTCGCCGGTCGCAAGTGGCCCATCGGCGGACTCGAGTCGCTCGACTCGCACGATCGCAGCTACGCAGAGCGCCTCGCTCGCCGCGCGACGCACGAGGGTTCGGTCTCCGATGTCTCGCGCCGCGCCGTGCTCGATTCGGATCGAGCGCTGCGTGCGGCGGGTCTCCAAGCGCAGCCGTTGATCTCGATCCTCGACGAGGTGCTGTTCGAGGTGCCCGAGACCGAGCTGAAGGACGCCGCGCGCGTGTGCGCCGACGCGATGAAGCACGCGTTCGAGCTCGAGGTGCCGCTCGTCGTCGGCGTCGAGGCCGGACCCAACTGGGCCGACATCGAGCGCATCGAGTACTGAGGACGTCCGAGAAAATCCGGCCGTCGGCCGCTACTGGACGGACTTCGGAAACTCCGGACAACGAGCCACGTGAAATCGACGAGTTGGCCGAGCACACTTCGTGCTGCGGGAGCGCTCATCAAGCGAGGTACAGTGATGAGCGATCCGGACATGGAATACGTAACGCGCAGAGAGCTCCGGGAAGAGCTCGCCCCCATTCACGCAGTGCTCCAGCACATCGTCGAGACGATGGAGCGCGGGTTTCGCGAGCTCCGGCAAGAGTTCCGGCAAGAGCTCCGGCAAGAGCTTGGCGCCCAGATCGGTTCGGTTCGGCAGGAGCTCGCGGTGCAGATTCGAGCAAGTGCCGATGAGGTTCGGCGCGACGTCGCGGTGCAGATTCGAGCAAGTGCCGAGGCATTGCGAGCCGAGATGCGGGAAGACATGACGGCCATGCTCCGCGTGAATACAGAGGAGACTCGGATGTGGTTCGCGACGCTCGACGACAAGTACAAAGACATTCCCGCGCGCGTGACTGCGCTCGAGCAGCGCGGCGGTCCAAGCGCTGCTCGACGACGCACGACGAAGCGGACTTGATCTCCGGCTAGCCAGCTAGTGGAAGCGGCCGATCTGGATCGCCGTGGGCGGGACCAGGATCAGCACGTCGCGCGAATCGAGGGGCGTGCAGCCACCTGCGGTCACCGTGATCGTCGCCTTGAAGATCTGCGCGTTCGCCGTCTGCGGCAGGAAGTCGTTGTACGCGTTCACGTTGAACTTCACCTTCGTGCCCGGCGTGACGCCGTGGAACGTCGTCGCATCGAACGTCGGGCTCGGCACGATCGGCGGCGCCGCGGGCAGCGTGAAGGCAACCGGGGTGATCTCCTTGATGAAGTCCGCCGTCGTGTGCGGCGTGGGCAGCGCGACGCCGGCGATGTCGGTAGCGACGCCGCCGCGGTTGGCGAGCACGTCGAACGCTGCGAAGCGCGCGAGCATCTGGATGCCGGTGACGACGGATGCGCCGAGGCCGGTGCCGTTGCTGTCGGTCAGATAGACCAGCGGGCACAGACCAGCTCCGTCGGTCGCGCGGCCAGCGCCGGCCGGTCCGGTGCAGCACTGCGTGGCGCCACAGCCCGCTGGACGCGTGCCCACGTCCCACGCCGCCGGCGGGACGCGTGCGCCGGTGGTGGTCGCGAAGTCTTCGAGATCCTGCTGCGCACCACACGCGACGCCATGACCTGCATCGGTGGCGATGCCAACGGTACGAGCGCACTTCGCAGCGAGGGCTGCCTTCACTTGCGTGCGCGTATGAGCGGTCGTCGCGGCGGAGTACTCGGTGGAGTTGCCGAGACAGTTGCGCGTACCGCCCGGCTCGTGCCAGAGCGCGTCCGTGATCTCGACGATGACGGGCATCGCCGTCGAGCGGTAGCCGAGCGCGGTCGCGGGGACGCTCGTCGGCGACGGAGCGCTGAGGCCTTCGCCAGTGAGCGCCTGGTAGATCGCTTCCATCCCGGCTTCGGGGATGTCGTTGCCGTTGCCGAGCGAGAGCGTGCCGACGGCAGCGGAGACGGCCGCAGCGTCGTTGGTCAGCGCGGAGAGGAACACCGTCGGCTGATCACCGGCGGCGCCATAGCTCGAGACAGGGAAGTCCTGGAAGCTCGCGATACCGAAGTGCGTGTCGGCGACGGCGGCCTTGATGCCGGGGATGATCGTGTTCGCGACGGAGTTCTTGAGGTTCGTGATTTCCCCGGACATCGAGAACGTCGTGTCCATCGTGAAGAACACGTCGAGCGCGGGAACGGCGGTGCCGAACTCGAGCGGCTTCATCGCTTGGCCGGCGGAGTCGTTGTAGGGCAGCACGAAGAAGAAGTCGGTCGCGGCGCCCGTGCGGCGATACGAGACGACCGTGATCTGCGCTTCGGCGGTGCCGACTCCGTTGAGCTCCGCGTGGATCTTCGACACGTCGACGGCGGTGGCCGGGCGCGCGGGGATGTCGAGCGTGCTGCCGGTGTTGAACGCACCGACGGCCGCGTTCTCGACGCTCCACGTGACTTGCGTGGTCAGATCCTCGTCGACGCCGTCGAGGTAGTGACCGGTCACGGTGAAACCTTGCGAGCCCGCTTCGTTGAGGTCGAGCTCGACGATCGGGTTGAGCGGCGAGATTTCGGTCGCGGAGAGCTGGTGCGGTCCAGTGTGGCCGCCATCGTCATCGTCGGCTCCACCATCACCGTTGGTGATAGCGGAAGGACCACACGCGACGAGAACGAGCGAACACGAGATGGCGAAGCGGGCGAATGCGGCCACGGAGCCTCCTATCGAGGCGCAGCGTACTCCAGCTCATCGACGGAGGTACGGCTTTCGCGTGGTGTCAATTGTCCCCATCGTGGGGGACCGCACGTCACTGACCCTGTCGTTGCTGGAGCTGCTGCATGAGCATTTCTGGTGTGACGCCCGGCGGCAATTGCGCCCCATCGAGGTTCGGCATTCCCGACGGTGCCTGCGGCGGCGGCGCGTCCTTGGACGGCTTGTGCACGAGCTTTTCTCGGCTCATCCCGAGCACGGCGTCGAGGCGGGCCTTGTCCAGCTCGATGGCCTGCTCGCGGCCACGCTGCCGAACCCAGTAGCGAGCACCTGCGTCATTGACGTCGAGGACGACGGGGCCGCTGGCCTTGGTGACCGTGATGGTCGCGAGCGGAGCGGTCGCGTCACGCTTGGGATCGGCGGGGCTGTCCATCGTGATGTTCGCGAGGTTGTTGAGGATGGGGTCCACCGTGACGGTATCGATCGCCTCGTCGGTGGCGAGCGCGATAGGTACCCCGTCGATCGTCGCGCTGTAGCTCGCGGGACCGGGTGGCGGCGGAACGGCGGCGCTGCCCTGCTCGATCGGCGGCGTGCTCTTCGTGAGCTCGGTCGTGTGACCGCCCTTCTCGACCTTCACGCTCGTGATCTCGTCGCGCGGGATCGAGACGTACTGCGCATCGACCCACTCGCGCGCCTCGGTCCCGAACGCGGTCGCGGTCAGACCGCCAACGGCGTAGACATTGTCGCTTCCGTCGAGGCGCACGGCGACGCGGTGCGAGCCAACGTTGGTGCCGATGAACAGCGTCGTTGGCTTGCCATCCGTGGTGATGATCAGCTTGCGTGTGAAGTCGTCCTTGTCGACCTTGAGCTGCTTGTGGCGATCGCTCTTGGTCGCGATCGGCTCGGCGGCCGCGATCTTTGCGAGCGGCGAGAGTGCATCGCTGACCTTGCTCGCATCCGCGGGGTAGTTGAACGACGAGGCGACGATCCACGCCGCGCCGGTCTTGGTGAGATCGACGGTGTGGCCCTCGCCGACCACCTGGAGATGCACGACCTTCGCCGCATCGAACCCCGGCAACAGCGAGACCTCCTTGGCGGCGGCGTGCGAGTCCCCGCGCAGGTGAAGCACGACAGCGAGCAACAACTGCACGGCGAGCGCGCCGAGGAGGATCTTGTGGAAGCGGGTCAGCATCAGTTGCTCCCCGTGATGACGGGCCGCACAGAGCGACGACGCATGTACGAGAAGCCGGTGACGGCGGCGAGGCCGATGCCGGCGAGGATGGCGTTGATCCAGGGCCACTTGCCGCGCTCGTCGACGGGCATCGTGATCGCGTGCGCGGCCGAGTTGCGTGCGCGGATCGCCATGAGGTCCGTGTCCGCGAGCGACCAGTCGACCGCGTTGTGCACGAGCTCGATGTTGGAGAGAGCGAGCTCGGAGTCGAGCTGCTGCGCGAGGTTCATGAGGTCATCGCTCGCGAACGCCGACGATCCGAAGACGACGACGCGCGCGTCAGGGGGCGAATGCTCGAGCAGGTGGCCGCTGTCCTTCTGCGTTGGATCCGGCTTGTTGTCCTTGGGCAGCGGCTTCGCATACGCGCTCGTGAAGCCACCCGTCACGGTGACGGCCACGACCTGCGCGCCCTTGCGCTGGGCATCCTCGACCTTGGGGAATCCGGTCGCGGGGTACCTCTCGAGATCCGGCTCGATCTTCGTCGACGTCGAGAGCCACGCGTTGCCTGTCGTGCGCAACAGCACCTTCACGTCGTGCGTGTCGTCGCCCGCCTTCTCCTCCGCTTTCACCGGCGAGGACCAGTGCATGACGGAGCCCGACAGGCCGTTCGTGACGAGGCTGTCGCCGAGTTGCGTGCCATCGAACTTCACGAAGTACGGATAGGGCGTCTGCTGCAGCTCGCGCACGTCGCCGTGCACGACGGGCACCGGGAAGCTCTCGTTCTTGTCGTCGCCGATCATCTCGTCGCCGACGGTGATTCCCCACTTCGCGAACATGGCCTCGAGGCCCGTGGTCACCTTCTCGACGGAGAGGCCAGCGCCGGGCGCGAGGCGATAGCGACCCGCGAGCACGACGAGCGCTCCGCCGCGCATGACAAATTGATCGACGTTCTGTGCAGAGCCCGCATCCAGGTCGGCGGGGCCGGCAAGGACGAGCGTGTCGATGTCATCGGGAACCGGCGTGAGCAGCTGCACGTCGCGCAGCTCGTAGTTGGTGCCGAGCGAGCGCTGCAGCAACTGGAACGTCTGCGGCGGAGGCATCTGCTGCGGCGGCCTGCCCTGCATCGCGGGAGTACTGCCCGACGACGGCGGAGTCCAGATGCCGACCACGTGCGTGAAGCCGGGCGCCGCGCGCTTGAGGCCTTCCATGATGCTGCTCTTGATCGTCGCCTCGCTCATGTCCTGGGGCGGCGAGATGCGCACCATGCGATCGCCGACCTTCATGAGGATGTGGAAGTAGTAGACCTGGTTCGCGAAGACGTCCGAGTACGGGCGAACACCGTAGGTCTGGAACAGCTCGCGCATCTGATCGTCCGTGGTGGGCTCGACGGTCTTGAACGTCAGCTTGCCGCCCGCTTGCTTCGTCAGATCGTCGATGACCTTTTGCAGCTTCGCCGGCGCGTCCTTCCAGTTCTCGGGCAGCGACTTGGGCGTGATGTACGCCGTGATCTCCACTTTCCCCGTCGATCCCGCGAACAGCGCGTCGACGCTGGAGAACTCCGCGACCGTCTTCTTGATCGAGCGCGTGAGCGCGTACTCGAGGTTCTTCAGCGAGATCTCGATCTCTCCGACGTCCACCGTACGCGTGTGGATCAGATCGTCGAGGCCGAGCACCATGTGCTGATCGCCATATTCGATCGCGATCGAGAAGTACGCGTTGACGACCGACTTCTCGTTCTGCGTCGCAAAGCGCAGCGGCTGCGGATCGATCCCGAACCGCTCCTTTGCTTCCTTCTTGGCCTCGTCGGTATCCGGGTCGATGAGCTCGACCTTCACCTTGCCGTGGCCGACGGACTCGTACTCGTCGAGCATGTCGCGGATCTGCGGGATGAGCGGTGCGAGCCGGGGATGCGTCTTTGCCGAGAAGTAGCCGCGGATCAACACGCGCTCGTCGAGGCCCGCGATGACCTTCTCCGTTCCCGGCGACAGCGAGAACGATCCATCGCGCGTCATGTCGATGCGCGCGTGCACGGGCGAGAGCCAGAGGATCAACGCGACCGCGTTTGCAGCAACGAGCGCGACACCGAACACGAGCGACATGCGCCGCTGCGCACCGGCCGGTCCGTTTGCCCAGCTCATGCGCGCCAGTGACAGGACATTCAGCGCGAGACCGATCGAGATGATCGCCGCATAGTACGCGAGGTCGCGCAGATCGAGCACACCGCGCGCGACGCTCTCGAACCGTACGCCGCTGCCGAGCTGCGCGAGCGGATCGGGCGCCCAGCCGATCGCGTAGAGCACGCCGCACACGATCGCGGTGCCGAGGAACGCGACGATCGGGTTGTCTGTCCCCGCCGACACGCACAGCGCGATCGCGAGGTACGCCGCCGCGAGCAGCAGCGTCGCGAGATAGCCGCCGAGCACCGGCCCGCTATCGAGATTTCCCATCTGCGCGACGGTCAGCGGAACGCCGAACGTGAGCACGAGCGCGATGCCGATCAGCAACATGCCGCCGACAAACTTGCCGACGACGAGCTTCCAGCGCGGGATGGGCAACGTCAGGAGAATCTCGATCGTGCCCGCGCGCCGCTCTTCGGCCCACAGGCGCGTCGAGAGCGCCGCCGCGAGCAGGATCATCACGACGGGCGTGTACGTGAACATCAAGCGCAGGTCGGCCATGCCGCGCGCGAAGAACTTCTCGCTCCAGAAGAACGTGAAGATCGTGATGACGAGATAGCTGAACAGAAAGAACAGCGCGATCGACGAGTTGAAGTAGCCGCGCAGCTCCTTCTTGGCGGTGGTCCAGATCACGGGCGCACCTCCTTGTCGGCGAGCGCTTTGAACACACCCTCGAGCGTCTTGGATTCGGGCCGCAGCTCGCCGAGCTTCCAGCTCGTCGCACGCACGGTCTCGTAGAGCGAGACGCACAGGTCCGTGCCCTGCGTCGCTGTCACGCGCCAGCGCTTCAGCTTGTCGTCGCGATCCTCGAGCACCTCGACCTTGGTGACACCGTCGACATCGCGCAGTGTCTTCTCCACATCGGTCGCGCCGGCGACGATGCCGATCACGGCCGCGTTGCTGGAGCGCAGTTGCTCCAGCGATGCGTTCTCGCGCAGCGTGCCCTGCATGATGACGAGGATGCGCTCACACGTCGCTTCCACCTCGGAGAGGATGTGCGTCGACAGGAACACCGTTGTCTTGTGAGCGAGGCGCTTGATGAGCTCGCGGATCTCCACGATCTGTGCGGGGTCGAGGCCGTTCGTCGGCTCGTCCAGAATGAGCACATCGGGCTTGTGGATGATCGCTTGCGCGATGCCGACGCGCTGCTTGTAGCCCTTGGACAGCGTGCCGATCGGCTGGATGACGCGATCGACGAGGCCCGTCGCCTTCACGGCTTCGATAACGCGATCCTCGCGCTCCTCGGCGGGCACGCCGCGCATCGCGGCCATCATGTCGAGGTACTCCTGCACGAGCATCTCGCCGTACAGCGGCGCGTTCTCCGGCAGGTAGCCGATGCGGCGCTGCGCCGTCTCCGGATCGCGCAGCAGATCCACGCCGTGGATCGCGACGGATCCCGCATCCGGCTCGAGGTAGCCGGTGAGGATCTTCATCAGCGTTGTCTTACCGGCGCCGTTCGGCCCGAGGAGGCCGATGACCTCGCCCGGCTCGACGTCGAACGACACCTTCGACAGGGCTTGGATGCGTCCGTAACTCTTGGATAAGTCTTTGACCGCGATCGCGACCATGGCGAACAGCGATACCAAGATTCGGCCGCCGATATTTCCGGCGGAGCGCGGATTCAGCGCAGTGTGTGTTTTGCGGGCGCAGCGTCGGTGAGATGAGCAAAATTGCCCCAGTCGCGGTGCCCCAGAACCTGGCCGTCAGCGCGGACGGCAGCGACGCGAGCGAGGTCGATGTCCGCGACGAGCATCTGCGCCGCGTTCAGCGTGCCGAGCGCGATGACGCCGTCATCCGGGAAGCCGCGATCGCACGGCGCGAACACGCCGGCCGCTCCGACATTTTCGTCGACCGCGATCGACCACGGCGCGATGCCCACGGTCGGCGCCTGCGCGACATAGCACTGGTTCTCGAGTGCGCGAGCGAGCGACGCGACCTTCACGCGGTGATACCCGGCGAGGCCGTCGGTGCAGCTCGGCACCGCGATGACGTTCGCTCCCGCGAGTGCGAGGCGCCGCGAGATCAGCGGGAACTCCGCGTCGTAGCAGATCGCGACACCGAGCCTGAGCTCACCGATCGCGAACACGGCCTGGCCCGCACCGGCCGTGATGCCCCAGCGCTCGTTCTCGAAGCGCGTCATCTGCAGCTTCTCGACGGGGACCGCGGCTCCATCGGGTCCGATCACGAGCGCGCGATTGCGATACGCACCGTCGCTACCGCGCACCGGAAAGCTGCCCGCGACGATCGCGATGCGATGTTTCTTGGCGACGTCGACGTAGGACGCGTCGTACTCCGCGAGCAAGCGCTGCATGCCGATCAACTGCGCATCGAGCGTCTGTTCTGTCGCCGCGAGCAGTGAGGTCAGCTCCATCGACGCGTACTCGGGAACGACGACGACGTCGGCCCCCTGCCCTGCCGCGTCGCCGATCGCGCTGTCGATCTTGGTGCGCCACGCGGCCATCGACGCCTGCTGCTCGATCGGGTACTGCCAGCACGCGATCCTCACAGCAGCTCCGCGCGCAGGGGGGCTCGAGCAGGATCCGTAATTACAACGTTCATACGGAACCGGCGTTGCGCGCGCACCGCCAGAGCAACCTCGTCGTGGGCGGGTGGTCTACATCCTCGGCTGGGGCTTGCGCCGGAGTCCGTAATTACAACGTCATGACGAAACTGGCGTCGCACCCCGACGGCCCCGCGTCCACATGCCGCGGACGTCACGTGAGCTCCTTGGTCCAGAACACCATCTTCTTTGGAGTCTCCGCGGTATCGCCGACGTCCTTCCACTCGAATGTCGTCGTGATGTCGGGCCGCTGACGAAACCCGTGCTTCGTCCACAGCTCGTGCAACGGGCGATAGGCAGCGGGACGCGCGGGATGATTCTCTGGGCGTTCGACGGCGCAGAACGCTGCCGTCGCGTAGCCGAGCTCGCGCGCGACGACTTCGCGCTCGTCGAGAAATGCGTGGCCGACACCACGCCCTCGATAGGCCGCATCGAGGACGGACTCGCCGAAGTAGAAGACGCGATCCGGATCGTAGCCCGCCGCGATCAACGCCGGCATCACGTTGTCGGAGTGGATCGCGAGAGGCATCGCCGTCGACGCGCCGACAATCCGGCCACCATCGTGCACATCGCGTGCGATCACGACGAGACTCTGCGGGGACGCTGCATACGCGCCGAGATATTTCTGCTCGTATTCGAGCGAGCCCTCGTAGAGATAGGGGAACTCGCGGAACACGCGGATGCGCAGCTCCGCGAGCACGTCGAGCTGCGAGGAGATCGCCTCCCCGCGCACCCGCTCGATGATGATGCCGTCGAGCACGGTCAGACCGCGCCGACCTGCTTCAGCCAGTCCTGCAGGTTGTAGTAGTTGGTCACGCGCGCGATCTTGCCGTCGCGGATCTCGAAGAACGCCCCGCCGGGCAGCGTGTACGTCTGGCCCGTCGCGGGGGGGAGGCCCTCGTCGGTCTTCTTGTACGTCCCGACGACGATGTACTCGGCACCAACCCGGCCGTTGGGGCCGCCCATCACGACGATGTCGCGCAGCTGCTCGCTGTAGCTCGTGTTCATGCGGTCGAGGAACGTGCGAAACGTCGACCGCCCGGTCTCGCGCCCGCCCTGGTTGAGGTCGTGGGCCACGTCCTCGGTCAGAAACGCGCACATGCCGTCCCAATCTCCTCGATTGAACGCCGCGTAGTACTGTTTAATCACATCGGTGTCGGTCACGCGGGGAGCATATCTCGCGCTGCTGCTTGCAGCGAGCGCCGGCACCGCGCGCGCGAACGACGACGTCGTGGATCCGTGCGCGTGCTCCCCGAACAAGCCGCACTTTCACCGCGCCGATGCGGCGACGGGTGGATGGGGCGGTCTACGCCAGGACTTCCTCCAGGACGGACTCAAGATCAGCGGCACCTACGCGGGCGAGGTGTTCGCGGGGCCCGGCCTCAAGAGCGACAAGTTCGTTACCGCGGGACTATTCCTGCTCGCGCTCGACTACACACCCGGCGAGCACACGGCGGTGCACATCGCCGGCCTCGGCATTCACGGCGACGGGCTCTCGCAGGAGCTGATGGATGTCTACGGCGTCTCCAACAACGTCGCCGATCCAGGCGTGCGCTTGTTCGAGGCGTGGGCCGAGCAAGGCATCGGGCCGCTCACGATCCGCGCGGGCCTCCTGTCCGCCGATCAGGAGTTCATTCTCGCGCAGCACTCGACGGTGCTGCTCGGAGCGACGTTCGGCATCGTGTCGCTGTTCAGTGACAACGTGCTCTCGCCCGTCTACCCCGTCGCCGAGCCCTCGGTCTCCGCGCGCCTGGAGACCGATGCCATTACGGTTCGCGGCGCGGTCTACGATACCGATGCGCCTGACGAGCACGGCATCCCGCGCTCGTTCGGCCACCAAGCACTCGCGATCGGCGAAGTGCAGGTGGCGGGGACGTTCTCCCTCGGTGGTTGGCATCACAGCGATCACGGCAACGGCATCTATGGCGTGATCGACAGCAAGCTCGATCGCTACACCGGCGCGTTCGCGCGCTTCGCCCACGCCGACGGTCCCGTGTCGACGTACTTCGACGCTGGCATCCGCGTCGGTCCCGGCCCGCTACGCCCGCGCGACTTTGCGAGCATCGGTCTCGCGTTCACGTCGGGCGCGCGCGGTCCGCAGACGATCCTCGAGCTGACGTACCAGTACCTCGTCGTCGGCTGGCTCACGATCCAACCCGACGCGCAGCTCGTGATGGATCGCCAAGGGACGGAAGGCATCATCGCCACGCGAATGGTGGTCGCGCTGTGATCCTCGTCGTCGAAGATGATGAGGACGTGCGCGACATGCTCGCGCTCACGTTGCAAGGGCGGCACTTTCCTGTCGTGCTCGCCAAGAACGGTGCCGATGCGTTGGCCGTGCTCGCGGATCGACGACCGTGTCTGATCATGCTCGACCTGGTGATGCCGGGAATCAACGGGCATCAGGTGCTCGCGCGCATGAAGACGGATGGCTACGACAGCCCCGTCGTCGTGATCTCCGCGCTCGATACGGAGCCGCCGGACGGCACCATCGCGATGCTGCGCAAGCCGTTCGAGAATCCAGCGCTGCTGGAGCTAGCTACTCGCTACTGCACGTGCGAGCGGTAGCCGGATCACGAACCGCGTATGTGCGGCAGCGGCGTCGAGCGCGAGTGTGCCGTGGTGCGCCTCGACGATGCTCTTGGAGAGACTGAGGCCGAGCCCCGTACCGCGATCCGGGCCCTTCGTCGTAAAGAACGGCTCGAACAAGCGTGCGCGCGTCGTCGCCGACATCGCCGCGCCGCTATCGCTGACCGCCAGTTCGAATTGCCCCGCGTCCTCGCGCACGTCGATCTTCACCCAGCCCGCGGATGCACTGGCCACGGCATCGAACGCGTTGCTCAACAGATTCACGAGCACCTGGGCGAGCTGAACCGAGCGACACGAGACGAGGAGATTCGGCGGAACGTCCTGGACCCCGAGCTCGATGCCGTAGTCGGTGAACCGCTTGCCGCACAGCTCGAGCGCTTCCTCGATGATTCGCGCGACGGGTTTGTCGGCAAAAGGGTCCGCGCTCGCGTCGCGCGCGAACGATCGCAACGCGTCGATGATTCGATCCGCCCGGGTGACGATGCGCTGGATCCGCTCGCCCATCTTCTTCACTTCCTCCGGATCATTCGGGTGCTCCGTGATGTGCGCCGCAGCGAGTTGAATCGCCGCGAGCGGATTCCGGATCTCGTGACCGATGCCGGTCGCCATCTCGCCGAGCGCGACCATGCGTGATGCCTGCGCGGCGCGGGCTTGCGTGCGGGACAACAATGCGCTCGTGCTGCGCTCGACGTACGCGAACACCACTGACCCGAGAACGAGCAGCGTGAACGCGAGCGCCGGTGCGTACACCAGGTAGATGCGTAGGACGCTCTCCGGAGCTCGCTGCGGCATGTTCGCGCTGATGAAGTAGGCCGCGATCGGGAGCGAGGCAAACAGCCCAAGCTTCCAGCGCTCGCTGAGCTCGCACAGCATGAAGGGCATCAGCGCGAGCGGGAAGAACACGGTGCGCAGCTCGGGCGACGCGCCTCCACCAAGCACGCCGATGAAGATCACCACGTTGCCGGTCGCCATCAGGACGAGACGCGATGTCGTCAGTCGGCCGCGGACGTTGAACCACCAGCACGCCCCGAACAACACGGCGCCTGCGAGGTCGGCGAGCACGACAGACGCCTCGTCGGCCGACCAGTCGATCGGCACGCTGAGGAGGCTGAGCACCATGCCGATCAACGCGATCGCGTTCGTCACGCGCACGCGCCGCACCAGCCCATCCGGCAAGGCGTCGGTCACGCCGGCCGACAGCACGCTGCGCAGGGCGCCCATACCTCGCTGTATCAGATTCGGATTGCCATGCCGGTCATCGCGGCCGCTTTTGCGTAGACCGACGCGCGGGGTGCCGCGTGTCTATCACCATGCGAACAGCCCTTCTCTTCTCCGCCGCCCTCGCTGTCTTCGTCGCAGCCAGACCCGCCGACGCATGTCAACTCAAGGGCCCCGTCGCCGAGCTCTCGCATCTGCGCGGTAAGAAGACCGTCGTCCTCGCGCATGTCACCGCGGATCCCAAGGGTGGTTACCTGCTGACGCGCACCTCGGAACTTGCTGGCAAGAACACGCCCGCGACCATCCACCTCGACCAGGGGGAGTGCGTGCCGCTGAAGGCCGAGACCGACGTCGTGCTCGGCCTCGACGACAAGATGCAGCCCGATAGCTCCGGCATGGTCCCGCCGACGATGGGGTGGCCCGAGGAGCCCGAGAACCAGGCGCTGATCCTCGCATTCGTCAAAGCCAAGGACGACAAGGAGATCGCGAAGATCCTGGTCCAGCATGCGCACAAGGGCTGGGCGAGCTACGTCGACTTCCCGCAGATCGCGTACTTCCTCGCCGAGACACCGGCAGTCGTGAACGAGATGACCAAGGCGCAGGCGAAGCAACTGCTCGCCGATTTGAATCACCACCCGCGCGCCGCCGTCTATGCGAAGCGCGCTCTCGCGAAGCGCGCGAGCTAGTGACTGTTATCGGCGTCTAGCTTGTCCTGGTACATGCTGCACGCGTCCATGATCTCGACGGTGCTCGCCTTCTGCTGGGCGAGGTTATCGGTCAGGTAGTTGACGCAGTCCGTGGAGCTCGCGCCACACGGCGTCTTGTTGCCGTCGACGGTCGCGTTGGTGCAGCACTCGAAGATCTTGTCGACCGGCATGTCGGCCTGCGGCTGCTTGTCGAAGCAAGCGTCGTACGTCGTGAAGCTGGGCGGACCGTCCGAACCGCACGCGGCGAACGCTGGAACCAGGGCGAACAGCAGCAGGGCTCTCTTCATGCGCGGACCCTAATACGGATCCATCGCGGCAGAGAACAAGAAGAGACCTACGAGGCGCCGCCCGAGCCGTCAGGGGTCGTGGGGCGATCGAGGTCGATCCGCGCGGTCGTCGCCGAGGACAGCCGCGCGGTGAGATCCGCGATGGACGGCAGCTCGAGTGAGGGGACGTTCCACAAGCGGATCGTCCCGTCGCGCGAGCCCGTGACGAGGTGGCTGCGGTCCTTCCACGCCACGCGATCGATCGCACCGCCGTGCCCGCGGATGACGCGGCTCCGCTGTGTGGAGAGCTCCCAGACGCGAATGGTGCGGTCGTAGCTGCCCGACGCGAGCATCTTGTCGTCGGGAGAGAACGCGACGTCCATCACGAGGTCCTGGTGGCCGCGCAGCACGAGCTGTTGCTTGCCCGTCGCTGCGTCCCAGATGCGCACCGTGCGATCGGCCATCGCGCCGGCGATGCGCGAGCCGTCGTTGGAGACCGCGAGACGCGCGAAGTTATAACCACCGGCGAGCTCGGTGACCTTGCTCCCTTCGACCAGTGCGACGGAGAGATCGCAGCGGCTGATCTGCAGGCGATCCTTCACGCGATCGAACTCCGCGTCGAAGATGCACCACTTGGCGCCCGAACCGAGGACGGTCTTGGTCCCATCGGGCGCGATCATGACGAGGTCGTCGCTGACTTGCGCGACGACGCGACCATCGTGCGCGACCGCGATGCCACGCACCGGATCCTTGCCCGCGATCACCGTGGTCGATGCGCCGGTCGCGGTGTCCCAGCGGCGGAGCGTGCCGTCGAGCGAGGACGTGTAGAGCGCGGCACCGTCGGACGAGAACGCCATGCGCGTGATCTGCGCGGTGTGACCGACGAGGTGCAGCGTCGGCTGCTCGTGGCGGCGCAGCACGAGCGACCAGTCGGGCGATGACGCGACCTGGTACTTGCCGTCAGGCGTCCCGACCGGAACTCCGACGGTCTTGGGGTCGTTGCCCCACGAGAACCACTCCTCGCGCTTGCCAGTCGAGAGGTCCCACCACGCGGCGCTCGTCGGAGTCTTCACGCCGACCTTGTTACCGACGACCACCATGTCGTCGATCATCTCGCCTTCGGTGAGCACCATCGCGCCCGCCTGATCCACGGGCCACACGCGGACACTGCCGTCGAAGCTCGCGGTGGAGACGAGGCGGCCGTCGGGTGACCACCGCGCACGATAGATGTCGTCGTCGTGACCGCGCAGCACGACCGACGACCCGTCGGCGACGGTCCACACGCGGGCGGTGGAGTCATCGCTCGCAGAGAGCAACCGCTTGCCGTCGGGCGACCACGCGACGGTGTAGAGAGCGTCGGTGTGACCGCGCATGCGGCGCGTCGTTCCGCTCGCGATATCGACGAGAACAATGTCGTGCTCGTGACCGACGATGACGACCTGCTTCTCGTCGGGCGACCAGGCGAACGAGAGCACCTGATCGCCGTAGGGCGTGAGCACGCGCGACGGTCCGCCACCGAACGGCACCGCGAGCACCGAGACGCCGTCGTACACGAGCACGAGGTCGCCGCGCGGCGACATGCCGACGAACTGGATCGCCTTGGTCGTGGTGAGCAACGGACGGGCGACATTGTTCTCGTACGCGGAGAGCGCGGTCGGTGACGTGACGATCACCTGCTTGGACCAGTCTCCATCAGCGACGATAGTGCGCAGCGCATCGTGATTTCCAACCGGCGCGAGGCCGGTGCCGTCGAGCGTCACGGAGACAACATCGAGGGAGCCCTTGCCGCGATCCACGAGTACGCGCTTGCCGTCGGGCGAGAAGCGCAACGAGATCGCCATGCGGCCGCTGCTCGGGACGAGCGTCGTCGGTGTGCCACCGGCGAGCGGCCACGAGACCACCTCGCCGGTCGTACCGGCCGTGATCACGGCAGAGCCGTCGGGCGTGATCGCGAGGACCTCGGGCGCCGACGGAGCCGTGCCGAGCTGCGTGAGCTGGCCGGTGCGCAGATCGTATTTGCGCAGCACGCCGTCGCGAACGGCCGCCACGATGCTCGTGTTGTCAGGCGTGAACGCGGCGTCCATGGCCCAATCGCCGGGACGGAACACGTAGCGCGCGACGCCCATCGCCATCGCCTCGTCGATCAAGTTCACGATCGGACCGCGATCGTCGTCGGTGATGCCGTACGTCTTCAACCACGCGATCGTCGCCGTCGGATCTTTGCGCAGCGACGTCACGGCCTGCAGCAGCACCAGCTCGTGCTTTCGCTTCTCGGCCTGCGAGAGCGCGTCCTCGGTACGCTCGCGCTCGTGCTGCGCGACGTTCTTCTCGTGAACGACGCGGCGGAACGACATGACTCCCACCGCGGAGAGTGCGATCGCGCTCGCAGCGGCGACGGCGACGACACCGCGGTACTGCGCGATCTTTTTACGGAGCAACGCCCACGTGCTGTACGAGTGCGCGCTGACGAGCTTTCCCGTCGAGAATCGGCGGAGATCTTCGGCGATCGCCTTCCCGTTCGGGTAGCGCTCGTCGGGATCGCGCGCCATCGCCTTTGCGACGATGGTTCCCAGCTCGCCCGGTACACCCGGCACCGCGGCGGCGAGCGCGACCGGGGGTCCCGCGAGGACGCGCTCGAGCGTGAGCTGCGGCGTGGTGTCCTGATGAGGCGCCACACCTGCGAGCAGCTCGTAGAGCACGGCGCCGATCGCGTAGACATCACCGCGCTCGTCGACGAGCTCGCCGCGCGCTTGCTCCGGCGACATGTAGCCCGGCGTGCCGACGACCTTGCCGCTCACCGTCGAGACGCGCGCCGTCTCATCCGAGCCGCTCTCCATCCCATCATCGGGGCAATCCAGCTCGGGCAGATCGGTGCGCTTGCGATCGCGCGCGAGTCCCCAGTCCACGACCATCGTCTCGCCGAAGTTTCCGACGACGACGTTGGATGGCTTGAGGTCCCGGTGGATGACGCCTTCGCTGTGTGCGTAACCGACGGCGTCCGCGACCGCGATCACGTGATGCAGCAGCGTGAGCCGATCGCGCATCGTACTGTGCTCGGCGATCAGCTCCTTGAGCGTGCGGCCCTCGACGAGCTTCATCACGTAGTACGGATCGCCGTTCGGCCAGCGGCCCGCTTCGTGGACGGGCACGATGCCGGGGTGCTCGAGGCGCGCCGTGATCAGCGCTTCGCGCATGAAGCGCGCTTCGTTGGAGGTGTTTCTGCGCAGCAGCTCTTTCACTGCAACGGTGCGCCCGAGTCGTTTATCGATCGCGCGCACGACGCGACCGAGTCCGCCGCGCGCGTGCTCGATCACTTGCTCGTAGCGATCTGGATCGTCCGCGTCATCGACTTCGTCCACGACGGACGCAGCCGGCGGCCTCAGCTCCGCCACGCCTGACGGAGCCGGTTCTCGTGGAACCAGCGTCTCGGTACGGTCAGGAACGGGGGGAGGCGCCATGGGATCTGCAATGGCGGACGAGGCTCAACCTGCGTCGCCAACACGTGATTCCCATGATCACCATTCGGATGACGCTGTCATCACCGATTTGAGCTGTTTCCGTCGCCGGCCATTAGTAGAGTGCGCCCCGCACACATGCGCGTCCTCGTCGCTACGCTTGCCATCGGTGTTCTAGGTGCTTGCGGGCCGAGCAATCGGCCAGATAACGGTGGCGACGATACGGGAACTCCCGATGCGCCGACCGAGCCGGGGAGCGACGGTAGTGGGACACCCGATGTGTCGCGGGTCTACGCGCACACCGCCGGTGTTCTCTATCAGATGAACGCGGCGACCCTGACGACCTCGATGATCGGTGCGATGACGGGTCTCGACGCGTCCGAGAACGTCCTCGACCTCGCCGTCGACAAGAACAACAACGTCACCGGCATCACGGCCGGCAAGTTCTACTCGCTGTCCACGACCACGGGGCACGCGACGCTGCTCGGCACCCTGACCGGAGCGGCGCAGAACTCTTCCAGCCTCGGGTACGTGCCGGATCCGAGCGGTGGCGACGACATCCTGGTCTCCGCGAACGACGTCGGCGACGTCTTCAAGATCACGATCAGCGGCACGTCCGCGAGCGCGGCCAAGATCGGCAACTACGGCAAGACGAGCTCGAACAAGCAGATCTCGTCGAGCGGCGACATCTTCGGCATCGCGACGAACAACTTCGGTATCTACGCGACGGTCAACGTCGCCGGCGAGACCAACGACTACCTCGCGAAGATCGACCCGACGAACCAGTTCAAGGCGACGCTGCTGCCGAACAACACCGGCTTCGACCACATCTTCGGTCTCGGCTTCTGGGGCGGGAAGATCTACGGCTTTATCGACAATGGTACCGGCGGAACGATGATCTCGATCGACCCGCTGACGGGTATCGGCACGCAGATCACCACCGGCAGCGAGCGTTGGTACGGCGCAGGAGTTGCCACCACCGCTCCTGTCATCTTCTAATCAGCACGTTACGCAAATCTCGTCGGGGAGACGGGAAATGCGACTGTTCGGCGCGGCCTGCGTCCGGACCGGAACTACCCCAGGACCAGGAGACTCAGATGATTCGCAACGCACTCTTTGTTTGTATCGCCGCCCTCGGCCTTTCCGCTGCTGGCTGCAAAGGCGATGACGCCAAGATGGAACAGTTCATCGGCATCATGGAAGACATCAGCAAGGCCGCGAAGTCCGCCAATGGCGATTGCGGCAAGATGGCGGATGCCGTTGGTCCGGTCGTCGACAAGAACGCCGGCGCGATGAAGGATCTCAAGACCTGGGCGGACGGTCAGAAGAACGACAAGGCGAAGGCCGAAGCGATGATGAAGAAGTACGGCGATCGCATGATGAAGGCGATGGACGGCATGGGCGATCTCGCCAAGTGCGCCACCGACCCGAAGATGGAAGCGATCAACAAGAAGATGAAGGACATGATGTAAGCAGCTCGTCAGAGCGCTTACAAAGAGAGCGTCCCTCGGGGCGCTCTTTTTTTTTGCCGTTACGCGAGCGGCGCGAGCAGATCGTCGACGTCGCGCTCGGTGAGCTGCGGTGCGCCCGGTCCGCCCTTGTCGAGGATCGCGCTCGCGAGCAGGCTCTTGTGGCGCTGCAGGCTCAGCATGCGCTCCTCGACCGAGCCGGCGATGATCAGGTTGTGCACGAACACGGGCTTGGTCTGCCCGATGCGATGCGCGCGATCAGTCGCCTGCGCTTGGGAGGCGGGGTTCCACCACGGGTCGTAGTGAATGACTGTGTCGGCCCCGACGAGGTTGAGGCCTGCGCCGCCCGCCTTGAGCGAGATCAGGAACACGTCGGCGCGGCCCTGCTGGAACGCGTCGATCGGCTTCTGGCGATCCGGTGTGTTGCCGGTGAGCGAGACGTGACCGATGCCCTTCCCGAGCAAGCCTTCAGAGATCAGCGCGAGCATGCGCGCGAACTGGCTGAAGATGAGGATGCGGCGCCCATCCGCGAGCTGGCTCTGCACCATATCGAGGAGCACGTTCAGCTTCGCGGAGCCCTCGATGCCCTTCGCGGAGTCGCTGCTGATGAGGCGCGGATCGCAGCACACCTGGCGCAGCTTCAGCAGCGCGTCGAGGATCTGGATCGTCGAGCTCGCCATGCCCTTCGCCTTGATATGGCGACGGACGTCGGCGTGCGCAGCGACGCGGATGGATTCGTACAGCTCGCGCTGCTCGCCGGAGAGATCGATCGCGCGGACGAGCTGCGTCTTTGCGGGTAGCTCCGGCGCGACGGAGTCCTTGGTGCGGCGAAGCAGGTACGGACGCACGCGGTCACGCAGCGCCTCGAGACGATTCTTGTCGCTGCGTTCCTCGATCGGCTGGCGGAACTGCAGGGTGAACTCTTCCCGCGTGCCGAGCAGGCCCGGGTTGAGGAAGTCGAACAGCGACCACAGCTCGCCGAGGTGGTTCTCGATCGGCGTTCCGGAGAGGCAGACCTTGTTCTTCGCGTCGAGCGCGCGCACCGCTTCCGCGGCCTGTGCGTCGTGGTTCTTGATCGCGTGCGCCTCGTCGAGAACGAGGAGGTGCAGCGGCAGCATCGCGAGCGCGTCGCGATCACGCACGACCATCGGATACGTCGTGATGATCACGTGATGCTTGTGCAGCTCGTGCTGGCGGATGTGGCGATCCGCGCCGTGGTGGATCGCGATCTTCAGCGTCGGCGCAAAACGCTCGATCTCGCGCTTCCAGTTGCCGACGAGCGACGTGAGCGTCACGACCATCGCGGGCTGAGTCAGGCGGCCCTGCTCTTTTTCGATCAGGATGTGCGCGATCGTCTGGAGCGTCTTTCCGAGGCCCATGTCGTCGGCGAGGATTCCGCCCGCCGCGTGCTCGCGGAGGTTCTGCAACCAGGCGACGCCTTCCTTCTGATACGGCCGCATCTCCGCGCACAGCGTCTCGGGGCCGGTGATCAGGCCCGTGCGGCGCGGACCGAGAGCGAGGGCATAGGCCTGCTCGCGGATCTTCGTGTCGCCGACCCAGCGCAGCGGGCGCACGCCGTCGTGCAGCGTGGAGCACAGCTCGGCGATCAACGGCGCGCGGATCGCGGGAGCCTTCACGCCGTCCTTGTCGCGATAGAGCTCGAGCAGCACCTTGCTGAGCAGCTTCAGGCGAGCGGGCGGCACGGGCAGCCAGCGCTTTTCGTCGACACGGACGGCAACACAGCGGCGCGCGCTGCGGCCGAGAGCGTTCAAGTCGCCGGCGGTCTCGAGCAACTCGAGGAGTGCGGGCAACAGATCGATCCGATGGCCATCGACCTCCACGCCCATCTCGAGGCCGAACCAATCGGGGCGCTCCTTGTCGGGCTCCGCGCTCGCGTAGAGCGGTGCATCGCCAGGCACGACCTGCCAGGGATAGTCGGGCGCGACGTCGATCTGCCAGCCCAGGCCGCGCAGCTGCGGCACGGCGTACGCGGAGAACGCGCAGAGGGCATTCACGTCCGCATCGGTCGACACGACGTAGTCCACCCCCGCGCCGGGAGTCACTGCGCAATCGTCCAGGTGTCCGAGCTCGATCGCGCCGAGACCTTCCAGGACGCGGCAGGCTTGTGCCTCGGCATCGCGGTCGCGGCCCGCCAAGCGCGGATCACCTACGCGGACGCGACGCTCGCCGTAGACGAACTCCAGACGCAGCATCGCCGTCTTGACCTCGTCGCCGTGACGAGAGCCGTCATCGACGAAGAGTGTCTCGGAAAACACTCGTAGACATGGGACGCAGCGTGCTGCTGCTGCGAGCCCCTCAAGCAACGACATCAGTTTGCGTAGCGTGCAGAACCCGGAGATCCGCGTCCACTTTTTGAGATCACGACCACGCCTGTGAACGGGAGCTTCTCGTTCGCGCAAAACAGTTGCCCTGATCTTGACGATCGCGTTGGCGTACACTGACTCGATGGGGTCAGGGCGGCTTGTACTGACCACGGTCGCGATGCTCGCGACTGGCTGCCGGTACAACTTCGACGCGGTCCAGGTCTGCGACGACGCGGGCATGTGCCGGCCGATCGACGGCGGCGATCCAGACGCGGGGACGACGCAGCTGAAGTTGAAACGCGTCGACATCGGCGCACGCCATGTCTGCGGACTCACCAACGACAACAAGCTCTATTGCTGGGGCGACAACACGTTTGGCGAGCTCGGCATCGGTACCAACGAGCCCTACGCCGCCGAGCCGCGCCTGGTCGGCGGAACGTGGACCGACGTCTCGCTCGGCGACGAGCACACGTGCGCGCTGCGCGACGGCGTTCCGTTCTGCTGGGGCAACGACATCGACGATCAGGTCGACGGAATGCACGGCACGTACTTCAGATCGCCGACGCCGGCGCCCCTCGATGCGTTCGCGCCAGCCACGTTCGAGCGCATCTTTGCAGGTGGCCTCGCGACGTGCGCCCTCGCGAGCGGTCGTCTGTGGTGCTGGGGACGCAGCATTCAGCTGGGTAATGGTGATGTCGACACGATCACCGCGACGCAGCTCCCGGGGAGCGACTGGACAGAAGCCGCGCTCGGTCAGCAGCACGCCTGCGCGATCAGCACGAGCCAAGGACTGATGTGCTGGGGCGTGACCGATAGCGGGCAAGCTGGCTCGACGAGCGCGACACCGCTGACGACGCCGACGCCTGTACCGCTGCCGATGACGCCGCTCCAGGTCAGCGCGGGCGCGGGAATCACGTGCGTGATCCTCGGCGCTCCTGGTGCAGCGCGCGGACAGCTGTGGTGCTTTGGCTACAACGGCCAAGCAACCCTCGCGACGCCGTCGTCACAGGACACTCCCCCTCATCAGATCGGCACGAGCGACAAGTGGAGCCACGTTGCTGCGGGCGATGTCATGGTGTGCGGGATCGACAACGGACGTGCGACGTGTTGGGGCACGAACGGCACCAACGGCATCGGCAACGGAAAGTTCGGTAACTATGGTCTGCCGCTCGACGAGGCTCCGGATCTGGGGCCGGCCGATAACATCGTCGTCTTCAAGGCCAGCTCCGATCTGCCGGTGCCGGCGACGACCGTCTGTAAGCAATCGGGCGATCAGCTGACGTGCTGGGGAGAGAACGCCGACGGGCAGTTCGGTAATGGGATCGCATCGCTCCATCGCACACCTACCGAGGTGAAGCATCCTGCGAACAGGCAGTGGCGTAGCGTCATCGGTGCGAGTGATCACGCGTGCGGGAAGGATGAGGACGGAGCGCTGTATTGCTGGGGCGGGGATTACTACATGCAGATCACCGCGCAGGACGGCCACGGCTTCTATCAGCCCTGTGTTCCGGGAGGTGTCTGCGATCGCCGCACACCGACGCTCGCGCCCGCCGAAGGTCAGAATGCCGACGATCTCGCGACGACCGCCTCGTCGACGTGTGCACGGAAGGGCGCGACGATCAGCTGCTGGGGCGATCGCGACGGTGCGTTGCTCGGCACGGACTCCGCGGCCACGAACGGACCGCTCGACGTTCCGTCGCAAACGGCCGGTCAATGGATCGCGCTGAGCGGCAGCATGTTCGGCATGTGCGGCAGCGCGGATGATCAGTCGCTGCAGTGCTGGGGCACCGTCGCGCAGACGACCCAGCCCGTCACGGTGATGAGCGACGCGGCGTTTCAAAACGTGCGCGGCACGAGCTTTGGTACCGCGTTCGGGTGCGGCGTCAATCCGACGTCCCACGCGCGCGTGTGTTGGGGCGACAACTCGCAAGCACAGCTCGGCGCGGGCACGCAGAACGCGCAGGCCACGCCGCTCGTGCTCGACACGGGAATCGTCGCGGCGGTAGCTGTCGGTGGCAACACGGGCTGCATGCTCGAAACGACCGGTCACGTCGCCTGCTGGGGGTCCAACGAACACGCTGCAGCCGGCGGTCCTGACGGCATGCCGCTCCTGTCCCCGACGAGGATCAACGACAAGGACGGCGAGCTCACGGGCTGCACGAGGCTCGCGATCGCTCAGTTCACGGGCTGCGCGCTGTGCAACGGTGTGCCCGAGTGCTGGGGACGAGGCCTCTATGGCGGCCTCGGTCGCGGCATCCTCGGCGTGTCGGATCCCGTCGCTGCACCGGTGAGCGTCCCGGCGGGAACCTATGTCGAGATCGCGACGATGGAGAACGGTGGCTGCGTCGTCTCGTCCGCTGGCAAGGCGTATTGCTGGGGCGAGGGAGTGCACGGCAGCAACGGAGACGGCTCCAGTGGCTCGCCGTACCCTGTCCCCGCCGCGACCGTGTTGCCGTAACTACTTCAGCTTCACGACTTGATCGTGATCAGGCGTGACGACGACTTTCTTACCGCCGCCGACGATCGTGATCGGCTGCTTCCCACCGCTCAGCTTCAGCGTCACGGGTGTCATTCCCGCGGGCGAACCGTCGACGGTGATCTTGGTCTGCTCGTCAGCGGTGACCGTGATCTCGACGCCCGCGTGAATGTCCATGCCTCCGCGCGTGTGCGGGCTGCGTTGCATCACCATCACGACGATGGTGCCGAGCGCGGCGACGAGGACGAGCGTGAGGATCACGCTCCACAGATTGCGCGGCTTGGGCACGGTGGCCGCAGCCGCTTGCTTGCGCGCGCGCTCCAGCTCCCATTCAGGATCGACCTTTAGATCCTCGTCGGGAGGCGTGCCGACGGGCGTGCCGCAGATACGACACGGCGTGCCAGGCGGCGGCGCCGGATCGAACTTTTCACCGCAGCTGCATTCGATCACTTGTAGTTACTAGCGCGCGGAATGCCGCACGTCTCGATATTCGTCGATTTGGCGAGCTTATCGCCTGCGAACTCGTAGCGATGGATGACGTGTTTCTGCGTCAGGTTCGGGCACAGCTCCGACGGCTCGGTGTCGATGAACCACACGCTGGCTGCCGCCATCTTCGCCGGATCGTCGGTGCCAACACCGCCCGCGAGGAACACACCGCGATAGGTCAGCGCGGTCTCGAGCTTCTCGCCCTTCATCACCTTCTTGTACGGAGCGTCGCGCTTCTCCTGCTCTTCCTTGGCCTTCTTGTAGCCGGCGTCGCAGTACTTCACGCGGAGCTCTTTGACGGTGCCCTTCCAGTCGACGGGAGTGCCCGACGCATCGTTCACCTTCTTCGCGACGACCTTGCTGTCGGCGGCGACGCCCTTCTTCAACATCTCGTCGTAGGTCGCGAGGCAGTTCTCGGAGAACTTGATGTCCCCGCCGCTCTTCTTGCCGAGCTCCTGCATCGCGAACTTGGCCCACTTCTCCCAGACCTTGATGTCGATCATGCGCTGCATGCGGTCGCAGACGAGCTTGAGGTCACCGAACGGAACATCGCCCTTGAGGAAATCCGGACCGTCGTCCATGAGCGACACGGGATCGGTGTCTTTTGCGCCGTCCTTGACCGCCTTCGCGATCATGTCCTTGCACACGGCCTTGCCGTCCTTGGCGGCGCCATCGGCGATGTCCCACGGGCCGTCTCCGTCGCGCGACCACACCTGGTCGATCTGGCCGCCAAGCTCGTAGAGGTCTCCCCGCACGTCGTCCGACACGCCCGCGTGGGCAGGTCCGGCCAGCAGAAGACCAGCGATCGTTGCACCAAACACAACAGTGTTCTTCATGGCGGGTGCGAGCCTATCCCGACGCTGGAAGCAGCGCTATCTTCCGCCCATGTCAGCCCCGATCCGTCGCGTAGCGGTGCTCGGCGCAGGTGTCATGGGTAGCGGCATCGCCGCCCACTGCGCCAACGCCGGTATCCCCGTCATTCTCCTCGACATCGTTCCGCCCAAGGGAGGACCGCGCAACTCGTTCGCCGATGGGGCGCTCGACAAGCTCAAGAAGTCGCGGCCTGCGGCGTTCTCGCACGCGCGCAACGCCCTGCTCATCCAGACGGGCAATCTCGAGGACGATCTCGAGAAGGTGAAGGACTGCGATCTGATCGTGGAAGCGATCGTGGAGCGGCTCGACATCAAGCAAGCGCTGTTCGAGCGCCTCGAGAAGCTGAACGACCCGGACACGATCGTCGCGTCCAACACGTCGGGCCTGCGCATCGTCGACATGGTCCAAGGCCGCAGTGATCAGTTCAAAAAGAACTTCATGATCACTCACTTCTTCAACCCGCCTCGCTACATGAAGCTCCTCGAGCTCGTCGCGGGTCCGGAGACGGCGCCCGAGTCCAAGGAGCGCGTCGAAGCGTGGGGCCGCGAGCTGCTCGGCAAGGGCATCGTGTGGGCGAACGACACGCCCAACTTCATCGGTAACCGCATCGGCCTGCAGTCGATGATGTCGACGATCCACCTCATGCTCGAGAAGAAGCTCGCGCCCGAGGACGTCGACAACATCACGGGCATCCCGATGGCGCACCCCAAGAGTGCGACGTTCCGCACGGCGGATGTCGTCGGCTTGGACACCGTCGGTCACGTCGCCGCGAACTGCTACTCGGCGCTCACCAATGATGAAGATCGCGACACGTTCAAGACGCCCGCGTTCATCACGACGATGATCGAGAAGGGCATCCTCGGCGATAAAACCAAAGGCGGCTTCTACAAGAAGGACAAGGCGACCGGCGAGCTGTCGACGCTCGATCCGTACACGGGCGAATACCGCAAGAATGGCGGCGACCCGGAGATCAAGAAGGCGACCAAGGCGCTCGGCAAGATCGAGGATCCCAAGGCGCGCTTGAAGGCCCTCGTCGCGACGCCCGGCATCGTCGGCGAGTTCGCGTGGACGTCATTGTCGCGCTCGATGGCGTACGCGGCTCGCCGCATCCCCGAGATCACCGAGTCGATCGAAGCGATCGATAACGGCATGAAGTGGGGTTACGCGTGGGACCTCGGTCCGTTCGAGACGTGGGACGCGCTCGGCTTCAAGGAGACGTACGACCGCATGAAGAAGGACGGGGTTGTCCTTCCGGCGTGGGTCGACAAGATGGCGGCCTCGGGCGCCACGTCGTTCTACAGCGCCGACGGCAAGGCGATCTTCAACCCGACCAAGGGTGATGTCGCGCAGCGCAAGCTCGACCCGCGCGAAGCGACGTTCGACGTGCTCAAGAAGAGCAACGCTCCGGTTCTCAAGAACGCGGGCGCGCAGGCGTGGGACATCGGCGACGGTATTCTCGGTCTGACGTTCACCACCAAGGCGAACTCGATCGACTCCGACGTCATCCAGATGATCCACGACGCGACGGCGCGTGCGGAGAAGGACTTCCGCGCCATGGTGATCTGGAACCAGGGCGAGTTCTTCTGCGTCGGCGCGAACCTGTTCGCTGTCGTGATGGCCGCTGGTCAGAAGCAGTGGGACGGCCTGCGCACGATGATCAAGGGCTACCAGTACGCGACGCAGCGTATGAAGTACTCGACGATTCCGGTGATCGCGGCGCCGTACAACATGACGCTCGGCGGCGGACTCGAGCTCTGCATGGGCGCCGATGGCGTGCAGGCAGCACTCGAGACGTACTCGGGTCTCGTCGAAGTCGGCGTGGGTCTCATCCCCGGCGGCGCCGGCACGATGAACATGCTGTGGCGGTCGATGGAGAGCATCCCCGAGGGCACGGACGTCGATACGTACGCGTTCGTCACGCAGACGTTCAAGAACATCGCGCTCGCGAAGGTCGCGACGTCCGCCGAAGAGGCGAAGGCGTTTGGTTACTTCCGCACCACCGACGGTGTGTCGTTCGACCGCGCTCGCCAGCTCCACGAGGCAAAGCAGCGCGCGATCGGCCTCGCGAACGCGGGCTACCACCCGCCGATCCCGCGCGCGTACAAGCTCCCCGGCGAGAACGGCATCGCTACGCTCGATATGATGGTGAACACGCTGGTGCACGGTAAGTACGCCAGCGAGCACGACGCGAAGATCTCGATGAAGCTCGCGACGGTTCTCTGCGGTGGTGTGAATGGTCACACGCACGCGGTCACCGAGGACGAGATCCTCGAGCTCGAGCGCGAGGCGTTCCTGTCCCTGTGCGGTGAGCCGCTCAGCCAGGCGCGCATGCAGTACATGCTCCAGAACAACAAACCGCTCCGTAACTAAGAGCCCAGGAGATAGACACCATGGAAATCGTCATTCTCGATGCAGTTCGCTCTGCTGTCGGTCGCGGCCACAAGGGAACTCTCGCCACCAAGCGCCCCGACGAGCTCGCTGCGGATGTGATCCGCGGCCTCCTCGCGCGCATCCCGCAGGCAGCGGGCCATATCGACGACGTGATTCTTGGCTGCGCGATGCCCGAGGGCGAGCAAGGCCTCAACGTCGCGCGGCTCATCTCGCTGCTCGCTGATCTCGGCCCCGATGTCGGTGGTCAGACGATCAATCGCTTCTGCTCGTCGGGCCTCCAGTCGATCGCGACGGCGGCCGGCTCCATCGCTGTCGGCTCGACCGATGTCGTCCTCGCGGGCGGCGTGGAGTCGATGACGTACGTGCCGATGACGGGCTTCCACCTGTCGGCTTCGCCGGAGCTGCAGCACAAGCTGCCCGGCGCGAACACGCCGATGGGCATCACGGCGGAGAACGTCGCCAATCGGTTCAATATCTCGCGCACGCAGCAGGACGAGTTCGCGTTCAACTCGCAGATGAAGGCAAAGAAGGCGCTCGAGAAGGGCGTGTTCAAGGACGAGATCGTTCCGGTCCGCGCCATCGCGTACAAGGACGGCGAGCGCGTCTACAAGGACTTCCTCGTCGACGAGCTGCCGCGCCCCGAGACCACGCTCGAAGGTCTCGCGAAGCTCCCGCCCGCGTTCGCGCAGGGTGGCAGCGTCACGGCCGGTAACTCTTCGCCGATCTCCGACGGTGCAGCGGCGGTTCTCGTCGCGTCTCGCGAGAAGGCCAATGCGCTCGGCGTGAAGCCGCTCGCGATCTTTCGGAGCTTCGTCACCGTCGGCGTCGACCCGGAGATCATGGGCATCGGCCCCCTCCCTGCCGTGCAGAAGCTGCTCGCCAAGAACAACCTCAAGGTGTCGGACATCGACATCTTCGAGATGAACGAGGCGTTCGCGAGCCAGGCCGTGTACTGCAAGCAGCAGCTCGGCCTCCCGGAGGATCGCCTCAACGTGAACGGCGGCGCGATCGCGCTCGGTCACCCGCTCGGGTGCACGGGTGCCAAGCTCACCGCGTCCGCGCTGTACGAGCTGAAGCGCCGCGGCGGCAAGTACGCTGTGGTGACCATGTGCATCGGTGGCGGTCAGGGCGCGGCGGGTCTGTTCGAGCTCGCCAAGTAAATGCTAGAGGCGCTCGCGCTCGGCCTCGCCCTCGCGATGGATGCGATGGCCGTCGCGGCGCTCCGTGGCCTGCAGAACCGAGACCGCCAGGCGGGTTTTCGCGACGTGCTGATGCTGCCGCTGTTGTTCGGCGGCTTTCAGTCGGCGATGACCGCGCTCGGCTGGATCCTCGGCAAGAGCGGCAGTACGCACATCGCGGCGTACTTCCCGTGGATCGCCGTGGTGTTGCTCGTGATCTTGGGCGGGAAGATGGCCTACAGCGGCTTCTTCAAGAAGGAGGTCGACGAGGAGGAGACCGGCAAGCGCGGCCTCGTGATCGATCTGGGCCTGGCGCTCGCGACCAGCATCGATGCAGCGGCGGCGGGAATTACCCTGCCCCTCGTTCCGGTTGCTCCCTGGGTCGCGATCGCCATCATCGGCGTCGTGACGTGGACCATTTGCATGTTCGGCTATGCACTTGGAAAGGCTGCCGGTACGCGCATCGGACCGCGACTCGAAGGCATCGGTGGTCTGTTATTGATCGCGATCGGAGTTCGCGTGCTCGTTCAGCAGCTGTGATGTAGCTTCGGCCGCATGCGTAGTGTCCTCGCCTTGCTTCTCGTGACTGCCGCCGCCTGCCAGGGCAACAAGACGGCCCCGCCCGCCACGGGCTCCGGGTCAGCCCCGGCAGTGAAGAAGGTCGAACCGACGGCCACCGCGCCGATGGGCGACAAGCTGACGCTGCCCAAGGACGACGGTACGCCGCCCAAGAAGAGCGACAAGGCGCTCGATCCGACCATCGGCGATCGCCTGATCAAGCTCGATTACCCGGGCTTCGAAAAGCAGGACCGCACCAACGCGTCAGCGTTCGAAGTGCGCTTCCTCACGACGCGTCCGCGTCTCGCGATCACCGTCACGATCACGCCGTGCCAGGCCTGCACCCCGATGGAGCTCGAGCAGTGGCAGCCGAAGAAGGCGGGCCTCCAGTCGCAGCTGCTCGCGGAAGAGCTGCGCAGCCTGCCGGATACGAAGTGGGAGATCGAGAAGGTCGACCTGAACGGCACGCCCGCGATCGCGACGTACCAGTTCGGCATGCTGGACGGCAAAGATGATCAAGGCCAGCCGCAGGGCGCCTACAGCGACGCGTACGCGATCTACTTCAACGACGGAGTGAATCAGATCCGCGTCGTCGCCGAGTACAAGGACGACTGGGTCGCCCGCAACGACATGCTCGCGATCGCTCCCAAGGAGGATCTCGCGAAGCTCGCGCGCGCGTTCACGCTCGCGTACACGCACGCCTGGTAGTCAGTCAGCGAAAGATCGCGCGAACGCTGCAGCGCGGCTTGTTGTCATCGCCGATGACCGAGCCCGCAGCGCCGATCGCGTCCCCGATCGAGAACGCGCGCAGATCGATGCGAGCGTGATCACCTGCGAAGCACGGCTTGCGATAGGTGATATCGAGCGAGCGGCTCGCGATGTTCAGCTTCCTGCCGAGCGTCGCGAATCGGCGCTGTGCCGCATCGAGGAAGATGCGCAGGTAGACGAGCGAGTTGACGTGCTGATTGCTGTCGGTCTGATCGAGCGTGAAGATCACGGGCGTCGGATCGGGCGAGACCTCGTCGAGCCACGTCGCGCCCTCGGGGAGGTCGATCGCCGCAGCAGGCGCATAGCGCGTGGGCGGAACGCCTGCGTTGGGTAGCGAGGTGACCTTGCGCTGATCGGGCGGTGCGAACAGCTTCGTGAACGTGTGCTCCGCGAAGATGCGACCGCACGGAACGCGCGCGGCATCGGGCGCGGTGTCGCGCACGCGACCAGGAACGCCGGCGATGGATGCCCAGAGGTTCATGTACACGCGGTTTACTTCGCCGCTCGCGTCGACAGAGTGCGCGAGCTCGAAGGCGCTCGTCGTGGCCATCTGGCGATCGACGCGAATGCGGGCTTCGTCGCACTCCATCGTCATGCGCGTGAGGATCGGAATCACGCCACTCGCCATCGTGGTCTTCGCATGGGTCCCCTGCGCGAGCGCCTGCCAGATGCCCGCCATGTGGTTCGGCACCGCGATGGGCAAGAGGCGCCCGTCCTGGGTGACGTCCTCGTAGCGAGGCCAGGTCGTGGTCTCGGCGCGTTGCTCGGCGGGGACATCAGGCATCGGCGGCGCAGGGAACGACATCGCCGGCAGCATACGCCAGCGTGCTTCTGTCCTCGGAGCCTGACGGATCAGAAGCGAAGTTCAGCGCGCGACGGGACGCTTGTCGCGCTTGTTCGCTGAGGCCTTTCTCGCTTTTGGTTCGGATGTGCGTGGCGGGGCCGGCACGTATTGCAGCTCTGGCATCGGTTGGTAGCGTGCGCGCGGTTCCGCCGCGGTACCTGCCGGCAGAAATGGGTTCTCGATCCGGACACCATCGATGGTCTGGCCATGATTGAGATCCTCGCTAAACAGTACGCCGCAGTTACCGCTGCTCGCAGCTTTGACTAGTAACGCGTCCCAGATCGAGATCCGATGAAGACGATGGAGATCGATAGCACCGAGAACGATCGATCCGTCGTTCAGCACGACATCGTGGCGTGCCATGTTTTCCACACGAAAGCGGGCGAACTCTGCAGGCAGCCTCAGCTTGCGCGTCGCCACGTCGAAGTACTCCTGCATGACCTGCGTCGAAAGAACCAGCGTTTTCATCTGTGCATGCGAATCGATGAGGACCTGCGCGCGTGCGCGCTTAACCCCGGCTCCCGCGTCGTCGGCGTAGACGAAAATATTCGTGTCGAAGAATGAGCGTTGCGTCATGGCTTGTACCTGTTGAGACGTTCCGCGTAGATCTCTTCGCGCTTCCACGTAATGGGTTCGCTGCGATGCAGCTCAGGATGGGCCGCGTAGTAGCGATCCCATTCAGCCCACATCGCTCGCCACTCGGCCGCGAGTTGCTCTCCCGTCCTGTCGCCGGCGAGCTGATCGATGTACTCGCGGATGAGCCCATTGAGGCTCTTCCCCATCTTCTGCGCAGCTTCGCGTGCTCGTTCGACGGTGCGCTCGTCGACTGCGAGAGTCAGGTTCATGCGCAACATATTACGTGCGCACATAACGCGCGGCAAGCGCTTTCGCGTAGGGTGACCCGCTGTGCTTTCGCGCCTCCCGATCGACGACGTTCTGCCCGCCCTCGTCGGGGCCGTGCGAGATCGCGGCGTCGCGGTGCTCGTCGCGCCGCCCGGTGCAGGTAAGACGACGCGCGTGCCGGGCGCGCTGCTCGATGCGGGCATCGTCGACGGCGAGATCGTCGTGCTGCAGCCCCGACGCCTGGCCGCGCGCATGGCGGCAGCGCGCGTCGCGAGCGAGCGCAAGGTCGCGCTCGGTGCCGAGGTCGGCTACGAGGTGCGCTTCGATCGCAAGGTCAGCGGCGCGACGAGGATCCGCTTCGTCACCGAGGGCGTGCTGACGCGGCGCTTGCTCGCGGATCCCGAGCTGCGCGGCGTGGGCGCCGTGTTGATCGACGAGTTCCACGAGCGGCACCTCGATGCGGATCTCGCGCTCGCGCTCGTCGAGCGGCTGCGCGTGAAGCGGCCCGAGCTCAAGCTCGTCGTGATGTCCGCGACGCTCGACGCGGAGCCGGTCGCGGGCTTTCTCGCGAATGCGCCGATCGTGCGCAGTGAGGGCCGCGTGTTCCCCGTGACGATCGAGCACGAGGAACAGCTCGACGATCGCCAGCTCGGCAAGCGCGTCGCGAGTGCGGTGCGCCGGCTCGCGCAGGGCGAGAATGGCCAGAAGCTCGACGGCGACATCCTCGTGTTCTTGCCCGGCAGCGGCGAGATCCGGCGCGTCGCGGATGACATCGCGGAAGCGGCGAGCATCCACGACCTCGCGGTGATGCCACTGCACGGCGACCTCACCGCCGACGAGCAGGACGCGGCAGTGCGGCCCAATGCGCGGCGAAAAGTGATCCTCGCGACGAACGTCGCCGAGACGAGCGTCACGATCGACGGCGTCGTCGCGGTGATCGACTCGGGTCTCGCGCGCATCGCGCGGCACTCGCCGTGGACGGGCCTCGCGTCACTGCAGGTCGAGCCCGTGTCCAAAGCGAGCTGCATCCAGCGCGCCGGTCGCGCCGGTCGCACGCGGCCCGGTCGCGTCGTGCGGTTGTTCACGAAGCACGACTACGAGATGCGCCGCGCGTTCGAAGTGCCGGAGGTCGAGCGCACCGATCTCGCGGGCGCCGCGCTCGAGCTCTATGGAGCGGGCCTCGCGGGTCTGCACGCATTGCGCTGGTACGAACCGCCGCCCGGCAACGCTGTCGATCAGGCCGAGACACTCCTCGGGCGCCTCGGTGCGATCGCGGGCACGTCGTCGGAGCGCCGCATCACGCCGCTCGGCGAACGCATGTTGCGCTTCCCCATTCATCCGCGGCTGGCGCGTCTCGTGTGCGAGGCGGAGAACCGAGGTGTCGCGCGCGAGGCGTGCGTGATCGCGGCCGCTGTCGGTGCGCGCGAGCTGCGTCTCGAGCGGCGCGGTCCCGCTGGTCAGGCCCGCATTTCATCACCGTCGGATCTCCTCGATGACCTCGATGCACTCGAGCGCGCGCGCAGTGACGGCATGCGAGCGGATCGACTGCGGCGTGAAGGTCTCGATATCGGCACGGCGCATCAGGTCGACAAGGTCGCGCAGCAGCTCGAGCGCACCGTCGAGAAGCGCGGCACGACAAAGCACCGGCGCGCGCGCGCGAACGACCTGACGCTCGACGAGGCCGATCGCGAGCTGATGATCTGCATCCTCACCGCGTTCCCCGATCGCGTCGGCAAGCGGCGCACGCCGAAGTCCGCAGAGATCGTATTTGCCGGCGGCGGCAGCGGCACGCTCGCACCGTCGAGCGCGGTGATCGAGGCCGAGCTCATGGTCGCCGTCGATGTCGCGGAGACCGGCGCGCGCGGGCAGCAGACAAAGGTGCAGATCCGCCGCGCGAGCGCGATCGAGCCGAGCTGGCTGCTGGATCTCTTCCTCGATCGCATCGACGAGAAGGACGAGCTCGTCTGGGACGCGAAGAAAGAGCGCGTCGAGCGCGTCGCGCAGATGACGTACGACGGTCTGCCGATCGACGAGTCGCGCGATGTCGAGGGCGCGCGGCGCGCGGGTCGTGCCGCAGCCGAGGTTCTCGCGAAGCAGGCGATCGCGGCCGGCATCCAGAAGTTCGTCGATCCCGACGAGCTCGCGCAATGGCGCGCCCGCGTGACGCTCGCAGCGAAGTTGTCGGGCAAAGCCGAGCTCGCCGCGCCGGATGACGAAGGGCTCGCGCGCGTGATCGCGAATGCCGCCGACGGTGCGATCAGCTTCTCCGAGCTGCGCAACGCGAATCTCCTGTCGCTGCTGGATGCCGGCCTCGGCGAGCACCGCGCGCTCGTCCACCGCCTCGCCCCGACGCACGTGCAGCTCGGCCGCCGCCGCACGGCGATCACGTACTCGCTCGATCAACCGCCGTGGATCGCGTCGCGCATGCAAGACTTCTTTGGCCTTCCGCGGGCGCCCTCTGTCGGTGACGGCAAGGTCCCGCTCGTCGTGCACTTGCTCGCGCCCAACCAGCGCGCCGTGCAGGTCACGTCGGATCTCCCCGGCTTCTGGGTGAAGCACTATCCCGAGCTACGCAAACAGCTCATGCGCCGCTATCCTCGTCACCAGTGGCCCGAAGATCCGACGCAGCTGATCAAAGACGATGACTGATCGAATCCTCCAGCAGGTTGGCGACGCGCTCTCCGCGAGCCGCAAAGATCCCGCGCTCGCAAAGACGACGCTCGAAGCGCTGTGGACCAGCGTCGGCGACGATCCGCTGCACCGGTGCGCGATCGCGAGCGGAATGGCGGGCCTCGCCGCGAACGCCCAGGAAGAGCTGATGTGGGACCTGCGCGCGCTCGACGCCGGCAAGTTGCTCGACGATCTGCGCCTGTCCGCGGCGGGCATGGGCGCGACGTCGTTCGAGCTGCTCGCGTCGCTGCACGGCAATCTCGCCGACGTCTATCGTCGCCTCGCGAGCAAGCACGAGCACGGCCCCGGCTGCGGACACGATCACTGATGGACGTCCTCGCCCAGATCGACGACGCGGTTGCTCTCTCGCGCACCGATGCGGCAGGTGCGCGGACCGAGCTCGCGCAGTTGTGGGACAGCGTCGGCGACGATCCACTGCACCGGTGCGCGATCGCTCACGCGATGGCCGACCTACAGACGAGCGCCGACGACGAGCTGATGTGGGATCGACGTGCATTGGCCGCGGGACTCTTGCTCGACGACGACCAGCTGGTGAGCGCGGGGATGGCCGCGAACGTCGAGCACATGCTCGCCTCGCTGCACCTGAACCTCGCCGATGTTCACCGCCGCCTCGGAAACGTCGACGAGTCGCGCACGCATGTCGTCGCGGCGACCGCTGCCCTCAAAGCGGTCTCGCCCGACGGCTACACCGAGATGATTCGCGAAGCGCTCGCGCGCATCAGCGGCCGCGATCACGCGAACTGAATACAGTTGGTCGCGCCAGAGGCGTACCATCAGCCCACATGCCGCTGCACAAGCTCTCGGACTTGCGCGCGGGCGACCTGATGATCTTTCTCTCGGTCGCTCGCTGCCAGTCGGTGAACGGTGCCGCGCGCGAGCTCAACCTGCCGCCATCGCAAGTGAGCAAGGCCGTTGCACGCCTCGAAGAGCAGCTGGGCATGACACTCATGGTGCGTTCCACGCGCGGTATCACGATCAGCGACGAGGGTAACCGCATCCTCCCGCAGGTCACGCAGCTCGTGCAGAACGTGCAAGAGCTCGATCGCCGCGACAATGTCGACACCGCGATCGCCGTCGCCGCACCGTCGTACATGATCCAGTGGTGCGCGCCGCGCATCGTGGAAGCTCTCCCTGGCACGCGCGTACGCGCGATCGAAATGGCGCCCGCGTTCATTCGCCAACTCGCGTCGGGAAACTTCTTCGACGTGTGCCTCACGCTCCAGTCCGAGCGCATGCCGGACTCGTGGGTGTCCACGCCCGTCGGCGAGATGCGCCGCTCGTGCTTTGGTCCGCCCGCGCTGTACGCAAAGCTCGGCCCGGCGCCGCTCTCCGTCGAAACCATCCGCCGCGTTCCGTTCGTGCTCCCCGTCTACAACGCGAATGGCGTGTACGTGCCCGTCGACGACGGATGCCCGCTCACGTCACTGCAACGCATCGCAGGGCACGAAGCACAGACGATGGCACTCGCACTCGAGCTCGCTGTGTCGTCCGGCGAGCAAGTCGTGTTCGGTCCGCTGATGGCTGCGCTTCCATTCCTCAGAGACGGACGCCTCGTCGAGCTCGAGATCACCGGCTGGAACGAGAAGGACCAGGTGTTTGTCTCGTGCAACGCGGATCGCGTTCGCGCTCCTCAGCAGAAACAGATCGCCGAGGCCGTACGCGGCGCGCTCGATCGCATGGGCTCGTTCACTCGCGCTTAGAGCCCGGCCACAGCACGTGGTAGAGCCGCAGCGAGATCAGCAGCACCGCGTACTCCTGCAGATCGCCACCGGAGTCGCGCAGCACGGACCAGTTGAAGTCCACGAGCGAGAGCGAATCAGAGAGCAGCTGGCTGATCTCCATGATGCCGGCGCCCGGCGAGACCTTCTCGTAGGCGAACGAGGACAGTCGCGTCCGCATGCTCTCGAACATCGGCTTGATGCGCAGGTTCAGCGCCGCGATGCGGTTGGGCTTCAACCACTGCAGGATCATCGACGAGATCGCACGGCAATCGCCGTCCATCGCTTCCGGGCCCATCGCCGGCTCGACGAGACCGATCATTGCTGGCATCACGGTGCGCGTCGCAGCAGCGCCTTTGAACAGCAGCGCACCAGGCGAGATGTTGTTGTGCGCCATCCCGTGCTCGTGCAGCGCAGCGACCTGTTTGATCACGAGGAATCCGAGCGCGAGCGCACCGTCGATGTTGAGATCGACCTCGGCGATGCGATCACCAAAGCGCGGCTCGTCGACGTACTCGCTGAATAGCAGCAGCGAGCTCGTGTTCGCGTCGTAGATGACCTTGTGCAGCGAGGTGAGCAGTCCCTCGCGTACGCGCCTGAGGATCGGCCAGAAGTGCTGCTGCCAGTTCTCCACGACGCGCCGCGGATCCGCGACCTTGGTCAGATCGATCTGCGTGACGAGCTTGGGGAAGATGTTCGCATCGGGGAACGTTCCGCTCGCGAGCAGATCCGCGCGCGGTGACGCGAGGAAGATCGGGTGTCCCTTCGCGCGACCGAGGCTGCGCTCGACGTCGTAGCCCCACTCGTGCACGGCGGCCGCGGCGGACTCGACGATCTCGCCGGTGATTGACGTGTCGGGCGACGTCGCCGCGATCTCGCCGGTGTTGCGGGTGGGGAATGCTTTTGCATCGGGGGCCGTGCCCTCCGTCTTGTGGCGCGAGAAGCGCTTCTCCGGCGAGTCGGACAGCTCGCGCAGCTGACCGCGCAACTCCTGCACGACCGCCTGCACCGACGGAAACCGCTGCGCGGGATCGCGCTCGAGACAGCCTTCGATCACGCCTCGCAGCTGCATCGGGAAATCATCGGGGTAGTTCACCTTGCTGCGCCCACCGACGACGACGCCCTCCGCGATGCGGATCAAGAGCGCCCACATATCGTCGGCCTGGCCGTACAGCAGCTGTTCCGTGAACAGGCCGTGCAGCGCACCACCGATCGCGTACACGTCGAGCGACGTACCGATCGAGTTGTCCTGCAGCGCCTGATCGATCGTCTCCGGCGCGACGGACCAGCCCGGCGAACCGAACACACGACCCTTGTAGTAACTGCGGTACGTCTGGTTGCCGATGTCATCGAGCGACATCGCGAGATCGAAGTCGAACACGTAGGCGACGTTCGCGCCCTGGTCGACGAGGATGTTCCGCAGCGTGAAGTCGCGATGGACCACGCGCGCGGCGTGCAGCGTCGACAGCCCCTCGAGCGCCTGCACGAGCAACTTGGTGCGCGAGCGCGGGGTGAGGTTGTGCTGCGCGATCGCCTCGAGCAGCGTCATCGCCATGCGCGGCGTGACGAACAGGTAGTTGTCCGCGATCGGCGCCGACACGTACGTCGGCAGAATGTTCGGGTGCTCGATCGCGGCGATTCGCGCCATCGCGGCGAGGTTGTGGTGGTGATCGCGGCGCGTCACGTCGTCGGTGCGCAGCTGGTAGAGGTAGTTCGCGTGGAACACCTTGCCGACGCAGAGCTCGACGAGCCCGGTGTCCTCTTCCTGGCGCTCGAGCTCGTAGACGCTGCCCATGCCGCCGTTCGCGACATGCTTGCCGGTCGTCCGGTAGACGTACCGGTTGTACCGAAAGGCGTGGCCGGGCTTGCTCAGATCCTCCGACCGCAGCGTTCCGATCGACGTGGTTTCGGCCCAGGCGTCGCTCATGCCCTCGCGGTGAGCACTGTATCCCCGCATAGGCGCGGATCGCAACAGCGCGAGCGTTACAACCTCCTGATTTTCCTCGGGTAGCCCCGGGCGAGGTGCGTTGTCGCAGCGCCCCGGAACTCCTCGTCGATCTGGGATCAGGTGTGGTACCCAACCCCCGTCCATGGTCGAGCACCGCCTCGCTAAGCTCGCTGCCTGCGCGACCTTCATCCTGTTGGTCATCGGCGGCACGGTCAACCCGACCGGTTCGAGCCTCGCGTGCCCCGAGCCCACGTTCGTGTGCCACGGTCAGCTGTTCCCGCCGATGCACGGTGGCGTCCTCTACGAGCATGGCCACCGCCTGTTCGCGATGACGGTCGGCCTTCTCCAGATCGCTCTCACGATCGCGCTGCTCCGCCGCCGCCGCGATATGCGCCGCCTCCCCTTCCTGCTCATCGGCCTCGTGATCGCGCAGGGCGCGCTCGGTGCGATCACCGTGAAGTACAAGCTGCCGTGGTTCATCTCCACGAGCCACTTGCTGCTCGGCATGAGCTACTTCGCGACGCTCATCTACACCGCGTTCGCCACGCGCCCCGCGCCTTCCGTGGTGGAGCTGAAGACTCACGACGATCGCCGCGCGGCGCTCGGTAGCACGCGCACCTGGATCCTCGTCGCATGCGGCGCGGTGTTCCTGCAGCTCCTCCTCGGCGCGCTCGTGCGTCACTTCGGCGCCGCGATGGTGTGCCTCGGCATGCCGGAGTGCACGATGGACCATCAATGGTGGCCCGACGCGGGCGTGCAACACCTCCACATGATCCACCGCGCGTGGGGTGTCGCGACCGCGATCATCACGACCATCGCCGCCGTCCAGGTCGCACGTCGCACGAAGTCGTGGCCCGCCGTGCGCACGCTCGCGATGCTCGCGCCCATTCTCGTTGCCGGTCAGGTGTTGCTCGGCATCGCGACGGTGATGTCGATGCGCGCCGTGCCGCTCGCCGTCGGGCACTTCGCCGGCGCCGCGAGCCTGTGGGCGCTGTGGATGTCGTCATGGTTGATCACCGCACCGCGCACCACGGGCGTCCATGTCCCCGCTGCTTCTGTTCCGCGCATGACTGCTCTGACGCGTGAGGTGCCGAAGTGACCGCCAAGGCTCTCCGCGCGAAGACGTTCGATCTCGTCGCGCTCGTCAAGCCGAGCATCATGGTGATGGCGCTGCTCACCGCCGCTGGCGCCATGTCGCTCGCGCCGGGTCACGCATCTGCAGCGGAGATGCTCGTACTGCTCGCCGGCGTCGCGCTGATCGTCGGCGCCGCGAACACGCTCAACATGTACCTGGAGCGCGACATCGACTGCCTGATGGCGCGCACCAAGAACCGCCCGCTGCCGCAGCGCCGCCTCGATCCGTCGACGGCCCTCGTGTTCGGTGCCCTCCAGGGCGCGATCGCGCTGCCGATCCTCGTCGCGATCAATCCCATCACCGGCGCGCTCGGCCTCCTCGCCCTCATCCTCTACGTCGGTGTCTACACGCCGATGAAGCAGCGCTCGCACTGGGCGGTGTGGGTCGGTGGCATCCCCGGCGCGATGCCCGCGCTCATGGGCTGGACCGCCGCTACGGGTCACATCTCCATCGCCGGCCTCGCCGTGTTCGGCGTCCTGTTCTTCTGGCAGGTGCCTCACTTCCACGCGATCGCGCTCTACCGCCAGCGCGAGTACCACGCCGCTGGCCTCAAGACCCTTCCCGGCACACACGGTGAGTGGGCAGCCAAGCTCGAGATCGTCCTCTATCTCCTCGTGCAGGTGCTCGTATCGCTCACGCTCGTGCCGCTCGGCGTGTCGGGCATCCCGTACCTGATCGTCGCCGCGATCCTCGGCGCGTTCGTCCTCGTGCAAGGCGTGTTCGGTCTCTCGACGTCCGGCGCCACCACCACCAAGTGGGCGCGCAACGTGTTCCTCGCGTCGATCGTCTATCTGCCGATCCTCTTCGCCGTCATGGTCATCGACGGTCGCGCATGACGCTCCAGCAGATCCATCCGGCGATCAACGCCGCGCTGAACCTCACGAGCTTCGTGCTGCTCGTGATGGGCCGCATGGCGATCGCGCGCGGCGACGAAGCGCTCCACAAGAAGCGCATGCTCGCGGCGTTCACGACGTCGTCGGTCTTTCTCGCGTCGTACCTGATCCGCTTTGCGACGACCGGCGCGCACAGGTATCCGGGTCACGGCATCGACAAGATCTTCTATCTCGTCATGTTGATCTCGCACATGATCCTCGCGGTGCTGCTGGTGCCGTTCTTGATCAACGCGCTCCGCCAGGCGCTGCGCGGCAACATCGACAAGCACAAGAAGCTCGTCGCATACGTGTGGCCTGTCTGGGTCTACGTGTCCGTGACCGGCGTGCTGATCTACTTGATGCTGTATCACCTCGCGCCTGCGCTCCACGGCTGAACTAGCCGCGAACTGCCACCTCGTGCGGGCAACCCCCGTGTTATCGAGGGATCATGTGGAGAGGTCGTGTCGCGGGTATAGGGCTCGCATCATTGTTGTTTGCGGGCGTCGCGCTCGCGCAACCCGCGGCACCACCACCGGAGCCGCCCGCGGGTGAGCCGTCGACCGACCTACCGCCTGCACCACAGCCCCCTCCTGCCTCGGCGCGACCGGCGATGCCAGACCACGGCTTCGCTCCTCCCTCCGACGAGCCACCGCCGCCCGTACCGCCGCAGCCGTATCCTCGCGCGTACGCCGATCGCCCGCTCCTTCTCCCGAACGGCGCCGTCGAGGGCGCGGTCGCGCTCCGGATCGACACGCTCAAGACCGGTAGCGATCGTTATACGACGGGCGGGCTGCTGCCGAGCCTGCGCGTCGGACTCGGGCTGGTGGAGCTCGAAGCGGGCGCGGCGATCTACCTGTTCCAGGACACGCCCGCTGACAACGGATCGGGCACGAGCCCAGACGATCCAGATCGCCTTCAGAGCCTCTACGCGATCGGTCGCGTGACGGTCGCGCCGGAGACCGCGATCGCGGCGCAGTTCATCGCGAGCATGCCCACCAACGACACGGTGAAGACGTATGTCCCGGGCGCCTTCGTCGAGCACAAGGAGCACTTCGCACAAGTCGCCTCGCTGCGCGCGACGGGTGGCTTCAACTACGTGCACCCCTCCTACGACGACAACAGCGCTCCGTCGCAGGACTCGCTCGACTTCTACGCCAAGGCGCGCGTCGCCGTGCAAGTCGCTCCGCTCGTCGCGCTCGAGGGAGCGACCGAGCTCCACTACGTCAGGTTCACCGGTGACATGCCTTACTACGACTCGTACACGTCGAGCTTGGTCTCGGTCGGCATCGTCGGCAACGTCGCACCGGACTTCGACATCGTCGCTGCCTTCGAGTCCAACTCGGACCAGCTCGGCAATAGCGGCTTCGACGGCAAAGCGTTCACGGTCGGGCTCGTCGGACGGAGGATCCCGTGAGGACCATCATCGTTTCCACGCTCGTGCTCACCGGATGCGCGACCGCCGCCCAGTCCGCCCACACGCTCGCGCCCGGCAAGACCGAGGTCACCGTCGCGGGCTCGCGCAACAAGACGACCGATCAGAGCTCGGACGATCCAGCGATCTACAGCGGCCAGGTCATGGTCCGCACGGGCGTCTCCGACGCAACAGATGTCGGTTTCCAGCTGTCGCGCACGACCGGCACGAGTGACGCGCTCTGGGGACTGACGGTCGATCCGAAGTTCCGCTTCACGGAGCCCACTGCCCAGACCACGATCTCGCTGGGGATTCCGGTCGGCATCTTCTTCGCGGACGAGCCGTCGATCTCGTCGACGAGTACGGCCCCGAGCTCGGGTGGGTTCGACTACGGCGGTCTCATCGTCGCGCCGACGCTCTACGTGGGTCAGCAGATCTCACCGACAGCCGAGCTGCTGATCGCGCCGCGATTCTATCTGATCAAGCCCGACACCCACGTCTACGACGATACCGATCTGCGCGCGTACTTCGGCGGCAGCGTCGGCGTTCGCATCACGGATCCGCAGCGCCACTGGGCCGTGACGCCGGAGCTCGCCTTCACGCACATCAATGCGGAGGGCTCGGGCGATAGCACGACGCTGCTGACGCTCGGTCTCGGAATCTCCGTCGGTAACTGACGATCGCGTTACAGGCCGAGCTGCTTCGCGACGATCACCTTCATGATCTCGTTCGTGCCCGCGTAGATGCGCTGCACGCGAGCGTCCATGAAGGCGCGCGTCACCGGGTACTCGAGCATGTAACCGTACCCGCCAAAGAACTGCAGGCAGGTGTCGATCACCTCCTGCGCCATGTCGGTCGTCCAGAACTTCGCGAGCGAGCACTCCGTCACGAGTTGCTTGCCGGCGACGTGCTCGGACACGACCTTGTCGACGTACGCGCGACCGACCTCGACCTTCGCGAGCGACTCGACGAGCTTGAACTGCGTGTTCTGGAACTTGCTGATCGGCTTGCCGAACGCCGTGCGTTCCTTGGTGTACGCGATGGTGTCGCGCAATACCTGCTCCGCACCCGCCACCGCGCCGATCGCGACGACGAGCCGCTCCTGCTGGAGCTTCTGCATCATCATCATGAAGCCGCCGCCCTCGGGCCCGAGGCGATTCGCGGCGGGCACGCGGCAGTCCTCGAAGAACAGCTCTGACGTGTCCTGCGACGCCATGCCCATCTTGTGGAGGCGCTTGCCCTTGGTGAAGCCCTTGCGGTTGCCCTCGACGACAAACATCGAGATGCCGCGGTGCGCGTTCTTGGGATCTGGATCCGTCTTCACCGCGACGACGACGAGATCGCAGAGCTGGCCGTTGGAGATGAACGTCTTCGCGCCGTTGATGACGTAGTCATCGCCGTCCTTGACCGCCGTCGTCGAGATCGCCGCGACGTCCGAGCCGGTGCCGGGCTCCGTCATCGCGAGCGCGGTTACGAATTCACCGCTCGCGCAGCCGGGCAGCCACTTCAGCTTCTGCTCCTCGCTACCGAACGAGTAGATGTACGGAACGATGACGTCCGAGTGAAGGCTCATCGCAAAGCCGCTCTCGTAACAGTTCGCCAGCTCCTCGAGCACGACCATCGACGCGATGAAGTCCGCGCCCGGTCCGCCGTACTTCTCCTCGAGCCACGGGCACAGAAAGCCCTGCGCACCCGCCTTGCGCCACACCTCGCGGTCGACCTGGCCCTCGTCGCGCCAGCGCGCCTGATGCGGCACGATCTCGCGGGCGGCGAACTGCTTGAACGCCTGACGAAAGGCTTTGTGCTCCTCGGTGAACAGCGTGCGATCCATGCGAGGGTCTTAGCATGGCGACGACGCTGGACGGTCTCCGGAAGAAGATCGGCCCCACCTTGGAGAAGCTCGACGAGATGGATGGCGAGGCGCAGCTCGCAGCCCCCGTCGACATCGAAGCGATGTTCCAGCACGGCGTCGTCGAGGCCACCGCCCCCACCGCCGAGACCAAGAAGGGCACGCTGATCACGGGTCCCGTGAAACAGAAGATCTGGGATGTCGTGGCGCCCACGTGGGTCATCGGCGATGTCACCGTCGATTCTCTGACCATGACCGCGGACCTCGTCATCGACGGCGCGCTCACCGTTACGGGCGACGCGCACGGTCAGTGGGAGCCGAACGTGCTCACCGTCCTCGGCAAGGTGACGCTCGGCCGCGCGATCATGGAGGGGCAGTTCATCATGCAGTTCCTCGGCGGCGGCACCATCGAGACGCTGATCGACGACGAGGGCGGCGCCGACGAGCTCCTCGAGCTGCTCGCGCAGAGCGGTAGCAAGCTGAAGGTCGGCACGAAGTCTGACAAGCTGCCGAAAAAGTAATGGCCTGGACTGTCGATGTAGCGGGCGTCACCCTCGCCGCCTTCGTGAAGGCGAAGAGCGACGTCCCCAACTCCGTCGCGAAGAAGCAGATCGAGACGGGGAAGGTCTTCGTCGACGGCAACTGCGTCACCGAGATCACGCTGCGCTTGCAGGTCGGCCAGTCCGTCGAAGTTCGCGCCAACGCGAGGCGTCCGCTCGACCCGGAGCGCGAAGGCGTCCTCGTCTACGACGACGCGCACGTCGTGGTCATCGACAAACCGAGCGGCGTGAACAGCGTCCCGTACGAGGAGCGCGAGACCGGCACCGCGATGGACCTGATCCGCGGCGCGTGGCGACGCCAGGGCATCGCCGCGACGACGATCGCGCTCCACGTGATCCACCGCATCGATCGCGCGACGAGCGGCCTGCTCGCCTTCGCGAAGTCCAAGAAGGCCGAGCAAGGTCTCGCCGCGCAGCTCCGCTCGCACGCGATGGAGCGCCAGTACATCTGCGTCGCGCACGGTCGCGTCGCCGCGCAGCGCATCGAGTCGTATCTCGTCACCGATCGCGGCGACGGCCTCCGCGGCTCGACGTCGCGCATCGAGCAAGGCAAGCGCGCCGTCACGCACGTCGAAGTGCGCGAGGACCTGCGCCACGCGACCGTCTGCGCGGTCCGCCTCGAGACCGGCAAGACGCATCAGATCCGCATCCACCTCGCCGAGGCCGGCCATCCGCTCGTCGGCGAACCGGTCTACATCCGCGACTACGAGAACGCGGGCGGAAAGCTCCTCACGAGTGGACGCTTGCTGCTGCACGCGCACACGCTCGGCTTCGAGCACCCGATCACCGGCGCGCGCGTCTCGCTCTCGGCGCCACTTCCGCCTGACTTCACCGCTGTCGTCGACCGACTGCGCTAGCTCGCGACTGCGCTGGCTGCGACCGCGGGCCGCTGCAGGTGCGTGCGCCACACGTCGTAGCTCATCGTCACGCCCAGATAGGTCAGCACGAATTGCCGGGTGGCTACGCCGAGCGCGGCCATGCCCCACATCAACACGATGCTCACCGTCGCGGCGACCCGCTCGGCGCGCGGCTCGCCGAGCCAGCGTACGAGGACCGCGCGCAGGATGAGCCCGCCATCGAACGGGATCGCCGGCAGGAAGTTGATCGCGGCGAGGACCAGGCTGCAGCGTGCAAATGTCGCGACGGCGAGGATGAGGGTTGCCGACTGCCCGTCGAGCACGCGGAGCAGACCGTAGCCGGCGACTGCACAGAGCAGATTCATCGACGGTCCCGCAGCGGTCCGCACGATCTGCTCGACGAAACGTGGAGGTTCCCCCGAGTAATCGATCCGTCCCACGCGCGTGAGGATCATGCGATCGATGCCCTTGCCGAACGCGATGGCGACGAGCCAATGGCAGCCGAGGTGCAGCCCGGTGCCAGGGCGAAGCACGCGACGATGAGCGCGCTCTCGAGCAGTGTGCGTCCCGCGAGCGCGGTCGCGAGCATGATCCCGATCGACTCGAGGTTCACGTGCACGGTCGTTCCGAACAGCCGCAGCACCTGGAAGCACCTGTCGCCGTACACGGGACGACACTACGTCGCGGGTGAGCGGTCGTCTAGAAGCGTCTCGAGCTGCCACCCTCTGCCGAAGCGGCCACGCTTACCGCGACAGCGTCGACGTTAGACCACCGAGTGCGGACACTTCGCGGCGAGCGCGGCGAGCGGTGCGCCGGTCAGTCGCTGCACGGTCCACTCGCCCATCGGGACCGCACCGAGCGAGCGATACAACTTGATCGCCGGCTCGTTCCAGTCGAGCACCGACCACTCGAAGCGACCGTACCCGCGATCGACCGCGATCCGGGCCAGTGCCGCGAGCAGCGCGCTTCCGACGCCGCGCTTGCGAGCGACCGGCCGCACAAAGAGATCCTCGAGATACATGCCGGGCTTGGCCAGGAACGTCGAGTAGCTCGTGAAGAACAGCGCGAATCCGACCGCCGCACCGTCGAGCTCCGCGATGATCACCTCCGCCGCCGGCCGCGCCCCGAACAGCGTCGCGCGCAAGGTGTCCTCGGTGGCGACCACCTCGTGCGACAGCTTCTCGTACTCGGCGAGATCCCTGATAAAGCCCAGGATGGCCGGCACATCAGCGGCGGTGGCAACGCGCAACGCGGTGGTCATGGCGCACCCTACTTCACCGCGCGGCGTATCGTCATGGCGATGCGACTCTCGCTGACCGCGCCCGTCCGGAACTTCATGACACTCCTGCGCGCATTGTCGGTCGCGGCGCTCTTCGCCGGTTGCTCGCAGCGCGCATCGCCGCCGTCGGAGGTCGATCCGAGCGAGATCAAGATCCAGCCGTTGCCAGCAAGCGGGGCCGGCATCAAGTTCAAGAACGGCAAGGAAATGAGCAAAGCCGAGCTCGATCAGATCTTCGCCCAGGCCGACAGCATGATGAAGGCGCAGGCAGCCGCGCCCAAGCCCGCCGTCGCCGGTGACGCGCTCGACGCGCCCGCACCCGAAGGCACACTGCCCGTCTCGATCTCGATCGAGACCTGGGGCGGTGTCGCGAGCACCATGTTCGCGCGCGGCACGAAGCTCCCCGCCGAGCACACCGAGACGTTCTCGACTGCCACCGACAATCAGACCTCCGTCGAGGTCAACGTTGTCCAAGGCGAGCGCCCCCAAGCGGCGAACGATCGCGCGCTCGGCAAGTTCCAGCTGACCGGCATCCCGGCTGCTCCGCGCGGCATCCCGCAGATCGACGTGCGCTTCTCGCTCGACGCACGCGGGGAGCTGACCGTCACCGCGTACGACCGCGCGACCAAGCAAGAGAAGCACGTCACCATCTCAGGCCGGCAGTCAGCGAACTTCCCCGATGCGATCGATCAGCTGCTCGCCGACGCGCGGAAGCACCGCGCCGAGGACGTCGCTGCGCAAGCGATCACCGACGCCCGCACGCGGCTCGACAACCTTACTCGCAGTGCGAAGATGCTCGTGACGGACTCGCGCGACCGGCTGACGCCGGAGCTGCTGAATGAGGCCGACTCCGCGATCGCGATCGGCGAAGCGCTTCTCGCGCAAGACACGACAACGCTCCAGCTCGCCAAGGTCCAGAGCGCGTTCGAACACCTCAAGACGGCAAACTCGGATGCCGCGACCTACCTCTACTCGCACTCCCCACCGATGAAGTGAACGGTCAGTCGTCGGGCAACACCGGAACGCCGAGCGAAAGCATCACCGCGCGCAGTACCTCGGCCATCCGTTCGCGGGGAAGTGCCGCGCCAAGAGCTTCTGCGTCGAGCTCGCTCTTGTAGATCGTCGTGAGTTGCTCGCACTTGAGGACCGTCGCGGCTGTCACGCCGCCTTCGCCTTTGCGCAACCGCACATGCGTCGGGACAACCGTCATGCTGGTCGATCACGGAATCGCCAACACGTTCGAGAGGTACGAGTTGCGGTAGTTCGGCGAAACCACGAGCACTGGCCGACGCTTGTCCAGCATCGCGTAGTAGACGAACCCACGACGAGGCGATGCGTTCATCTCGACCGCGCTCGCTGACGAGCTGCTGCCGATAACGGTCCATGGCGAGGGCCTTCGGACTCTGCAGCACGCGAACTACGAGATGACGACTTCGCTACCGCTACGAGACGACGACTTCGCTGCGGCCACCGCCGCGCGCGATGACCTTCACGTGTGCACCGACGCGCTCGACGAGCTGCGGCACGTGCGAGATCACCCCGACCTGCCGTCCTTGCTGCCGCAGCGCCTCGAGGACCGACAGCGCCATCTCCAGCGTCGACGGATCGAGCGTGCCGAAGCCCTCGTCGATGAGCAGCGTGCGAACGCGAACGTCGTGCGCCGACATCGATGACAGTCCTAGCGCCAGCGCGAGCGACACGAGGAACGACTCGCCGCCCGACAAGCTCTGAACCGAGCGCACTTCGTCGCCCAGATCGCGATCGATGACCTGCAGCTCCAGATCGTGCTTGGGCACGCGCTCGAGTTGATAGCGCGGCGCCAGCTCCACGAGGTGCGCGTTCGCGACGGTCAGCAACCCGTCGAGCGTCAGGCTCTGCGCGAAGCTGCGGAACCGCTTGCCGTCGTGCGATCCGATCGCCGCGCCGAGGATGCGATCCACATCGGCCGCCTTCTCCGCCTCGAGGAGTAGCGCTTGCAACTGCTCGCGGCGCGCCCGCGCATCCGTGTCGGCCGCGAGCGTGGCCGTCAGGGTCGCTGCGTGTTCGTCCGCCGTGCGAGCTGCGTCCGCGAGCTCCTCCAACCGCACCGCGATGATTCGGGCCCGCGCCGACTGATCAACGACGTCGAGAAGATCGTCGAGACCATCGAGCGATGCCGGTCGATTCACCGCGTGCGCATCCGCGGTCCGCCGGCGCTCCGCGAGGATCGTTCGCGTGACCTCCACAGATCGCTCGAGCGTCGCGAGCTGAGCAGCAATATCGTCGACGCGCGCCGCCGTGCTCGACAACAAATCGCGCAGTTGTTCGTCCGTGAACGTCAGCTCCTTTGTCGACGCCAGCTCGTCCGTCGACGCCAGCTCGTCCGCCGACGCCGTCCCACTCCCGCGGGCACTGGATCCCCCACGCGCCGCCGCCAGCTCGTCGTTTGCGGCCGCCGTAATCCTCGTCAGCTCGACAACACGCTTCTCGGCTTCGGCGGCTCGCGCCGAAAGCTCTACTACCGCGCGCTCGGCGCGCTGGAACTCGTCCAGCGCTGCGGCGACCGCACCCGCGACGACGGACTCGGCCCGCGCGACATTCTCCGCGCGCGAACGCCAGACTGTCGCCAGCTCGGACATCCATGCGCGCTGCGCGGCAAGCTCGATGGCGTCCGCCGAAGTGCCCGTCCCATTCGTGCCGCGCGCCGTCCGCTTGGACGTACGGGTGTTCGACGCCGCGATCGAAGCAACAACGCCGCTCGACGCTTCCGCGGAAACAGTTCCGGTCGCTCCGGCTGTGACATGGGCCCGCGGTCCCGTCGATCCTGCCGCGTATCCGCTCGCTGACGCGATCCCACCTGCCGCTTTCGCGGAAACGTCTTCGAGACTCTCCGCCGCAGACCGCCAGCGTCCAGCCGCCGCGAACAGCTCGCGCACGAGCTCCGCGCAGCGCTCGGCGCGCATGGTGCGTTCGCCGTCGAGCCGACCGATCGCCGCATCGATCTCCGCGAGCTTGCGATCGAGATCCGTCGCCCGCGCCGTCAACTGATCAAGAGTGGCCTGACAGAGCGCGACCTCAGCCTGTGCCTCTGCCGCCGCCTTGGTCGCCGCTTCAGTCTGGCTGCGGGTCGCGCGCGCGGAGTCGAGCGCCTTGGTGGCAGCAACGAGCAGATCCGCGGCAAGTCTCTCTGCCTCGACCGACGCCGGATCGGTGACGATCAACAGCTCGCCGAGCGCCGAGATGCACTCCGCCCACGTGGGCGTCGCGGCGTCGGCGGCAGTCTGCGCGGCCGCGCGCTGCTTGGTCACGCGTGCGCGATCGGTCTTGCGCTGTGCAGTGCGCGCGTCGATCTGCGCGAGCGCCGTCGTCGCCGCGTCGAGCTGCATGACCACTTCGTCGAGCGCCTTGTCGGCGGACACGATCACATCGTCGAGCGCGCCGCGGTGGTGCCACGGATGCTCTTCAGCGCCGCACAACGGGCACGGATCTCCGTCGACGAGCTCCGCGCGCGCATGCTCGAAACCGGCGGCTTTTCGCAGCTCGGCGACGACGCGTTGGCGCTCGGCGCGAAGCGTCAGTGCGGTCGTTCGCGACGACTCGTGCGTCACGCGCGCTCCCGTGTCAGCGTCCGCCGCAGCAGCGAGCTCCCCGATGTGCTGGTCGAGCTCTGCGCACGCCGCGCGCGATGCTCGCGCCGATGCGGCGAGCGTGACGAGCGCCTCCACATCGGTCTTGCGCACGCGCGTCGTGTCCTCGGCCCGACGAGCGGCTTCGAGCGTCAGGCCGCGCTTCTTGCTGAACGCCTCGGCCTTACGCTGCGCCTCCGCCTGTTTCTCCGTCGCGCCACGCACTTCGTCGGTGAGCGCCGCGCGCGACTGCTTCAGCTTGTCGCGCCGCTCCACGTGCTCGGCGAGTGATCGCGCGAGGCCATTGGCCGAGTCTGCCGCCGTCGCGTACTGCGCGAACTTCGCGTCGAGGTCGCTCCACGTCGCGATCTCCGTCGCGAGCGCGGGCCGCGCACTCAACCAAACGGCATCGGCGAGCGCACCGCGACCGACCGCGAGCGCCGCGTGAGCTTGGCTCGCGCCCACGTGGGCGCCGCGCCCGGACAACAATGCTTCGCTCGCGCCCACGTGGGCGTCTCGCCCGGACAACCCGGGATCACTCGCGTCCACGCGGACACCGCGGCCAAACAACACATGCGCCGCGCGCTCCATCAAGCCCGCCGCGATCCGCGCCGCGCGCAGCGGGACCAACACGCCCGCCAGCTCCTCGTGCTGGTCGCGCGTGGCGTCGCGTGCAATCAGCGATCCGCTCGCCACGCTCGACGCACTCGCCGCCTCATTGCGCCCCGCGAGCAACTGTCGCTCTGCGCGCTGCGCGTGCTCCCACGGACCGCGCAGGGATTCCACCCGCCGCCGCAGCGCGAGCTCGTCGCGCAACGCGCCAGCCTCGTCGAGCGCGGACACCGCACTTCGATGTGACGCCTCCGCGGCGCGGACACCGTCGGCGCGAGCAGCGGACTCCGTGAGCCAGCGCGCGGCCGTTTCGGCAGCAACGAGCCGCGTGCGCGCAGCCGCCTTGGTCGCGCCCGCGAACCGCAGCTCCTGCTCGGCGCGTTGACGATCCTCGTCGGCGAGCACCGGAATCGCATCCGCGCGCGTACGCTCCGTGTCGAGCTTGGCCAGTGCTGCCGTCGCGTTTGCATGCGCCGCGATGGATAGGCGCGTGTAGATCTCCGTGCCCGTCATACGCTCGAGGAGCTCGCCGCGATCCTTGCCGTCGGCGCGCAAGAACGCCGCGAAGTCGCCCTGTGCGAGCAACGCCGAGCGGCGGAATTGATCGAACGTCAGGCCGAGGCGCTCGTGGATGGCGTCGAGCGTCTCGGTCTTGGTGCCGCCAAGGCGCTCGGTGCCGTCGAGCGAGGTCAGCGAGACCTGCTGCGCCTGCAGCGCTCCGTCGGCCTGACCGCGCGCGCGGCGAACGGACCACCGAGCGCGGTAGCGTCGCGCATCGCCGGACTCGAAGTCGACCTCCGCAAAGCCGCTGGACGCTCCCCGGCGCAGCAGCGTGCGCACGTCTTGCGCGCCGAGCGCGTGAGGATCTTCATCGCCACGACCGACGATGACGCGACTGTGGTTGGCGAGGCGCGGCGTGCGATCGAACAGTGCGACGCAGAGCGCGTCGAGCAGCGTGCTCTTGCCCGCGCCCGTGTTCCCGACGATGGCGAACACCCCCGATGCGCCGATCGGGCCGTTGGCCAGATCGATCTCGAACTCGCCAGCGAGCGACGCGAGGTTGCAGCCGCGGATCGCGAGGATCCTCATGACGGCCGCCCTCGCTGGGCATCGGCACTCGCCGCGCTGCGCGGTGCAACGCTGCTCGACTCCCCTCGCGGGTCCGCCATGTCGCCCTGCACCGTCGCGAGCAGGCGCTCGAACGCGGCGCGCACGTCCGACGTGGGTGGCTCCTTATAATCGCGCGCCCACAAGCGGCTGAACACATCGCGCGGATCGAGCTGCGCGAGGCGCCGCGCGACGCCGACACTCTCCGCGAGCGCGCGGCGATCACCCGTGGCTTCGACGTGGAGGTACACCAAGCGCGGCCGCTTGTCAGCGAGAGCATCCTCGACGAGCCCGCGCAGCTTTGGCTCCGGCGACGACAGCGCGACAACGATCTCGAGGTACGGCCGCGAGGTATCAGCGACGAACGAGCCGTCCGCTTCACGTGCGCGAGGCTCCATCCCGCGCAGCGCGTCGAGCACGGTCTCCAGCGGCGCCGCACCACGCGCGGGCACGCGCATGATGCCGACGGTCTGCGGGATCGCGAGCGACCGGATCTCGCGCACGCGCTCCGTCCGCGGCGGCTTGGCCGGATCCTCGACGGGCAGCGCGACGACATCGTCCGCGAAATCGACGACGGCAACCTGGTGCTTGTACGCAGACTCGTCGAGCGCGAGCGCGATCGGTGCACCCGCATAGCGGATGGTCTCGCGCAGCACGCGCTGCGAGCGATGGATGTGCCCGAGCGCGACGTAGTCGATGTCGCGCGGGAACAAGCGCAGCGGTTGCGACTCCACGCCGCCGATCGAGACGCGCCGCTCGCTGAGGTACTGCGTGTCCGCGCCCGCTACATAGAGGTGACCGAGCATGATCACGGACTGCGTCGGCCTGCGGCGCGCGCGCAGCCCCGCGACGACCTCGGCGTAGACAGCCTCGACGGGATCCTCGTGCGACGGATCGACGTCGATGGGCCGCAGGAACGGCACGGCCGCGACGAGCGCGCGCCCACCCGCGACAGGAATGATCACGCGATCGAGATCGATGCCATCTGTCGTGCGCGGCAAGCCGCCGATGACGTGCACGTTGAGCTCGCGCAGCACGGACGACGACGCACCCAAGCGCGCCGGAGAATCGTGATTGCCGGCGATCGCGACGATGTCCATGGCCGGACACGCGCGCCGAGCGGCCGCGAGCAGCTCGAACCACATGCGCTCGGCGCTCGCAGGTGGCGTGGCGCTATCGAAGATGTCGCCCGTGATCACCAATAGATCGGGCTGTTCGCGCGCGCACGCGCTGACGAGCCACGCGAGAAATGCGGCGTGTTCCTGCTCGCGAGAGACCTCGCCCCGGAGCGTGTGCCCCAGGTGCCAGTCGCTCGTATGCAGCATCCGCATGCGACGAGAATCGCACCCAGGTCTGACAATCCGTTCAGTACGGGATCGGCCCGACGAAGATCAGGGCTCGCACTCGCACATCGCGCGCTCCTGCGTCCCGCAGGTTCGATCGTTGTACGTGTGCTGCGTGCGGTTCGTCTCGACGCAGTCGGAGTTGCCCGAGTTGTCCGGCTGGCCCCCCTGCCACGGCAGGAACGTCGCGGCCGCACCCTTCACGGTAAGGAACGTGCCCTCGGTCGCCGCATCCGTGATGCCGACCCAGAAGGTCTGCGTCTGCCCGCTGAACCGATTCGCGACGGCAGCGAGCTCGGTGGCGTCGTCCGGAATCACGAGGTACGCATTCGCGCCATCGGCAGCGCACGCTGCACGCTGCGTATCCCAATCATCCGTCCCCATGACGACTCGATACACGTGGTTGCCCTGCCCGCCCATGATCGCGGCATACGTACCGGGGCATGCACCGCCGCCCGTGTCAGGAGGCAACGTGTCGCTCCCCATCCCGTCTGTCACGCCTGCATCGGTGCCGTCGCCCACGCACGCGCTCGCGTAACTGCCAGCGGAGTCGCCGAAGCGCTGCCCCGTGGTGCATGTCGTATCAGCGAAGCTGCAGAATCCGACGGGCTGACACGTGCCGCCCGAGCACTGCGAGCTGTCCATGCAGTGGTACTCGGTCGAGCGCAAACAGCCCGCGAGAAGACTCAGGAGCACGATTCGCTTCACCACGACCCTCCCCATCCAAACACCGCACCGCCGGTCGTGGGAACGAGTGCGACGTGCGATGACTTCTCTGCGCGGTCGCGCTTCACCAAGCGAACGATACCGCCTGTGATCAGCGCTCCGCCACCGAGCATCAGCACGACCGACACGTTGCGCTTCGTGTGCGCGGTGTCGACGGTGTCCAGATACGTCGCGTTGTCCCTCGCCGTCTCCGCGGAATCGAGATCGCTGCGCGCATCCTGGTAGAGGACGGCGCCGATCGCACCCGCGAGCACGCCCGTCCCGATGAGCGTGATGCCGAGGGGATCGCGGTACCACCTACCCGCCCCGGGATCGCTCGTCGACGCCGATGCCCCGGCAGGTGGAGCGAGCGGCTGCGGCGCGACGACGGGCTCCGGCGCAGGGGGCGGCAACTTCGCCTTGCAGACGGCGATCGCCTCGCGCGTGTCCTTCGCCGCACCCTCTGACGGCGACGTCGCGAGGTACTGCTCGTAGTGCCCGATCGCAGCGCCGCACTTGTCGAGCTTCTGTTCCGTCTGCGCGATCGCGTAGAGCAGATCCGGCTGCGGATCCTTGTCGTAGGCCGCCTGGAGCGACGTGAGTGCGCTCGCGAAGTCGCCGGCTTGAAACGCCTTCCCCGCCTTGTCGAGCAGCACCTTGGCATCGTCCGTCGCCGTCTGAGCCTCCGCGATCGCGGGGACCAGCGCACACACCAACACGAGTGAAAGTCGGTTCTTCATTTCTTCTTCGGAAGCATCGAGTTCGGGTCCCAGCCCTTGGTCTTCGCGGGCGTCTTGGTTGTCTTGGTTGTCGCCTTCACCGGCGTCTTGGCCGTGGTCTTCGCCGTCTTCGCCGTCGTCGTGATCTTTGCCGGCGTCGTCTTCGCCGTGGTCTTGGTCGGCGTCTTCGCGGGCGTCGTCGTCTTCGCCGTGGTCTTCGGCGCTGTCTTGGACGTGGTCTTGGTCGGCGTCGTCTTCGTCGGCGTGGCGAGCGCCGTCTTCTTCGGCACGGCTTTCGTCGTCTTTAGCGGAGTTGTCTTCGTCGACTCGGGCGGAGGCGTGTCCGTCGTCTTCGTCGAGTCCAGCGTCTTCGTCGAGTCCGTTCCCTTCGGCGTGTCCGTCGCGTCCGTGCCCTTCGGCGTGTCCGTGGTCTTCGTCGAGTCGGTGCCCTTCGTCACCGCGGTGTCGGTCGGCATCGTCTCGGTCGGCGACCCCGTCGTCGACGGCGTCTTCTCCGTCGTCGTCTGCTTCGTCGCGACCTTCTTCGGCGCGTCGCCACTCGTCGCCGCGCCGATGATGATGATGAGCAGCAGGAAGCCAGCGCCGCCTCCGATCATCATCTTGGTGCGCTTGCTCATCGGCGTCACCGCGGCGACGGGCCCGCTCTGCCACGGCATCGGCGCGGGGCTCATTCCGAACGGCATCGGAGGAGGAGGAAGCGGTGTCGCGTCGCGATGATCGCGCGGCGGAGCCCAGCCCTCGGGACCGGACGGCGGAGGCGGCAGGGGCGCGATCGCTTCCGAGGACGAGCGCTCTTGCGCCCTGTATGGATCGACGCCGAATGCGCCCGTGCCCTCGACGCGTAGCGCCGGGCCGGGAGACGGCATCGGAGATCCGATCGGCGGAACATACGGCGCGGCGTTCTGCTGCGCGAACGGACCGAACGGTGGCGGGGGCGTGGGCGTCGAGCCAAATGACGACGGTTGATTGCGGAACGGGCTCGGCAGCGCGCGCGGGTCGTTACCGGGCGACTGCACCTGCATCGACATGCCCAGCTGCGAAGAGCCACCAGTTGGCAGCACTGCGCCACCCGGCGGAGTCGCACCGCCCAGCGCGCTGGCAGCGATGTCCGGCAGCGTGCCGACGTGGTCGTCGATCGCGGTGCGTTCCACGAACGAGTTGCTCGCGTCGCGGTTGCGGGTCAGCTCCTCGTCGGAGACGGCCGCCATCAGCATGGACTTCGAACGCACCACGACCGACGGCTCGTCGGGCTCGAACATCTCCGGGTTGTTCCACTTGGAGCGCGTGGGCTGGCCGATCTCGCCAACGCGCGGGTGCAGCGCATCGCCTTCCTCGGCGGGCGCGGGCGCGGGCGGCGCGGCAGACTTCTTGTCCTTCTTCTCGTCGGCGATGCCAGGCAGCGGCAGCGACGCCAAGATCGGCGGCTCGATGAGCTCGTCCTCGGTGATCGTGTTCGTGATGTCGTCGAGAAGCTCGCTCTCGTAGAGCGCATTCGTCGCGATCGCAGCTTTCTTCGCCTGGTCGTCGTCGACGGTGGTCTTCGTCGCTTCCTTCTCGGCGGCGAGCGTCGCTTTGTCGGCCGCGGGCGGATCTTGAACGACCGTGTTCGTGTTGCTCTTCGGCCGCACCTCGATCTTCGGGTCGCTCGCCCTGGGCTTCACCTCGAGCGCGGGGACGCTCTTCGCGAGGCTCGGAATCGGTGAGCTGCCGCCCGTCGGCTTCTTGAGGGCCGCGATCGGTTGCGACGCGGGGCGGCCGTTGACTCCGATCTTGGCGACGCCCGGCACTGGCGTGATGCGACCGAGCGGAGCACCCGACGCACCAGCGGTTGCCTGGGCACCAGCGGTTGCCTGGGCACCCGCGGGTGGTGTCTTGCGCTCCGGCTTCATCGGAGGCTTCGGCTCGACGCGCGCGACGCTCTTGAGTGGCGATGCACTCGGCGCGGGCGCATTCGACATCGCGGGTGGCGTTGCGACCGGAGCGGTGACCGGCGCACTCGCTGCGGCGTCCGCCACCGCAGCCACCGTGACGACACCCGCGGCCGCCGGGATCGCACTCGCAGCCGCCGCTCCCCAGCCACCATCGACCTCGTCGACCATCGACGCTGCGCGCATCGCAGGCGTGCGCACCGGCTGGCTCGCGGCGGGCTTCGTCGCGGTGCGCGATTGCACGGGCGGCGGCAGTGGGCGCGGCGTCGGCGCACGACTCACGACGGGTACGACATCGGTCGACGTGGAGAGAGTCTCCGGCGGGACGACAACGTTCGTCGTCGCATCCTCGAGCTCGCGCGCACGAGGACCGGCCGCATCGGTCGGCGGCTCGCCCGCGATCGTCGAAGTCTCGTCGATCAACGCGCGCACGGCGGCGACCTGCGACGCGGGAATCTGCACCGTCTTGGGGCGATCGCGCGCCGGCGGCGGAACGAGGATCGCTACCTGTTGCGTCGGCGCGCGCGGCTTGCTCGGGCCTGCCGCGGGGATGCGCACGGCGTTGCGAACGACGCCTGTCGTATCCGCGCGCGGGGCCTTCATCGCGCTCTCGAGGCGAGCGACAGCGATCGATGCTGTCGAGTGCATGACGTTCGTGCGCGCGACCGCCATCGGCGATGCCTTGGTGTTCGCCGCTTGCGCGGGCAGCGGAGCATCGATCGCGCCGTTCGGTGCAGGCGCGAGGCCGGGCAGCGTGCCGTCGAAGTCGCAGCTCAGGATCGGCGGGCGATCGTCGTCGCCGAGCCACGGCTCGACGCGGTAGCCGAGCAGATCCTTCATGTACGCCGCGAGCGACAGACTGCTCGAGCGCATACCTTTCTGCACGGCGATCTCGGAGAGCGCGATGTGCATCTCTTCCGCGCTCTGGAACCGCTGCGCTGGATCGCGCGCGAGGGCCTTGAGCACCACGGCGTCGAGAGCGGGGGGCACGTCACCGCGAAACTGCGACGGCGGCTGGACGTTCGCCTCGACGACGGCGCTCATCGTCATGAACTCGCTATCGCCTTTGAACAGGCGGCGCGTCGTGAGCAGCTCGTACAGCACGATCCCGAGCGAGAACACGTCGCTGCGGCGATCGATCGCGCCACCACTGCACTGCTCCGGCGCCATGTACGGCGCCTTGCCGGCGAGCGCGCCCGTCTGCGTCTCGGTTCGGCGCAGCGCGGCGCGTGCGATGCCGAAGTCGACGACCTTCACGCCTCCGTCGTAGCCGACGAGGATGTTCGCCGGCGCGACGTCGCGATGGACGATGCCGAGCGGCTTGCGGTCGGGACCGATCGCTTCGTGCGCGTGGTGCAGCGCCGCCGCCGTCTGCGTGACGATCGAGATGACGTAGTCGAGCGGCATCTGCTGCTTGCGCTCGAACAGGCGGGTGAGGATGCGACGCAGATCCTCCCCGTGGACGTACTCCATCGCGAAGTACGGCTTGCCGTCGTCCTCGCCGATGTCGTGGACCTGCACGATGTTGCTGTGGTGAAGCACGGCCGACAGGCGCGCCTCCGCGAGGAACATCTCGATGAAGCCTTGATCGCGTTCACGGTCCGCACCGATCCGCTTGATCACGAAGTGGCGCTCGAAGCCTTCGAGTCCGCGAGCGCGCGCGAGCAACAGCTCGGCCATGCCGCCTGATGCGAGATGCTTCACGATCTCGTATCGGCCCAGGTTCCTCCCCGCGGAGACCGGAGTGCCCACTCCTACTTAGGGTGAGCTGATCGCATATGCCCCGTCAATCGACGACAACCTTCTCCATGTAAATCCCCACATGTAGGTTGGATGATTACTTCTCGCTCGGCGTCTGCACGTCGCGGAGGAACGCTTCCTCCTGCGCGTTGAGCGGGCGGCCCTTCAGGCGCTCGAGCTCGTCGCGGGTCAGGCCGCCGACCTTCTGCCGGTGCCGGGCCATCGCGACATGGGCGCGACCGATCGACGCGAGCACATCGTCCACGCGCTCGAACGCGACTGGCTGACGCTCGGGATGCTGGCGCAGCATCTCCGTGATGCGTGCTTCGTGGCGAGAGAGAACCTCCGGCACCGTGGAGTGCAGCGGCAAGCGCTCGACCTTTGCTTCGGGTGGCGGCTCCAAACGATCCACACCGTGCGTGTTGCTCGTGACGAGGAACGTGCCGCGCACTTCGGTGACCAGCTCCACGACGCGCAAGTGGCGCGGGAACAGCTGCACGAGCTGCAGCAGCGACACGACGACACCACGCGGGTGCAGGTGATACGCGGTGCAGCGGATCATGCCGCCCGCGTCGACGAAGATGCGCATGAACGTGCGGTTCTCGGGATAGATGCGCGACAGCGTGAGGTCCTCGACGTCGCCGAGGCAGCGATAGCTCTTTGCCTCGAGCTCCCGCTTCACGCGGTCATAGAACTCGAGATCCGCCTCGGGAAACGCCGCCGGCGAGACCTGCTGGAACTCGTGCGGCTCGCCGTAGACTGCATCGAGCCGCTGGCGCAGCGCCTGCCCGCCGAGCGCACGCGGCCGCCGGAAGCCGAGCGCGACAGCGACGACGACCCACAGTCCCATCATGAGGAAGAACACTTCCACGCCGGTCTCTTATAGCCTGTCCGCGTGACCTGGCCGATCACTTGGGACGACGTCATCGCCGCGCGCACCCGCATGGTGCCGCACATGCCACTGCCAACGCCGCTACGGCGCTACCCGCTGCTCGATGCGGCGACCGGCGCGCGCGTACTGGTGAAGCACGAGAACCACCTACCGACAAATGCGTTCAAGGCGCGCAATGCACTCTCGCTCCTCACGGCGCTCGCGCCCGAGCAACGCACGCGTGGGGTCGTCGCGGCGACGCGAGGGAATCACGGTGCGGGACTCGCGTGGGCCGGCGCGCAGCTCGGCATCCCCGTCGTGATCTGCGTGCCGCACGGGAACAACCCGGAGAAGAACGCGGCGATCCGCGGCCACGGCGCCGAGCTGATCGAAGCGGGCAAGGACTACGACGAGGCGGTCGAGGTCGCGACGCGCTTGGTCCGCGAGCGCGGCTTGCACATGGCGCACTCGACGAACGATCCGGGCGTCATCGCGGGCGCGGCCACGCTGTCGCTCGAGATCTGCGAGCAAGCGGACGCGCTCGACGCGATCGTGATCGCCGTTGGCGGAGGCTCGCAGGCCGTCGGCGCATTGCTCGCGGCGGAACATCTGCGACGCGGAGTGCGCGTCTACGGTGTGCAAGCGACCGGTGCGAGCGCGATCCACGACTCGTGGCACGCGAAGGAGCGCAAGACGGTGGAGAGCGCGAGCACGATCGCGGACGGTCTCGCGACGCGCTCGACGTACGATCTCACGTGGCCCGCACTGCGCGATCACCTCACGGGCTTTGTCGCTGTCGATGATGTCGCGCTCGCCGCGGCGACGCGCTTGATGATCGAAGCGACGCATAATCTCTGCGAGCCGTCGGGCGCAGCCGGCCTCGCGGGCCTGATCGCGATGAAGGATGAGCTCGCGGGCAAGAGCGTCGCGATCATCCTCAGTGGCGCGAACATCGATCAGGCGACGCTGCGGTCGATCCTTGGATAGGTCTTGATCGGCGCCGCGAACGCACTGCGCGCGAAAACTATTCCGGCGTATCGCAGCGAAACGACGTCAAAATTGCCCGCAACTCGGCGAGCAACATCTCTGTCGTCTGATCGATGAGACATCGTTACCTCGCGTTGGTTCCGCTCCTTTCCACCGCGATCGCATTCGCGGAGCCCACGGCCGAGCAACTCCAGACTCGCAAGACGGAGCTCGAGCAGCGCCTCGGCAAGGACGGCTTGCACGTGATGATCGAAGCGCCGTTCGTGCTCGTCGGCGATGAAGCACCGAAGCGGTTCGCATCGCGCGCGAACTTCGTGCAGTGGGTGCTTCGCCTCATCGAGAAGGACTACTTCGCGAAGCGGCCCGATAAAGTTATTGAAATATGGTTATTCAGAAATGAAACTACCTACCGCGCGGGCGCGAAGAAGTACTTCGACGACGAGCCCGACACGCCGTACGGCTACTACTCGTCGAGCGACGACGCGCTGATCATGAACATCGGTCCCGGCGCGGGGACGCTGTCGCACGAGCTCGTGCATCCGTACATCGAAGCGAACTTCCCGGCCGCACCCTCGTGGTTCAACGAGGGCCTCGCGTCGCTCTACGAGCAACCGCGCGAGAAGGAAGGGCACATGTGGGGCACGACGAACTGGCGCCTGCCCGGCCTGACGTCGATGATCAAAGCGAAGTCGCTGCCGACGCTCGCCGCGATGCTCGGTACGACGAGCGAGGAGTTCTACGCCGCCGACTACGACGCGTATGCGTACGCGCGGTTCCTCTGCCAGTACCTGCAGGACCACGGCGTGCTGCGCGAGTTCTACAAGAAGTTCTCGACGAACGAGAAGGACAAGACCGGCCAGCTCGCGCTCGAGGCCGTCGTCGGCATGAAGCTGGAAGACTTCCAGCCCGTGTTCAACAAGTGGGCGTTAGGGCTCCGTCGCTGATCACATCGGAGCCGGGAGGCCGGTGCCGACCGCGCTGCCGCTACCGTCGGGCGGCGGGTTCTTGAGGCACTCCGCGAGCTCCGGGGTCTGGCGCCACCCGCAGCCACCGCTCGCTTGCCACTCGCACGACGCGACCTTGTAACAGCTGTACTCGGGCTTGTACTCGCACGTCGACACCGTCTCTTCGGCCGCGCACACCGTGCCGCTGCAGCCGGTCTTGATGCACGTCTGCGCACCACCGGGCTTGCCGGGCGCGGGTTGCGGAGCGGGCTCTTTGCCGCCACAGGCTGCGGCGAGGACAAGCAAGGCGAGTGCGGTCTTCATGCGCTGATCTTGCCACGCGAGCCGAAAATGAAAACGCCGTGCGACCTGTTCGGCAGCACGGCGCGGGACTAACGAGCTAGCGGATCAGGTGCCGTCGTCCTGCGAGCAGACGTGGGTCGTCGTGTCGCACTTGTTGTAATTCCATGACTGGTTCGTATCGAGCGGCATCGCGCTGCCGGTGTTCGCGCCGCAGTCCAGGTCGGAGTTGCAGCCCTGCTCGCACTTGTTGAGGTCGAACACGAGACCGCCACCGAAGTCGAGCTGGAAGCCCGTGGTGCAGTAGAAGCCGGTTGCGCAGTCGGCGCTCGTCGTGCAGCCGTCCGCGGAAACGCACTTGCTGTTCGCCGCGTTCGTCTGGAAGTCGATGTACGAGCACTGATCGTTGTCATCGCAGGAGTCGCTCGCAGAGTCGCACGCTGCGCCCGCTGCGCCGCCGGCCGGGAGGAACGAGCACACGCCGGTCACCGTCGCGCACGAACCGCGGAACTTCTGCGTGTGGTACTCGGTGCCGCAGCTCGCCGACGTGGTGCAACCGGTGGGTGCCGTGATGGCGCCCGTGATCGTGTACGCAGTGGCGGCGGCGTCCGGGGTGTTGCCCGCGTAGTTCACGACGCGCGCGTAGTACGTGCCGGCCGGGAGCTGCGTGAGCGTGACCACCTCGGGCTGCTTGTAGAAGCTGGTGCCGTATTCCTTGCCGGTGCTGTCGTAGACGTAGAGATCCAGGTCCTTCGCGCCCGTCCAATCGAGCGTGATGGTCTCGCCGGTGCCCGCGACGGCTGTGAACTTGTACCAGTCGGCCTCGCCCGCACCCTTGGAGCAGATGGCCGCGCTCGTAGCCGCGGGGGTGAGGTTGCGCGCGCTCGACGGCGAGTCGTCGCCGCCAGCGTTGTCACCCGCGTCGTCACCCGTGCACTGAGCAGGGCCGGGCGCGCACTCGCCAGCGCCACCGCACACCGGGTTCTGGGGGGTCGTGCACGTACCGAGGAACGCCTGCGGATCACACGTAGGGATCGCGAGGCGCAGCGTGTACGGCGTCGTCGCCGTCTTATCGGCCGGCGCGTACTGGTGCACGACGATGTAGTACGTACCCGACGCGGTGATGTCGGTCGTCAGGATCGTCTCGTTGCCGCCGAGCGCGTCGGTCTCGCTCTTGTCGACGCTGCGGCCGTCGGCGTCGTAGAGATAGAGGTCGAGGTCGACCGTCGGATCCATCGTCAGCGTGATGCCGACGTTCGCCGCGAGCGTGACCTTGTACCAGTCGACTTCGGTATCGTCCGAGCTGCAGATGCGGCCCGTGACGATCGTCGGGTTGTTCGCCGTCGGTGCGGCGATCATCTGCGCGACGCTGATCGCGTCGTCGCCGTTGCCGGAGTCGCCCGCGTCGTCGTTCACGCACAGCGCCGGGCCGGCCTTGCAGCTGAAGTCGGTGCCACACTGCGGCGTCGCGCCAGAGCAGTCACTATCAGAGCCGCACTGATGGCACTTGAAGTCCCCACCGCAGATGGGCGTCGCCGCACCGCAGTCGGTCGCTTCGGTGTCGACCGTGCACTCCGCCTCGACAACGTTCACGGTGAACGCGCCGTCGATCATGGTCGGATCGTTGTAGTCGCTCGAGAAATCCACAACGACGAACTCGGTCGCGGCCGTCGCGGTGATCGCGCCGATCTCGTCCTCACCAGCGTTGGCCGTATCGTTATAGAGAGCGCAGCTCGTGACCGCGCCGCCCATCGGGCAGTCGGTGGTCACGTAAAACGCTAGGTCGTCCATGCCGGAGACCGTGATGCCGTAGTGCTTGCCGACAGTGAGGCCCGAGAGCTCGACAACCGTGTCCTCGCCGTCGGGGTTCGTATAGAACGGCTCCTGGGCGCACGACATCTCGGTGGCGGTGAGGTCTGCGCCGGCGCCCTTCACGGTGCCGGTCGCCATACCGGGGACCGCGATCGTCGACGTGGCCATGGCGCACGTGACGCCAGGACCACCGTCGTCGCCAGGGGTGTCATCACCGCCGCCGCCGCCACCGCCGCAGGCAGCCACGAGCAGAAGCGTGGGAATGAGGAAACGGAGAGTGCTCTTCATGAGGGCGAGACCATAGGCAAGAACGCCACAGGATTGCCACCCTCATGTGCACACAGTGTTGCCAGCTGTCGGGTCCCTCACGGGCACCCTGCGACTGAGCGCAAACCGAACAAGGACATCGCCCACATCGAGAGGGTTGCAGAGATTCGTGCAACCCCGCGATCGCGCTGATCAAGCGAAATCGCACGAAAAAGCGGAACCGAGAGCGGAGCCCGCTGTCATAGCTCTCGACCGCAACGAACGCATCGTCGTCGTGCGGCGCGACGGCTGAAGGCTGTGGAGTTTGCGCGCGGTTGCGCGCGAGCCACCACGCCCGGCCGGCGCCAGGCCCCGAGATCCCTCGAGGCCGTAGCCGGAGGCACATCTATGTCGACCAAGTTCATCGCTGCTAACACCCAGATCGTTACTCCTCTCGGCGACGCCGAGGATTTCGGCGGTTCGACGCGCGCGGTGGAAGTTGCCGCGATGCTCGGCGACTCCGTCATTCACGTGAAGCACTGCGTGGATCCGCAGGGCGGCAAGGTCTCGCGCGGCACGTGGATGCTCGCGGCGACGGGCCTCGCGTGTCTGCTCAGCTCCGCTGTCGCGTTCAAGCACTCGGTCGACACGGCCGCGTACAACAAGGGCGCGCAGGACTACAACACCAACGTTCTGCACAAGCCGGCGTACGCGTATCGCCCGCTCGAGAACAGCCCCGCACTCGACGTGATCGCGTTCGGTGGTCTCGCGATGGGCATCGGTGCGGCAGCCGCTGCACTCGCTCGTGCGCGCCGCGAGCGCCGCTCGAGCCCGTACTACCGCGTCGGTACGGCGCCCGGTGTCGAGCAGCCGCTCGCGACCGCGCCCACGCCCAACTTCCCGCTCGTCGCGCCGTCCGGTGACGACCTCGTCTTCAACTACGGCGCTGGCTTTGACGGCGAGCTGATGCTCGACGGTCAGACCACGTCGCTCGCCGAGCTCGCGCAGACCGGCCGTGCTCGTCCGTCGACCTCCACGCCCGGCGCGATCGAGATCCCGATCCCGGCGCGCGCCAAGATCCGCGTCCGCTCGGGTCAGACCACGTTCGTCGTGGCGTCGGTCGCGAAGCCCAAGGCGGCAGCGGTCCCGATGTTCGCGCTCGAAGGCCGCACGCTCGCGTACTTCGCGGGCTCGCTCGCGGTGCACCTCGGCCTCTGGGGCGTGATGCAGTTCGTCGAGGACGATGCGTCCTCGGTCGCGATCTCGCTCAACGAGACGGAGAGCACGTACATCAAGGCGTCGACCACCGACAACGAGACGGCGCCTCCCGAGGAGAAGCCGGACACTGATACCGGTGAAGTCGGTAGCGAGTCGCAGGAAGCGGTCGCCATGCGCCTCGAGGAGGGTGCGGCCGGCAAGCCCGACGCGCAGCACGACGAGGGTCACATGCGCGTTGCCAAGAGCGAGCTCTCGCCGCAAATCGCGCGCGAGCAGGCGATCGAACAGGCGCGCACGGCCGGCATCCTCGGCTCGACGTCGGCACTGAGCTCCACCATCTCGTCGCTCGCCGCGGACGGTGACTGGACGAGCGGCTTCGATGACTCGTCGGTCTACGGCCCGCTGTTCGGCGCCGAGGGCGAGGGCAAGGGCAACTTCGGCATGGGCAGGCGCGGCTTTGGTCCGGGCGGCGGATGCACGCAGGAACCGTGCGGCACCGTCGGCGCGGGGCGCTACGGCACCATTGGCCCGAACGGCCGTGGCACGGGTGGTTACTACGTCGGCGACGGTGGCCCGCTGCACGGCCGCAAGCACGTCGCGTCGACGCCGGAGCCTAAGTTCGGTCCCGCGATCGCGAGCGATGGTCTCGATAAGGAGATCATCCGCCGCTACATCAAGCGCAAGGTCGACGCGTTCAGCTACTGCTACGAGAAGCAGCTGATGGCCAACGCGGGCCTCTCCGGCACGATCACCGCGCAGTTCCTCATCTCGGCGAACGGCACGGTGCAGGCAGCGAGCGCGCAGGGTCTCGGCGACACGGCGCAGTGCGTGGCCGACGTCATCAAGACCATCAAGTTCCCGGCGACGTCGGGCGGTAACGTGCAGGTCTCCTACCCGTTCACCTTCCACCCGTCGGGCAACTGACCCGATGTTTCTCCGCTCCGCGGCGAGTGCAACCGTTCTGGTCGCGCTCGCCGCGTCGGCCGTTTCGGCGGACCAGCTAAGCGAGTGTCTCCTCTACGGCGCGTGCTGTTTTCCGAAGACGTTCACGAAGAACGAGCAGCCCTGTATCGTCCGCCAGAGTGGGACCCTCGGCATGCCCGTCGTCGTCGGCGGTCTCGACAAGGACGTCGTCCGTCGCTACCTGAAGCAGAGGGTCGGGGCGCTCGCGGCGTGCGCACCGGATACCGAGGGCACCCTCGAGATCGCGATCCTCGATACCGGGAAAGCGCACCTCCTTCGCACCGAGCAGTTCGATGCAAAGGCGACGAAATGCATGGCTGGCGTGATCGCGGCGCGCAAATTTCCCAGCGCGGTGGTGGTCACGACGGTGCGTGTGACGTTGACGAGCAGGACGGTCAACGAACCAATGCCGTTCAATGGTTGGCCGCCCTAGCCCGGCGGCGCGAGCACGACATGCGCGTCATGCACGTGCCAGGTTTCCTGGATCGGCCCCCCGCCTGGATGGGACCCGAGCGGCCTTTTGATCCGGCACGTCGTTCGCACGTAGGCGGGGCGTGCGGGGTGTCATCGTGCTGGCGTTGCTCTCGGCGTGCGCCGTGGACGCGGGCGACGGTACATACCTGAACGATCGCGACTATCGCCACCAGCACCTCGTCGATGACCTCGTCGAGCCGAGCAACGACTACTCGAAGCTCCGGCTGGCCAAGTACGCCGTCGACGGCGGCTGGGATGATCTGCCGGAGTGGAACCCGGCCGTCAGCGCCGGCGATGCGGCAACGGCGCTCGATCTCGACAGCGATCTGCTCTCGCTCGGTGCAGCCGCGTTCACGCGCTACCCGGTCCAGCTGTGGGGCGTCGCCCCGCCGGGCGCGTACACCGTGGAGGTCGAGCTCGACCAAACGCACGTCGGCGCGACCTGCGCGACCTGCCATGCCCCACCCGGCGATCCGCGCATGGGTCTCGCGAACGCATCGCTCGATCTCGGCTTTGGCCCCGGCCTCGTCGACGTGACGACGCTCGATGGCAGCGAGCCGGTGAAGATTCCGGATCTGCGTCCCGTGCGCTGGGAGAAGTATCTCCAGGCGTCGGGGGCGATGCAGCAGTCCGATCAAACGTCCCTCGCGATCCGGATCGAGACGTTGATCATCACGTCGCACGCCGAGAAAATCCGTCCGCCGCGCGTCGTCGCGCTCGCGCTCGCGGAGTATCTCTGGTCGCTCGCGCCGACGGATCCGCCGCCCCCCGCGCCCGCCGCGTTCACCTCGACCTGCGCGAGCTGTCACGGAGGCGAGGGACTCGCGGGCGGTCTCGTCGACGCCGCGCGCGTCGGTACGGATTCGGTCGCGGCATTCTCGCCCAACCGCGGCACCGGCAACTACCGCGTGCCGTCGCTGCGCGGCGCTGGCGATCGAGCGCTTCTCCTGCACGACGGCTCGGTGCGGTCGCTCGACTCTCTCCTCGATCCGGCGCGCACGACGCCGGGTCATCGGTTCGGAACGGAACTATCCGACGCCGATCGTGCAGTCATCGTCGCTTATGTGAGGACCCTATGAAGATCACGCTCGCGTTCGCTCTCCTCCTCGCCGCATGCGGTTCCAACGGCAGCGACAACAGTCCTGTCGAAGACCACCGCGTTTCGTCGAGTGGGTGCAGCCCCGGCGATAGCGCCACCATGGACGACTGCCTCGCGGATACGGACTGCGCGTCAGACGAAGCCTGCATCTGCGACTTGCCCGATGGGCACTCGCCCGGGACGCACAACATCTGTGCGCAGAGCGGCTGTCGCGTCGATGCGGACTGCGGCGCCGACGGGTTGTGCTCGCCCGACGTCGGCGGCTGTAGCAACGGCCCGGTCACGGACTACCAATGCCGCACCAAGAACGATGAATGCGGCACCGACGCCGACTGCGGCGAGAGCGACGGGACCGCGGGTGCATGCGCATTCCTCCCCGAGGTCGAGCACTGGGGTTGCGTGTTCCAGGTGTGCGCCGGCTGAGCTGTACCCATCTCCGGTAACATCGGTGGATGGCACAGGCCGCCGCCAAGTCGCCGCTCAGCGTGCGCGGTCTGCGCGTCGCGCTGCCCGATGGGCGCGTGCTCATCGACAACATCGATCTCGAGGTCGCGCCTGGCGAGGTCGTCGTGCTGCTCGGAGGATCGGGCGCGGGTAAGTCCACCTTCTCGCGCGTGCTGTTCGAGCGCGACGAGCTGGAGGCCGCCGGCTTCGATGTCGTCGCTGGCGAGCTCGCGCTCGATCGCGATCAGCTAGGTCTCGTCCCGCAGCGCGGCGCGCTGTTCGATCACCTCGACGTGCGCGGCAACCTGGACCTCGCGCTGCGGCACGCCGGCGGGCAGCGCAGCGGCGAGACCGTCGAGAACTGGCTCGAGCGCGTCGGTCTGGATCCCGCGCTCGGTAAGCGCGGCACGCCCGTCGGTGGACTGTCGGGCGGTCAGGCGCAGCGCGTCGCGGTCGCGCGGGTCCTCGCGAGTCGGCGCAAGCTCGTCTTTCTCGACGAGCCATCGGTCGGCCTGGATCCGCATCGCGTGCGCGAACAGGCGCGCTTGATCCGCGAGCAGGTGAAGGCGCTCGGCATCTCCGCGATCGTCGTCACGCATGACGTCGCGCTCGCGGCGGGCGTTGGCGATCGGCTGTTCATGCTCTCGCTCGCGGACCGCAAGCTGGACCAGCTGTTCGCAGATCGCTGGCCGGGCGCGCTCGAGGATCGGGGCCACTCGGCCGAGGAACGCGGTCGCTGGCTCGTCGAGCTCGAAGGCGCGATGGTCGCGCACCTCGAAGAGCACGGTGATCGACCGATGCCGAGCGGCGAGAAGAAGCCGCGCCCTGCCCTCGCCAGTCTCGCGCGGATCGCCGCACCGATCGTCGAGCCGCTGCGCGTCGGTGTAACGAGCGCGGTGAAGGCGCCGGCGCAGCTAGTCCGCCATCCGCGCGACTTCTTCATCGTCGCTCGCCGCGTCATCGCGCAGACACTGCTGAGACCGCTGCCGTTCTACGCGATCGTCTCGACGCTGATCGGCTACACGGTGCTCTACGTCGTCAGCAAGGTGGGCGGCGCGGGCGTCCGGCCCGACGCACTGATCCGGCAGATCGGAGGCAGCTACGTCGTCGCGCTCGCACCGGCGCTGTCCGCGTTGCTGTTCGTCGCCGCATCCGGCAGCGCGACTAACGCGTGGCTCGGCTCGATGGGTCTGACCAAGCAGACGCTCGCGCTCGATGCCCTCGGCGTCGATCGCCGCGCGTACCTGTGGGGACCCGCGTGGGTCTCGATCGCTGTCGCGTACTTCGCTGTCGCGGCGCTGTTCGCGCTCGGGATGATCTGCGGCGGTCTCTTGGTGTGTCGCTCGTACGGCGTACCGCACCCGTGGGAGCTACTCACGGCGGACCTCGTCGATCCGCGGCCCGAGCGTGTCGCGTACGCGCTGCGCTTCGTGTTCCTCGTCTGGGTCTACGCGTGGGGCATCGCGAGCGATGTCGTCGCGAAGGGCGGCGCGCCCAAGCCCGAGGCGGACGCGGTCACGCGCGGCATGACGTCGAGTGTCGTCGCGTGCACGCTGTGGGTCGTCGCGTGGGAGCTGTTCACGGTCGTCGTGGTGTTCGCGCGATGAAGGCTTTCATCGGCGTGCTCGTAGTCGCGGCGCATGTGCTGATGCTGCGAGAGCTCGTTCGACGTGTCGAACCAGCCGACTTCGCCGTCGACGTTTATGGTCCGTTGGCATCGCCGAATGACCATCTAACGATCCGCGGAGAGGTCGGCGGGCCGATTCGCGATCGCGTCGCGATTAGCCTCGACGGATCACCTGGGCCTGGGCTGCATCGCTGGCGCTGGTCGATCGACTATCGCGGCGGCTTCTCGCGCAGCGCGTACGCAGCGCAGCTCGTCGGGCCGTATCAGGATCCGGATCACCTGGCGTGCAGCGGGCGCGTGGTCATCGCGCAGAGCCTGCTCGACGACGGCAACGCGAGCGAAGGAACCCTCGCGGCGGAGATCAGGAAGGAAGTCACGAGCGAGATGCGCGGCCTCAGTGTCTGGCCGGCCGGCGCCTTCACGCGCATCGAGCATATCAGCGTGAAGTGGGCGCGCCTCGAGCTACATCCGGACGATTGGTCGATGATCGGCAAGGCGCCGCACGGCTACGTGCAGGTCTCGCTGCGCATCGGCTTCGACCGCGTCAGCGTGCCGATGGTCCTCGCGCTGATCCCGAACGACATCGCCGTGGGATCACCGGAGCTGACGTTCAAGATCGTCTCGCGTGCGGACTTCTCGTTCGACAACCGGGTATTTCAGTTCCTGAACGACAAGCTCGGGGGAAGTAAGCTCGCGACGAAGCTGGCGCGCGAGCAGATCGACGGTGTGCTGCTCACCGCTCTCTCGCCGCCACCGCCATTCGCGCTCGACGACAAGCCCGACGGACAGACGCTGCAGTTCACGTACTGCGATCAGCCGACGGATGTCGCCGACAACCAGTGGGGAGCGCTCCCATTCGCCGTCGCGATCGGACGCGTGAACATTCTGCCGCCGAAGCACGGGCCGGCACCGCATGCCGACATCGCGAAGGACGCGCAGATCGCGATCGACCTCGATCTGGATGCGCTCAACGCGATCCTGTTCGAGCTGTGGCGCGGCGGCTATCTCGACAAGAAGCTCGCCGAAGCTGGCCTCGACCAGACGTTCAACGCTGATCCAACGGTCGTTTCGCTGTTGTCGATCCGGATCTCGCCGCCGCGCCTCGCGTTGCCGCCGGTACTGTCCGTGAGCCCAGTTGGTACGTCGAGTGCTTCCGGTACGTCCGGCTCTTCCGGTGCGCTGCGTTTGCTCGCCGACGCGCGCGTGACGATTGCGGACGGTGCGGAGGGCGATCCGCACCGCACGGCAGCGGTCGGCCGGATCTGGGGCGGCGTCGATTTCGCCTTCGTTCCACAGAGTCGCGGGCCACAGAACCGCGGGGCGACCAGCGCTGGCGCTCCACCGATCAGCGCCGGCGCCGCTCCAGCGATCGGCGCGAGCCTCGTGCAACTGAGCGCGCTCGATCTCGCGTGCGAACGCGGCACGGCGACAGCCAGTCACGCGACGCTGGTGCCCTGCTATGGCGATCTTGTTGCGACGATGCGGGACCGGAGCAACGAATTCGACGGCCCACTCACCACCGCATTCGCGCGGCTGCTGTCGGACGTGTTTGTCGGTCGACGCATCGGCGCGGAAGGCCTGCCCGCCGACATCCTGATCTCGACGGCGAGCCCGAGTGTCGCGATCCGCGGCAATAACGCGGCGCTTCACCTCGATCTTCGCGCGACGTTGACCCACACGAAGTAAGAGCACTGCCCCGTTCTGACCTCGGCGCGCGAGACTTGCGGTCATCGCGCCTCCTGAAGCCGAGCCTCTGCCCCGAGGGGGTCAGCAGGCGATCTCGTTTAAACGATGTTCTAACGATTCCGTCTCACGACCCGCCTTCACGACACCGTCTGCACGAACCCGTTTGAACATCGTTTAAACCAACTTCCGTGGATGACCCCACCCACCCGCGCGCACAGTCGCACCTACTGCTCGTGGCATGTGGGGCTGCACTGCGCCGCGATTCGGCCGACTTGTCATGTGATGAGATCATGGCTTGCTCTGTCCCTTCTCGCGTCCATTGGCTGTGCAGCAGACGGAGGTGGCGGCGGAGGCAATGACGGCAGTGGAGGTTCGGGCGGCGGCTCGGGCATGAACACGGGCGGCTTCAAGATCAAGGGCTCGGTCGGCGACACGAGTCGTGCACGTCACGCCGCGCCCGATGCACCGCGCACGATCACGCACGTGATGGCCGTGCAGCCGATCAGCGCATCTCCGATTCGCACGGTCGCGGAAGTGAAAGCCGATGGCTCGTTCAGCCTCGATGTCACGCCGGGCCAGCCGTACGTGTTCGTGTTTATCGACTCCACTGCGACGGGCGCCGACATGGCGGTCGCGATCTTCCGCAGCGCAACGCTCGATACGATCGCACCGCAAGCCGATGGCGAGCTCGACATGGGCAGCGTCGCGATCGACCCGACGATGCAGACCGCGACGCCCGGCGTCAGCTACGACACGCTGATCGCCGACCTCGGATTGGATCCGGCGGCCGCAGAGTTTCTCGGCTCGATCGATGATCTGTCGCTCCGCTACGCGAACCCGGATATCGACGGGAACGGCGTGATCGACATCGTCGAGAACCATCAGTTCGGCATCGACTTTCATGTGCGGTCGAACATGCGGCGCGGATCCGCGAGCGCCCCGAACTTCACTGTCGCGGACATGACGGATCAGTTCTTCCCCACGAGCGGTGATGATGTCGCGACACCGGTGTTCAACCTGACCTCGGCGTACGCGATGTACCCGAGCACGATGGACCCGACGGCGTACGTCGACCAATCAAATCCGTACATGTCGCTGCTCACGCATGGCGCCGCGTACACGGTGACCGTCGCCGACGGCTCGACGCCCGGCGCGAACACCTCGTTCAGCGGCATGCCGAGCGGTGGACCGATGTCGAGCTGGGGCGCGGACTACGATCTCGAGCACAACGCGGCGCTCGAGCTGCCTGGCTCGGGTGGATCGCCGGCGACGATCGCGTTCACGCTCGGCTCGATCGGTACGACGCTGACGTTCACGAACGTCGTCACGCGCACGAAGGCGTCGCTCGTTGCCGAGGGCACGATCTCGATCTTTGCAAAGATGAACACGACGGCGGGTGTGGTCTCGAGCATCGACTACAAGTGGATGAAGACGCACGCGGGCGAGTGGGTGCCGGCTACCTCCGACGAGATCGCCGTCGCGATCGGCAGCGAGGGTGGCTTCATGGGCGTCCATGTCCTCCCGAACTGGTCCAATCAGATGGGCATCCGGATCCCCGCGGAGCCCACCACGGGCTCGGTGCAGTGGACGGACACGCCGTTCGCCCCGGAGACGGTCTGCGGTCTCGCGGTCAGCTACGACGACAAGCTCGGTCTTCGCCACTTCATCGGCGGCGCGGATCCGAACCCGGGCGTCGTCTGCACGCCGAACTAACGCAGAACGCGGCAGGCACCCGCGCCCGGGTAGTAGCGCTTGTTCGCTCCCGGTGCGGCGTAGCCATTGATCAACACGCGGCGCGGCAGTGACGACACGTTCGGATTGCTGCCGTGCACTGCGTACGGACCGAAGAACAGAACGTCGCCCGCGCGACCCGTGACGGAGACCGCGCGCGACTGATCGACAGGCGCACCGCGCACGATGCGGCCTTGCTCGCATAGCTGGACCGCGGAGAGCGGCAGGAACTCGAGCGGACCGTTCTCGGCCGTCATGTCGTCGACGAGCAAGATCGTCTGCACGAACGAGCCGCGGCCCGTGACGTCGCGCCAGGTGTCGTTGCCCTTGTCGCGATGCTGGATGTCTTGGTGCCAGTCGAACGCGACGCCATCGTTGGGCATCTTGTAGTGCGCCTGGCAGAGGAGTTGTTCGCAGCTCTCGGTGCCGAGCAGCTCCACCGCCGGTGCGACGAGGCGCTCGTCTTCACTCAGGCGCAGCAAGGACGGCTCGGCGCCGCCTGCCCACACGACACGCTGGACGACGGTCGGGCCGCCGGTCGGCGAAATCCCGAGTGCGAAGAATGCACCCGCGTGATCGCCCGTGGCCGTCAGCGTCTGCGCCATCACGTAGAGGCGCTCGAGAGCAGCGCGCACGGGCGCGACTTCGCCAGCACTGAACAGCCCGCGCTTGACGAAGAAGCCGGCATCGTGAAATGCGGCCCGCTCCTCCCCAGACAGCAACGCCTGGAGCGGCTCCCGTTTGGCCGCAGAAAGCGACATCACCGAAATCGTAGCGCCTCTCCGCGGGAACGACGAGTTTTCGTTAGTCTCGGAGGGTGAAGACCGAACGCGTCACGTACAGCTACGACGGTACGGAGTACATCGGCTACCTCGCGCTCCCGGCACACGCCGGCAAGCGACCGGGCGTGCTTATCGCACACGAGGGCAACGGCCTCGGCCCCCAGGTCGAGGAGCGGGCGAACCAGCTCGCCGAGCTGGGCTACGTCGCGTTCGCCTGCGATTACGTCGGAGGGGGCGAGGTGCTCGAAGGTATGCCGGCGATGCTCGCGAAGCTCGGCAAGCTGCGCGGCAATCTCGAGCTGGTTCGCGGACTGGCGCGCGCCGGTCTCGCCCAGCTGGCGGCGCGACCCGAGGTGGATGCGTCCAAGATCGCCGCGATTGGCTACTGCTTCGGCGGGACATTGGTGCTCGAGCTCGCACGCGACGGTGCGGACATCGCTTGCACCGTCGCGTTCCACGCCGGCCTGAACACCGAGCGACCGGAAGATGCGCGCAAGATCAAAGGGCCCGTCCTCGCGTGCATCGGCGCGGATGATCCGCTCGTTCCTCCCGAGCAGCGCGCCGCGTTCGAGACCGAGATGCGCGCGGCCGCTCGCGTCGACTGGCGCCTGGAGCTGTACGGCAACACCGTCCACGGCTTCGCGAACCCGCTCGCCGGCAAGATGGGCAATCCGGCTGTCCGCTACGAGCCGCTCGCGCACAGGCGTTCGTGGGCGTCGATGCTCGCGCTGTTCGCCGAGACGATCGGTTGATCTGATCACCTAGGCGAGGCCCATCGCGCGGCGACGCAGCTCCTTCAGCACGGCATCGAACGTGATCGAGTAGTCGAGGATCTCGGGCCGCGATGCGAAGCCGATCGCGCGCTCGCACGCTGCGAAGCCAGCGCCGAGATCGCCGGTCGTGCGCATGTCGTCGAGGATCGCCGCGTACTCGCCGAGCGTGAAGCGATGCAGGAAGCGCGCGATCGCGGGTTGCTCGCGAAGGCGACCGGTGATCTCCATCGTGAAGTAGCCGCTGTCGAGAACCATCGCGCGCAGTTCTGCGACCGTCTTGCCGCGTAGCTCGGCGAGGAACTCTCGGTGGAGCTTGGCTTGGCGACGCCGCTCGAGTGGTGGGGACACGTAGATCATGAACGCGAGCCACGGCACGCCGAACAGGAGCCCGAACGCGACCCAGAGGAACTGCTTGTCAGTTGGAGAACCCACCGAGCTGCGCTCCCTGCGACGCGCGCACGGCCGACTGCGAGAACACGGCGAACGCGCGACGAATCTCCGACGCCGAGTTGCCGGGCGTCAGGATCCACTGGTCGGGGATCCCCATCGAGCGGAACACGGCCTTGAAGTCCGTCGTGCCATCGTTGATCCCCATCGCCGCGACGATGTGGTTCTCCTGCCCGAGCATGTCCGCAACGAGCGCCTTCACGTCGGCGGGTTTGCAGCGCGTTGATCCGTAGTCACCACCGTCGGTGATGATCAGCGTGACGGTACGGACGGCGATTCCAGCTTGCGCGAGCTCCTGCGCTTTTGCGATGACGGTGCCGAGCACGACGCACGCCTGGTCATACAAAGGCGTGCCGAGGCGCGGGTTGTAGTTCTGCGTATCGAGCTTGGCCGCGTTGTCCAGCGCGCAGTACGGCGTGAGCACGAAGCCGTTGAGGAAGCGCGTGTGAGCGAGCACCTCGCCTGACTGCTTGGAGCCGCGCAGTGCATCGATCACGAAGTTGTGGCCGTCGCGCACGGCGTCGGTGTTTCCCGCGGATGCGATCGACGACGAATCGTCGGGCATCATCGTGACGAGCACGACTTCGCTCGCGGCGACGTCATCGATGGTGACGCCGAGTCCCGCTTGGATCTGTGCGCCCACATCGACCACGTCGAGGATGTCGATGGACTTCTTGGAGAGGGCGCCCGTTGCGTGCGCGTCCTCGAGGAGCTTCTTGACCTTCTTATCGTCTTCATTGGACATGATGATTTTCCTTAGAGCTTGATGCCGGGCCAGCTGGCGATCGGATCGGTGGAGCGAACGAGGTGCATGCCCGCGTTCGCGAACTTCGCGAGGGCCTGATCGGCCTGCGCAGAGAAATCGACGGCAAAGCCGCCCTTCCCATCGGGGACGGTCACCGACGACATGCAGTCGGTGACCAGGTAGACCTTCTTGGCGAGCGCCGGATCGTGCGCGGCGATCTCGTCGAGCAGATCGTCGATCGTGGACTTCACGCAGTGACTCGCTGCCTGACCGGCGATGACAACGGCGTCTGCCGCGAGTAGCGTTTGCACGAAGCCCGTGTTGCGCTGCGCGAGCGCGGCACCGTCGAAGCGAGAGAGCACTTCGGGGCGAAGGACAGAGTAGTTCTCCGTGAGCGGATTGCCGCCCTTCACCTCGACGTTCGATTGCGACGTGCGCGCGAACGCGTGGAACAAGCGAGCCTCGTGGACAATACCCGCGAGCGCGTGACCGTCGCTCCCGAGGAGGCAGTGCGGCGGCCACAGGTAGAGCTGGTACTTGCCCGCCTTCTCGAGCTCCTTGGTGTAGTGCAGCGCTTGCTTGCACAACCACGTGTAGTTGCCGCCGCACAGCCACTTCGCCATCGCGGGATTCGGGCGCGCCTCGCCCGCGGCGATTTGCTCCGATGTGACGACGCGGTGGGCCGTGAGCGGCGCGTCGTCGCGATCGAGCCAGAACGACGGGAAGAAGATTTGATACGCGAGGTGCGTATCGAGCGTCGTCGTGATCTCGGTGATGACGTTCAGGTTGCGATAGACGAGCTCCGCGATGCGACGCGAGTCATCGATCGCACCGGTGCCCGAGCGCCCTGCGACGTACAGCGATCCTTCTGGAAAGCAGAAGTCCTTCTGCACGTCGATGAGCAGCAAGTGCACGCGTGTCTCGTCGGAGGCCGACGGCTTGATCGCGTGTTGCGCACGCCACGCGGTCGCGGTGGTCGCCAGTTGCGAGGCGTCCGGTCGATACGCGTATTGCGACGCGCGTGCACCGTCGAAGATCGGCGGTAGAGCCAGAGGCTGAGAGGGACGAGTAGTCGAGCGAGTCATGACATTCCTTTCAGGAGAGTTGAAGGCGGACCGCGTCGCGCGCACGCACGACGTCGATGCCACCGGAACCAAGAGCGAGCCGATCCGCGCTGCACGTATGCGGCGCTGTCTCGGCGAAGACGCGAGTGAGGGCGACGGTGCCCTGCACGACTTCGATGCGGGCGATGCCGTCATCGGTGGGAACAAACACGTGCGGACCCACCGCGCACGCACCGTCGAGACCAGCGACCCACGGTGCATCCGCGAACGTCTCCGTCGCGATGACGCGGCCATCCGTGCCGACGACAACGCACGTCGTCGCGTAGCGGCCCTGCTCTACCGTCGTGAGCCACAACCACGCACGGTCGGCACCGATCGTCGCGCGCGCCGCCACGAGCTGACCGCGAATTCTCGGGAGCTTGACGCTGTCGTCGATGACGCCCCGCTCGGGACGGAACACGAAGCCAACCGCGTAACCGCCCGCGCGATAGAAGCCGATGCCGAACGACTCGCCGACCCACGCGCGCGTTTGGCCCGCGAGCACGCTGCCGATGCGTTCTGCACCGAGGCGCGTCGTGCGCATCAACGCGCCGCCGTCGAGCCAGACCCGGGTGGATGTACGCGTCACCTCGGTGGTCGCGAATACGACCCCACCTGCCGCGATCGGCATGAGAGTGAGGCGGCCGTGGACGACGGACGGTGGGAGTTGCGCGATGGCCGCGCACTGAGGACAGCGCACGCGCGCATGCTCCTCGCCGCATTGCGCACACGCGCGCAGGCGCAAGCGCTCGAGCTCGACGCGTGGAAACACGCCGCGTTGATCGCGCTCGAAGATGCGCAGGAAGAGCTCCCGCAGATCGTCGGGGAGAATCCCGAGCGACTTCGCGGCACGCGGATACACGATGTCCTTCGCGAGCACGCTCACGCGCCGCATCGCGCGCATCGTCGGGGCCACGCGCAGCGTCGGATCTGCCGGCTGATGCACGCCACCCCACGGGCCGACGCCGAGCAGCGAGCGGAACGCCATGGTTGCAAACGCGAACCAATCGCTCGCTTCGTCGTGCGGGCGCGACGGCATCAGCTGCTGATCGCACAGCCGCGGATCGACGAACCGCTCGCTGAACATCGGGCACGCGAAGCCGCCGAACTGATAGCTGTCGACATCGATCATGTGGACACGGCGCGCCGATGGCTCGACGAGAACGTTCAGATCGTTGAAGTCGCCGACGACAACACCGCGCGCGTGCAGCCCTGTGATCGCGTCGTGCAGCGCGAGCAGCGTGCCCACGACGTCCGCGCCGGGAACGGGATTGTCACGCCGCCACTTGGGCTCGCCGAGGTTCGCGAGCGCGGTGCCCGCGATCTTTGGCATCACGTAACCGACGACGGCATTCTTCACGAGTGCGAGCGTGCTCGGCGCGATCACCGACGCTGGCAAGCCGCCCGGCAGCGCGCGCAGCTTGGTCGCAGCCTCCGCGATCCGCTTCTTCGCTGCATCCTGCGCGGCAGGGAGACCGTCGTAATCGGGATGCTGCGGCGGCTTCCACCACTTGAGCACGCGACCGTCACCGAGGTCATAGACCTCCGCCTCGCCGCCCTGCCCGAGCAGCGGCAGCGACGCCAGATCGACGCGCTCGCCGTCGATGTGCGCGAGGCGCTTCACGACCAGCTCCGTTCGTCGTCGGTGGGTTCGCGCACGATCAGTCCGATCGCGCCGTCATCCTGCAAGTGGGCCGGCGTGCGGATCACTCGTTGCGTAGCCCAGTCGATGCGCTCGTCGGACTTCGCCTGCTTCGCGAGATAGCGGCGCAGCGCATCGGGATTCGCGACAAACGCCGCCGGATCACGTGAGATGCGCGCGACCGCGAGCTGGTCGTTCGCGCGCATCTCGGCCACGCCATCTGTCGCGATGATGACGGACGTGCAGAGGCGAGCCGTCTCGACATGGGCTTTCGCAGGCGTGCCGATCAGGTCGTACGCGATGTACGGCGGTTGGTTGTTCGCGAACGGACCGAGCTCGCGGGCAACGCCATCGATCGCGTATGCGCCATCACCGATCGCCCACACGTACGCCGTGTCATCGACGACCACCGCCGCCACGATCGTGAAGAGCAGGAAATCGTGAACGACATCCTCCATCGCGCCGGGCAGCTGCCGCGCGACGTAGCCAAGGAACGCCACGACCTCTGCGCGTACGCCGGTCCAGAACTCTGCGTCGACCGAGCATGCGTTTGCCGACGAAGGGCGGCTAGCACCCTCCTCTGGTGTCGGCATCGTGACCGCTGCGAGTCGCGCCGTGATCGCGCCGAGGACCGCGCGCGCACCGAGGCGCGCTCCCACTTCGGAGCTCGCCCCGCTTCCGCAACCATCGCAGACCACGATCGCGGCGCGATTACCGTCGCACCAAGCGGTCGCCGCGTCCTGTCCGTTCCGCGCGTCGCGCGTATGGCGCGCACCGATAACGGCGGCCGAGGCGACGCGCAGCGACTTCGTGTTCATATTACACATTGATAGTGTCCGAACGACACGATGTCAATGACAGCGATCGCGACGTTCCCGATTCGCCAAGCGTTACGCGGAGATAGTGAGTACAATCGGCGGATGCTCCGGATCGCACTGCTGACGCTCCTCGTGGCGTGTGGAGACGGCGCGATGTCGGATCACGTCGCCGTGGGTTGGACCGGGGCGGCTCCGGCCTCCAGGGGACCGTGCAAGCCGACCGCGATCGGCGCCGCGACCGCCGTGCAGAACACCGGCTACAACACGCTGCTCGCGGTAGCGCCTGGAGAGACTGCATTCGACTGTCGCGACGGCAAGCTCACGCTGGTGGTCATGCAGCCGACGAAGCTGACGCTCCTGACGACAGGGACCGCGACGAGCGGCACGGCCTTCGTGGTGAGCGTCGCGGCGGCCGCGGGCGATCGCAACCTCGGGCTAGGCGACGCCTCGGTGGGATGGACGCTACCGCCAGGGCTGCGCGAGGTCTCCCGCTGTAGCGAGAAGGCAACCTGCCTCCTGCCGTCGAGCGTGCGCGTGATCGCCGACGCGGCGGGCACGTACGAGCTCACCGCGCGGTTCGGTGCGCTGACCGCGACGACGACGATCGTCGTGAACTAGCGGCGACGGCGACGCAGCGGAATCAGCGCGAGGCCGAGCACGAGCGAGAAGGACGCGTGCGAGGTGGAGCAACCTCCTCCGCCGCCGCCCGTGTCGCTGCCCGAGCCGTCGTCATCGCCCACGGGATCCGGAATCGGATCGGGCGGCGTCGTGGGCGGAACGTACTGACCGATGAACGCGGCGTACGAGTCGACGCGGCGGTAGTGCGCGGCCGCGTTGCAGCCGGTGGGACCGTACGAATCGATGCCCGCGACCTCGCCACCGATGAGCGCGGGACCGCCGGAGTCGCCGAGGCACGAGCGCTTGACGCTGTCGCCGACGACGATCGTGTCACCTTCGACGGCAGTCACGACGGTCATCGCTTGGAAGCGCTTCTGGTTGAACTGCTGGTACGTCGTCTGCCCGTAGCCAATGATCTGTGCCGACGTGTTCGCGATGGCGGAGGTGATGGGCGTCGTACGCATCGGAAGCGGCGCGACGGGCAGCGCGTCGTGGAGCTCGACGATCGCGATGTCGTAATCGGCGGTGAACGGCAGATCTGGCGTGTAGCTCGGGTGCGGGTGAACGGCGGTGACCGGGAGGAGGTGCGGGATGAGCTTGACGAGCGTGTCGTACTGGGTCGCATCGTCGCCGGGGAAGATGCCGTACGTGTAGTTCGGGTGATCCGTTGCATCGACGCAATGCGCGGCGGTCAGCAGGAACGTCGGCGCGATGAGGACGGCCGTGCACGACTGCAGCACGGACATATCGGACGGATAACCGACGAGCATCACGACCGCCGAGCTCCCCGCCGACGCCTCGCCGCCGATGATGGCCTGCTCGTCGGTCGACACGTCGGTCGACGGCGCCACACACGCGGAGATGAAGAGCGCGGAAGAAAGGACAAGCAGCGTACGCATCGTCGGGCGGTGTATCCAACGCAGCCCGCGAGAGCAAGCGTGAACTCCGGCGCGCGAAGCCACCTCGGTGGCGCTCAGGGCGCGATGCGCTCGCGGGTCCAGCCCGTCGGGCTCCGGCGGTACACGACGCGATCGTGCAGACGCGACGGCTGGCCCTGCCACAGCTCCACGAGATCCGGGATCACGCGATAGCCGCCCCAGTGCTCGGGACGCGGTGGCGTGGCGCCGGCGAGCGTGGCGTCGAGAGCAGCGACCCGGTCCTGGAGGATGGAGCGGTTCTCCAGCGGTTGCGACTGCGGTGATGCGATGGCGCCGAGCTGACTGCCGCGCGGACGGCTCGCAAAGTAAGCGTCGGACTCTTCGGCCGTGACACGTCCGACGGTGCCCTCGACGCGCACCTGGCGATGAAGTGGCTCCCAGAAGAAGACCAGTGCCGCGAAGGGCTGACCACCGAGCTGCTGACCTTTACGGCTCTCGTAGTTCGTGTAGAAGACAAAGCCCCGCTCGTCGACTTCCTTGAGCAGCACGATGCGCGCACTCGGACGTCCGCGTTCATCGACGGTAGCGAGCGTCATCGCATTGACGTCGGGCAGCTTCGCAGCCGCTGCTTCGTCGAACCACGACCGAAACTGCGCGATCGGGTCCGCATCGCAGTCGGCGGGGTCGAGGGGACGGCCGGCGTACTCTTCACGCAGCTGCCACATGTCCTTGGCCATGCGCGTGTCGTAGCACGCGCTGCCTCGGGTAGAGTCTGGTGATGCAGCTCTACGTGATCCGCCACGCGATCGCCGAGGACCACGCCGAGGGACAGAGCGACAGCGAGCGCCGTCTGACCCGCGATGGCATCAAGCGACTCAAGCGCGTCGTGAAAGGGTTGCGCGCCTTGGACATCTCGTTCGAGCGCATCCTCAGCAGCCCGTGGTCGCGCGCCCTCGAGACGGCAGAGGGCCTGGAGTCGATCTGCGACGAGCGGCCGATCGTGACAGACCTGCTCTGCCAATCGCCGCGTGCAGAGCTGCTCTCGATGATTTCGGAGACAGGGACAGATACGGCCGTCGTGGGACACGAGCCTTGGCTCGGCGAGCTCGTCGCGTGGCTCGCGTTCGGCGACACCCGCCACGGCGACGCGCTGATCCTGAAGAAGAGCGGCATCGTCTGTCTCGAGGGAACGGCCGTCCCGGGCGGGATGCAGATCGCGGCGATCGTTCCGCCGAAGATACTCAGCGCCGCGCACTCGTAGTGGCGAGGAGCTGATCGCGACAGCGGTGTCGCGCGCGGGCTCGTAATGTCGCGGCCCGTGTGTCTACGAACGCATCCGGAACAGCTGCGAGCGCGGCGCGAGCTTTGCACCGATCCGCTGCATGCGATCGGTTGGGGTGGGTCTCATCGTGTGTCTTGGAACCGTCGCGTGGGCGGGACCGGAGCGGGCGTCAGCGTGGTTGGCGCAGGAGGCGAGTGCAGCAGCGGCTCGCGGTGATTGCGCCACCGTCGGTGACCTCGCGCGGCGCACGAGCAAGATCGATCCGATGTTCTACGAGGAGTCGTTCGCGAGAGACGCGTCGATCAGCGCGTGCCTCGATCAACCGTTGGCGCGCGACTCCTCGATCTCCGGGCGCGTCGTTGTCCACCAGGTCGCCGCCGGTGGTCTCGGGACCTCGATGGGCCTCGGCGCGATGATGATCGTGGCGCTCGGCAATCTCGCGAACTGCTGGGACTCCGATCGCAGCTGCCACACCAGCGGCTTCGGATGGACCGCCGCTGTTGGTCTCGCCGCAGGTGCAGGTGCTGGCGCCGGCGTCGCGCTGACGGGTAACCACCGCGGCTCGGCGGGTGCGGCCGTCCTCGGCGGACTGTTCGGCGGTCTCGCCGCGTCGTTCCTCCAGAAGGAGTCGTATCCGGACTCGATGAACGTGGCGCTCTTCGCGCTCCCCACGATCGGCGCGATGGCCGGGTACTACAGCTTCGAGTTCTGACGGACGAAGTACGACATCGCTGTCGCGCGCACGGGGCCGATGTCGTGGTTCATCGAGACCGCGTGGCGCAACTGCGCGTGATGGCGTTCACCGCAGACGGCACACAACGTGTAAGGACGCGCATCGTGCGTGCGCTCGTGGGACTGGTGGTGTTGCTCGCGACGACTGCGGCGAGTGCACAGCCTGGTGGAGCAGCGGGGGTCTCGTGGCTCGCGCACGGCTCGCATCAAGCGGCGGTGCGCGGTGACTGCGCGAGTGCCTACGATCTCGCGCGACGCGTGAAAGAGCTCGACGACGCGTACTACCAGGCCGTGGTCGCGCAGGACGCAGCGCTCGCCGCGTGCGTGATCGTCGAGCCGGTGATGCCGCCGTCGACAGCGCTCGTCGTGAAGCCGCTCGCGTATCCCGCCGGCAGCACACCGCGCCGCCATGGGCGGGTATCGGCGATGCGCGTCGTGAGGCAGTCGTTCTACGGCCTCCTCGGATCGGTGGTTGGATCGTTCGCGGCGCTCTCGCCCATCCTCAGACAATGTGACGACGGCTGCGATAACTCGGCCGTGCTCGTCCTTCTCTCGGGACTCGGTGGCGGCGTGGGCGCCAGCATCGGTGTCTCCATCGGGGGCATCGGCGATGACGGCGATGGTTCCGGTGCAGCGGCGCTGATCGGCGGGCTCGCGGGTGGCTTCGCTTCGTATGGTCTCGCGCTGTCCACCAGTGTCGGCGCGGGCGGAACGGCGTCCTTCTTCCTGCCCACCGTCGGCGCGATGACGGGCTACTACCTGACCCGAAATGCCGACGACGAGGAAGCGTTGCCGCCGATTGCTACGCCAACAGCGCTCGCGGCTGGCGAACGTTCGACCATCGTGTCGCTCGGCCGCTTCGAGTTCTGAACGTGGCGTGATTTTGCCACCCGAGAAGCGAGCTCGCGGTCGACACGAGCAGCTCGACGAGTGCATTCTTGCGACTCATGCGGTTGTTCGCTGGGGGTGCACTGTCGCTTTGTCTCGTTGGCGTTGCGTCTGCGCAGCCCGCGCCAGAACCAGCGAGTGGACCACCCTCCGCGACGCCCGCGAACACGGCGCCGTACGTCCCGCCGCCCTCCGGCTACACGCCGCCGCCGCCCTACGGGTACGCGCCTCCGCCGCCGATGTACATGCAGCCCCAGCCGCCGCCGCCCGATCCTGTCACGCCAGGTCGCGTGCTCGGCCAAACAGGCGGAGGTCTGCTCGGCGTCACCGGCGGACTCGGTGTCGTCGCAACGGCGTGGGTCATCGGCCTGTTGAGCTGCTACGACAGCATCAGCGACGAAGACACGGACCGCAATTGCGACTTGGACTCGACGGGGTGGAAGATCGCGTTTGGTCTCGGTGCGGGTGTCGGCGCTGGACTCGGGGTGTGGTTGACGGGCCTCAATGATCACGCAAACGGGTCGCTCGGCGTGACGCTCCTCGCCGGCGCCGTCGGCGGCATCGCGTCGGTGTATCTCGTCGACGATGATTACTCGCCGAGAGAGAACACCCTGATCTTCGCGCTTCCGGCGGTGACCGCGGTGATCGGCTACTACGCGACGCGCGACTACGCCAGCTCTGCACCGCCGCCACCGCCGCGCAATGTTCCTGCGATGCCCGCATTGGCGCCGCGCGAAGGTACCGTGGTGATGCCGCTCGGCAGCTTCTCGTTCTAGCGCAGCGGACGCATCTGCCGCGCGCGGCGCGCATCGTTGACGGTGCGCGCCACGTGCTCGTCGTGCAGGAGCAGCTTCGACAGCGCGCCGGTCGTGATGCCGAGGCGCTGCGCGGTGGTCCCGATCTCGAGATCCCCTGCGACGAGGAGATCCAATAGCTCGCCGATCGCGGCCCAGTAGGTGCCCGTCAAGCGCGTCTTCGCCCCGAGCGGCGCTGTACCTGCGCGAACGAACGCAGCGAGCCGTGCGGACGGAACGTAACCGTCGAGAAGAACCGGCTCGCGCACTTCCAATGCGATCGCGGAGCGCAGGCGACGAACGGCGTGCAGCTTGTTCTCGCTCTGCGACCGACTGTCCTCACCGATGGCGCTCACACCGCTGAGCTTGTGGCGCAGGCGAACCGCGCTCTCGGTCTTGTTGCGGTGCTGACCGCCCGGCCCCGACGCGCGATAGCGATCGACCTCGGATTGCGCGATCAGCTGATCGTCGCTCGCGAGCAGATAGCCGTCGCGTACACCCACTAGTTCGGGGTTGCCGAAGATGCAGGTGCCGCAGGCAAACCCGGCGAGGATTCGGCGGGCTCGAGGTACACGTCGACGCCAGCCTTGTCACCTGCGCGGCCGTATTCGACGCGCGAGATGGCGCTGCCGAGCGCACCGATCACCTTGGGCAGCTTGCCGTCCATACCGACCTGCGCGTCGACGCACAGCTCGGCGATGTCGGCGATCGCGATGCCCGGCGCGAGCGCTCCGACACGCGCGATGGCACCGCCGCGAATACGCACCGCGAGCGAGAACTGCGGCGCCGTGATCATCCGCAGGCGCGCCTCGAGTGCCGGTGCGAGCGGCGCTCCGGTGAAGTGCGTGAACGATCTGGACAGCGCTTCGACCTGCGCGTCGACGGTGTCACCTGGCATGGGCACTTCGACCTCGCTGTACGGCGAGTCGCCGATCGACTGCGTGAAGCGATCGATGTGGTCGATCTTGAGATCATCGATCAGCTTCTTCAGCTGGAACTTCGCCTCGTGGGTCCCGAATAGCTTCTCGACGTCGCTCCACACGTGCTGGTCCCAGATGTGCCAGCCGGTGGTGACCTTGCCGCCCCAGACGCCGATCCACGAACCGACGAGCTCCGGCTCGAGTGCTTCACCGATCGCATCGAGCACCTGCGCGTCGCTCTTGGCGATGTTGCAGAGCTTGAAGTAGTCCGCCATCTTCGGGACGAACCCGGCGGGATCACCCCAGGCGCCCCACCACACGCGGCGCAGATCGCTGCCGAGCATGGCCAGGTACGACACCTCGGCGCCGTTCGGCATCTCCGGCGGAGCCGGGTTGTGCTCGAGCCATCGGTCGAGGTGGATATCCATCCACTCCTCGACGAACGGCAGCGACGACAGGCTGATCTGGAGATTCAGTCGCACCGCGAGGGCGCGTTGAAGCGCCTCTTCGAGACCACTCATCCCCTCGACGGTACCACCAGTCGAAGACTCTCCGCGGTCAGTCGAGCACCATCCGCGGTCAGTCGAGCACCATTCGAGCGGTCATGAACAGGGAGCGCGACCCTGTCGTCATCATCTCGCCGCTGATCTGCTGCGCGAACACAGAAGCGCGCACACCGATGGCAAAGCTGTTCTCGATCCAGTAGGTCGCGCCGACGTTCAGGTAGTGCTGCCGCACGTGCTGGTCGGGCTCCTTGGTGTCCACCATCGCGTAGGACGCGCCGATGCCGCTCTTCTTCCAGATGTCCAGGTCCGCGCCCATGCTGACCGTGTAGCTGCGGAACAGATCCGCCAGGCGGTACTTGGAATCCGTCGGATCGAGGATCTCGTTCTTGTTGCGCGAGGCGTTGAAGAACGGCGACACGCGACCGATCGCCGTGGGAAGGCGACCGCGCACACCACCGCGGAAGTTGTAGCCGCGGATCGTCTGGTCGTCGTTCTGGCTCGTCTGCGCGTCGAGGCTGTACATCTGCACCTCGAACTTCGCCTCGACTAGTTCCGACTTGAACTGGATCGAAGGTGAACCAAAGTAGATGTGAAGGTTCTGGTCCGGCAGGTTGTTCTGCGAGTTACCGACCTGCGCAGCGGCGAGATAGAACGGACGGTCGAACGGCTGCAGCTTGCCGCCGATCTCGAGGGTGCCGGTGATGCCCGTCGGGTTCGTCGAGTGGAACGCCGCTGCGACAGTAAAGTACTTGTCGAGCTGGTAGCTGCCGAACAAACCGTTGCCGCGATCGGCGCCGGAGTAGAGCAGCGGGTCGCGCGTGTAGAGGTCGGCGTAGAGAAGATCGCCGGTGTGCGCCGACACGTAGTCGAAGCTGGCGGGATCCGCGATGCGACCGGCGGCGAACGAGAAGCCGTGGTTGGAGTAGCGGACGTACTGATCGCGGATCGCGAGCGCGGCCTGTCCTTCCCAGACGCTGCCGCCGTAGCCCTGCGGGCCACCGAGCGAGGCTTCGAGCTCCGACGCGAACGTGACGTGCTCGCCGACTCCTCCGCGCACGCCGAGCCGCGAGACCGCGACGGTCGGGTTCTGCGCCTGCGTCGTGGCGTCGGGCGCCTGATGCAGTGACTGCAAGTGCATGCCGCCCGCGATCGCACCGTAGGGCTCGATCCAGCGCTCGTCGGCCTTGTGCCTCGGCGTCGGAGCTTCGACGGTGACGTTGCCGTTCGGCGCGACGGCCGCTGCCTCCTCCTGCGTCGCGACCTGCTTTGGCGCGGGCAACGGGTTGTCGTCGGCGTCGGCGTCAGCGGGCTTCGCGTCGTCGGTCTTCTCGACGGGGTCCGGCCGCGTCATCTTCTCCGGTGGAAACTCGATCTCGTTGCCGGCATGCGCGACGGAGACGAACGATGCAGTCGCAGCGGTTGCAGCAGCGAGAAGCGTGACGATGAGCTTGGTGCGGTTCATGACTAGTCCTCCAGCGCAGCAGTGATCTTCGCGAGGCCGGCGTTGCTGCGAACCGCGCCGTAGTGATTCCGGAAGTAGCCGTTGTAGAAGTAGCCACTCGTGTCGAAGTCGGTGAGCTCGTCGAGAAGGTTGTTCGCGCACTCCGTCGGATAGAGCCGCGATGCGTGCTCGCTCACGAACTCGTCCTGCTGCGTGCCGTTCTCCAGATCCTTCATCGTGATCGTCGTGTACGAGACAGCGTTGCCGCCGCACGCATTGTGCTTGCCGAACGCGTAGTCACCGTCGGCGCACGGCGTTTCCCACCAGCCGCCCCACTGCGCTTCGCCGTCGATGGGCGGACCGTTGAGCGGACGATGGAACTTGGTCGCCGTGTACTGATTGCGCTGTCCCATCTCGCACGTGACGGTGCCGCGCATCGTCAGGTTGACGCCGCACTCCTTCGCGAAGCTGACGACGCCGTGGTTCGCACCCGACGCGACGATCACGTCCTGCACGTGCTCGTAGATGTTGATGTCCCACTTGCCGTCCTGCTTCTCGGCCCACAGGCGGCGCAGCGCATCGCGCACCGTCGTCGCGCCCAGCGAGAAGCCGACGAGCGAGATCTTGCGATCGGGGTTCGCTTCGACGACGCGCTTCACGAGCTCTTGCAGCAGCGGAACGTTCCAGCCGTGATCCGCGTTCTTCGGCGTATTGCCCGTGTCCTTCCCCTCGGGGCTATTCGGGTCGTCGATCTTGTCCGTCCGCATGTCGATCGCGATCGTGCGGAAGCCCTCGGCAGGCAGGATCTCGCCGAGCTGATCGCGCGCCGTGGTGTCGGCGGGAAAGTTCAGACTGGAAGGATCCGCGTGGACGAAGCTCATCCACCCTGTCGGCGACTCGCTGTTGCCGTGGACCAAGATCACGATCGGCTTGTCGGTGTCCTCGGTCACGCCGGCCGGGAACTCGAACTGGCGAGCCGCGCACGTGAAGCCAGGAATGTTCGCCGGCGTGTACGTCAGACCGTCGGTCGTGCAGCCCGGATGCGCCATGCCGGTGTCATCGGGCGCGAGCGTGCGGTAGTGACCGCCGGGGTACATGACGTCGCCAGCCTGCGGCAGTGCAGTCGCCATGTAGTGGTTGCGCTTGGCGTTGCCGATGGAGTCGTGAAAGTCGTAGCCGGGGACGCTCTCCGGGGCGTCCGCCATCCGCTGGGCGCAGGCCCCCTTGTCCACGCCCGAGCTCGAGCCGTCACCGTCACCCGTGGGCCGACCGGTCCCTCCCAGCTCACAACCTCCGAGGAGGGCCAACAATACGATTCCGCGCTTCATGCTGCGGCCGATGAGCAACGGATGGGCCAGCGTCACACGCGCGTCATCTCCTGCTCTTGAAAGCGCAACTCGCGCAATACCGACGCTTTCACTTCGCGGCCGCCTCGGCATTCCTGTTGGCTTGCCCCAACGGCCGACGTGGCCCTGTGGGCCGGATCCAACACTCGCGTTGTCGACGGTTCGTCGCGCGCCCCGCCACACGTCGAACCACGTGGCGCCACGCGCAGTTTGTCGTTGCTGCGTTTTTCACGCGATGGCATTTGGATTCAGCACCGTGTTCGCAAATCACTCAGGAGCTCTCGTGAAGACCTCGATCCTTGCGTTCTGTTCCATCGCGGCTGTTGCCGCCCTCTCCACCTCCGCGTTCGCCGATGACAAGTGGGAGGACAGCCAGTCGTTCGAGCGGTCCGACGCGTCGTTCATCCGCGTCATCGGCCCCGACGGCTACGCGCTCGGCATCACCGTCGACGGTCAGGTTCGCAATGACACCGTTCCCGCGAAGATCAACGTTGCGCCCGACAACTACTACAACGTGACGGTCACCGCCCCGAGCGGAGCGAAGTGGACCAAGAAGGTCGAGGCCAAGCGCTACACGACCACGGTCGTCGTGTTGAAGCACACACCCGATGCACCGCAGGCGAAGACCGCTGCTGCCGCTCCTGCCGTCCGTCAGTACATCGGCTCGGTGCGCAATCAGCTCAAGACATGCGGCAAGGCGTACACCGCGAAGCTCGAGTTCGTCGACGCCGCCGGTGGCGCGGGGCCGACGATCCAGGTCGACTCTGGAAAGATGAACCAAGCGCAACTGCCCGCCGGTACGTGGGATGCGCGCGCGTACATCTGGGAGTCGGATCAGTGGACGTACCAGACCACGCAGAAGGTCAACATCGCTGCCGACAACTGGAAAGCTGGGCTGGGCTGCCCGAACAACGGGCCGTTCGCGATCACGTTCCAGTAGCTCGGCGCGGCCACCTCGGCCGCCTCGGTCAAAGACCCCGCGCCTCACTCGCGCGTTTCTAGCCTTCGTACCGCGTCGCTCGTCGGCGCATGGAGCTCATCATGCTTCGCACTTCTCTGTTCATCGGACTGCTCACAGCTTCTCTCGCTCTCGCCGACAAGGCCGCCAAGCCGTCTGTCCGCGATCTGCCGGGTCAGGCCGCTGACAAGGTCACCAAGGCCGAAGATCTGCGCGAGGGCTGCGGCCTCAGCGAGATCGCGAGCTCGCTCGGAACTGCGACCACCGAGTCCGCGACGGGCTACGACGAGAAGGCGCTTCTCAAAGCGTCGACGAAGGTCGCGTCGCACAAGGGCGAGGAAGTCAGCCTCAAGAGCGTCTATTCGTGGTGCACGAAGCCCGACCAAGCGGTGCGCGTCTGGGTCGCGTGCGCCGGCCAGGGCGAGCTCTCGAGCTGCAAGTTGTTCGCGGCGGTGATCGACGCGAAGGGCAAGCTCGGCAAGGCCACGTCGGCAGGCGTCGGCGACATCGTGACGGGCGCAAAAGTCGAGGACGTCGACTCGGGCAAGGCCACGTCGATCTCTGCCGGCAAGGTGCTGAAGGTCTCCTTCACCACGGGTCGCGGCGACGCCGCGTTCGGCGTCTTCATCGACAAGAACGCCGTCAAGTTCACCAAGACCGAGTGGTCCGAGTAATCACTGCTTCGTGACGGTGACCGTGTACGCGCCGGTATCGCTCGGCGTGATGTCATCGACGATGACGTAGTAGTCGCCGGCCGTCGGCGCCATCACCTGGATCGGATTGCCGGCGCTCGCGTAGACATTGCCGATGCACGGCGTTGTCGACGGCGTCGTGACGCAGGGTGCGATCACGTACGCTTTGCGTCCGGTGATCGAGACCAAGTACTGGCTCGACGCGGCGACGCTCGGCAGCTTGTAGACAGCATCGGCGCCGTTCATGACGAAGCCGCCGCACATGCCGTAGATCGTGAAGCCGCGGCCTGCCGTGGTGCCGCTCGCAGTGCCGCCGGTGCTCGCGATCGGTCCCGGGTCAGCGCACGTCAATGCGTGCGAGACCTCACCGTCGGGCATCGCGTCGACCGAGGTGTCGCTCGGAACGTCCAGCGCGGCGTCGACGAGGGTGGCCACGCACTTGTTCGCAGCCGTGTCACACACCAGCCCGCTCGGGCACGCGCCGTTGCTGCACTGGAACCCACCGTTCCCGTAATTCGCGTCGAAGAAGCATCCCGTCCCGGCGACGGCGAGGATCAGCGATCCGAACTTCAGATTCCGCGGCATAGTAGCGACCGGTGTCATCGTACCAGCTCGACCACGTACCTACCGCAGAAGCGCGGCCGGTGCCGGCCCGCCTCGGGCGTTACGAGCTGATCGGGCACCTCGCGACGGGCGGAATGGCCGAGATCCACCTCGCGCGCCTCGCTGGGGAAGCAGGCTTTGAAAAGATCGTCGTGGTGAAGCGCCTGTTGCCCGAGCTGGTCGCATCGCAAGCGTTCGTCTCGATGTTCCTCGACGAGGGGAAGCTCGTCTCTCGTCTGGACCACCCGAACGTGTGCGAGGTCCACGAGCTGGGCCGCGACGGCGCGGAGTACTTCCTCGCGATGCCGTTCCTCGACGGAGTGAGCGTGCACGAGCTGATCTCGCGGCCGCGCGAGCCCGACCGCATCGCCGAGCTGCGCATCAGCACCGGCATCGTCACGCAGGCGTGCGCGGGCCTCCATCACGCGCACGAGCTGAAGGACACCGACGGCACGACCGCGGGCCTCGTGCATCGCGACGTCTCGCCGTCGAATCTGTTCGTGACCGCGACAGGCATCGTGAAGGTTCTCGACTTCGGCATCGCCAAGGTACGCGGTGCCGCCGAGACCGAGGCGGGCACGATCAAGGGCAAGACGCAGTACATGGCTCCCGAGCAGCTGCTCGGCGAACCGCTCGATCGGCGCTGCGATGTGTTCGCGCTCGGCATCGTGCTGTTCGAGCTCGCGACGCATCAGCGACTGTTCAAGCGAGCGAGCGAGTACCTCTCCGCGCGCGCCGTTCTCGAGGAAGATATTCCGCGCGCCGATGCTGTCGATCCGGCGATTCCCGCTGCCGTCGCCGACGTGATCGCAAAGGCGCTCGCGCGGAACAAGGCGGATCGCTACGACGACGCGGCCGCTCTCTCGCGCGCACTGGAAGCCGCGATGGCGTCGCACGGTGGCATCGCCGGGCCCTCTGCGATCGCGCAGGTCGTCACCTCCACCGACGAGCTCACCGCGCAGCGCACGCGCCAGGCCAAGGTGCTCGCGGCCGCGACGGGCACACGCCCTGCCCGCCCAGCGACGATGCCCGTCGGTACGTCGGTCACGAGCGCCGCCACTCGCGTCGTCGATCCCGAGCCGACGCAGGTCGCACCGCGCCCGACGAAGTCGACAAGCCCGATGCTCATGACGCTGCTGGTGTTCGTTGTCGTGTTCGCGGGTGCAGGTCTCACCTATCGTTACGCGCTGCATGGCGATCCCATGCCCGACGAGGACTCCGTCGCGAGCTCGCATCCGGGCCGAGAACGTCCGCTGGAGAACACCGACGCGACGCGGCCGATCAAGCGCGTCGCCGTTCCTGCCCTGCCCGATGCCGCTGTCGCAGAACCGACCGAGGGAAGCGACATCGAGATGCCAGCCGAGCACGCACGCCCGAAGAAGCCCGGCACGGTGAGCATCGACTCGACGCCGTTCGCGACGATCTTCATCGACGAGAAGCGCGTCGACGTTACGCCACTGCTGAACTACTCGCTCTCACCGGGCAAGCATCGCGTACGCGCCGTGCTGTCCGACGGGCGCAAAAAAGAAGTGAGCGTCGACGTGCCATCGGGCAAGGCGGCCAAGCCGCTCTCGCTCACCTGGTAGCGAGGAAGATCGACGCCAGTGAACCGCGTCCGCCACGAGCAGCACGTTAGAATCGACGCGTGCGCGGAATAGCAACGTTCGGCTATGCGTTCGTCGCCGCCGCGATGTTCGTCAGTAGCGCGCACGCCGACGACGTCGCTCACGATCTTGCCGACGCGAGGGCGAAGCAGGCGCAGCTCGACTACGCAGGCGCGCTGCGGATCGTGGATCAGGCACTCGCACGCGGTGGCGCCGACGCTACGCAGTACGTCGAGCTGCATCTGCTGGCCGGCGAGCTCAGCGCGGGTCTCGAACGCACGGCCGAAGCCGAGGCGCACTTCGCACGCGCACTCGCGCTGCGCCCCGATGCACGCTTGCCGGCCGGGACGTCGCCGAAGATCCAGGCGCCGTTCGACGCCGCGCTCGCGAAGACGAAGAAGCTCGAGATCACGGTCAGCGCCGACCACGGTCTCGTGCGCCTGACGCCGAGCGCGGACCCACTCGGTCTGGTCTCGGGCATCTCCGTCGCAGTTGTCGACGCGACAGGCAACCACCGCGATGTCGTCGATCGCCGCGCGACGCGGATCGCGATTCCGCCCGGCACCACGGCGATCGAGGTCACCGCGCTCGATGCCGACGGCCACCGTATCTGGGTCGGCGCACCGCCCGCTCCGACGAACAGCGGCATGGTCGGCGAGGTTCACGGCGAGATGCATCCCGGTAAACCAGAGCACGGCCTGTTCGCGCGCTGGCCGACCTGGGCCGTGATCACGGGCGTCGCGCTCGGCACGGGTGGCGTTGCCGCGTGGCGCTTTCACGTCGCGCAAAATGACTTCAACGGCCTGCGGAATGACTCGACCGCGTCGTTCGACGATCTGCATGCTGCCGAGAAGCGCGGCGATCGCTGGGGCCTCACCGCGAACATCGCGTTCGGTGCGGCGCTCGCGGGCGCGGTCGTGACGACGGTGTTCGCGCTCCGAAACGCCGACGAGCCTGCAGTGATGGTCACCGCAGGCCCGAACACGCTTGGCGTTGCTGGTCGCTTCTAGCGGCGACGGCGGCGACGCAGCATCAGGCCGAGGCCGAGCGCGAGCATGCCGACGCCGGACTTGCCGCCGCCCGCGTCGAGCGAGCAGCCGGGCAGAGCGCCCGCGCCCATGTCGCCGTCGGAGCCAGTCGCGCTGCCGCCGCCGGAACCACCACCCGCGCCGGGGACCGTGACGGTAACGGACGTGGTTGCTTCGTTGCCGCTCGTGTCGACGGCGACGGCTTCGAGCACGTGCTCGCCAGGCGCGCCTGCCGTCCAGTTGAACTGATACGGAGCCGTCGTGCTCGTGCCGACGTCTGCACCGTCGGCGGAGAGCGTGACGTGATCGATGGCGACGTCGTCCGTCGCGACCGCGATGACGGTGAGCGCGCCGGTCACTGTGTCACCATCGCTCGGCGAGGTGATGACGACGGTCGGTGCGGTCGAATCGGAGCCCGTCGGGGTGGGACCCGGGCCAGCGCCCGTGAGCCCGAAGAACTGCACGGCGCGAAGAGGCGCGCAGATGCTCTGGTTGGAGTTGTACGAGCCGGTCGTTGCGGGACACGCGCCCGCCGGGTCGGTACCGATCGCGACCGCGTGCGGCATGCCGCTGACGGAGTACGTCTCGACGACGACTGTGTTGCCCGCCTTGTACGCGGTGCGCGTGGTGCCGCCGATGGTCTCGCTCTCGTCGGCGGTCGCGTCCGTGCCCCACACATTCGTCCACTGCTTCGCGAGCTCGCCTTCGTTCATCGGCGCGACCGTCGTGTCGGACGTGCCTTGCCACACCTGCACGCGCGGGTACGGACCGGCGTGCGAGCCGCGAACGAGGTCTCCCCACTGCGCGGCCGTCTTGGACACACCCGGCGACTGGCAGCTGTACGCGCCCGAGACCGACGTCGCGCAGCGATACGGAATGCCCGACATGATCGACACGCCCGCGATGCGATCCGGCCAGGTCGCGGCCATCACGGATGCCATCGCGGCGCCGGCAGAAAAGCCAACGACGTAGACGTGCGTCGTATCGCCGCCGTGAAGCGCGATCGACTTGTCGATCATCTCCATCACCGACTCGTTCTCGCCCTTGCCTCGCTCGAGGTTGGACGTGTCACCGTACTCGCCGGCCCAGTTGAAACAGGAGACGGGGTTGTTCGCGGACTGCTGCTGCGGATAGACGACCGCGAACTTGTACGTATCAGCGAGCGTGTTCCAGCCGAGCGTCGCCGCATCCGCTGCAGCTTGCGTGCAGCCGTGCAGCACGACCACGATCGGGCGGCCCGACGGCAAGCCCGCCGGAACGTACTCGTACATCGCGAGGGCGCCGGGGTTGGTGCCGAAGCTGGAGACCGCGGTGAGCGCGGCGTTAGCGGTGCCGGCGGCGAGAAGCGTCGCGGCGAAAACGAAGGACCGAAGCATGATCCGGCGCGTTGCAGTGCCCGTGCCGGGCGATCGCGCGGCCAAGTCGTGACGAGCGCGTGCGGATCGCGCGAGCCTGTTGGGCCGCGCCTACAGGGTCGTGGGCTGGCGCCTACGGCGGAGCTGCACCGCGAGGCCGAGGAGCCCGAAGCCGAACGCGAGGCTACTGCCGCCGCACGTCGAGCAGCCGCCACCACCACCGTTGCCCGTGTTGCCCCCAGTGCCATCGTCGTCGCCCATCGAGGAACCGCTGCCGGAGCCCGAGCCCGAGCCACTGGACGTACCGAGCAGGCCGAAGAACTCGGCGGCGTGGAGCGTCGAGCAGACGCCGGTGTCGATGAAGTACGAGGCCGCCGAGGCGGGGCACGAGGTGCCGCCGATGGAGATGCCGTGGTTCATGTTGGCGATGGACCAGAGCTCCACGCTCGCGCCGTACGTGGTGATGGTCGCGACGCCGTCGGTCATCGTGGAGTCGGCGGTCTGATCGTCGCCGTGGACGTTGGTCCACTGCGACACGAGCTCTTGCGCGTTCGCGGGGTTCACTGCCGAATCCGACGTGCCCTGCCAGATCTGGACGCGAGGGAACGTCGTGGTCGTCGACGCGGCGCGCACGAGGTCGCCCCACTGCGTCGGGGTCTTGTTGGTGGCTCCGCTCTGACACGCGTACGCGTCGGTCAACGAGGTGCCGCAGCGGTACGGAATGCCGGCCATGATCGAGCCCGCGGCGAAGCGATCGGGCCACGTCGCGAGCATCACGGCGCTCATCGCGGCGCCAGCAGAAACGCCGGTGACATAGACGCGCGTGGTGTCGAGGTGATGCGCAGCGATCGCCGTATCGACGATCTGGATGATCGATTCGTTCTCGCCCATGCCGCGGACGAGGTTCGCCGTGTCGCCGTTCTCGCCGGCCCAGTTGAAGCAGTGGAGTGGATTGTTCGCCGTCGTCTGCTCGGCATAGACGACTGCAAACCCGTTCGCATCGGCGAGCGTGTTCCAGCCCGCGTGCACCATGTCGACCGCTTGCTGCGTGCAGCCGTGCAACACGACGACGAGCGGAGCGTTCGCAGGCAAGTTCGCCGGGATGTGCTCGTAGGCGTTCAGCGCGCCCGGGTTGCTACCGAACGACGTGATCGGCGCCATGTCATCGGCGGCGGCTGCCGTGCGAGCAGCGAGAGCAACAAACACCAGCGCGAGTTGAGAAACGAAACGCATCGAGACTCCGTTCGGGGCGGCTGCACTCTACGTGCCGCGAGGTCTGAAACCAACCGGCATGTTCATTGCTCAGTGTGTCAGGCGTGACCTGGTACTCTCTTGCGATGGACGACGTTCCGCGTACGCGGCTGCAGCAGCGCCCCGTACGTATGGTCCACCGGCTGCGCGTGGCCGTCGAAGCCGGTGCCGATACCGGCGCGATGTGCGCACCCGATGACGGTGCATCACTCGCGATCGGAACGAGTGAAGACAACGCGTTGGTGCTCACCGATCCCGCGGTGAGTCGCTATCACTTGGAGCTTCGCCGTACCGCGACGGGGGTCCAGGTCGTCGACCTCGGGAGCCGCAACGGCACATTCGTCGGCGGCATTCGCATCGAGCGCGCGGTGGTCCCCGCGGGGACGCGACTGCGGATCGGCGACACGACGGTCGTCGTTGATGACGCTGGCTCGTCGGTGGCGCCGCCTCAGCAAGAGGTACCGCGCGGTGACCTCGTTGGAGAAAGCGACGCCATCCGCGAAGTCGCGCGCCTGGTTCACAAGCTCGCGCGTGTGGACTCCTCAGTGCTCATTCACGGCGAGACCGGCGTGGGCAAAGAGGTCGTCGCGCGGTCGCTGCACGAGGCGAGTCCGCGCCGCTCCGCGGAGATGGTCGTCGTCGATTGCGGCTCGCTACCCGCCACGCTGATCGCGTCGATCTTGTTCGGCCACGAGAAGGGCGCGTTCACCGGTGCCGACCAGCGGCGCATCGGCGCGTTCGAGCGCGCGGCCGGAGGCACCGTATTCCTCGACGAGATCGGCGAGCTTCCCCTGGAAGTCCAACCCTCGTTGCTCGGTGTTCTCGAGCGCCGCTCGTTCACGCGCGTCGGTGGCACGCAGCAAATCTCCGCGGACGTGCGCGTGCTCGCCGCGACGCATCGCGATCTGCGCGCCGAGGTCAACGCGGGCAAGTTCCGCGCGGATCTCTACTACCGGCTCGCCGTCGCGAAGATCACCGTGCCGCCGCTGCGCGATCGCCCCGAGGACATCGAGCCGCTCGTCATGCACTTCGTGCAGCGCCTCACCGGCGTCGCCGAGCTCGGCCCTCTCGCCTCTGCGATGCCCGCGCTCAAGGCGCATCCGTGGAGCGGCAACGTGCGCGAGCTCCGCAACGTGGTCGAGGCTGCGATCGTGATGGGCGAGCTCGATCTCGGCGGAGAGAAGCTCTCCACGATCGCACCGGTGGTGAAAGGCGAGCTCGCGAGCTATCGCGATGCGCGCGCCACGGCCCTCGCTGCGTTCGAGGTCGAGTACCTGAAGGATCTGATCGCGCGCACCGACGGCAACGCATCGGAAGCGGCACGAGTCGCGCGCATGGATCGCCCGTACCTGCTGACGCTGCTGCGCAAGCACGGCCTCCGCGGCTAGACCGCGTTCTTGATGCGCGGGAGCAGCGTCACGAAGTTGCACGGCTTGGTGCGGCTATCGAGCTGCGAGATGAGGATCTTCTCGAGCCCCGTGCGCACGCCGCCCGTCGATCCGGGGAGCAGGAACACGAACGTCGTTCCGCACAGCGCTCCTTCTGCGCGGCTCTGGATCGTCGACGCGCCGATCTCCGCGTAGGAGACCTGACGAAACAGCTCGCCGAATCCGGGAATCGCCTTCGTCACGAGCGGCGCCAATGCTTCGGGCGTGACGTCGCGCATCGTGACGCCCGTGCCGCCGGTCGCGATCACGACATCGACGTTTGGATCCGCGATCCACGCGGCGAGCTGCGCGCGGATAGCGCGCTCGTCGTCGGTCACGATCACGCGCGCCGCGATGTGGTGGCCCACGCCGCCGAGCGTGTCGACGATCAGCTGTCCCGACTTGTCGTCCGCGAGCGTTCGCGTATCCGAGACGGTCAGGACGGCGATGTTGACCGGGATAAATTCGCGCTCCATGTCCGCTATTTTACATACCTTCGGACCGGCAGCACGCGATGGGTCTTGCGAATGACGCGGCGCGTCTTAAAGTAGCCGCATGAGCGAAGCCTCCACCACCGACAAGACCCACGGCGTTCTCCCGAAGGTCACGTTCTTCGCGATCGACATCGTGGATCGCAGCCAGTCCACCGCGATCGCCGTGCTCGACGATGCACGCCGCGAGATTCGCTCTGCGGTCGATCACGGCATCGACTTCGCCGAGAAGCTCACGACGGGCGCGTTCCGCTTCGCGAAGCACGTTGTCACCAGAGTCGACGATGCAGCGGGCGACGTCCTTGGCCGTGCGAATCACGCGTTCGGTTCCACGCTCGCCGTTGCGCGCGAGACGACGAAGACGGCCGCGGATCTCGCCGTCAAGAACACGCCGCGCGCTTAGCCCTCGGAGTCGCGACTCAGACGACCAAGTTGACGAGACGTCCCTTGACGTAGATCTCGCGCTTGATCGGCTTGCCCTCGAGGAACGAGACGACCTTCTCGTCGGCCTTGGCCGCGGCGAGGATCGTCGCTTCCGTCGCATCGAGCGGCACCTCGATCTGACCGCGGAGCTTGCCCATCACCTGAACGGCGATGACCATCACGTCCTTGGTCAGCTTCGCCTCGTCGAACTGCGGCCACGGCGCGTACGTGATCGACTCGCGGTGACCGAGGCGCTGCCACATCTCTTCGGCGAGGTGCGGCGCGAACGGCGCGAGGATCGTCACGAACATCTCGAACCACGCCTTCGGGATCGCGGGCGCCTTGGTCGCCTCGTTCACGAACACCATCATCTCGGAGATGGCAGTGTTGAACTTGAGGTCCGTCACTGCGGACGTGACCTTCTTGATCGCCGCGTGCAGCACGCGCTCGAGATCCTTGTTCTCGGTGCCCTTGTCCTCGGAGACCTTGTCACCGAGCGTGTCGACCGAGCCCGGCGTCTGCGTATCCGCGGGAACGACGAGCAGGCGCCACGCGCGATCCAGAAAGCGGCGCGTACCGGCAACACCGGCCGTCTCCCACTCGACGCCATCCTCGAGCGGTCCCATGAACAGCTCGTACATGCGCATCGCATCCGCGCCGTACTCGTTGCACATGTCGTCGGGGTTCACGACGTTGTACTTGGACTTTGACATCTTATCGAGCTTGGTCTCGACAGGCGTGTCGCTCCCCTTGAGGAACCACTTGCCGTCGCGCTGCTCGACTTCGTCGTCGTGGTGATACTTGCCGCTCGCCTCGCGGAATGACGTCTTGTGGATCATTCCCTGATGGAACAGGCGCTGGAACGGCTCCTTCGTCGAGACGAAGCCCGCGTCGTAGAGCACCTTGTGCCAGAAGCGCGCGTAGAGGAGATGCAGCACCGCGTGCTCGTTGCCGCCGACGTAGAGGTCGACCGGCATCCAGTACTTCTCTTCCTCTTTGTCCCACGCGACCTGATCGTTGGTCGGCGAGAGGAAGCGCAGGTAGTACCAGCACGAACCTGCCCACTGCGGCATCGTGTTCGTCTCGCGTGTGCCGCCGTTGTACGGCAGCCAATCCGTCGCGCGCGCGAGCGGCGGCAGACCGTCACGCGTCGGCTTGTACTCGTCGATCTTCGGCAGCGCGACCGGCAGCTCGGCCTTGGGCACGAGCTTCACCGAATCGTCGGGCAGCGTGTACGTCGGGAACGGCTCGCCCCAGTAGCGCTGGCGGCTGAACAGCCAGTCGCGCAGCTTGTAGCGGATCGAACCCTCGCCGAGTTTTTTCTCCTCGAGGAACGCGATGACCTTGGTCTTCGCCGCCGCGATTTCCAGGCCGTCGAGGAAGCCGCTGTTCACGTGCGGTCCGTCGCCGGTGTACGCCGCGGCTTGCACGTCATTGTCCGCACCCTTCACCACCTCGATGATGGGAAGGTCGAACTTCTTCGCGAACGCGTGATCGCGCTCGTCGTGTGCAGGACACGCGAAGACCGCACCGGTGCCGTAGCTCGCGAGCACGTAGTCCGCGATCCAGATCGGAATCTTCTTGCCGTTGACCGGGTTGATCGCAAACGCACCGGTCGCCACGCCGGTCTTTGGCGCATCGGCCGCTTCTGTCGTGCGATCGCGCTCGCTGCGCTTGCCGACCTGATCGCGATAGCCCGCGACGGCCGCCTTCTGCGCGGCAATTGTCAGTACATCGACGAGCGGATGCTCCGGAGCGAGCACGACGTAGGTGCCACCGAACAGCGTGTCGGGGCGCGTCGTGAAGACGGTGATGCGCTGCGTGGAGCCATCAACAACGAAGTCGACATTCGCGCCGATGCTCTTACCGATCCAATCGAACTGCGCCTTGTGCGTGCCCGCCGGCCAGTCGAGGCCCGTCAGATCCTCCGAGAGCCGATCGGCGTACTCGGTGATCTTGAGCATCCACTGCTTCATCAAGCGCTTCTCGACGTCGTCTCCCGTCTCGATGTACTTCCCGTCCTTCACCTCTTCATTGGCGAGGACGGTGCCCAGCGCGGGGCAGAAGTTCACCGCGACCTCGGCGCGATACGCGAGGTTGCGCTCGAACAGCAGCTCGAAGATCCACTGCGTCCACTTGTAGTACGTGGGATCAGACGTCGCGAGCTCCCGCGTCCAGTCGTACGAGAGGCCGAGCTTCTTGAGCTGGCTCTTGAACGTGGCGATATTACGCTCGGTGATCACGCTCGGGTGCTCGCCCGTGCGCTCGGCACGGCGCTCTGCCGGGAGGCCAAAGCTGTCCCAGCCCATCACGCGCAGGACGTTGAAGCCCATCATGCGCTTCGCGCGCGCGACGACGTCCGTCGCCGTGTAGCCCTTGGGGTGACCGACGTGCAGGCCGTCACCCGACGGGTACGGGAACATGTCGAGCACGTAGTACTTGGGCTTCGTGCGGTCCTTCGGCGTCAGGAACGTCTGCTTGTCGTCCCAGTACGCCTGCCACTTGGTATCGATGGACTTGTGGTCGAAGCCGGCCATCAGCGCGCACCGAGCTGAGCGGTGATGCGCTGCGTGACCTCGTCGGGCGAGCCGACGCCGTCGACGCGCTTCACGATGCCCTTGGCCTCGTAGAACGGGACGATCGGCGCGGTGTCCGCGTGGAACTTCTTGGTGCGCGTGTTCACCGCTTCCGACGTGTCATCGGGGCGATGCACGAGGCGATCGACGATGTCCGCGGGCGGCGGGTTGTACTTGAGGTGGTAGATCGTGCCGGTCACCGGATCGGTGCGACGACCGACAGCGCGCTCCTCGAGGAGCGCATCGGGCACCTCGATCACGAGGACTGCGTCGAGCTTCACGCCCGCGTTCTCCATCGCTTTGTCGAGCGCCTCCGCCTGCGGGCGCGTGCGCGGGAAACCGTCGAGCATGAAGCCCTTGGCGCAGTCCTGCTGCGCGATGCGCTCGAGCACCATACCGATGACGACGTCGTCAGGAACGAGAGCGCCCGCTTTCATGAAGCCCTCGGCCTTTGCGCCGAGCTCCGTCCCCGCCTTGATCGCAGCGCGCAGCATGTCGCCGCTGGAGATGTGCACGAAGTGAAACCGCTCCACCAAACGAGCCGCCTGGGTGCCCTTACCGGCGCCCGGAGGACCGACGAGAATCATGCGCATTCGGGCATCCAACCATGCGCGTTTCCCGGGTGCAATGCGACGGGATTACTCGTTATCGTCGTCACGCAGAGCGTGCGGATCCGAGCGGAGCTCCGGTGTCAACGCCGCAGCGTTTGGCCTGCGAGCGACCCCGCCGAGCTGCTAGGGTGGAGTCCCTCGTGCCCGAGAAGCCGTCGTCATCCGATCCGACCGGCCCGACGGTCAGCGCCGATGCGAGCGCGCCGACCATCGCTTCCAACGACGCGCTCGCATCCGGACCGACGCTCGCCAAGGGAAGCGACGGAAGCGATCGGCCCGTCGTGCGTGCCGGCCGGCTCACGGGACCGCAGTCCGAAACGGAATGGGCACCTGGCGCGCGTATCGGTCGCTACGTCGTGCTCGCGCGGATCGGCGCGGGAGGGATGGGCGCGGTGTATCGCGCCGAGGACGTCGAGCTCGGTCGCGCGGTGGCACTCAAGCGGCTGCATGCCGGTGCGAGCGACGACTCGCGCGCACGCCTCGTTCGCGAAGCACGAACGGCGGCCCAGCTGCAGCACGCCAACGTCCTGACTGTTCACGAGGTGGCCGAGCACCAGGGCGTCGCGTTCCTCGCGATGGAGCTCGTCGACGGGGTCACGTTGACGCAGTGGCTGAAGCAGTCCGTCTGGAGCTGGCGCGAGGTCGTGGCGATGCTGTGCCAGGCGGGTCACGGCCTGATCGCCGCGCACGATCGGGGTCTCGTGCACCGCGACTTCAAACCAGACAACGTGCTCGTCGATCGGGCCGGTCGCGCACGCGTCGCGGACTTCGGGCTGGCGCGGGCGCTCGACGACGTTCACGAGCAGGGCGGACGCCTCGTCGGGGGCGATGCGAGGCTCGCACGGTTGACAGAGACCGGAGAGATCGCCGGAACTCCGGCTTACATGGCGCCCGAGCTCGTCGAGGCCGCGCCACCCGACGCGCGCAGCGATCAGTACGCGTTCGCCGTGACGTTGTACGAAGCTCTTCACGGCCAGCACCCATTCGCCGGCAAGACGGCCGGAGCTCTCTGGCTCGAGATGGCAAACGAGCGCGTGCGGCCGGGGACACGCACCCTTCCTGCGCGGGTCCAGCGCGCCGTCCGTCGGGGACTGTCCGCCGACCCTGCGAAGCGATGGCCGGACCTCGTCCGCTTCGTCCGCGAGCTCGAGGCGGCTTCTGCGCCAGGGCGCCGCCGCTGGTACGTGATCGGTGGCGGCGTGGCCGTCAGTGCGCTCGTCGCGACGGCCGCGATCGCGCTCGGTCGCGGGACGGTGCAACAGCCGTGCAGCGAGGTCGTTCGGGGCTACGACATCAACCTGACCGAAGGCGCTCTCGCACGCCGCGGTGTCGAGCCCGCGGAGATCGCGAGAGTCAACGCGGTGGTCGCGAGCTTCAAGCACGAGGCCAAGGCCCAGCTCATCGATTCCTGCATGGACACGCGCGCCGGCCGACAGACAGCCGAGATGGCCAGCAAGCGTGCTGCGTGTATCGAGCGTGCACGTGATCGCGTGTGGTCCATGCTCGACCGCATCACCGATGACAAGCAGACCGGTGCGCAGCTCGCGTCCGCCCTCGACGATATGCCGGACCTCGCGCAGTGCACCGATCCGGCATGGTTGGCCCGTCCTGCCCAGGCGGGGCTCAGCGAGGCACAACAGCAGGCGTTGACGCGCGCAGAAGCGGACGTCGAACGAGCCGGTACGCTTCGCGATCGAGGAGACCTCGCCGGTGCGGAGCAAGCGCTCGACGCTGCCGAGAAGGCCGCCGGGAACATCGATCAACATGTCGTCACCACGCGCGTGTGGATGCTGCGAACCGAGATCGCGCGCGATCGCGGCAATATGGCCACAGCGCGCACGACCTCCGCGCAGGCCGTGGCAGAGGCGGGGCTCTCGGGCGACTCCAAGCTCTCGCTCCAGGCGCAGGTGCTCATGCTCGCCACGTCGGCCGACGTGCGCACGGCGGATTCATTCGCCGCCATCACGGACTCCGATGACAGTCTCGAAACGGCGAGCTTGCGCATCGCCCACGGAGACGCCCTGATGGAGAGCGGCAGGTTGGCCGAGGGAGAGAAGGAGTATCGGCGTGCGCTCGCGATCCGAGAGGCGAAGTTGCCGCCCGCGCATCTCGATCGCGCGCTTGCACTCCAGCGCCTCGGTGCGGCCCTGATCATTCAGAAGCGCCTCGCCGATGCGCGGCCGGTGGTCGAGCAGGCGGCGGCGGCGATCGAAAAAGCGTTGCCGCCCCTGCGTCGTGAGGCGATCGACAGCGTGCGATATCTCGCGATGCTCGAGGAAGAAGCGGGCAACCTCCCGCGGGCCCTCGAGCTACTCCACGAGGTGGCGGATCGCCGCTCCAAGGTCCTCGGCCCCACTCACGTGATGGTCCTCGACGCCCGCGCCGACATCGGTCGTGTGCTGTCCGACCTCGGCGATTTCAAGCACGCCGCGGAGGAGCTGCGCACGGTCGTCGACGGGATGATCACGGCGATGGGCGACAAGAGCTACAACGCCGCCGACGCGCGGGTGTCGCTCGCGAACGCATTGATCTCGAGCGGCGACTTCGCGAACGCAGACACCGAGCTCGCGGCCGCGACGCCGTTGATCGCGCGAGAAAAGGGCGCGGAGAGCCCGTACACGCTCGTCGCGGACTACGCACAGGCGAGGTCGTGGCTGGAGCGCCCCACACCGGTGAAGCTCGACGAGGCAGCAGCGATCTTGGACCGCGCGGGGCCCGTGTTCGTGAAGCTGTTTGGCGAAGCGTCGCAACCCGCGGCGGCCGTCGCGATCACGCGCGCTCGTCTCGATCTCGCGAGAGGCGATGCCAAGCAAGCGGACGAGCTCGCCTCGCGTGCGATCTCGATGCTCGACGATACGAAGCGAGGCGATCGCGGAGAAGCCCGTGCGGTGCACGCGGCGATCCTGTGGAAGCTCGGCAGTCAGGCCGCCGCGCGCACGGCTGCTCAGAGTGCGATCGCCGACTTCGAAGCCGCCGGGCCGTGGCGTGCAGCGCAGGCTGTCGCTCTTCGCGCGTGGCTATCGCATCCCACCACCCATCCCGCCTGGCCCGTCCCGGTGCCGCCCTCCCGTTAGCTGCGACGGCGGCGATACGCGCAGGCGCCGAGCAGCCAGACCGCCTCGATCAGCATTCCGCCCGCTTCGCGCTCCTCTTCGACGGCGCCGCCCTTCTCGCTCATGTGCTTGGGGATGTCGCCAAGCGTGACCTTGCCCCAGATTCCTGCGACGAGGATCGCGCCCCACACGAGGCAGATCGCACCGACGGCGAGACCGGGCAGCGCCGCCTGACGAGCCGCCGGCCGACGCAGCGGCAACAGGATCGAGATGATCATCGCCGCGCCGTAGATCAGCATCCAGCGGATCGGATCGGGGTCGTTGTACTGGACGACGACGCTGAACACGTAGAACGCGGCCATGAACCAGCACGGCGCCTTGAACCATCCGGGCACCGGCTTCATGCGCGCACCATCTGGACGTGCGGGATGCCGTCCTCGTCGTAGATCTCACCGTCGACGACAAAGCCGAGCTCGCCGTAGAACTTCGTCAGGTACGCCTGCGCGCCGATGCGAATGCGCTGCGAGCCGCACGCTGCGATCGCGCGACGCATGAGCTCGCGACCCGCGCCGGTACCGCGCGCCTCGGGAGCGGTGAGCACGCGGCCGATCGACGCCTCGGCGTACTTCACGCCCGGCGGCACGACGCGGCAGTACGCGACGATGGCGTCGTCCTGCGTCGCCCAGATGTGGCGGCACTGCGGATCCGCGCCGTCGGCGTCGTTGTAGACGCAGTTCTGCTCGACGACGAACACGCGTGCGCGCACGACCATGAGCTCGTACAGCTGCGCCGCCGAGAGCTCGGCGAACGTGTGCTCGTGCCAGCGCAGCGCCACGCACCGAGTGTACAGTCGCGGCATGCGAGCGGTGTGCGTGTTCCTGTCATCGTCGAGCGGTACCCCCGCGCAGGTGGCAGCCGTGCAGGCACTCGCGCGAGAGATCGCGGCGCGCGGTCTGACGCTCGTCTACGGCGGCGCGCATCGCGGCCTGATGGGCGTGCTCGCGGATGCGGGCCTCGCAGCGGGCGGTCGCGTCGTCGGCGTGATCCCGCAGGCACTCGTCGATCTGGAAGTCGCGCACACGGGCCTCACCGAGCTGCACGTCGTCGACACGATGCACACGCGCAAGGCGATGATGTTCACGCTCGCCGACGCGTTCGTGGTGGCCCCCGGCGGGTTTGGCACGCTCGAAGAAGCGTTCGAGCAGATCACCGGCCTGCAGCTCGGCTACCACAAAAAGCCCATCGTCTTCCTCGATGTCGACCGCTTCTGGGCACCTATGGAAGCGTTCCTGGATGGTGCGTGCGACTCACGCGTATTAAGTGTCGATAACCGGCCCCTGTTCCGCACGGTTGGATCGGCTGCGGCCGCGCTCGACGCGCTGACCGCGTGATATCCTGAGGCATGTCCTCCCGTCTGGTGGGCGCGGTCCTCGCGCTGACGGCGGCGGCCCTGCTCGCCACGTCGATCGTGACGGGTGCGCTGTGGTCGGGACCTCCGACCGTGATGACGGAGAGTGGGTCGCGCACGATCGACAAGAAGACGGTCCACGTCGGCTTGCTCGGTGCGCAGGGGTGCAACACGGGCGGCGACGGCAAGTGCCAGTCGGTCGAGCTCGCGGGAGCATTTCCCGCCGTCGGGTACGGCGCGCTCGGTGCGCAGGCCCTGCTGCTTCTCCTGCTGCTCGTGCTCGCCGGAACGTCGTTCGCCAAGAGCAACAGTCGACGCAACATCGCAAAGTTTGCGCTCATCGCAGCGATCGCGGCGGCGGCCGTCGTCGGCGCGCTCGTCGCGATCGGGCCCGCGTTCAAGGACGGTCATATCTCCGTGCCCATCGGCTACGGGATGTTCCTGTTCGCCGGTGCTGTCGTCGCGACGATCGCCGCGTCGGTGCTCGCGCCGAAGGACGATCCGCCGCCGAAGCTCCGCCCGTCTCGCACTCCCCCGCAACCGCAACCGCAACCGCACCTGCCCGCTCCGCCGCCGCAGCCCGAGTTCAACGTCGAGCAATTCTTCGCGCCCGAGCCCGCTCCGCTGCGCCCGAGCCGTCCGTCGTATCCGCCGCCGCCGATGGGCGTGAACGGTCCGATGGGACACGGTCCGATGGCACCGAATGGACCGATGTTCGGTCAGAGCCCGAGCGGACCGATCGGGAATGGCTCGAACGGACCCGTGGACCCGATGGCCGCGACGCTGATGGGCAACGGCCCCGCGGCCCAACCGAACCCGCGTCCTCCGATCGGAATCGGTCCACCTCCGCCCGCAAGCCCTGGTGGCATGCTGCCCGGCCCGGCTGGTCCTCTCGGCGCGTCGAGCGCGCCCATGTTCGGCGAACAGCCCGCGTTTTCACCGCCACAGTTTCCACCGGGTTTTGGCGCGCGACCCGAGGGTGAGCCGAACACAGCGCCTCCGCCGGGCCCGCGCACGAAATCTACGAGCGTCGTCCCGCCGCCGCGCGCCAAGCCCGCGAGCATCGCGCCACCTATCCCCGGATTGCCGTCGGGCCCTCGCACCAAGCCGGCGAGCCTCGCGCCGCTGGCGTTCAAGGTGCCGACGATTCCCCCGTTTATCTCCGCCAGCTCCGCAGGTCCCGCACTGCCTGGTCTCCCGCCTCCGATGACGGCGCCGCCCGACGAGAGCACCGACCCGGAAGCAAAGGCGCTGCGCCCGGCAACCAACACGGGCATGGGCGTCAACGAGAACACCGACATGACCGCGATGCCGGTCTCCGACGAGGAGGCGAGAGCGACCATGCAAACGCCGGCTGTCGATCGCGAGTCCGTGAGCGATCTCGCCGAGACGACCGCGCGACCCAAGATGGATCCCGAGGAGTTCGAGGCGACGAACGACATCGGCAAGCTCGCCGCCGCGTTCAAGGCCGCGAACACCGCCGACGAAGCAGTCACGACGCCGCGTCGCGAGACGACCGGCGCACCCGCACCGCGCCGCGATTCGAAGCCGGCGATCGACGACGATCCCGACGCGCTCGCGAAGATTCCCGTGACGACCGCGTCGGAGGATCTACCGCCGCCAAAGGAAGAGAAGGCCGCGCCAGGTCCGCAGCCTGCCTGCCCGCAGTGCGAAGCGCCGATGACGTGGGTCGAGGAGCACTTGCGGTTCTACTGCAAGAGCTGCCGGATGTACTTCTGATCCGCGACTAGCGCCGCGGATCGACGATGGTGGGATCGCCAGTCTTCGGGGCGCCCCAGACGGCGATGACGTACACGATCGAGCGAACATCGTCGTGCAGGTAGTAGACGTAGTGTCGCGTCTTCGTCATCAGTAGCCTGCGAACACCCGGGACGCGAGATCGACGAAAACGTCTCCCGATATCGGGCGAGCTTTGCAGTAGAGAGACGCAGCGCTCGAACTCATCGAGCACGAGGAAGGTTGCGTCGCGATTGGCAGCCCACCACTCGTGACTTTCTTCGAGCTGCGCTTCCGCCTCGGAGACGACGACGACCGTCGTCATCGTCCGCGGAGACGGTCGACTACTTCAGCCGCGGGCTTGAACCGTCCGGCCTCCACTGACTCCGCCCCGCGATCGAGAGCCTCGTTCAATCGGTCCAGCTCGTCAGGCGTCATCGCATCGTCGTCATCCGCAATACACAGATCGAGCTCGCCATCCGGAATGCCAGGCGGCGCATCGCCCGTGATGCGGCCATTCTCGACCCGCACGCGTATCGCCTTCATGACTAGAGGATAACGTCAAACGGCTTGGGCGGCACGAGGAAGAACACGTCGCGCTCGTCGAGCTCGGTCGTGTTGTCGCCGTAGACGCGCACCGTCGCGCGGAACATCTGCGGTGCATCGGTGGCGGGCACGGTCGTGTTCATCTTGGAGACGACCTTCCAGCACACGGGCGTGCCGGTGCGAACCCCGACGAACTTGTCGGTGTACGTATCGGCGTTGGTGTCGGCGGCGGTCAGGCCGTTCGCGCACTGCGGCGTGCCGAGCTGCTGCGTCTCGAGGTGATCGATGAAGGCAGCGGGCGCATCGACAGAGTCGCCAGCGGCGTCGGAGGTGCGTGCGTCGAGATCGAGCGGTAGTCCGTTCGCGAGCGTGATGATGCCGGTCTGGATCGCGGCGGCGGCGGACGAACCGGAGCCATTGAAGACGAGCGGAGCGTTCCCGTTCATCGCATCGACCGCGCCCGTGTCGCGCGCCATTTGCTGGAGGTCGGCGGCGGTGGAGCCCGAGAGGCCATCACCGAGAATGCCGACGAGCTTCGCGCCCGTGTTCGCGAACTGCGGCTTGACGACGGTGGACCACGCGGGCGTCGCGAACGTGTCGCCAACACCGAGCGGCGGCTCGTCGGTCGCGAGGAGGACGACCGGCAGTGCGCCCTTGCGGAAGCATGGATAGCCGAACGTCATGAAGCCGGCATTCGCGGCGGGCGAACCGGTGCACGTGGCGCGCGCGGGGACCGAGCCCATCGAGAAGTTCGCACCGCCCTGGCCCGTCACCGCCGCGTACGACGCGAACGTGAGCGGCTCCATCGAGTTCGTGCCGGAGACCTCTGACGTCGGGACGACGGAGAAGTTCGGGTTCGGTTGGATGTCGACCCAGTTCTGGAACGCGTTCGCGCCGCCGCCTTGGTAGCCGATGGTCGCGGCGCCGGCCCAGAGATCCGGGATGCAGTTGCCGGGCGTTCCGGTACCGAGCGGCGGGCACGCGACGTTGCGTACGACCGTGGAGAGGTTCGCCTTGATCGACGTGATCTCGGTCGCCATCGAGCCCGAGCGGTCGAGCATCACGTAGAGGTCGACGGCCTGGAGCTTCGTCGAGAAGTCGAGGTCGGACGAGATCGGAAGCTGCGGCTTCTGGTACGGGACCTCGAACACGAAGTCGCCGTTCGCGCGCGGGTTGGACGCCGCATTGGCCGGATCGGTGCCAGCGGCGGTCTCGACGAGATCGCTGACGCCGTCGCCGTCGGAGTCGGTCACGAGTGCCGACGACTCGCCCGCGGAGACATTGCCGTCGCAGTTCTCGTCCTCGGCCACATCGGGCACGCCGTCGTTGTCGCTGTCGCGATCGAGGAAGTCGGAATGGCCATCCCCATCGGAGTCGGCCGGGCTCGAGCCGCGGGCCTCGGCGCGATCGCCGATGCAGTCGCCATCGCTATCGATGTCGCGGTAGTTCGGGAGACCGTCGCCGTCGTAGTCATCCGCGCCCTCGTAGAGATCGAGGATGGTGTCGTTGTCGGAGTCGGTGTCCGCGAAGTCGGGCGTTCCGTCGCCGTCGGTATCGGTCGGGACGAGCGGGTTCACGCCGATCTCGAGCACGTCGGGCAGTGCATCGCCATCGTCGTCCGTGTCCGCGAAGGCCGCGACGCCGTCGTCATCGATGTCGTCCATGCCATCGAGCTGATCGGAACGACCATTGTTGTCGCTGTCGGTATCGCGGAAGTCGGCGACGCCGTCCTGGTCGTTGTCCACGGGCGCGGTGTCGAGCGCGAGGTCCCCCGCCTCGCGGTAGTCGGGAATGGAGTCGTTGTCGCTGTCCTCGTCGAGATAGTCGGGCGTTCCGTCGCCGTCGGTATCGGTCAGCTGCGCGCGGCCCTCGTCGACATCCGAGATCATGTCTCCATCGGCGTCACCGCTCGAGTCGCCATCGGGAAGCATCTCGGCAGCGCAGGCAGAGACGAGAAGGACGAGCGAGAAGATAGGCGCGAGCTTCATGTAGTGGACACCGTGCAGTGCGCGGCACGTGCCAATGAGAATTGGAGCGAGGTGCGCGCGAATCCGCGGATGTGCGCGTGCATGGGGACAGCGAGCCCACGTGCTTCGTGTCCCCAGAGAAACGCTTGTCCCGAGCGTTCGGTGAGCCGCACTACGGCGTGTACAGTCCGCGCGTGGGCTCGCTCTTCCTCATCCGCCACGGACAGGCGTCGTACGGCGAGGCCGACTACGATCGCTTGAGCGCGCGCGGTCACGAACAAGCGAAAGCCCTCGGCGGATGGCTCGCCGGCGCAAAGCTCGACGCGCTCTACGCGGGGCCGCTGCGTCGTCAGCGCGAGACAGTTGCGGGTGCCGTTGCGGCCGCGGCCTCTGCGGGCCCCACGCCACCGTCCCCCGTCGAGCTCGCGGGCCTCGCCGAGTACCCCGCGTTCGAGATGCTGCAGCACCTCGTGCCGCGCCTCGTGCAGCACGACCCCAAGTTCGCGCAACTAACGTCAGCTCCCACACCACGGCTACTCGACGACGCGTTCAAGACCGTCCTCGCGAAGTGGGGTAGCGACGAGTGGGTCGCCGACGGTGTCGAGCGCGTCACCGAGTTTGTCGACCGCGTCCGCGGCGCGCTGTGTCAGGCGATCGCCGGGGCGAAGAGCGGCGCGCGGGTCGCGTGCGTGACGTCGGCCGGCCCCATCGGCGTCGGAGTCGGCCTCGCGTTCGGGATTCCCGCCGCGCAGATGGTGCGCACCAGCATCGTCATCCGCAACGCGTCGATCACGGAGCTGAAGTTCCGCTCGGGGATTGTGAGCCCCACTACCGCGCTTTCGCCCGACCACATTTCGCTCGTGACCTTCAACGTGACGGGGCACCTGCCCGTCGAGCTCTTGACCGAGAGGTAGCCCATGGACTTCGATCCCCCCGAGCGCGTTCGTCCGATCCTCGAATCCATCGACAAGCTGATGACGGATCACGTCATCCCCGCCGAGCACGAGGTGTTCGAGAAGGGCTTCATCGCATCCGCCGCGCTGCTCGACAAGCTGCGCCGCACCGTCAAGGGCGCCGGCCTGTGGGGACCGCAGATGCCCAAGGACGTCGGTGGCCTCGGCCTCGATCTCGTCGAGCACGGCATGGTGAGCGAGCGCCTCGGTCGCTCACCGCTCGGGCACTACGTGTTCGGCTGCCAGGCTCCCGACGCCGGCAACCTCGAGATCCTCCACAAGTTTGGCTCGCCGGAGCAGAAGGCGAAGTACATGGAGCCGCTCGCCAAGGGCGACATCCGCAGCTGCTTCGCGATGACCGAGCCAGAGAACCCGGGCAGCAACCCCACGATGATGTCGTGCGAGGCGCGCAAGGACGGTAGCGACTACGTGCTCGACGGGCACAAGTGGTTCACCAGCTCCGCCGACGGCGCCGCGTTCGCGATCGTCATGGCCGTGACGGCGCCCGAGGCGGCGAAGCACGCCCGCGCGTCGATGATCATCGTGCCGACGGATACGCCCGGCTACGAGCGCGTCCGCAACATCAAGATCATGGGCGACGCTGGCGATGGCTGGGCCTCGCACTCCGAGATCCGCCTGACGAACGTGCGCGTACCGCAGACCAATCGCCTCGGACAGGAGAACGCGGGCTTCCTCATCGCGCAGGAGCGCCTCGGCCCGGGTCGCATCCATCACTGCATGCGCTGGATCGGCATCTGCGAGCGCGTGTTCGACACGATGTGCACGCACATCGCGACGCGCAAGATCGACGACGAGAAGACGCTCGCGACGCGCCAGATCGCGCAAGCATGGGTCGCCGAGTCCCGCGCCGAGATCAATGCGGCGCGTCTCTCCGTGCTGCACGCCGCGTGGACGATCGAGAAGAAGGGGTTCGATCGCGCGCGCGATGAAGTGTCCGTCATCAAGTTCTATGTCGCGAACATCATGCTCGGCATCGTCGATCGCGCGATCCAGCTGCACGGCGCGCTCGGGATCTCGAGCGACACGATCCTCGCGCACTACTACGTGCACGAGCGCGGCGCGCGCATCTACGACGGTCCGGACGAGGTCCACAAGATGGTCGTCGCCAAGCGCATCCTCTCCCGCTACGGAATGACGAAGTGAGCGACCTGGTCGTCGACGAACCACGCGCCGTCCGCGCGGGCGAGGAGCTCGATATCGCGGCTCTCACGGCGTTCATCGAGAAATCGATCGACACGCACGGTGAGAGCGATCCGATTCGGGTCGAGCAGTTCCCCGGCGGCCACTCCAACCTCACGTATCTGATCCACCACGGCGATCGCGAGTACGTGCTGCGCCGCCCGCCCTTCGGCTCCAAGGTGAAGTCGGCGCACGACATGGGCCGCGAGGTCGCCGTGCTCTCCAAGCTCGCGCCCGTGTACTCGCGCGCACCGAAAGTCCTCGCAAGCGAACCGACTGGCACCGTGCTCGGCGCGCCGTTCTATCTGATGGAGCGACGCCGCGGCGTGATCCTCCGCCGTCAGCTGCCCGCTTCGCTCGCGTCGAACCCCGCGCAGGTCCGCAAGGTGTGCGAGCTGCTCGTCGACGCGCTCGTCGATCTGCACGCCGTCGACTACCAAGCAGCGGGCCTCGGCGATTTCGGCAAGCCGGCCGGCTACGTCGAGCGCCAGGTCACCGGCTGGATCGAGCGCTATACCGGCTCGCAGACCGACGACATCCCCGCGATCGATGAGGTCGCCGCGTGGCTGCCCAAGAACATGCCCGCGGACGGTGCGCCGTCGCTGATCCACAACGACTTCAAGTTCGACAACGTGATCTTCGACGCGTCGCTCGATCACATCACGGGTGTGCTCGATTGGGAGATGACGACCATCGGCGATCCGCTGATGGATCTGGGCACGGCCCTCTCCTACTGGACGCAAGCGAGCGATCCGGCGCCGAACCAGCAGCTACCGTTCGGTCCGACGGGCCATCCCGCGATGCTCACGCGCGCGGAGGTCGCGCAGCGCTATCTCGAGCGCAGCGGCCGCAGCACCGACCACCTCGTCTTCTACTACGCGTTCGGTTTGCTAAAGACCGCCGTCATCGCGCAGCAGATCTACTACCGCTTCGCGAAGGGCCTGACCAAGGACCCGCGCTTCGGCATGTTCATCATCGCGACGAAGCTGCTGGCCGAGCAGGCTCGCACGGCGATCGAAAAGAACTCGATCTAACGGTCGGTCTATCGCTTGGTGATGTCGATCTGCCACGCACCGTGCTCGGTGTCGTCGGTGATCTCGACGCGGGGCGCGTCTTCGGCGTCGCTGTTGAAGACGAGGATGGTCTTGCCGTCATCCTCCTTCTCGCGCGCCTCGCCCCACTTGTGGACGAAGATCTCCTGCAGCGAGTCCTTGGACGTCGGATGCGCGCGGAACGGGATCGAGAACGACATCGCGTGGACCTTGCCGTTCGCGAGCTCGAGCGTGACCTTGGTCGCCGTGCGCTCCCACTCCGTCGGGAGCAGGGTGAGCACGATGTCGTTCTTGCCCTGCTGTGACCACTCCGTCGGGAACTGCGCCTTCACCTGATCGGCCGTCATGCCGAGCACGGGCACCGCATCCGGTCCCTCGACACCTTCGCCGAGCAGCGTGGCCGAGGGCTGGTAGTTGTCGAACGCGAGATCGTGGCTCGAGCCGAGTGCATCGCGCAGCGTCGCGCGCCAACCCGTGGTCGGATCGGGCCAGACGAGAACGTTCTTGCCGAGCTCGGTCGCTTCGAGACCCGGGCCCCACGCATCGGTGAGGATCGCTTCGGTGTGCTGCGGAACGTTCAAGTAGATCGACTTGACGGTCCCCTTCTTGTCGTCGATGGAGACGAACTCGCGCACGCTGTCGACGCCTGCGTTGATCCCGGCGCGCACGTCGATCTGGGCGGGCGCGATCTTGTGAGCGTCGGCGAGCTTCATGCCGATCTTGAGGTTGGAGAGCACGTCCGGGGGCACGACGTGCGGGCCGAAGAACTCGCCGGTGAGCACGTGGTACGGCACGTACTCGACGAGGCAGTTGCGCTCGAGGCAGTCGAGCTTGACCTTCCAGCCCGTCGTCTCGCTCGCCCACGTGATCTCGGGCTGACCGAGCGCGTCCTTTGCGATCTCGGGCTCGCCCCACGCCTTGGTGAGAAGGTCGCGACCGCTCTGCCCGTTCACGATCGCGACGATGGACGTGACGTTGCCCTGATCGACACGCACTTGAAGACGAACGTCGGCGACGCCCGTGGTGAGCTCGAGGTGATCGCGGACGCCGTGGTGATCTTCGCGCAGCGCGGGCACGAGCTTCTTGGCTTGCGCGACCGTCATGCCGGGCTGGATCTTCGCGAGGCCCTGCGGCGGCTCGATCGTCGGCCCGAAGAACGCCTCGTAGTTGTGGCTCTCCGCGCGACCGCTACACGCCGCGGATCCGATCGCGACGAGCGCGACGGTGGCGAGCATGGCGAAGCGCATCCTCCATTAGTGCCGCGAAACCGTCGGAGAGACAACCGGGCCGGGGCGGTCTGCCCCGCGGGCGTCATCCATGGCTCAGGCAAGTACGCGGAGTGCGTCGGCGACGATGGTCAAGGCACTGCGCATCTGGTCCTCCGAGAGGTACGCGTAGGCGATCCGGAAGCCATGCAAATGCGGCGTCCCCAGGAACGCGACGCTCGTGCTGGAGACCATGACGCCCCGGCGCAGGAGGTGTTGCTCGAGGGTCGTCGCGTCGATGGACTTGGGAATCTCGAGCCACAGCGTCGGACCACCGCCGGGCCGCGTCCAGCGCACGCCGTCGGGCATCAGCTCCTCGAGTGCGGTGAGGCACGCCGCGTAGCGCGTATCGAGCGCCTTCTGCAGCGCCGCGAGGTGCGTGTCGTAATAACCGCGATCGAGGAACTCCGCGACGATCGCTTCGGTCAGCCACGCGTTGCCGAGCGTGGAGAGACGCTTCATCGACACGAGCGTCGGCACGAGCTCTTTGGACGCAGCGATGAATCCGACGCGCAGGGACGGCAGCAACTTCTTCGTGAACGAGTTCACGTACATCACGTTCTTGCCGCCGAGCATGCGCAACATCGGTCGGTACTCGCCGTCGGAGAGCATGTCGCTTCCCCAATCGTCCTCGAGAATCGCGACGCCGTGCTTCTCGCAGAGATCGAGCACGCCGCGCAGCTCCCCCGAGGAGTACGAGTAGCCCGTCGGGTTGTGGAATGCGGGAATGAGATATGCGAGCGCCGGCTTCGTCGCGAGCGCCTTGTCCCACGCGTCGAGATCGATGCCGCTGAACGGATCGAGGTGCAGCGGCACGAGCTCGTTGCCGAGCGATTCGAACAGCAGCTTCGCGTAGCCATAGACCGGCGATTCACACGCGACCCGTTTATGGGCGAGCGAGCGAGCGACGATGTCGAGGGACTGTTGCGAGCCGGTCGTAATGATCACTTCGTCCGCTTCGACGTCGAGGCCGCGAGCAGAGAGGCGCTTCGCGATTGCCTCGCGCAACGGTCGATAGCCCTGCGCTTCGTACTGCGCCGGCATGCGCTCGCGGAGAACGCTCCGCGCGCAGTCCGCGATCCGCTCCGTCGGCAGCAGCTCGGGATCGATGAACACGGTCGACAGCTGCGTTGTTCCGCGCGGCGCCAGGTCAGGCCTACCTAGCGGTGGGGGCACTAGCCTAGGCAATGGGACATGCACGACGGGCGCGATCTTCTGAACGCGATTGTTCGCGAGGACGAAAACACCTTCTCGCTCGCGCGCCTCCACGAGCCCTCGCGCGACGAGCTCGTCATAGGCGGCCTGTGCCGTGTTCTTGGACAGCCCCAGCTGTTTCTCGAGGGCCCGCACCGGCGGTAGACGACTCCCGGCAGGCAACGAACCCGACGAGATCTCGCGTTGGACACTCGCGACGATGTCGGCGGCGGTAGCCCTGCGCGCACCTGTCGTCACGTGGAGACCTACATACGGACTGCGAGTCATGTCCTTTGGGATACGACGGGGATAGGGCCGACGAGAAGGGACAACGCCGCAGCGGCGATCGGGACAGAGGGGTGTTAGGATTTTTGTCGGTGCGATTCCAAGCGATTGCAGTCGCGGGGCTGTTGTTGAGCTCCCAGTTATTGGCGGTCGCCGAGTCAGCGGAGGAGCTGCGTTCGCGTGGTGAACAGCTGGCCAAAGACGGCCGCTACACCGAAGCGATCGATGCGTTCAAAGCAGCGGAGCGCCTGGAGCCGCGCGCGCGCCATAGCTGCTTGATCGCGCTCGCGTATATCCGGCGCGAAGCGTGGCCGCAGGCCGAGATCTTTCTCGAGCAATGCGAGAAGCGCGCGACACCAGCGGATCCGGTTCCCGAGTGGGTTCCCGCCGCGAAGCAGCAGCTCGCAGAGCGCCTCACGAGCGCCAAGGTCAGCGCCGTCGACATCAGGGTCGAGCCTGCGGGCGTGACGCCCAAGCTCGCCGTCTCGTCGTTCGCGCTCGACGAGCTCTTCGAGCCGCGCACGATTCACCTCCCGCCGGGACGCCACACGATCATCGCGACGGCGCCGGGCTACAACGACGCGCAGAAGACGATCACCGTCGACGGCACCGCACCGCAGACCGTCACGATCACGATGCTCCCCGTCGGTACGCCGGAGTCCAAACCAGGCGACGCCAAGGTGCGGACCATCGAATCCAAACGGTCAGTAGTGCCCTACGCGATCATGGGCGCCGGTGCGGGCATTGCACTCGTCGGTGGCATCGTTCATATCACCAAGGTGCGCAGCACGCGGGATGACATCGGCGGCGCCACGACGACGCCCGACTACAACTCCAAGGTCGACACGTTCCACAAGTGGCGCAACGTGACGATCGGCATGTACGCCGTCGGCGGCGCAGCGATCGTGACGGGCCTCGTGCTCGAGGCGACGGTCTTCAAGGGCAAGGAAGCGCCGGTGCAAGTCGCAGTGGATCCGATGGAGGGCGGTGGCGGCATGGTCAGCGTGGGGTGGACAACGCGGTGAGCGCAGCCGCGGACAGCAATCCGCCGGGCGAGCTTTACTGCACGACCTGCGAGAAGACGTTCCACGTCGGAGACAAGTGTCCGACCGACGGGACGCGTCTGCTCAAGCTCAAGGCGCGCATCGATCCGTTCCTCGGGCGCGAGCTCGACGGTCGCTACACCGTGCTCGAGAAGCTCGGCCAGGGCGGCATGGGCGCCGTGTATCGCGCGCAGCAGCACTCGATCGATCGCGAAGTCGCGGTCAAGGTCGTCAACTCGTCGCTCATCACCGATGGCGAGGTGATCAAGCGGTTCCTTCGCGAGGCGAAGATCGCGAGCAAGCTCGAGCATCCGAACGTCGTCGGTGTCCTCGACTTCGGTCAGACCGACGACGGCGTGTTCTACATCGTCATGCAGCTGGTCAGCGGTCGCACGCTCGATCAGGTGTTGAAGAGCGAGAAGATCATCCGGCCCGAGCGCGTCGTGCGCATCGGCGTGCAGATCCTCGAAGCGCTCGCTGCCGCGCACGAAAAGCAGATCGTGCACCGCGACCTCAAGCCGTCCAACGTGATGCTGCTGGCGCAGGCGCGCGACCTCGTGAAGGTGCTCGACTTCGGTCTCGCGAAGTCCGTCGCACCTGACACGACGAACACGACGATGACGGGGATCGGCGCTGTCGTCGGTACGCCCGCGTTCATGCCGCCGGAGCTCGCAACGGGCCAGCCCTGCGATCACCGCGCAGATCTCTACTCTCTCGGCGTGATGCTCTACTACATGGGCTCGGGCCGCCTGCCGTTCATCTCGGACTCGATCCACGAGCTCGTTGCGATGCACGGCAGCGATGAGCCCGCACCGCCGATGACGGGCGTGCCGTACCGCATGGGTGCCGTCATCGACAAGTTGCTGCAGAAGGACCCGAACAACCGGTACCAGAACGCGGCCGATGCGCTGCAAGCGCTCGAGACGTCGCTCCTGCTGACGACGCCAGCGCACGGCATCCCGTACAGCGACGCAGCGATGACCAACCCGAGCCTCGGACCATTCCCGGCCCAGAGCGAACAGTTCGCCGCGATGCACGAGACGCCGCTTCCGCCATCGATCGTCGAGAAGCGCAGAACCGCGGAGACAGAATCGGGTCGCAGGCAGCGCAGCTTCACGGAGGAACAGCGCATCGCCGGTGGCGCGACCATGCTCGCGACGTCTCAGATCGCCCCTGTTGTCGCGACGAGCGGGCTCGATCTGTCGGTGAAGCCGAAGTCCAAGATGCCGTTGTTCGCGGGCATTGGTGCGGTCATTGCCGCGGCGGTGATCGCCTTCGTTGTGATCGGTGGTGGCTCCAAGACGACGACGACGACGACGCCCAAGAGCGACCCGCCCGTGAAGATGGAACAGGACAAGGCCGCAACGAAGTCGGACGTGAAAGACGAGGCCACGCCGAAGCCGCCGGAGCATCCAAAGGTCGAGACGCCGCCCGTCGACAAGACGATCGGCAGCGAGACACCGGTCGGCGACAAGGCTGGTAGCGGCGCGAACGTCGACGACAAGGGCGCCGCCAAGACGATCAAGAAGACCGTCAAGACGAACAAGACCACCAAGGTCGGGACCGGTACGACGCAGCAGGTCAAAGAAACTCCGCCGGGCACGGGTTCCGGATCCGCGAAGGCACCGACGACAAAGCCTCCCGCGCTGCCGTTCTGAGCAACACGCTTACGAGTTTCCCGACGAGATCCTTGGTCGCGGAACAATGGTACGGTCGGCTCGATGTCCGGCCGTTCGTTCTCGAAGAGTCCTGGGAAGAAGGTCCTCTACCTCACCAAGGACCCCGAGAAGATCAAGGCGCAGCTCGCGGGCACGCTGACGCTCACGATGAACGATGTGTCTCCGGACGACCTCCTGGACAACATCAACACGGACGCGATGACTCCGGCGTGGGTGTGCTTCGACTACGCGCCCCGGGCGATCGCGGCGAACGCGTATGCGGGGCTGATCGTGAACGGCGAGCGGCTCATCCCGCACGGCGCGCTCAAGGACTTCGAGATCATCGTCGCGGGTGCGCAGAAGGGCGTCGGCTCGTCGCGCGAGCAAGCGGCACAGTGCGAGGTCTACTCGGGCTCTCGCCTCGCGATCGCGAGCACGTTCGCGCCGATCCACGAGCGCAACAACATCAACATCGGACAGCTGATGGGCGACCACGCCCTGCTCCGCCGCATCGAAGCGGGCGAGGAGATTCCGCTCTCGGAGTTCACCAAGGGCCACGACGCGATCACGACGCTGATGATCGAGAGCGGCGGCCTGCTCCCGTTCTGTGCGCGCCTGGACAAGGGTGAGATCAAAGTTCCGCCGACGGGTACGCCGAAGCGCCCGATGAACCTGACGGAGAAGATCCTCGCCGCGAAGCTCCTCCCCGGTCAGGGCGAGTTCGTGAAGCCCGGCGATGCGATCCTCGCTCGCGTCGATGCGGGCTACTCGCACGAGTTCACGAGCGCGCAAGTCGACATGTTCCTCGCCGAGGAGTACGGCGCCAACTACAAGCTGCAGAACCCGGCCAAGTTCGCGGTGTTCGAGGACCACCTGATCTACGCGACGGGCGTGCCGGCGATGGCCAAGTTCGCCGACAAGATCGAGCAGCTGCGCGTGAAGCAGCGCGAGTTCGCCGAGCGGACCGGTGTACGCAACTACTCCGCGGTCGACGGCGTGTCGCCGGGCATTTGCCATCAGGTCGCGCGCGAGCAGTTCCTCGATCCAGGTGACTTCGTACAAGCGACCGACAGCCACACCTGCATGGGAGGCGCATCGGGCGCGCTCGCGTGGGGCGTCGGCTCGACGGAGTACGCGGCGCTCATCTACTGGGGCTTCACACCGATGGCGGTGCCGGAGTCGATCCGCTTCGAGCTGAAGGGCACGCTGCGTCCGGGTGTGGCGGCCAAGGACGTGATGCTCCACATCCTGGCGACGTACGCGACGCGCGAGGAGACGCTCAACCGCGTGATGGAGTTCGGTGGCGACGGACTGTTCGCGCTCTCGCCCGACGAGCGCGCGACGCTCGCAAACATGGCGACGGAGTGCACCGCGCGCGGCGCAGTGATGGAAGTCGACGACACGATGCTGCACTGGATCGCCGAACGGCGGCCTGGTGGTGCGTCGGCGGAGAACATCGCCAAGCTGCGCGCCAAGGTCGTCACGCCGGATGCGGGCGCGGAGCACGCGGGCGGCATCCACACGATCGATCTCGCGACGATCCAACCGATGGTCGCGACGCCCGGCGATCCGGACCGCGGCATCGCGAGCGATCCCAAGAACGGCGCGCTCATTGACGGTCTCGGCCACGTGAAGATCGACATCGCGTACGGCGGTTCGTGCACGGCCGGCAAGCGCGACGACATGGACATGTACGCGTCGGTGATGGCGGACGCCGAGCGCTCGGGCAAGAGGGTCGCCGACGGCGTCAGCTTCTACCTGCAGTTCGGCTCGCAAGAGGTCGAGGCGTACGCCAAGTCCAAGGGCTACATCGATCTGTTCGAGCGCACGGGGGTGAAGCTGATCAAGCCGGGCTGCGGCGCATGCATCGGCTGCGGTCCAGGCGTCTCCGACAGCGGCGGTCAGGTCAGCGTCTCCGCGATCAACCGCAACTACAAAGGTCGTTCGGGTCCCGGCAAGCTGTACCTGGCCTCGCCGCTCACCGTCGCTGCGTCCGCGGTGAAGGGTGAGATCGTCGAGTACCAGGACGGGATGTTCCGCTCCGGCAAGTGAAGGCCGCGACGAAGAAGCCGCAACGACGCAGCGACGTGGCGAAGAGGAATCAGCCGCAACGACGCGGCGACGCGACGGAGCAACGGGGCGCGGCGAAGAGGAATCGGCCGCAACGACGCGACGACGCGACGGCGAAGGTTTCGGGGACGAGGAAGGTGCAGGTTCAGCAGGCGAAGAGGGACGCGCGGGCGAAGAGCAGAGAACCGCGAAGCCGCGAAGCCGCAAAGAAGAAGGTTTCGTGGACGCCTACGAAGAGAGTTGCGCCGACGAAGAAGGTTGCGGCGTCGAAGAAGGTTGTGCCGTCGAAGAGCAGAGAACCGCGAAGCCGCGAAGCCGCAAAGAAGAAGGTTTCGGGGACGACAACGGAGAAGGCTGCGCCAAAGACAAAGGTGACGCGCGCGACGAAGGCTGCGCCGACGACGAAGAAGACTGCGCTGACGGCGAAGAAAGTGACGCCGGCGAAGAAGGCGGCGGCGAAGGCGAAGGCGAAGACGAAGACGAAGGTCGCGCTGCCGAGTGGGCGCGTGCTCGACATCCTCGACGCGGATGACCCGATCGATGCGTTGAGGGCGTTCGTGACGGCGCGGACGAAGAAGTTCAGCGTGTTTGACGGGCAGGTCGCTCTCGGTGCGGCGCAGCTGATGCTGCTGACGATCGCGCGCGAGCATCGCGGTGGGCCGGAGGTGCGGGATGTGATCGATCTGATCGTCAGCGCGTGGAAGCGGTTTCCCGAGCCGGCGGGCTTTCACGCGCAGGAGTTTCTGCGCAACGCGCTCGTGGCGGCGGATGGCGAGACCGATCTCGTCGATGCGTTGCTCGCACGCACGCCGCGCGATGCATCGCCCGAGCTCGTGACCGTCGTCGCGCGCGCGCAGACGAAAGAGATCATCCCCGTCGACGTGGCGCCGTACATGCGACCCGTGCGCAACGCGCTCGAGGAGGTCCGCGCGACGCTCGAGGAGCTTGGAGGAGCGATGGAAGTGGCGCCGCCAGCGGAGCTCTCTGCCGTACTCGCGAGCGAGCGGGCGGCGCGCATCCAGCTGCCGAATGACTTTCGCGCGCTGCTGACGATCACGAATGGCTGCACGCTGTTCGATCGCGAGTTCTTCAGCATCGACGACTATCGGACCGAGACCGCGCTCGCGAAGAAGGCGCGTGCCTTTCTGACGTCAGCGCCCGCCGGCCTCGACGAGTGCGTTCCGCTCGCGAATTGGGGGCAGGAGCGCGACTGGCTGCTGTGGGACCCGCACGGACATCGTCGTCGAGGCGCGCCGGGATACGTCGTGATGTTGGACGAGGGCGAGAGCACGTACGATGATCTGGTCTCCGTCCTGGAGGGCATCGCTGCCCACGCCCGCGACGTTCTCTCGACCAACTGATGCGCATATCAACCGACGCTGCAGCAGTGCGCATTCGTCGCCGGCACGTTGAACGCTGACGGGCTACGGCGTGATGGGTGATCTGTGGCAGTTCGCGGCGCTGTGACATTTGTTTGAATGTTTCGCCGGTTGCGGGGACCAATCACCGTGTCCCCCAAGACCCTCGCTCTCGCGCTGGCCGTGATGGCCTGCCCTCGCATCGCCGAGGCGCAAGAACCTTTGCCGCCCGACGTCATCGGCACCGCCGGCCGCGTCATCGATGTCACTGGCGCTCCGGTCGCTCGCGCGCGGATCGGTGCCGAGGGCTCCGACATCCACGCCACGACCGACGCGAATGGCTTCTACACGCTGAGTGCGCCGCTCGGGACCACGCTCGTGGTCGAGCACGACGGCGACGAGATGGGTATCGCGACCGTCACCGGCGCGACGCTCGACGATGTGGTGCTGCGTCCGCTCGATCAGGGCGAGACGATCGAGCTGCACGGCGAGAAACCCTTCGAAGCACCGGGCGCCGCCGTCATGGATCGCGCAGAGCTGGAGCGCGTCCCCGGCACCGGCGGTGACGTAGTTCAGACACTGCGCGTGATGCCGGGTGTCACGAATATCGAAATTCCGATCGGTCTCAACGGAATTCCGATCCGTGGCTCGTCACCGCAGGACTCGCGCGTCCTCGTCGATGGATTCGAGATTCCGATGCTCTATCACGGCCTCGTGTATCGCTCGGTGCTACCCGCCGAGTCGATCGCCTCGCTCGACTACATACCGGGTGGCTTCGGAGTAGAGAACGGGCGAGCGACGTCTGGCATCGTGTCGATCACCACGCGTCCCGGCGACGAGAAGCGCAGCGTCGAGGGCGAGCTGTCCGTGCTCGATGGCGGCGTGCTCGCGCAAGGGTCCGCTGGGAAACGCACGACGTATCTCGTCGGGATGCGCCGATCGACGATCGATCTGGTGCTGCCGTCGCTGATGCCGTCGGACGCGGACCTCAGCTTGACGACCGTGCCGTACTACTACGACGGCCAGTTGCGCATCGATCATCGGCTCGACGATCACTGGCGTCTGTTCCTCTCCGGGATCGGCGCCACCGACACGGCCGAGATCTACACGACGAAGGACACGAGCGAAGCGACGAAGCGCCTCTACGCGCACACCGCGTTCGCGCGCGTGACCGCAGGTGCGAACTACCACGAGGGGGCGTGGACCGCGAACGTCGCGCTGTCGGGCGTCGTGACTCGCTTCGACTTCGCGCAAGGCACGGGACAGGTGCTGAAGGCGACCCTTCCGAATGTCTCGCCCCGCGCGGAAGTGATTCACACGTCGGAGAAAGCAGCGGGCCTCACGAACGTCGAGATCCGTGCCGGTGCAGAAGCGCAGGTTGGCCACTACTCCGCGGACATCGCAACCGGCAACGAGCCGCGGGAGGGTGAAGCTCCGCCGCCGTACGACCCGCACGATATGTCGACGACGTATCACGGCGAATTCTGGGTGAACGATGTCGCCCAGTGGGTCTCCGTCGCCGGCAACCTCGATCCAAAGATCCGCGCCACCGTCGGCGTTCGCTCCGACGAGCTCGCGCGCACCGGCGAAGTGCAAGTGCAGCCGCGCGCTCAGCTCGAGCTCCTGGTCGCACCGAAGTGGATCGTTCGCGCATCCTCCGGTGCGTATCGTCGGCCACCCGAGTATCAGAGCGAGCTGCTCCAGGCGAGGCTGGACTCCGAGCGCGCGAGTCAGGAGATCGTGGGTGTGCAGTGGGAACCGCGCGAAGGAACACGCGTGCAAGGCTCGGCCTACTACACCGACCGCACCCACCTGATCACGCGCGAGATGGACGGGACGCTCGGCAACGAAGGCCGCGGGACCACGGTGGGAGCCGAGCTGATCGCGACGCATCGCATGGGGCCGTGGTTCGCATGGCTCTCGTACACGTACGCGCACTCGCGCCGCGTCGATCACCCCGGCGACGAGAGCCGTCTGTTCTCGTACGACCAGCCGCATAACCTGAACGCAGCAGCGAGCTGGAAGCATGGTCGCTGGACACTCGGTGGACGCTTCCAGCTGTACTCCGGGCTGCCGTACACACCTGTCGTTGGCTCGGTGTTCGACAACGACCGCAACATCTACGTGCCGATGTATGGCGAGACAAATAGTGCTCGCGCACCGATGCACCACCAGCTCGATCTCCGCGTCGACTACACGTGGAAGTGGGGACCGACCCTGATGACCGCGTTCGCCGACGTGCAGAACGTCTACTTGAACAAGAGCCCGATCACGACCGCGTACAGCTTCGACTACACGCAGTCGACGACAGTCAGCTCGCTTCCGATCATTCCGATGGTCGGTCTCAAAGGAGTCCTATGAAAGCGCTCGTTCTCCTGGTCCTCGTCGGGTGCACCGGCGATCTCGTCGAGCCGTGGCAGCTCGATCACGATCGCATCGTCGCGGTTCGCAGCACGCCCCCTCGCATTCCCGCAGGGGCCACGGCACAGCTCGACGTGCTGGTGGCGACGGCAGGCGCCGACGTGACGACGCTCGCCCCCGACTCGACGGTCGTCGTTTCGCCACCGAGCCTCGCGTCGGCGATGAACGGCGCGACGGTCACCGCCCCGTCGGAAGAGACGCTCGCCACCGCGCGTGCCGAGCTCGGTCTCGATCCGGGCGCGCCCATTCCGCTCGACGTGGAGCTCACCGCGAACGGGTTCACCGCGACAAAGACGGTGTGGCTCGGCGACACCGCGACAAATCCGTCTCTCGATGGCCTCGAGATCGAAGACGGCTCCCCGGGCGATGATCTCGTACTGCCCGTAAAGACCGACGTGCGACTCGCCGTGACCGCGGACGACAGCGTCGACAACGTCACGTGGCTGACATCATGCGGAACGATGCATGACTTCGATCTGTCCCGCGCGTACCTCCGAATCGAGCCCGCCGATCCGCAGGCTGGTCAGCTCGTGGTGGTCTATCGCGGTGCGGGCGGCGGCGTGTCGTGGCGGATCTGGCCCGTGCGCGCTAGCGAGTGACAGGCAAGATCTGCCGCAGGTGCCACGCCTGCAGCTCCAGCTGCCGGTTCGCATCGCGCTGGCGAACAGCGAGCACGCGGGTCAGTAGTGCGACCACGGTCATGAGTGCGACCAACAGGAGTGCGCAACCGATCTGCACCGGCATCGACGAGAACGTCAGGTTGGGCGAGAAGATCCGCAGCTGTCCATCCACGAACTCGTACGTGCGCGGGATGAGCCCCGCGATCTCGAGCCCCCACGGGACGACGACACCTGCACCGAGGATGACCGAGACGTAGCGCAAGCGACCGAACGAGGGATGTGCTGCGTAGGCCATGAGCGTCGTGAACACGAGCGCCGGCGCGATGATGAATGGCCCGACGAATCGGCACACCACGGCGATGATCAGCGCGTTCGTGGCGGCGTTCAGATAGATGCGCGGCAGCGAGATCCTGTCCCCGCGCGTGAGCGTGTAGATCTGCGCCGCACTCACCACGACGAGCGCGACAAACGCGACGAGCAAGCTCATCTGGCGCACGCCCGCCCACAGGAGCAACGGCACGAACGCGAAGTAACCGAGGAGAGAGAGAGCGGCGAGCTGGCCTTGCGAACGGGCCGAATCGACGTCCTTCGCGATCACGGCGGCCTCGACCTCGGCGGGAATCTCCTTGGGTGGCTCGAGCAACAAGCGCGACACGATCGCGGCGGCATCGGACGACGTCGGATCGAGCGCGAGGGCTCGACCGGCCGCCATGATCGCGGTCTGCCGCGCCGTCCCTTCCGTCCCTGCTTCCAGCGCCGCGCGCGCGGTGGTCACGTGGTGAGCAGCGAGCTCGCGACGAACGGCGACATCGCGATCTCCGTCGAGGAATGCCTGGACAGCTTCGCCCACGGCACGCGCAGATGCAAAGCGTTCCACCGGATCGAGCTTGGTCGCGCGCACGCAGATCGCGTCGAGCTCGGGCGGCGATTCTGCCCTGGCACGAGATGGACGCGCATCGAGAGGTCGCAGCAGCTGCGTCACGCTGCGTCGCTTGTCGTGCAACAACTGGCCAGACGCGATCTCGTAAAGGATGCAGCCGAGAGCGTAGAGGTCCGCAGACGGTCCCGCACGGTCGCCGGTCATCTGCTCGGGCGCCATATAGGCCGGTGTGCCGAGCACAGTGCCGTGCCTGGTCTCGCCGCTATCGAGCTCGAGCCCCACGGCCGCCTTTGCACCGCTATCGACGACGACTTCGTCGGCCTCGCCGAGTGCGCGGGCCACACCCCAGTCGAGGATGTACACCTCGCCGAAGTCTCCGAGCATGATGTTCGCGGGCTTGATGTCGCGGTGGACGATGCCTTGCGTGTGCGCGAGCTCGATCGCCAAACAGACATCCACGAACGCGCGCATCAGGCGGCGGCGCAACGCGGCCTCCTCGCCGGGGTCCGTCATCCTGCGCAGCTCCTCCAGGAGCTCGGTCATCGTCGTCCCCGACAACCGCTTCATCACGAAGTAGGGCTTTCCGTTGCCGTCGTAAGCGAGGTCGTGGACCGGTACGACGGCTGGATGCTGCAACCGCCCCTGGACGCGCGCCTCGCGTACGAACCTCGAGAGCTCTTCGGGCGAGGGCCGCTCCGAGCGAATGCGCTTGATCGCGACCTCGCGTCCGATCTGCTCGTCGACGGCGAGCACGACCTCGCCCATGCCGCCCTGCCCGAGCAGCGCCCCCAGCGTGTAGCGCCGCGACTCCGACGCGAGCACGCCCGGGGGTGCGGTCGAGAGCGCCGCCGCCTGCTCCGCACTCACCGGCAGCGTCTGATCGCCCGAGTGACCGTCGTCTGACCCCACGATTTGCTTCACGACCGGTTTCTCACGCTTGGTCGTGTCGTCAGGATTGTCATCAGCCACCGAACCAGGTTGCCACACAAGCCCTTGCAATTTCTCGCGTTGGCGGCGATGACGCACCCATGCGCCAGACCGCCCGGATCGCCGCCGTTCATGCGGCGCTATTCCTCGCGCTCTGGCTCGCGTCGATCGTGTTCTACGCGGCCGTGTTCGCGACCACACCCACCCAGCCCCTCTGGTTCGGCGTCGATGTCGCGCTGATCGGCGGGATGCTCGCACTCGTCTACGTGCGCCGCGAGGACGTCGGCTTCCGCTCGCTAGGTCCCGACCGATTTCTGCGTATCGCGATCATCTCCGTCGTCGCGATCGCCGCGGTCTGGCTCTGCCAGCGCCTGATCCCCGACTCCAATATGGTCGCTCTCGACGAGAGCAACTACCTGATGACCCTGCGCGAGCAGCGGATCATTCCCGACGGCCTCTTGCCGTTCAACATCCGCTGGCTCGTCCCGTTCTTCGCGGGCCGCTGGAACATGCTCCCTGTCGCCGACATGGAGGCCGTCAAGGCGATCAACTTCGGCGCGTTCGTCATCGCGACGGCAGGCCTGATGTTGTTGCTCGTGCGTCTACGCGTGCGGTTCTGGCTCGCACTCACACTGCCGCTCTTTCTCCTCTCCAGCTACTTCGGCACGTACGGCGCGACGAACCGCCTCGTCCTCGATCCTGCGAACTACGCCCTCTACGTGCTGATGTTCCATTGCCTGCTGCGCGACGAGCACTGGCCCCTGTTCTCGATCACGCTGTTCATCGACGCGCTGAACGCGGAGAAGGCGGTCTACTGGATCCCGCTGTTCGTGTTCGTCACGCTGCTGCGTGCGGGTCCGCCGTGGACGCGCGGGGATCTGATCGCCATCGCGAAGCGCACGGCGATCTGCCTCGCTCCGACGGTGATCTACTTCATCGTGCTGTGGACGCACCTCAAGGCCTCGCGGCTCGAAGCAAACCTCTGCTTCGAGAACCTCCACTTGATGTCGTTCTCCAACCTCGGCGGCAAGATCACGCCGAATGTTCAGATGAACAACTTCCAGACGCTGTGGATGCCGTTCGGGCCATTCACGATCTTCGCGCTGCTCGGCTTCATTGTGAACAGCCCGCGCTGGATGAAACCGATCGTGTTGTTGTTGATCCCGATCTTCGTTCAGGCCGTCATCGCCTGCGACACGGATCGCATGCTCGCGTACTCGTTCGCCGTGTACTTGCCGTTCGGCTACCTCTACCTCGAGAAGTTCGTCGCTGACGTTCCGCGCGCGCTCTCCATCCCGCTGATCGGATTCGTCGCGTTCTTCGTCGTGTTCGGCCAGTACGTCTTCCCGATCGCGCGCGAGCTACACCTCAAGCTCTTCCTCGGAGCTCAGGGCCTGCGCATGTACATCTCGGCAGGCGAGATCCTCGCTGTCGGCACGATCGTCTTCGTGCACTTCACGTTCTTCGCGCAGCGCCGCTCAGTAGCACCCGGCGAACACGGCTGACGTGCAGTCGGTCGCGCAGTTTCCGCAATCCTCGCGCGGCGTCTGACAGATTCCATCGCCACAGTACGGCGCGTCGGAGGGACACGAGACCGGCTCCGCGGCCGTGCTCGGCGGACACCACGGCGTGCAGAACTGCCAGCAATCCTCGTCCTCGCAGCCGGGCTTGCCGTCGTCATCGTCGTCGATGCCTGATACGCAGGCAGCCTCTCGTGTGTTGCTCGAGATGGACTCGCGCACGAGCTCGAGGAGCTCACCATCAACCTGCTGCAACGCGTCCGTACCACCGTGCATGAGAATCACGCCGGTCGGCGTCGGGGAGAAGATCGGCGTCCCGTGTGGTTGAGGCGCATCGAATGCGGACAAGAACTCCCACTTCGATCCATCCCACTGCCACACCGAGTTGTCCGTCGTGCTTCCCCACAACAGCATGCGACGGCGAGCGGCATCCCACGCAAATCGCGCTTCCCCGCGTGCCGGTGGCTTCAGCACGCTGGAAAGCATCGGCGCGGTCCACATCGGATTGGCCGCACCCAGATCGATCTGCCAAACGTCATCGAGGTCGCGGGCATCCGTGTGTCCGCCGAACATGATGATCGTGTGATGGCGCGGATCGTAGGCTATCGCCGCAGCGAAACGCGCGGGCGGACCGCTGAGCTGCAAATTTCTCCACCCGGTGCCGTCGAGCACCCACGTCTCGTTGTTCGCAGTCGTGCCGTTCGAGCCACCAAACATCAACGCCTTCCTGGCGATCGGGTCGTACGCCATCGCCGCGCCATACCGGGGTGGAGGGCGTCCGGCGGCGGGCCCCGCGGTCCACTGGCCATTCGCGTAGAACCAAAACTCATCCGTCGCTCCAGTGCCGCTCTTCTTCCCGCCGAACAAGATCGCACTACTGGGCATCGTACCGATCGCTCCGTACGTCATCGCCGCGTCGTCGAGCGCCGGCGGCCCCATCGCCGACATCTGGAACCACGAGTGTCCCGCGATTTCCCACGTGACATCCGACGAGCTTGCTTGGGCGACGGATCCGTCTCCCGCCGCACGCCGGCCGCCGTAGACGACGATCCGAGCGCGATCGACGTCGTACGCATACGCAGCCTGCGTCAGCCGTGGCGCACGTGTGAACCCTCGCCGCGACCACGCGGGGGAGCTGCCTGACAGATCCGCCTGCCACACATCATCCTCGCCAGAGATGATCTTGGCTGGCGTGCAGGTCAATGGTGCGCAGTTCCCGAGGAAGATTCCCCCGAACACGAGCAGGTGCCCCGAGATGGGCTCGACACCACCCGTCGCACCCACGCGCGCGGTGGGCGGTTGTCCTCCGCTCCGCTTCGTCCACAGAGCTCCATCCAGCGTCCAGAGCGCTCCTTCGGAGCCATCCCCGACGACGCCGACCTTGGCCTTGCCGCCGTAGACGACAACCTTGCGCAGCTGTCGATCGAATGCCGCGACCGATGCGAACGCGTTTGGTGCGTCCTGCGGATTCAACGGAGTCCACCCGCTCTCGTCGAGCGCGTAGGAGCCGAGCTCGGCCGAGGTTGCATTGCGGCCCCCGGCGAGGATCAGGCGATTTCCAACCGGGTCGAACGTCAACGTGGCGTACTCGCGTGCCTCGACGGCGATGTTTGCTGCCGGCGGATACGGCGCCCACGATGTGCCGTCGTAGATCCACGTATCTCCGACGTAGAACCGGTTCTGTTTTCCTCCGAACAGGATGAGCCCGTGACCGGGCCAGTACGCCATGGACGCTCCGATTCGCCCGCCGATCTTGATGTTGTTTGGATCAGAATCGACCGGCGGAAGCCGCGTCCATTGATGACCATCGAGCGCCCAGAAGTCATTCAGCGGGCTCCCCAGGCTTCCGCTCGTCGAGCCGCCGAACATGTACGTGCGCGTGCCGTCGTTCGCCATGGCCATGCCCGAGCGGGGCGCTGGTGACGGCACGGAATCGATCTGCGTCCATCCACGCGCGGAGAGCTCCCATGTGTCTCCGAGCGCGGTTCCGAAGAGCTCGTCTACATCCGAGAGGTCTGTGGACGAGGTACTGGGATCCTCCGGCGTGAGCCCGCCAAACATGACCGCTCGTTTTCCCGCGTAGTCGATAGCCATCCCCGCGAGTGTCCGATCCACCGGCGTCTCCGAGACCCGGCGCCAGTGAAGCACCTCGAGCTTGCAGGTACTCGCGCATCCATCGTGGCTCAACGAGTTTCCGTCGTCGCACTGTTCGTCGAGGACCGTCGTATCCCCCACCGTGCGAATCGGGTCGATCACGTTGTTGCCGCACGTCTCGGCCAAGCAGGTTGGCGAGCAACCGTCACCGAGCGTGAAGTTGCCGTCGTCGCAGTCCTCGTTGGCATCCTTGCGACCGTTGCCGCACACGTTGGGCAAGCACGCGTTCGCGTAGCACGTGCCGTTGTCGCCACACGCGATTCCGTCGAGCTGTTCCGCGCAGAGCGCCAACTGGTCGGGACTGACGCACTCGATCACCGTCGACGAAGGGTCGGCCGGGTCGAGTGCGATCGGATGGCAAACGGTGCCTTCGCGACAGACCATCCCATGGCCGCAATCGGTCGAGCTCGTCTCGACGCAGGCGCCGAGCAGCAGGAGGAAGAGCACGGCCTTCACGGGTACGCGCACTCGCAATCGGAGGGACAAATTCCGCAGTTCTCGCGCGGAGCATCGCAACGATGATCGCCGCAGATGGGCCGCGCCGGATCGCAATCCGTTGCACCGGGCGGACACTGCGGATCGCAGTACGACCAGCAATCTTCATCGAGGCAGCCCATGGCTCCGTCATGGTCCTCGTCGACGAGCGAATCGCACGTCGTGTATGTCGTCGGCGTCTGAGATGCGCGCACCAGCTCGAACAGCTGGCCCGACACGTCCTGTTCGTTACCTACGAGACCACCGTGCATCGCGAGGTTTCCGTCTGCGACCGGGGAGAACATCGCGTACGTGCGCGCGGCAGGAATCTCGAACGCAGGAACGAACGACCATGCCGTGCCGTCCCACTCCCACGTGCCGTTGTCGTCGCCGCCCCACAGCACCATGCGTCGACGAGCCGCATCCCACGCGAACCGCGCACCCTGCCGGCCCGGCGGCTTGAAGGTCAGGTCATCGTGCGACGTCCAGGTCGCACCGTTCCACTCCCAGAGGTCATCGACGATCTTGGATGAGGTTTTCGTGGCCCCGTCCGCGAGCCCGCCCCACACCAACACGACGTGCCGGATCGGGTCGTACGCCACCGCTGCTCCCTGCCGCGCGGTCGGCCCCGACGTGGCAACCAGTGTCCAGCCGCTGTCATCGAGCTCCCACGTGTCGCCGAGCCGCTCACCGCCCACCGTGGCGGAGGTTCCACCGAACAGCACGATCCGTCGTCGCTTGGCATCGAACGCCATCATCGCGTTCATGCGCTCTGCGGGGCCCGTCAGGTCCATCTTCGTCCACTGCGGCGAAGCTCCAAGATCCAGGCGCCACAGATCCTTCGTCCCCACGAACGTGGGAACTGTGCCGACGCCACCGCCAAACATGTACGTGTGTCCTTCGCCGCCGAAGTTTGCATACGCGAGGCTGGGGCCCACCAACGCATCGGGTCCGGGCAGCGTCGTGCTGAGCTCTGGTTGGAACCACGTGTGCTCGACGAGCTCGAACGTGACGTTGCTCGGCACGCCTTGCGACGCTTTGTTCGGCGGGTCATTCGCAAGACCGCCGTACACGACCGTGCGGGCGCGATCGGTATCGAACGCGTAGCCTTGGTCCGCGAGCACGGGCGAAACCTCGCGGATGTGCCGCGTGTGCCACTTGCCATCGAACCAGAAAACATCGTGTGACGTCGGCTTGAGAGTGCTGTCAGTCGGATCGAGGCCCCCGAAGACCTGAAGATGCCCCGAGAGCGGCTCGTTGCCACCGGCTGCGCCAAACCGCGCGACCGTCGACTCGGTTGAGAGCTCCCACGTGGAGCCGTTCCAGCTCCACAGGTCGCTCACGATGTTCGATTTGGACTTACCGCCGAACACCTGGACGGTCTTGCTGACAGGATCGTAGGCGCTCGTCGCTCCCCACGCCGTCGGTCCGTCGGGGATCATCTCCCATCCATTCGGGCCGAGCTGCCACGTCGGCAGCGACGCTGGAGTCTGCACTGACTGCGTACCGCCCGCGAGGATCACGCGCTGGGTATCCGCGTCGTACGTGAGCGTCGCGAACATTCGCGCCTGAGGTCCCGTCGCCGATTCCGGATACAGCTGCGTCCACTGATGGGAGTTGTCGGCCAGCAGCCACGTGTCGCCCTTCACTGTTTCTGCGTCGCCGTAGCCACCGAACACCACGACGCCTTGCCCCGGGAGATACGCGACCGACGCCGCGGCCCGCGGCCCCATCTCGACGGGCAGCGAGTCGAGCTGCTTCCATGTGCCCGCATCGAGCTCCCACACGTCACTCAACGCGGTCTTGTTGCTCTGCGCACCTCCGATGAGCAACGTGCGCGTCCCGTCGTAGACCATCGCGTGCCCGCCACGGGGAGTCGGGCTGAGGATCGGATCGATCCGCGTCCACCCCGTCGCGCTCAGCTCCCACGTCTCGCCGAAGACCGAGCCGGCGAGAGGGTTGAGCTCGTTGATGAGGTTCAACGGTCCGATGGCGCGTGCGTTCACGCCCCCGAACAGGATCGCCTTGTTCGTCGAGGCGTTCGTTGCCATCGCAGCAAAGCGGCGGTCGATCGGAGGTGAGGGAATGCGTCGCCAGCTCGGAACTTCTGGCTGACACGTGCTCGAACAATCGTCGTGGCTCAGCGAGTTGCCGTCGTCGCACTGCTCTGTCGACGTCAGAACACCGTCGCGGATGCCGAGCGGATCGACGATGCCGTTTCCGCACATCTCGAGCTCGCACGTGGGCGAACAGCCATCGCCGAGCGTGTGATTGCTGTCGTCACACGCCTCCGAGGCATCGGTGCGACCGTTGCCGCACACGTCGGGAAGACACGCTTGCGAGAAGCACGTGCCTCCATCGCAGGCCACTCCGTCCGGCTGACCCGCGCACTTCGCGTGCTGCTCGTCGGTCACGCACTCGACACCTTTCGCGCTGCTCCCGTCGAACCGGGTGTACGAGATCGCGACGCACGACGTCCCTTCGCGACAGACGACGTCATTGCCGCAGTCCTGCGTGTTCGTGTGGACGCACGCGCCCAACACCAGCGCCAGTGCCAGCGCGCTCCTCATCAGACTCAGTATCGCACCAAAGCGACTACTTACGCGGCTGCTTGAGCTTCAGAGGATTCACGCCTGTGAGCACGATCTCTCCCGTCGGGCTGATGCGGATTTCGGCGACCGGCGTGGCCTCGACGTCCGCTTGCGCATACCGGCTCGTCAGCAGCTGGATGCGCTGATTCGCCGAGCCGCGCAGCCCCTCCGCGAGCCGCTCGCCCGCGACGTAGCGGCCGTCGATCAACACGTCCAGCTGCGCGAGCACGGCCGGACCGCCTTCGAGCCCGCGGATCTCGTCGATCGTGTAGCCCGAGAACGCGAGCGTCGACATCCCGAGCGCGCGAGCCTCCGCGAGGAGAGCAGCAGCAGCCGGCGCTTGCTGGAGCGGCTCACCTCCGGAGAGCGACAGTCCTTCCGCGCCCGCATCGCGCGCTGCCTTCAGTTGTTCGGCGAGCTCGGCGATGGAGACTTCGCGACCGCCACCGGCGTGCGTCGACGGATTGAAGCACCCCGGGCACCCCAGCGTGCAGCCTTGGAACCACACGACGAACCGTGCGCCGGGACCGTTCGCTCGGCTGCGCGGCTCGATCGCGTGGATCCTCGCCACCGTCATTGGGGCGAGCCCTACTTCGACGTCGGCTTGGGGAGCAGCGGAGCGGGCAGCTCGCCGCCCGTCGCGCCGCGGACGTCGACGCGCTTCAACATGAGATCGGGCGTGACGATGCCGCTCTCGATGCCGCCCGACGGAACGAAGCCGTCGTCGGTGCCACCGCCGAGCTTGAGCGCGAGCTGGCTCTGATCGGACGCGAGGAAGTTGTACGTCGTGACTTCCTTGGAGACGCCGAGCACGTCTTCCCACGCGGTCATCGGCAGCAGGTCGAGCTGCGCGCCGCGCACGAGCTCCATCTTGCCTCCCGGGTACACGCGATACGCGATGCTCGTCGGAGGCGGCAGCTGGATGTCCGCCGTCTTCACCATCTGGATCAGCTCGCGGCGCGAGAACTCCGGTGCAGCAGTGATCGCCGCGTCGTCGAACTGCTTCACGATCAGGCCGTACTTGAGGCCCTGCGCCTTGGCCTGCGAGACGACCTGCGCTTCGAGCGCCTTACGAGGCGCCGCGCCTTTGCCAGCGACGAACAGGTTGGTCGCGCTGCCGTGGAACGCACCACCATCGGCGGTCCGACGCGCGTGACCGTTGGAGACCTGGCCCTTTTGCGACGGGGTCCGCGAGAGCAGCAGCGTCTTGAGCATGCCGTCCTTGATGACCTCGACCTTCTGCGCAGGCACGCCTTCGTCGTCGATCTTGTAACCGCCGATGAGCGCCTTGCCGTTCGCGTCGCGCGCCGTCGGGTCGTCGGTGATCGTCAAGCTCGGAGCGATCACGCGCACCCCGATCTGATCGTTGAACGCGCCGCCGAACGCCTTGGCCTCTTGCGGGTTGATGCCTTCGGGAACCGGCGTGCCGCCGAGGTTGGGAGCGAGCGAGAAGCGCAAGAGCCCGACGGCGCCCTCACCTTCGAACAGCACTGGACCGCGGTAGCGCTCCATCAACGGTGCCTTTGCGAGCGCGGTGATGTTGTCGCTGATCTTCTTGGACTCCTCGGAGAGCTCTTTGTCGTTCGGGAGGTCCTTCGCGGTGTGGCCGTAGCGTAGGAAGTACTGCGAGAGCGGCTGACCGTCATCGGCGCGACCGCTTGCCGCGATCACGACGCCCGACGCGCGGCGCGTATCGGAGACGCTCGTGCCTTCGGTGGTGAGGTACCAACGTCGCTCGAGATAGCTCGTGATTGCCACGCGCGAATCACGGATCTGCCCCAGATCGCGAAACTGCGCAGAGAGCGCCTTGGCCCGGCCTTCCAGCTCGTCGAGCGATTCGAGCTCGGGCACCAGCACGGCGTCGTCGGAGACGAGCGGCTTCTCCGTCGTCCAGCCCGGAACGTCGCTCGCGCGCGTACCCGCAGCGCGGCGACTCTCGAGCTTGGCGCGCAGCTGGATCAGCGCTTCCTTGTACGCGGCATCGGTGACGAGCCAGGTCGCGCGACGAGCAATGCGCGGCGTTGCCTCGAGAGGCAATGGCATGGATGCGACGCCGTCGATGTCATCGGCGGTCGGAACAGCGAAGTTGCTGTTGTCGACGCCGTTGAACTGCACGCGGACACGCGCCTCGATGTTCACGAAGTGACGGTTGCCCTTGCTCGTCGTTTGACCGAGCGAGGCCGCCGCGTCGTTCACATCGACCTCGGTGATCTTGTACGAGATGCTCGTCGGAGCGGGCGCGCCTTCGATCTGCATCGCGAGGCTGCGGTTCATCTCCTGCGCGACAGCGTCGACGATCTCCTTGGTCACGGCCTTGGATGGCGCACCATTGGGAGGCGGAGCGGCGGGCTTGGCGATCGCGGACGCGGGAAGAAGCGCGAGCAGCGCGGTGACAACAAACCGGGACTTCACGGTGCCTCCTGGCGAATCGACGGTGCGTCGAGCACCTGCTTGCGATCGGGCGGCACGAAGCCCTTCTCGATCTCGAGGCGCTCGATCAGTAGCGACGGCGCCGACGCGGACACCGGCACCCAGCCGGATTCCGCACCACACACGCCATTGAACGTCTCGATCTCGCGCGACGCGGCGCGGATCGACTGCAGTGCGATCAGCGGCGTGCCACCGATGTCGATCCCGCGCACGAGCTCGCGGTGACCATCGGGGTAGAGGCGGTACGCCATCACGGGGTTCACCTTGAACGCCTGCGGCGCGAACGCGCTGGTGTTGGTGAAGCCGCCCGAGATGTCGCTGAAGATCATCCCGTACGGACGGCCCTGCTTCTTGATCTCGTTGATCAGCAGCTTCTCGAGGTCCGTGCGCGGAACGCTCTTCGCAGCCTCGACGACGAGGTTGCCCTGGCGTGCGACAGGCGGGAGACCCGGCGAGCGGCGACCGTGGCCATTCGAGTTGGGGAACCCGTTGATCGGGTTGCGGCCCATGTCGAAGCCGACGAGCTTGCCGTTCGTGATCAGCTCGACGCGGCGAGCGCGAACGCCCTCGTCATCGAACCGATAGAAGCCGTTCAGCTGGATGCCGTTGAGCGTCTCGATCTCGGCATCGTCGTAGACGCTGAGCCAATCGGGTGCGATGTCCTTGCCGATGTAGCTCGCGAACGTCTGACCGCTCGTCAGGTCCTTCTGGCGATGGCCCTCGATGCGGTGGCCGAACACCTCGTGGAAGAACACGCCGGCGGCGCGGCCCTCGAGAATCGCGGGACCGACGTACGGCTCCGCGAGGGGGGCTTCGTTGAGGGCGCCGAGATCGGCGAGCACCGTCGCGACCATCTTGTCGACTTCGGCGTCGGGCGGAAGATCTGCGGGCGTGACACCGAAGCGCTGTTCGAGCCGCGACAGGCTCATGCCGTCATCGGCCTTCACGCCGACGGAGACGCTGAGCTGCGCGTTCGTCCACGACTGCTGGATCACCGAGCCTTCGCTATTCACGAACCACGCGGTGTTCAGCTGGAACACGACGTTGCACGTACCGCGCGTCGCCGCGCCCTTGAGCGCCTTGGCGCTGCAGCGCTTCAAGCGATCGACCCACTGCGCCTTGTCGAACGTCAGCACGGCGGGGGCTTCGACGTACGTCTCTGCCTTGTCGGGCGCGAAGTCGGGCGGCGCCTTGCGATTGGACAGCGTCTGCTGGTCCTGCTTGACGTAGCCGAGCGCCACGACGGACTCGCGATAGCGGCGATCCGTCTCCAGCCACAGCGCGTTGGAGATGGCGGCCTTGTCCTCGCCGAACGGCACCACACCGCGGCGAGTGAGCGGCGAGTTGAGGCCGTTGTCATCACTCGCGAGCGCGCGCGTGTTGTCGAGGGCGGGCGTGCCCACGCGGACCTCGACATCGAGGTTGCGCGCGAGGTCGTCCCGGTCGGTGATCAGCGCGCCACCCTCGGCTTCGAGGTTCACCACACGCTGCTCGACGAGCTGGTACGCGAGGTAGTGGGCGGGATCCTTCTGCGCCTTGAGAGCGGCGAACTCGCGCTCGTTCTCGGCCTTGAGAATGTCGAGAATTGGAGACCGGTCCTTGGGCGAGTTACCCTCTGTCGGCTCGCTCTTGGTGACTACGATCTTTGCCGGGATCGCGGGGAGGTCGACTTTGATCTCCGCGGTCGGGTTCTGGGGCTTCGGCTGGGGGTGGGGCTTCGTTTGCCCGCCGCCGCAGCCGCACAACCCGGCGACAGCGCCGAGCGAGAGCATCCAACGCATATGCCCGAAACGATAGCACGGCTATAATGAGCGCCACCTTGTCGTCGGGACGTCCAACGGGACTCGTCGTTCATGACGATGGCGAGGCACTGGATTTTCTGGTCCGCCTGTTCGAGGCGGCCAACTTCGACGTCATCACTGCGGTCTCGGCGTTCCGCGCTCAGACCCAGCTCGAGGGCGAGCGGCGCGTCGACGTGGTTGTCGCACCCTGGGACAGCGACCACGGCGTCGGAGGCGAGGTCTATCGCTGGGCCTTACAGAAGCGCTACGACCTGCGCGACCAGTTCGTCTTCATCGGGACGGACCCGCCCGAGGAGTTCGACCTCATCGTTGGCGGACGCTGCCTCGTCGTCTCCCTGTCCCGCGCCGCAGAGATCGTGCGCGTCGCGCTCGCTGCCATCAAGCGCCGTGTTCACCTCGAGGCGTCCCGCGACGTCGCGTTCAGCTTCCACTCGTTCAAGCCGCGCCTGCTGCTGGCGGACGATGACCCGATGATGCTCGCGGTGATGGGCGATCTGCTCGCGGACATCTACTCCGTCACGCGCGTCGACAGTGGCAATGCGGCGATCAACCTGCTAGCGAACCAGGACTTCGAGGTCATCGTGACCGACTGGCAGATGGACGACGGGAGCGGCGGTGACGTCTATCGCTGGATCGAGGACACGAAGCCCGAGCTCGCTCATCGCGTGGTCATCCTCACGTCGAATGACGGCGAAGACGCGCAGGCGAATGCGCCCGGTCGTCCGGTGTTCCGCAAAGGGCAGGACTCCGCCGCCCTGACCGCAGTCCTCACCGAGATCGTACGGCAGGTTCGCGGCGAGTCGAACCCCGCGCTCGAGCCGCCCGCGGTATGAACGACGCGTGCTCGCGCGCATTCTCGACGACAACAAGCTGACGACAGCGACGTCGCTCGCCGAGATCACCGCGGCACTCGAGGCGAAGAAAGCGATCTGGATCGACCTCGAGCGCCAGTCGCCCGACGCCGACAAGCTGCTCTCCGACGTCCTCAAGCTGCACCCGCTGACGATCGAGGACATCTGGAGTGCGCGCAGCTCGCCGAAGATCGATGACTTCGAAGAGTACCTGTACGTGTTGCTGCACGGTGTGGGCTCCAAGAACAAGGACGAGCTCGAGCTCGTGGAGATCGACGTCCTCATCGGGCAGAACTGGCTCGTCACGCACGACCGCGATGGCCTCGTCTCCGACGACATCGGCACCGAGCTCGACCATTCACCGCGCCTGTTGCAGAAGGGCATCGCCTGGCTCGCGCACGCGCTCATCGACCGCGCCGTCGATCGCTACCTGCCCGTGATCGACCAGCTCGACGCGGAGATCGAGACGCTCGAGAACGATGTCCTCGACAAGGCGGGCACGCCCCAGGGCAGCAGGGTCCTGCGCCGCATCCTCGGCTTCAAGCGCACGCTCCAGGACCTTCGCCGCATGGGCATCCACCAGCGCGAGATCCTGCTGCGCCTCTCCCGCGGAGACTTCGACGAGATTCCGCCGGAAGCGATTCCGTTCTTTCGCGACGTCTACGATCACTTCCTGCGCATCAACGACATCGCCGAGGGCTACCGCGACCTCGTCACGAGCGCGCTCGACGCATACCTCTCTGTTCAGTCGAACCGCATGAACGAAGTGATGAAGACGCTGACGCTGATCTCGACGATCATGCTGCCGCTGACGTTCATCGCGGGTGTCTACGGCATGAACTTCGACCACATGCCGGAGCTGCACTGGAAGTACGGCTATCCGTTCGCACTGACGATCATGGCGCTCGTGGCGATCGGCATCTTTGGCTACTTCCGCCACAAGGGGTGGATCGGCAATGACGACGCGCTCGTCGCGGCCAATCGGGCAAGGCGCAAGCGCGCCGAATCAGAGGATGGGGTGAAGAAATGAAGATCATCGCTGCAGCACTGGTTGTCGCTTCGTTCGCCACCGTCGCGCGAGCCGACGAGGATGACGGGTTCGATACGCCCAAGGCCCTCGCCGGCAAGGCGTGGGTGATGACCGTCCTCAAGAAGGACGCCGCTGTCGACGCGCCGACCAAGGACAAACCGCTCGACTACGTCGTCGTGGGCTCGGCCAAGGAGTGCAAGTCGGTCAAGCAGGGCGCGGCGAAGGACGACAAAGCATTCGCGAAGCTCCGGACCTGCCTGATCGCGGACTTCAAGGCGAACGGCGGAACCGAGGGGCAGTGGATGGAGATCCGTCCCAAGCAGCTCGACGACGTCATCTCGGAGCTCCCCAGGAAGTACGCAAAGGTGCTCAAGGCCCAGGCGAAAGACTCGACCATTGTCGAGGGTCACTTCTCGGGCGACGGCGTGAACACCGACATCTTCCTCGCGCTCGACGCGAGCAATCATCCGCACGCGCTCTGGCTCGCCGAGACGCAATTCGAGTAGTTAGCGCAACGCGACTGCGACCCGACCCCTCCGTCCGGACCTAGGTGAAGGCAGCCTGCGTTCTCCTGCTCGCGAGCGTCGCGGCGTGCAATTCGTATCGCACCACCACCCACGCGTTCGTGGCGACGGAGGCGTGCGGTCAAGGGCCGTTCGACGTCGTCCTCCCCGCCACGGCGAAGACCGGCGGCGAGGGCATGGAGGTGATCGCATGCACACCGCACCGGCTCGCGGGGTACGTCGAGCTCACCGTCGGCAAGATGCCGTTCCAGGCCTCGGCGTTCGGCGATGTCGCCGACAACCAGCGCTGCCTCGCGGGCCGTCCCGTCGCGATCACGCAGACCTCGGGTACAGGAGCGAGCACGGCGTCGAGCGGCAGCGATGCGCAACGCGACGTCTCGACGACGAGCACGAACCTCGTCGAACGCCCGTTCTCCGGATCGGAGACGCCGTTTGCTGAGGATCTCTGCAAGGGCTACGGGCTGACGGCGCAGGTGATCCTGAACACGACGACGCTGGATCGCCCCGACGACACGTGGCTCAAGCCCGGCGATCCGCTGCACGTGAGGATCTGGTCGGACGCGCCGAACGATCTCGAAGGCGTGTTCCTCATGGTTCGTCAGGTCGTCGACAAGAAGTCGATGGCGGACGTCGCGAAGGAGCAAGCCGCGGAGCAGAAGAAGTGGGAGCGCGAGCCCAAGCACGAGCACGTCGCGGAGGGGCCGCGAGCACCTCGACCGCCTGCGCCCGTCGCACCGCCTGCTGCGCTCGTCGAAGAACGCCCGCCCTCGCCGAGCCCGCAGGCGACGTGGATCTCTGGTTACTGGGTACGGACGGGCGATCGCTGGGGCTGGACCGCCGGGTTCTGGCGCGACGACCGGTTCACGCCGCCACCGTCGCAGGTCGAGATTCCCGGCGAGCCGCCGCACGTGGGTGCCGTCTGGGTCGGCGGCGCGTGGACGGTCCGCGCGGGTGCGCAGGTGTGGATCACCGGGCGCTGGCGCTAGCTAACGGTCTGCCCGAGCCCGAGCCCGAGCCCGCGACTTCGTAGGCTACTGCGCGTCGCCGCGAGAACCGATGTTCCTTGTTGCACCGATGCTCACCACCCTTATTCCCAAATCGCGGGCTCGGGCTCGGGCTCGATCCATCAAAACCTCTATAGCCGAGTACTAGCTCACGACGCCGTAGACGCTCTTGTTCTGGCGCTGCAGCTCGATCGAGTCACGCAGGTTCTCGAACAACTGACGCGAGGCCGGCATGCCGACGATCTCGATGTGCGGCGTGGTGACGTCGGACGCGAACACGTCGATGTGCGCGATGCCGAGGATGCGATCGATCAGGTTCTGACGGTACGCGACGTCCTTGCAGCGCCACAGCTGGAGCACGTCGATGCGCTTGGACATGAAGCCGCGCTCCGTCTCGATCACCGTGTTGGTGACGCGAAAGCGGATCGACTTGCGCCACAGCGTGAGGCCGAAGAAGAACACCGCGACGGCCGCGATCGGGATGATCACGTCGAGGATCTTGGTGCCCACGCTGACGCCGCCACCGTGTGCCCAGCGCAGAACGCCGATGACGATGACACCGGCGAGCGCCGCGACGACGTAGTAGCCGAGGTACGCCTTCCACGAGGGCACGCCCGCGTAGAGGACCTTCTTGTCGCTCTCGAGCTCGGCGTGCGCTCCCCCCATCGCGCGCGCGAACGGGGGCGGAGGCTTGTCGGCGGCGACCGGCGCGCTCGCCGGCGCGTCAGCGGCAGCTTGCGGTGCACCTGGAGCAGCCCCCGGCGCAGCGCTCAGGAACGAGTTGCAGAAGCGACACTTGATCGCCTCGTCCTGAATTTCCTCTGCGCAGAAGGGACATTTCTTCATGGCTACATCCGGTATCCGACGCCGGCCATGAAGTCGAACGTCCTGATGGATTTGATCGAATCAGCGAGGCCGCTCTTGGCAGGGCTGTATCCGAACGCGATGGGAGCAACGGTGATGATGACGTTCTGCGTGACGGCGTAGTCGACCGACGCGCCGACGCGGAGATGGAACATCGCGAGCCCGCCGGTCGCCGGTTTATTGTCGGTGAACGTGGACATGCTCACGCCCGAGAACACCATCGCACCGATGCCGAGGTCACCGCGAATACCGATCTGCGGCGTCACGCGATAGGTCGCGGCGACGTCCACGAACGCGCTCGTCAGGCTCGCCGACTCGCTGGACGTGCCACGCTTGAACGGCACGCGCGTGTACGCGAAGCCCGCGCCGAGGTCGAGCAGGAGCTGATCGCTGATCGCGAGCGGATAGCCGGCAAGGAGCGTCCCGAGCCCCTGCACCGGGACCTTGATGTCGCCCATGTTGATCTTGCTCGCACCGCCGAGGAGGCGCGCGGAGATCAGGTGCGGAGCTTCGTTGCCATCGGCGGACTTGGTAACGCCACCACCGTCGGTGCCGACCGTCGGCGGCGTGACCACCGCGACCGTCTTGGGATCGGGCTTGGTCTCCTGCGGAGGGTCACCGTCGGGCTTGGTCGTGCCCGTCGGGTTGTGAGTGGTGAGCTGCTGCTGCGTCTGCATGCAGGTCTCGCCCTCGGAGATCCAGCCTTCGACCTCCTGCTTCTTCTGCGGCGTGAGCGGCTTCTTGGTGTCGCTCTCCTTCAGCGCGAGGTAGCGCTTGTAGAAGAACACCGACTTTTCGCAGTCCTTGTCCTGGCGATACGACTGCGCGACGTTGAACAGATACGAGTTCTTCTTGGCGTCGTCGGGCTCGAGCTCGAACCCCTTCTTGAACGCCTCCGCCGCCGCCTTGAAGTTGCCGAGGTTGTACTGCGTCGAACCCTCGTTGTAGAAGTCCTCCGCCGTTTTGGGCTGCGCGAACGCGAGCGCGGGGACAAACAGGGACAGGATCGCTAGTCGATTCATTCGTTCTCCAAGCTCAGTCTTCGCCGGGACGTAGAATACGGGTGCCGTCCGGGTTCTTCGGGTCTTTGCCGTTCTTCGGATCCTTCTTGGGATCCTTTCCGGTTTTCGGATCTTTGTTCCCGGTCGGGATCGGCGTCGTGCCCTTCTTCGCGAACATCTTCACGTCCGCCTCGTGCGGGCCGGCCTTCTGGATCTCGAGTGACTTGCCGGTCACGAAGTCCTTCACGCCACCGACGTTGATCTTCGCCACCGTCTCCGTCGCCTCGACATCGACATCGCCCGGCGTCTTGACGCCCGTGTCCTTGCCATCGAGGAGGATCGTCGCGCCCGGCTGCGTGCTGGTGACGTGAATCGTCCACTTGCCGTCGCTCGCGACGACCGCGCCTCCATCGACCGGCGCCGTCGCGACAGCTGCATCGACGAGTGCGGGAGTCGCCGCTGCATCCGCGCCGACGGCCGCGACCGCTGCATCCGCGCCGACCGCGATCGCGGCATCCGCTGCGACCGTCTTTTCAGCGCCCGCGTCGCCGGAGCTCATGACGATCGCCGGGTTGGAGCCCGTGCCACCACCCGCGCCGTTCGTGCCTCCGCCGCCGTTGCTGCTCTTGCCGCTGATGACGACCGCGATCGCGATGCCCGCGCCGGCGAGGATCAACAGCGCGGCGATCATGAAGCCCATGCGACTCTTACCGCCGCCGGTGGCCTGGCCCGCAGCCGCGCCCATCGTCGTCGGCGTGGGAGTGCTCGGCGCGCCGGGAATCGAGCCCGGTCCGTAGATGCCCGACGGTGCGGAGAGCGAGCCCGGAGGCGGCGTGCCTGGCGTTCCGCCCGTCATGAACGGCATCGGTGTCGGACGCGAAACAGGATGCTGGAACGGCACGTTCGACGGCGTCAGCTGACGCTGGAGAAACTGCTGCGGACCGCCGTTCGACTCGACGTAGCCGACCGGGTCGGACATCGCGCGCATGAACTCGTCCATCGACGGGAAGCGCATGTCGGCGCGCTTCTCGAGCGCCTTCAACACGACAACCTCGACGTGCGGCGGGAGCATGCGGAAGCTCGACGGCGGCACCGGGTTCTGCGTGAGGTGCTGGACGAGGATCTCGCCGTAGCCCTCACCGATGAACGGAACGCGCCCCGTCAACATCTCGTAGAGCATGATGCCGAGCGCGTAGACGTCGGTCCGATGATCGACGTTCGCCTTGCCCTCGCACTGCTCCGGGGACATGTACGCGGGCGTGCCCATGACGAGGCCCGTGCGCGTGCGCGACGGCTGGTTCCCCTCGCTGACCTTGGCGATGCCGAAGTCGAGCAGCTTGACGAAGTCGCGCTCGCGACCGCGTTGCTGGAGCATGACGTTGTCGGGCTTGAGGTCGCGGTGAACGATGCCGCACTTGTGCGACGCGGCGAGCGCGTCCGCGACCTGCATCGCGATGCCGAGCGCGCGCTCCGGCGGCAGCGGCGACTCGGTACGGATCACCGCCGCGAGCGACTGGCCGGCGAGGTACTCCATGATGAAGTACATGAGCGTCGGCACCTTGCCGTGCGCCTCGATCACCCCGTAGTCGACGATGTCGACGATGTTGGGATGACCGATGTTGTTGACCGCTTTTGCCTCGTGGAAGAAGCGCTGCGCGACGTCCTCGTTGTTCGAGAACTCCGAATGCAGAACCTTGAGCGCGACCTTCTTACCGATAGAAGGGTGCTCCGCCAGATAGACGGATCCCATTCCACCCTCGCCAACCTTCTGGGTGACCAGATAGTTGCTGATGGTTTGCCCGATCAGTGGATCGGCTGGCGGGGGCCCTGATTGGGGGTCCATGCGGCCTTTCGCGACGCTATTATCCTAGCCCACAACCTGGCGAAAAGTGGAGTTAGGGAGGGCTCGCGTGTCACGATCTTCAATGATGCGCATGCGCCCGGCTGTTCTCGCGGTGATCGTCGGTGTGCTCACGGTTGGCCCGGCGTGGGCGGATGACCTACCTGACGTTAAATCACGCTCTGCTATCGTTTTAGACGCAGAGACGGGCGCCGAGATCTTCGGCAAATCGGCCGATGAGGTCCGTCCGATCGCGTCCACGACCAAGATTTTCGTCGCGATGGCGGTCCGGAAAAAGGGCCTGGACCTCGACGGCTGGACCGCGATCACCAAGACCGACGCCCGCAGCGCGGCCGGCGGTGCCCGCACCCGGCTCGACGTCGGCAAGGAGTTCCGCAACAAGGACCTGCTCCGCGCGATGCTCATCGCCTCCGACAACCGCGCTCCCACGGCGCTCGGCCGGGCGGCAGGCATGTCGACCGAGGAGCTTATTGAAGCGATGAACGGGGTCGCGAAGCGCCTCCATCTCAAGCGCACCAAGTTCACGGACGCCTCCGGCCTCCACGGCAATGTGTCCACCGCTCGCGAGATGGCGATCGCGCTCCGCGCCGCGCTCGAGGATCCGGTTCTCGCCGAGATCATGAAGCAGGACATGGCGGACGTCGTCTCCAAGGACAACCACTCGCGCGTTCACTACAACAGCACGAACCAGGTCCTGACCGGCGGCAAGTACGACATCGTCGGCGGCAAGACGGGCTACACCAAACCGGCCGGATACTGCTTCATCACCGGCGCGGTCATCAACGGACGTGAAGTGATGACGGCGTTCCTCGGTGCGGACGGCAAGCAGACGCGCTTCGCCGACTTCAATCGCGTCGCGTCCTGGCTGGATCGCGGTGCGCCGGGCGCGAACGTCGTGACGACCAAGCGTCCCAAGAAGTCACCGAAGCTTGATGTCGAAGCGCATGGCCGCGTCGCCGAGTCGGCTGACTCGACCGAACGTTAGTGGCGCATCTGCACGGAGCCGACGTCGGACGCGTCGGTCTCCACCTCGTCACCTGAGATCCGGGCTTTGACGGCGCGCCACAGGAACGACAAGCCGTGAGCGACCGACGTGTCCCAGTACGTTCCCTCCGTCGGTGACACGACGACGATCGCGATCGACGGCGAGGTGCGCCCCTCGGGGTACCAGATGCGCCAGCTATCGTTCCACAGCTGATCGATGATCGCGCGATCCTGCGTGAGTCGCGCGGTGCCCTCGATCGACACGATGCCCTTGCTCGTCTGCGCGGTGACATTGACCGCCGGATCGGCGGCGATCTCGACCGCCTTTTGCGACCCGATTGCCGTCGTCAGATAGATCGTCCCATCATCGTCGACATCGACGAGCGCCATCGGACGACCGGCGATCCGTTCCGCGGTACGAGTGAGCAGCACGACGGTGTCTGTCGATCGCAGGATCGAGAGCAGCTTGCTGAGATGGTCCACATGCGATTTCGGGGTTTCGATGACGTGGGTGCCCATGACCGTTCGAGTTGCACGTACGATGCCGCTGCGTGAGCTGGGATAGGCGCGACTTCCTCGCAGCGGTCGGCGGAGCAGCAGGCAGCTCGCTCCTGTTCGCGTTCGGCTGCGGTAGCTCTCCCGCTCGGGTGCGCGCTCCGGCCCAGCTCGCCGCGGATGTGCGGACCTGGTTGCGCGACGCGGTGAGCCGACTCGCAGCGGTATTTCCGACGGTGCAGGCGCAGGCTGTCTCGCGTCGCCGCCTGACCGGTGCACTCGACGTGCTCGGCATGGGAGTCGCGATCGAGCAGCGCGACGGCATCGTCCTCTCCGTGCGGGACGACAAAGGTCTCCTCCGCGAGCAGGTGACCTCCGACCTGACGCAGGCGGGGATTCTCACCGCCGTGCGCGCCATCGGTGGCGGCTCGCAGCGTCGAGAAATCGAGTTCCCTCCTCCAGAGGATACTCCCCTCGAGCTCCGCGCCATCAGCGAGACGGAGCTGAAGAACCGCCTCGCGACCATTCAACGCGTCGACCAGATCACGTCGAGCCGCATCGTGTATTCGGCTGCGCTGATCGACATCGATGACGTCGACGTGTGGTCTCTCGCGCCCGATCACGATCGCCACACGCGCGTGCGCCGCATTCTCCAACGCGCCACTCGCGCCGCCTGGAACGGAGCGCGCCCTGTCGTCGAGAACGCCGAGCGCGGGTGGGTCGGCGATCTGGATGATCCCGATCGATCGCTCACCGAGGCCGACGTCACGGCCGCGAGCACGCGAGTGCTCCAGGCGCTCACGCCCGGGCAATTTCCTCTGGCCAGCGGCGCCACCGCCGTCATCCTCGAGCCGGCGCTCGTCGCGCAGATCGCCGACGTCGTCGTACGCGAGCTGCTCTCGGTCCCGGCGAGTCGCCGACCCGAGGTGCTCAAGCGAACGAACGGCGCGATCGCATCGTCGCTCGTCACGCTCGTCGACGATCCCACCGAAGTCGGCACCTACGGCAGCTTGCCAGTCGGCGATCTCGGCGAGCTCACGGCGCCGGTCGCGTTGATCGATCAAGGCCAGCCATCGCCGGCGACGCTCACGCGGGAGCGCCGCGCTGGCCACATCGGCGAGCTGTTGGTCGCACCGACCCACCTGCGCGTCAGTCCGGGAACGCTCGCGCCTCCCGGCCTGCTCGGCGAGGGTTGGTGGCTCGAGGGCCGCGTGTCGATCGCGTACGACGCAGCGAGTGATCGCCTCGTGCTCGCCGTCGCGCGTGCGAGAGAGATCAAGGGCGGCAGCACGACGGGCCGCGTGTTCCCGGACGTCGAGCTCGCCGGTTCTCTGACGGAGCTGCTCGAGTCCGTCGACGCCGTGACGGCCGATTCCGCGACGACGATCCTGCGCGAAGACGTAGCGGGCGAGCCGCGCTGGCGATCGATCACGGCGCCGTGGTGGCGGACCAAGGGCGTCGTTCGTCCTCGCCGAGGGGTCGGATGATCTCGCGCAAGGCATTGGCAAACGCGCTGCGTGACCGCCGGCTCGCGGACTGGGTCGTCATCGAGCGCGACCAGGATCTCGCTTCCGCACGACGCGATCGTGTTCGCCGCGAGGATCGCATGGTCTACAGCGTGGTCGTTCACATCGACACGCCCCGCGGCCGTGGATCCGCTCGAGTGGAGATCACGAGCAGCGACGGAAGCGCGCGGGCGATTGTCGATCGCGCGATCGACCTCGCGACCGCCGCCCTCGGCGCCCCGTGGCGCGCGCCTCCTCCTTCTGCTCCTGCGCGCGTCGCGCTGGTGGATCCCGCGCTCGTCGACGCCGACCTCGCCGATCTCGCCGCTCACACCGTCGCGTCGTGGAACGTGCCGAACGTGTCGCTCGACGGTTCACTCGACATCCTGCGCGAGCGCGTCTCTGTCGAGACGCAAGCCGGTCTGAAGACGGGTTGGCCGGCATCGCTCGTGCGCGCAAACATTCGTGTCGCGACGGAGACCGCGAGCATGGCGATCGCGCGCGAAGCCCGGCAGCTCGTCGACCTCGATCTCCAGACCGCGTTCAACGAGGCGAGTCATGACTTCGGTCTCGTCGAGCGTGCGCAGCCGACGACCAGCGGCAAGCGCGCGCTCGTCCTGCGGCCCGAAGCACTTCTCCACGGTGGAGGTCTTGGCCTCTGGGACGTGTTCGCCGCGCACGCGACCGCGGAGCTCGAACGCCAGGGTCTCGTTCGCTATCGCTTGAAGGCGCCGATCGCCGCCGGTGCCAACTCGATCGACGAGCCGATCACGATCACATCGGATGGCTCGCTCGATTACGGCACGCGCTCTGCGCCGTTGAGCGAGGAAGGTGCCGCCGTCCGCCGCTTTGCGATCGTCGAGAACGGAATCGCGAGCGGGCTCGGTATGTCCATGCGCGAAGCTGCGCGGCGCAAGCTCGAGCCAAACGGTGGCGTGCGCAATCTCGTCGTGAGCTCGGGAACGTGGGTCGCCGCGGCGCCGGCCATTCCGTCTGTCGAGGTGCATCGCTTGCGCTCGTTCTCCATCGATCCGTACACGGGCGACGCGACCCTCGAGATCGCGCTCGCGACCGACTCCGACGGGACGAATGCGCATGTGATCAAGCAGGGCCAGATCCGTCTCGATCTGGTCTCCGCTCTCGCTCACGCCAAGCGCAGCGCGACACCGCTCCGACGAGGTGCGTACTTCGGACCGGACGCCGTTTTGATCGAGAACGTCGAGCTACTCGCGTAGCGAACGTCACGTCGCCGGGTACGAGGACGCGATAGAATGGGGTGCATGCGCTGTATCGCCTTCGCGCTTCTGATCGCTGGTTGCTACTCGCCATCCGTCGGTGACTGCGAGTACGCATGCGGCGCAAACAACGCCTGCCCGTCGGGCCTGGAGTGCCATGCGAATGCGTGCCGGGTTGCGGGAGCATTGGATACATGCGACGCGATACGCGACGGCGGTGGCGGAGATGACGGTGGCGGCAGCGGCAGCGGCACCCCCGACGCCCCGGACGCTGTGCCTCCTCGCAAGATGTTTGGCAACGCGAGCCAGCTGATGGGATTGACGGGCTACACGGAGCCGTCACTCACCGACGACGAACAGAACCTGTACGCGGTCTCTAACGGACAGATCGTGCACCTGGTCAACGATGGCACCAACCAGGGGTTCGGAAGCCCGTCCTTCCCCCCGCACGTCAACGGCGGAGCCGGGACCGTGAATGCCACGCCATCGATCAACCACGACGGCACGGTCCTCTACTTCACGTACCGCGCGACGCCCGTCGGCTCGACGCTCGACGTCTACCACTGCAGTCGTACGTCTACTTCTAACGACTTCGACTCGCCAATCATTGACCCGTTGCTCGCCACTCCGGCCGACGAGCGGCCGGGCACGGTCAACATGACGGCAAACCGCATGATCCTCACGCTCGGCACCGGGAACGCGAGCGATCTGTACGAATCGAAGTTCGAGGCAGTAGCGCCGATGTGGTCGATGCCAACCCGCCTGGATGGGCTGAGCTCGGCCAAGGAAGACTCCCATCCGAGCCTGAGCGGTGACGGAAAGACGGTCGTGTTCGCGAGCAATCGCGGCGGTGACAATCTCGACCTCTACATCGCGAGGCGACCGGCGCTGGACATGCCGTTCGAGCAGCCCGAAGCGATCGGCGAGCTGAACACGGTCGCCGAGGATGGCAATCCGTGGCTATCGCCGGACGGAACCGTCATCTACTTCACGCGAGGCCTGGGCGCCAACACGACGCTCTATCGCGCCGAAACGTCGCACTAGCGCCACGCGCACGTACGGCTCGCGTTGCGTGCTGTGCGTATGTAGAGAGCATGAGCTTGCTGGATCGCCTGCGCGGACCTGCATCGCTGGTGACGTTGACGGCGTCGTACATGCGGCGGGCCTCGCTGCGCGAGATCGCGACAGGCGCGCGGATCGCAGTGGAGATCGGGCGTCGGGTTCGCCACGCACCGATCTTGCGCCCGAACCGCGAGCTGCTCGCGCGGCCGGACGACCTCGCACCTGTCTGCACGCTCGTCTCCGATACCCACCTCTGCGTCGACGGTTCAGTACCTGTCGAACTGCCCCTCGATCCAGGTCAGTGGCCGTATCACGAGCTGCCGAGCGCGGCGGAGATCGCCGATGGACTGCGACGGATCCTCGCCCACATCCGCGTGCACGCCGCGCATACGGTGCTGTGGTGCGGCGACGAAGTCGACTCCGGTGACGCCGCCGAGTGGGCGAGCTGGCGGAGCGTCGTCGAGAGCGTGCCCGGCCTCGCGCATCGCCTGGTGCCGGGCAATCATGACATCTGCTTCAACCGTCCGTTCGACGAGGACTCCACGCTCGCGCGCCGCGCCGTTCGTGAGCGCGCGTATCAAGAGCACGCGGGTCGGTTGGCCGACTTCCCGATCGTCGACACGATCATCACGGACGTAGGTCCGGCGAACGTCGTGCTGCTCGACTCGTGCCGCCACCGCTCGACGCACGTGCTGTCCAACGCGGTCGGTAAGTGCGGTGACGATCAGCTCGACGAGCTCGCGCGCTTGCTCTCCACCATGCAGGGTCCCCTGCTCGTCGTGATGCATCACCATCCATGGCGCGACGAGAGTTTTCTCGAGCCAGACGCTTGGTACAATACGGCCGTCGACGCCGACCGCCTCACGGCGCTGCTGGGGGCATATCGTCGACGCGGGCGCGCGAACCAGGTGATGGTGTGTCACGGCCACCGCCATGCGATGACGGCGGGCAATGTCGGCCATCCAAGCGGCGAGATCGCGATCGTCGGACTCCCGTCGAGCACCCTCGGCGACAAGAGCGTCACCGGCCAGCTCGACGCGCGCCTCCGCTACGGCGTTGCGGGCTTACGCCGCGATGGATCGTGGGGCCTCGCGCTGCATGACGTGGGACCACTCGTCCAACCCCGCAAGCTCAATCAGCATTCGCCGTCGCTGCCACCGGGCCCGAGCCTACGCGCGCTCTCCGCGCTCGCTTTCGTGCCGTAGACCGCACAGTTTTCGCGACCTCGTTTGTCTATCAGGCAGGAGGTAACAATGACGAAGAATGCAGAAGCAGTTGCGCTCGCTTACATGGATGCGGTGACGGCCAAGGACTTTGCCCGGCTGGAGGCCATCTTTGCGCCAAACATCAAGTTCGAGGGTCCGAGCCGCTCGATCGACAACCGCACCGAGCTGATGGACGCCCTGCGCCGGATGAGCGCGATCCTCGTGAAGAACGACGTCAAGCGCGTGTTCAGCGACGGTAGCGAAGTGTGCGTGATCTACGACGTGGTCACGGACGCGATCGCTCCGCTGCCGACGGTGGAATGGCTAACGATCAACGAGGGTCGCATCCAGTCGATCAAGTTGTTCTACGATCAGGTTCCGTGGCAGAAGGCGCGAGAGGAAATGGCGAAGCGGGCACAGGCGCGCGCGTGATGGATGCCGATCAGCTCGGCGCGCATCGCCCTGCCCTGCTGCGTCATTGCTACCGGATGCTCGGTTCGCTCGCGGACGCCGAGGATGTCGTGCAGGACGTGCTCGTGAACGCGTGGAATGCACGCGAAGCGTATTCCGGCAGCGTCCCTGTGGGGCACTGGCTGATGCGCATCGCGACGAACACGTGCTTGAACGAGCTAGCGAAGCGCAAGCGACGATTGCTGCCGCACCTCGAGCGCGACGCGGCAACGTCGTTCGAGCTGATCGAGCAACTCGAGTCCGCGGAGTGGCTCACACCCGCGCCCGACGTGGCGCTGTTCACGGAGACGTACGAGGTGCGCGAGAGCGTCGCGCTCGCGTTTGTCGCGCTCTTGCAACGGCTCCCTCCGCGTCAGCGCGCGGTGCTGTTGCTCAAGGATGTCGTTGGCTGGTCCGCCGAGGAGATCGCCGACGCGTTGGAGACCACCGCGTCTTCGGTGAACAGCGCGCTGCATCGGGCGAGAGAGACGATCGAGATCCCGCGCGTTCAGCCCCCTGTCCAGCTGCCCGCGGCGCTGCTGCACGAGTACATCCGCTCGTGGGAGGAGCGCGACATCGACGCGCTCGTGAAGCTGCTGCGCGAGGACGTCGTGTTCGCGATGCCGCCGCATGCGAGCTGGTTCCGCGGTCCCGATGTCGAGCGGCTATTCCGCAGTGACCGGATGGCGCGGTTCTGGTCCCACAAGGTCCGCGTTGTCCCCACGCTCGCGAACGGTCAGCTCGCGTTCGCATTCTGGGTCGCGACAGGACAAGGCTACGCGCCGCACTCGCTGCAGGTCGTCGAAGTCGTCGGCGATCAGATCGCGCAAGTAGTCCAGTTCATCGGACCGGACTACTTGCGCGGAGTTGAACCACCGTCGTGCTGAAGCGGCCGCGCACACGTGCAAACTCGCGATTGCAGGGCGACAAGCGTTGCTGCCGACGGCCAGTCGCGTTGCGGCGCCCGAGAGATCTGGTGACGGAGCGCGCTAGCAATTTCACGCACTCAGGGCTCGTTCATCGCACTCGGTGACAGCACCGCGACGGCACGCGAGGTGCTCGAGGGGACGGCAACATGCGGACGACTCTCGCTTCTCTGTTCATCGCTTCTTCGCTCGTCGCCTGCGCGACCAACGCTCGCGAGGACGAGAAGCTCCCCGACACGATCACGGATGGCGCCGCCGACTCGTGGGCCTCGCCGACCAGCTTCGGAAATCTGTTCCGGGACACCTGGCAGCGCGGCCAGATCGATCTCGACAACAACGTGAAGTATCCCGCGTGGAACTTCACGCTCTCTGGCGACGCCAAGGTCACTGTCGAGACCCGCGTCGCACCGACCGACGAGCCGGATCTGAAGAAGACCGTCGTGTACCTCTACCAGCAGCGCGACGACGAGCGCACCTGGAACCGCATCGCGGCCACGACGCCGGGCGCCGGTTTCGGCTCGCTCACCAAGGACCTCGGCGAGGGTACCTATCGCGTCATCGTGAAGGGCGTCGCCGCGACCGACCACGGCGAGTTCATGCTGCGCCGCACGTGCACGGGCGCTGGTTGCGGCGAAGGTCCGCAGTGCATCCTCGGCGACGGCGAGTTCTGGGAGATCCAGGACGTTCACAACGGTTCACTCCTCGCCTCTGGGAACACGGAGCTGAACGCGCAGAGCCAGCTGAGCGACACGCTGAAAGCGCAGATCATCGCGGCGGTTCGCGAGTCGGCGCACGACGACGTCACCACGATCGAAGGCGCGTTCGACGCCGTCGACGAGAACGTCATCAACAAGTACACGTTCTGGGACGAGCTCAGCGGTCGCAACCTCGTCGGGATCGAGTATGGAGCGGGCGACAACTCGTACGGCGCGGTGTTCCGTGGTGGCGAGACCAGCGTCGCGGCTGGCATCCACGACGGCTTCATCGAGAACTGCACGCTGCCCGTTCAAGCGTGCGTATTTGGCGAGCGCATGGGCGAAGCCGCGTTCATGCCCGGCATGAAGCTCGTCGACGAGCGCGATATGACATCGCCCGACGACGAGGACATCACGGCCGTGCAGGAGTCGCAGATCATGGCCGCGACGCAGACGACGAAGCTTACCGACGCGCTCGAGAGCACCGACGACGGCGCCGTCACCATTCGCTCGTACGAGAACGCGGATGGTCGGAAGTTCACCGAGATCCAGTGGTCCGCCGGCGACAACCCGGTCGGCGCGTTCTTCAAGGGTGACTCCACCGACGTCGCCGCAGAGAACAGCGACGGCGATCTCCAGAACTGCACCGAGTTCTAGGCGGTGGGCTCAGCTCGATGAGCCCGAGCCCGAGCCCGGGTGGGTCGGTGATGGGCTTGGGCTTGGATGCGGCGATGGCGTTGCTGAGCGTTCTCCGACGATGCTGGGTGTCGCCTTCCGACGGATGAAGCTCACCCCGGGATGAGTAGGTGGCGTCACGAATCGGAGGTCGGGCTCGGGCTCGGGCTCCGAGCGCTTCGCGCTCTTGGCTCGGGCTCGTATCAAGTCGATCGTTCTCTGGGGCTATGCGGCCAAAACCCGGCCGCGTGGCCGGCCGAGCAAGCCTCCACATTTCTTCGTAGCTGATTCATCGGGCGGTCCACTAGGATGCGCCCGATGTCGCGTTTCGGGCTGGTTCTCGTCGCTGTCATGGCTCTTGGATGTGGAGACAATCGCCCCTCAGCGATCGTCATTCACGCGGCCGATTCACCCGGTCCCGGCGTCGCGATCGCGCTGACCGATCTGCAGGGCGATCTGAAGAAGGTCACCGGCCGCGAGATCACGCTCGGCGATCCGGACGGCGAGTGCGCCTACGGTGACATCCACATCATCGTGCGTGAGAACGGCACGCTCGGCCCACAGGGGTACTCGATCAAGGAGACGCGGTGCGGTACCGGCAAGCTCGTCACGCTCGAAGGCGGCTCGCAGCTCGCGCAGCAGTGGGCCATCTACGAGCTGATGGAGACGCTCGGCGTTCGCTACTTCCATCCCGAGCAAACGCTGTATCCGAAGGAGCTGCGCTGGCCCGCCGCGCCGATCGACGTGACGACGAGCCCCGCGTTCGCTCGCCGCGCGCTGCACGCGCACCGCACGCATCCTATCGAGCTCTCGGCCCCACTCGACGCGAGCCCGGCCGACACCGAGCGCCTGCAGAAGCACTGGATCGACTGGAACGTGAAGATCCGCTCGACGGATGCGGACGGTTGGGACGAGTCGGTCATCGGCACGTACGCATATGACCGCGGCTTCCCGCGCGACACCGGTATCAACCTTGTCTCGTCGCAGCAGGGCAGTCATCCGGTGCTGGATCCGGATGATCCGCGCCCGGAGCACGAGCAGATGCAGGCCGCGATCGACGACGCCATGGCCGACCGCGATGGCGTGCCGAGCCCGAGCTCGTTCGGCTTCACGATCAACCCGAGCGAGTTCACGACCGTCGATGCCGATCTCACGATCGATCGCATGACGTTCATCACGAACTACATCCACCAGCGTTGGCCCGACGTGGAGGTGCGCACGATCAACCACGGCACGGGCCAGGGTCCCGATCCGAAGTATCACGTGCGGTTCTTCGATCTCTCGCAGTTCGCGCCGCCCGAGCTCGCGGTGCAGGCGCACACGCTGATGTTCTACGACCTGGATCGCGCGGCGCCGGTCTACGGCAACCAGAACTTCAACTTCCTGCGCGACTGGATGATCACCCAGCAGGCCGTGCGTCGCATCCACTACTTCCCGGAGACGTCGTGGTGGCTGACGTTCGATCTACCGGTGCCGCTGTTCCTCGCGCCCGTCTCGCTCGAAGCGCGCGATCACGATCTCGCGACGCTCGCGCCGTACGCGCAGGGCGATTCGACGGCGAAGACCGGCATCGTCGGCCACCTCGCGTTCTCGAGCGGTCAGGAGTGGGGCTACTGGCTCATCGACTACTGCACGCAGCGCATGGCGTGGGATCTGTCGCTCGGGTGGAAGGGCTGCCTCGCCCACGCGTTCGAGGGTTTCACCAATGGCGCGGCGATCGCGGATCTGCTCGGCGAGGTCGGCGATGCGCAGGTGGCGCCGATGCGCGACCCGGGCATCCTCGCGATGCTCGTCGGAAGCGACGACGAAACCGAAGCAGCGGCGGGCGCCGGCATCGTCTTCCATCCGCTCCCTCCCCCGCCCGGCGAAGTTCTCGGGTGGACGGATGATCAAGTCGCGGCGTTCACGCAGGCGTCGGTCGCACCGCTGCCCGCGATGAGCGAGCAATACGCGACGTGGGCGGACAAGGCCGCGATGCTTGCAGGCGAGCAGTCAGAAGACCTGGCGCCGTGGGTCTCGGAGATGGCGGACGGCCTGCGCGTCACGGGGTTGCGCCTCGAGCACTCGCACAAGGTCTACGACCTCACGCTACAGCTGCGCGCCGCCGTCAAGGCGAACGACTTCACGGCCGTGCAGGCGCTCGAGGGTCATGCCTACGCTGACGTCCGCGCGATCACGCTCCAGGCGAAGGACGTCATCGAAGAGCGCGAGGTCAACTATCGCTACGCATCGTCGCTGACGACCGCGGGCGACGAGCCGGGGACGCCGGGCGCGCTCGCGAACCAGACCATCTACACGTATCGCTACCTCGGCCGCACGCACCGCCTGTTCTACTGGACGCGCCCCGACGATCAGGTCAAGGCGATGTTCGGCGTCGACACCGTCGCGCTCAGCGACCGCATCATCCAGATCGGCACCGCGCTCGACATCCAGCTCCTCGCGAACGCCGTGCACGACATCCTGATCGACTTTGGCGACGGCATGATGGCGACGGCTCTCGCGCCTCACACGTACGCCGCGCAGGGCGTCTACAACCTGAACATTTCGGCGCAGCACTCCGCGGGCACCATCAACTACCTCGACCGGATCGCGGTCGTGGCGAGCCGCGTGGACTTCCCCAAGGGCGCGCTCGCGATCACGCAGCCGACCGGCGCCGCGGTCCTGAACGGCCTGTTGCCGGGACTCGCCGTCGGCCTCGGTACCGACGCTGCGGACTTCATGGCGGTCGGAACGCTCGCGAGTGGCACCGAAGTGACGGCGCACTCCGTGACCAAGGCGGCACGGACCGGCAATGTGTCCGCGTCGTTTGACCTCGCTGTCGAGCTCAAGAATGTCGGCGTCGCGACCGTGTACGGCGCGGTGGTCACGCTCGGGAACGGCACCGGCTCGACGGACCGCCACCTCACCGTCACGGGCGAGCTCTCGACCGACGAGATCATCCAGCTCATCGTGAACACGGGTGGCTTCGACGCAGAGGGTGCGCGCAACGTCGTCGCGCAACAGCTCGGTTACACGCCTGCCACACTGCCTGCTCGTGTGACGGTCACGATTGAAGCTGTTGGCAGCGATCACACGTAAACGCTCCCTTCCCGTCGGATCCGCTTCACGGATCTGAAACATGCAGCCCTCACTCTTCTCTCGAGGAGGGCCTATGAAGCACTTCACGATCCGCACTCTGACTACGGATGATTTCGCGGCGCTCGCGTCGCTCGAGAAGGATGTCTTTGGCGCGATGGGCGAAGAGGTACTGTGTCCGCACTACCTGCGCCTGTGCACCGAGATCTTCAACACGTCTTGCTTCATCGCATTCGACGATGAACGTCCGGTTGGGTATCTGCTCTCGTTCACGCGCGGCGCCGAGGTGTTCTGCACCACGCTCGCCGTGATTCCCGAGTACCAGAAGTCGCGCGTGACGATGCAGCTGATCAGCGCGTTCGTCCGCAGCGTGATCGACTTCGTCGACAAGTGCTGGTTCACGGTCAAGGAGGACAACGCGCCCGCGCGCGCTCTGCACCGCATGCTCGGTGCGACGGAGGTCGACCGCCGCGTCGACTTCTACGGTCCCGGCGACGAACGCCTCGTGTCCGTCATCGACCGCGCCGCGTTCGAGCGCATGCGCCCCAAGTACGAGCGCCTCGGCTTCGTGCTTCCTCGCGAGCCGCAGCAGGTGGCCGCGTGATCCGTAAGCTCGCCGGTCTCGCCGTCGATGCGCGCTACGCGATCAGCCCGTCGAGCTGCTCCGTGGAACGCGCCATCATCGCGCAGTGGGTCGCGAAGAACGCGCTCGCCGCGACGGGCGTTCCCGCGTGCGTGGGGACGACGGAGCCGACGCAGCCGGGCGTCTTGTACATGCAGGCGAATAGCCTGACGGCGCTGCTCTCGGCGATCGCGTCCGTGCCCGTGCTCGTCGACGCCGCGCACCTGCCGGCTCGTTGGCGGCTCGCGCTGCGCCTGCTCGGTGTGCCAGCGCTGGATCGCCCCGCGAAGGTTGCGATCGCGGAGGGTGCGTCGGTGCTCACTGTCCAGCATATGCTCGCTGCGTGAAGCCACTGCCGGAAGCCGAGGCGGCGCTGCTCGCGATCGAGCGGTTGGCCGCGGCGCGCCCGGACAACGTGCGCGAGCTCGCACGGATCGAATCTCTACCGATCTACAGCTTCTCGTTCGGTACGCAGGCGGCGACCGCGCCCGTGTTGTTCATCACCGGCGGTGTGCATGGCCTGGAGCGCATCGGCACGGAGGTCGCGACCGCGTGGCTCACGCAGCTGTGCGTGCGGCTCGATTGGGACGCCGTCCTGCACGACGCCCTCGCCCGCTGTCGCGTGGTCGTGCTGCCGGTGATCAACCCCGTCGGAATGGCACGGGGCCAGCGCGCGAACGGAAATGGTGTGGATCTCATGCGCAACGCGCCCGAGCACCCGCACGGTGGCACTCCGCTGCTCGGCGGCCACCGCATCTCGCCGCTCCTGCCCTGGTACATGGGGAAACGCGGGGCAGAGATGGAGCCCGAGGCGTCCGCGCTCGTGCGCCGCGTCGAAGAGGACGTGTTTCGCTCGCCGTTCTCGATCGCGCTCGATCTCCACAGCGGCTACGGGTTTGTCGATCGCCTCTGGTACCCGTACGCGCGCACGCGCGAGGTGCTGCCCGATCAACCCGCGATCGCCGCACTCGGCCGCTTGCTCGACGAGACGCTCCCGAATCACGTCTACAAGTTCGAGCAGACCGCGCAGTCGTACACGATTCGTGGCGACCTCTGGGACTACCTCTACGATCAGCGCCGCGCGCACGGTGGAGGCACGCTGCTTCCGCTCACGCTCGAGATGGGATCGTGGGCGTGGGTGCGAAAGAATCCCGCGCAGCTGTTCAGCGCGCTCGGTCGCTTCAATCCCGTGAAGCCACACCGCCTGCGCCGCACCCTGCGTCGCCACCTCCCGATGATCGACTTCCTGCTCCACGCGACCGCGTCGCACGCGAGCTGGATGCCTCGCTAGTGCAGCATCGGTAGAAACAGAACGCCGGCCTCACTCGACTCGACGGTGGATGCCTGCAAGCCCGCGACGGTGACGTTGCCGCTGAACGCCAAGCCAAGCGCGATGCGCGAGCCATCGCCACTGACCGCAAGACCGCGCGCGTACGTGATGTCGCCCGTGCCGCCGATCAGCTCCTGCGTGACGGGCGTGCCGTCGTCGTCGAACCGCGCGATGAAGCCATCGTTGCCACCGTCGGCGGTGACCATTCCCATCGGCGCCGTCGACGCACCGTTGAAGATCGCGGACAGCAGGAACCCACCACCGGGGATCGCGGCGACCGCAGCGCCCGAGTCTGCGTTCACGCTTCCGTACCCGCGGAGCCACGTGGTCGCGCCGTCGGCCGCGGCAAAGCGCCCGACCCAGATGTCGTAGTTACCGACGGCGGTCAGCGAGCCGAAGCTGGTGAAGAACTGCCCCGTCGCGACGCAAGAGCCGTCGGAGAGCATCGCCACGCCGGCGGCGAGCGCGTCAGATCCGACGGCGGTCGCCCACATGTAATTCAGATCTGCGTCGTACTTCGCGATGAACGCAGCGGAGCCGTTGGACGGAAGCTGCGACCCGCTTCCAAAGTCCGTGGGCGCCGAGAATCGGCCCGCGATGCACATCGATCCGTCGGGACCGATGTCGATCGCGCTCGGAAACGCGTCGGACGCACCGTTGAGCGTACGGACCTTGGGCGTGCTGAGATCGGATGGAAACGACGCGATGAACCCGTTGTCCTGCCCGTTCGTGTCGGGGAGTGGCCCGGTACCAAAGTTGAACGTGCTGACGTACGTACCGAGCATGACGATGTGGCCGTTGCGGCTCGCGACCTGACGGGCCTGACAGTTGCCGCCGCTGCCCCAGTTGCCCGAGGCGAGGAGCGCGCCGCCTTCCGTCGCCACGGTCAGAAAGATGTCCTGCCCCGATCCCGAATTGCGGTTCTCGACGTTCGTCATCGTCCCCGCGAAGTAACCGACGCTCGTCAGGTTCGTTCCATCGCGACTGATCCCCCGCCCCTGTCCGAAGCTGTCGATTCCGGCGCTGTACACACCCTGGGTGTGCGCATCCGCGTCGATCAGCGCGCCCCACGCATCACCGAACGATCCAGCCACCTGCGTGATGCTCTGCCCGTCGAGCGTGATCGTTCCCAGGTAGCCGCCGGTCACCGCGAGCGTTCCGTCCGACGCGTAGCCGATGCCTTGAATGTCCGCGCGCGAGCCCGCTGCGAGCGTCGTCGTAATCAGCGTCGGCGGAAGCGGAGGCAGTGCATCGGGATTGCTGCCGCTGCCGCTGCCATCATCGTCATCGCCCGTTCCGCCGTCACCCGTCGTGCCGGCCGCGAAGCCCCACCGACCACAGGCGCCGAACGCCAGTAGTGCGACGGTCGCGCACGTCGGAAGTGCCCATCGAGGCATGCCCATTAATCGTAGCGTGCTCTGCCTGCCGTTCGGGCATTCCGAGCACACTGCGAAGCATTCCGGCGACTTCGATCACGGCGTCGGACGCGCTGCGGCTCACGCCGGTCATGTTCGCGAAGCCGTGGATAAGCGACGGGAAGCGGCGTACGACAGCCACCGAGCCCGCCTTGCGCAGGGCCTCACCGTAGGCCTCGCCCTCGTCGCGCATCGGATCGAAGCCCGCCGTCACGATCACCGCCGGTGGTTGGGCGGAGAGATCCGTCGCGTTGATCGGCGTGATACGGGCGTCGCTGTAGTCCGCGCCCGCCGTGTCGGCGTACTGCTCCGCGAACCACTTCATCGCGAGGCGTGTGAGGAAGAACCCTTCCGAGAATAGATCGAGGGACGCGTACTTCCCACCGAAGTGCGTCGACGGATAGAGGAGAAGCTGCGCGGTCGGCGCGTCGGGCGTGTGCGCGAGCTTCTGCGCGATCACCGTCGCGAAGTTGCCGCCGGCGCTATCGCCACCGATCACGATGCGCGTGGGATCCGCACCGAGCTCGGCAGCATGCGCACGCGCCCACAGGAATGCGCGCTCGCCATCGTCGATCCCAGCGGGGAACGGATGCTCCGGTGCGAGGCGATAGTCGATCGCGAGCACGTGAATCCCGGCGTGCTTGCACAGCATGCGGCAGACCCGATCGTGCGTATCGAGATCGCCGAACACGAAGCCGCCGCCGTGGAGGAACACGAGCAACGGAGCCCCGGAGTCAGATGCATAGTGTCTCGCGCGGAGACCGTCGACGCTCAGGTCGCGCACGCTGCGGACCTCTACCGGCGCACCATTCGCGACGACAGCGGCGATGCGCTGTTGTTTGCGGAGCTCACCCGGCGACGGATCCATGATCGGCCCCATCGCCTTGAGGATGATCTGCAGATCGGGCGCGAGCGTCTGACCGTCGACGACGATCGGCTTGCCGGCCATGCGACGCAGCGCCTTGTCGGGGAGAACTGCGAGCAAGCGACCGAACGCGGCCTGCACGCGCTGCATCGGCCGCAAGGCGATCGGCTTCTCGGCCCGGGCGACCTGGGTGAACTCCTCGGCGCGAAACGGCTGATTCTGGCGGCGGTACGTGAATGTCGAGCCGGGCCAGAGAGCGGAGTTGCGACCGTTCTCGTCGAGGTACCAGCTGTTGCAGCCACCGGCCGTCCACACGGTGCCGGCGGTGCGCGCTTGCACGTCGGCGTTCCACGCAGCTTGCGCCTCGGCGCGCGGCTCGACGCTCGCGACCTCGTTCTTGTCCATGTACGAGAGCGCATTGAGCACGTGCTCGATCTGCGTCTCGATCATCTGGATCATCGACGTGTGACCGAGGCCGGAGTTGGGCCCCGTGATCACGAACAGGTTGGGGAAGTTGTGAATGGTCGTGCCGCGATGACCGGTCATCGTGCCGTTCCACGTCTCGTGGAGCGTCCTGCCGTCGCGACCGCGAACGTGCTTACCAAACGGGAACGCCTGGATCGCGAAGCCCGTACCGAAGACGATCGCGTCGACCTCGTGGCGCGTGCCGTGCTTGGTGACAACCGCGTTCTCGGTGATCTCCGCGATGCCGTCGGTCTCGACGGTGACGTTGGGCTGCACGAGCGCCGGATAGTAGTTGTCGCTGATCAGCACGCGCTTGCAGCCAAACGCGTAGTCAGGCGTCACCTTCGCGCGCAGGACGGGATCCTCGATCATCTTGGCGAGGTACTTCCGCGCGAGCTTCTCTTCGATGAGCTTGGCGATGCCGGGGTACTTGAACACCAAGATGTTCAGCTCGCGCGTGCCGTAGATCCACCCGCGCTTGGCGAGCTGCGCCATCCTCGACGATGCGAACTTCCGCCGCTGGGTTTCGGAGTAGGCGTGTTGGTCGCGCGGGAGCACCCACGGGGCCGTGCGCTGGAACAGCGTGAGGTGCGCGACGTCAGGCTGGATCGCCGGCACGAACTGGATCGCCGATGCGCCGGTGCCGATGACCGCGACGCGCTTTCCTTTGAGCGAGACGTCGTGACGCCAGCGCGCGGAGTGAAACGTCGGGCCGCGAAACTTCTCGATGCCTGGCAGCTTCGGCGTCGTCGGCTCCGAGAGACCACCGACCGCGCTGACCAACACGTCCGCGGTGTACACGCCGTGCGTCGTGTCGAGACGCCACTGCTGGGTGCTCGCCTCCCACGTCGCGTTCTGGACCGATGTCTCGAACTTGATGTGGCTGCGCACGTTGAAGCGATCCGCGCAGTCGCGGAGGTACGCGAGGATCTCTTGCTGCGGCGAGTACGCGAACGACCAGTTCGGATTGCGCGCGAACGAGAACGAATAGAGATGCGATTGCACGTCGCACGCGCAACCTGGATACGTGTTGTCGCGCCACACGCCGCCGACATCGGTGCCGCGTTCGAGAACGACGAAGTCGCGCTCGCCACTCTGCGACAGCCGAATGGCCATGCCGAGCCCACCGAACCCACTGCCGATGATCGCGACGCGAACGTGTCGAGCGACGTTGCTCATGACCGTAGCGTAGACCTTATTGACCTGAAGTCAATAGCCCTGACTCTTGAGCGCCCAACCACACATCTTGTAGAGAATCCGGGCACCTACGTTCGCGTCCCACTCGCTGCCGTCGCTCCCGGGCGCGACCTCGTTCAGATCGAAGCCGAGGATCCGATGGCCGCGCTCCACGAGCTTTCGGATCAGCGTGCACGCCTCGGTGAAGTGCAGACCGCCTGGAACCGGCGTGCCGGTGTTGGGGCAGAACATCGGCTCGAGACCGTCGATGTCGAACGAGAGGTAGACGTCTTTCGGCAGCGAATCGACGATCTCGTTTGCGATCGCGCCCCACGCCTCGCCGTCCTGTTTGCGCGCTGCGAGGTGCGCGTCGAAGTACGTGTGGATGCGGCCGCGTGATCCTGTGATCTGATCGTGCTCGTCCTTGGACAGATCGCGGATACCGACCTGCACGAGCTTGGTGACCTGCGGCAGATCGCGCATCACGTTGTGCATGATCGACGCGTGCGACCACGCGAAGCCCTCGTACGCGACGCGCAGATCCGCATGCGCATCGACGTGGAGGATGCCGAAGCTATGGTCGCGAGCGAGCCGGGCGATCGCACCGTACGGCGACGAGTGATCGCCACCGAGCAGGCCGACGAGCTTGCCCTTCGCGAGTAGCGCGTCGACCTCGCGATACACGATGTCGTTGAGCTGTGCGCTCGCCGTATTCACGCGCTCGAGCGCGGCGTGTAGATCGCGATCGTCACCGATCACACCGCCGACCTCGATCACTTTCTCGGCGTCGACGCGTGACGACGTGTTCATCTCCGCGATGCCATTCGCGACCGGCGCGAGCACGATGCCGGCCTTCCACGGCTCGCCCGTCTCGACGTCGAACAGATCCAGCTGGTGGCTCGCGAGACGGATCGCATCAGGGCCCGCGGACGTCCCGGCGCGATACGACGTGGTCACGTCCCACGGTACGGGGACGATGACGAGCTTCGCGTCGTCGACGGAGAACGGCAGGCCGAACAGTCCCGCGTCGGCCATGGGAGCACCGGCTGGGTCGAAGTGCGCAGACATCCGCGCACTATAGATCGGCGGGGCTCAGTAGCCTTGCGACGTCAGGTACTGCTCGAGGTCAGACCAGAATTCTTGGCAGTCGAAGCCGTTGCCAAGGCCCGGCGACTGGCCCGCGACCTGGCAGACCTGATCGAGGTGGTCGGCCGGGATGCACCCGAGGAAGTGGCCCCACGTCGCGCTCTCGACGGTGACGAGGCCATCCTGCACGGGCGTGGCGGGTAGTGATGCGGCGGCGAGAATGCCCGCAACCGGCACGAGCTCCAGTTTCAACGGATCGATGTCGCTGTCCCAGTTGGACATGAACCCACCGACGCCCGACGGGCACGACGATGCACCGGCGAGCGCGCTGCGACCCGCGACGGAGTAGTACGCGACGCCCGGCGCATCGGGGGTAGCCGCGTTGAACGCCGCCGCCCCCTCGGAGGTGAGCGACATCAGCGCGCCTTGGAAGCTCGTGTTGTTCCCGCTCGTCGACAGTCCGAACAAGTTTCCGAGCGCGTTCGCTGCGTCGGCGGCGACACCCGGCGTGAGTCCGGCGGACACATCCGCGACGGGTGATCCGAGGTGCGGCGTCGCGATCGTGACCACGGCCGCGATGCTCGACGGCGAGTGGTTCGCGGCCCAGCGCGCGTCGAGTCCACCCTGCGAGTGACCGATGACGATCACCTTGGACGCGCCGGTCTCCATGCGAGCGATCTCGATCGCGTCCAGCAATTGCTGACCGCGGACCTCGGCGCTCTGCACGGCGTCGACGCGCGGCGCATAGACAACGCGACCGGTCGCGGTGAGCGTGTCCTTGATCCCGTAGAAGTAGTCGAGCGGGCCGAGGTGATCGAAGCCGAACAGGCCGTGCGCGAGGACGATCGGATACGGTCCTGCGAGCGGCGGGACGGTATCGGGGCTCGTCGCGCCCGCGTCGCTTCCGGACGCGTTGTCGTCACCGCTCGCGTTGCCGCCACCCGTGGTGAAGCCGCAGCCCGCGAGGCAGGCCAACACCGAGACGAGGCGCGCTCCCCTGATCACGAGCGCATCCTATCGGCTATCGAAGGCCGGTCAATAGGCATCACAAACCTACGAGGGGACCGGAGGTTAGGCGAGGCGTACCATTCATGTCCCCGTTCTTCGTCGTCGCCCGAGAGTTGGCATTCCGCCGCGAGCGTCCATACAATCGCTCTGCGTGCCGCTCGATTGGGAACCTCTGCCGACCGCCAAGCGCGGCCACGAGGCCGAATACGACAGCTTGTTCAAGAAGCTGGCGCAGGCGCGACCGGATCGACGCGACCAGCTCACCGATTGGTTCTTCCAGGTCGCGGTCCCGCCGTTCGAGACGATCGGTGCGCCCCGTGTTGGCCACGACGACGCGGCGAACGAGTGGCTGCTCAAGCGCGCGCAGAAATCGAACCGCTCCGAGGCGGAGATCGAAGCGCTCAAGGTCGAGATGCACGGCTACTACGTGCTCGAGATCATGCCGCCGTGTGACGGCTTCCCCGTGTACTCGAACCACCTCGCGTCGGAGCACCTCGAACGTTATGCGTTCAACGCCGAGCTACTTCTGCCGCTCCAGGACATCCTCGGCGAGGAGCTCCACCGCTTGCTCCAGACGGCGCACCTCGCCCCGGAGTTGATGGAGCTCGGCAAGCGACTCGACGCGGCCGCGCGCACGTTCGTCACCGACAACAAGCTCGCCGACACGATCGCGACGATCCGCGAACCCGTGTTTCCGGAGGGGTCGCCGGAGCGCAAAGCTCACATCATGTTCGCCGCCGCGAAGTGGTGCACGTACTGGTCGGCGCGCGGCTACGGCCTCGCCCCCGTCGGCTGAGTGCGCTACACGGGTGCCATGGCACTCGAGATCGGTCTCGATACGTTTGGCGATCGCACCGTGAACCCCGACGGTTCGCTGAAGTCCCACGCGCAGGCAATGCGGGACCTCGTCGATCAGGCGGTCCTCGCAGATCAGGTAGGCCTCGCGTTTATCGGCGTCGGCGAGCATCACCGCGATGACTTCGCTGTGAGCGCGCCAGAGGTGGTGCTCGCAGGCATCGCGACGCGGACCAAGCAGATCAAGCTCGGCTCGGCGGTGACCGTGCTGTCGACCGACGACCCGATCCGCGTGTTCCAGCGGTTCTCGACGGTGGACGCACTCTCGAACGGCCGCGCTGAAGTGATCGTCGGCCGCGGCTCGTTCACCGAGTCGTTCCCGCTGTTCGGGTACAAGCTCGAGAAGTACAACGAGCTGTTCGACGACAAGATCGAGAAGCTCGCGGCGATCGTACACGGCGACACGAAGGTCTATCCGCCGATCGAGAGAGGTCAGCTACGCGTTTGGGTGGGCGTCGGCGGTACGCCGCAGTCTGTGGTGCGCGCCGCGTCGTACGGCTTTCCGCTCATGCTCGCGATCATCGGCGGCGAGCCCGCGCGGTTCTCGCAGTTCGTCGATCTCTACTACCGCGCGCTGCGCGAGCTGAAGCAGCCGATCCTCCCCGTAGGGTGCCACTCGCCCGGTCACGTCGCGGAGACTGACGAACAAGCGCGCGAAGATCTGTGGAAGCACTTCCTGGAGCAGCGCACCAAGATCGGCCGCGAGCGTGGCTGGCCGCCCCCGACGCGAGCGCAGTTCGATCGCGAAGCAGGGCCCGAGGGCGCAGTGTTCGTCGGCTCTCCGGAGACCGTCGCTCAGAAGATCGCGAAGACGGCGCGCACGCTGAACCTCACGCGCTTCGACCTCAAGTACTCCAACGGCACGATGCCGCAGGAGACGATGATGAAGTCGATCGAGCTGATCGGCACCAAGGTGATGCCGCGAGTCCACGAGCTGCTCGGAAGCTGGGCGCCGCCCGCGTCTCTCGACGAAGTCGCGGCGAACTAGTCCGGCGCGCAGAAGCGTCGAACGCTGTCGACATAGCCGTTCAACAGACGGGTCGCGCCGTCCGTGCGGAACAGGTCGAGGTTGTACTTCAAGTCGAAGTGGATGTGCCCGGCTGAATGAATGACGAACAGGAGCAGGTCGTACGCGATCTGATCCTCGTACTTGCCCGGCGCCGTCACGACCGAGCGCGTGGTTCCCGACGTTGGTTCGGGCACGCTCGCTGTCTCGACGCGCAGGTAGTTGAAGAACAACCGGAACAGATGCGGCGCGATCGAGAGGATATCGGTTTCGCCGTGATCGAACGCGCTCGTCACGACCTCGTGTGTTCGCGCGACCAGCGCGCGGAACGGCTGCGCATCGGCGGTCGTGAGCCGCATGATCAGTGGGTTCGCGAGCAGACCGATCATGCGATCGAGCCCGGGCATGAAGCGATACGAGAGGTGGCTCGTGATCGATAGATCGCGCTGACCGGTCAGCTCGGTCAGGTAGGCCGACATTGCCGCGAGGAGGACGGTGAACACGGACACGTTCTCCTCGGCCGCCACCCGCTCCACGGCAGAGCTCCCGACGAGATCGAGGTCTGCTCCGACGAAGTCGATGGGGAACGTCACGTACCCACCGTGCGCGGCGCGTCGAGCATCGACGGACGTGCGAGGGAGGTCCGTCGGCAACTCGAGCGGAACCGCATCGGCAAGGCACGCGCGCCAGTACGCTCGCTGCTGTTCTCCGAGCTCCGACTGACCGACGCGACCGAGATAGTCGGCAAGGTCGAGAAACTGGATCTCCAGCGGCGGGAGCTCCAGCGCCGTTTGCTCGGGATCGGTCGTGAACGCCTGCCACAGGGCGTGGAGCTCTTGGTCGAAGACGTGGAGCGACTCGTAGTCGCAGATCACTCGGTGCAGCGCGAACGTCAGGCGGTGGCGTGTCGGTGAGAGCGTCACCAGCATCACGACCATCACTTCAGCGTTGGCGAGGTCGAAAGCGCGTGAGATGAGCCGCTCGTGAACCTCCGCATCAGCACGCGCTTGGTCCTCCGCGGGAAGCGACGACAGATCGAATCGATGGACCGCGGGAAGATCGACTGCGTCGAGCATCTCCTGCCACAGCTCGCCATCCTCCTCGAAGAGCCGGGTGCGCAGAGCTCCGTGGCGAACACGCAACGCAAGCACTGCGCGCTCCAACGCACGGACGTCGATCGGCCCCTCGATCAAGATCGACTTCATCGGCCGATTCATGCGATTGCTCGGAACGAGACGGTCGACCAGATAGGTCCCCCGTTGCGGCGCGATGAGGCGGATCCGCCGCACACCGCTCGGCCCGAGCACGGGGCGAGCGGCGCTCTTCCTACTGACCGCCGTGATCTGCGCGGCGAGGTCAGCGAGCGTCAGCGTGTCAAAGACCGCACTGACGGGAAGATCGACCTCGAACCGCGCCCGGATGCGCGCGATCAACCGGAGCGCCAGGAGCGAGTGGCCGCCGAGCGAGAAGAAACGGTCATGAATGCCGACCGGAGTAACACCGAGCAACTCGCTCCAGATCGAGGCGAGCTGGACCTCGTCGGGCGTGCGAGGCGCGAGATACCCGCTTCTCGCGGCATCTTCGCGAGGAGAGATCGCGACATCGGTGATCGCAGGCGACGTACGTAGGCGCGCGTCGAGGAATTCGAGCGTGGCCAGGGGGCGCTCGGGATCCTTCGCGATCAACGCGAGCAGTTGCGGAAGATGGCGCGTCATCTCCGCGACCAGGTCGGCATCGATGACCGCTACGTCGTAGTCGAACCGCGCCATCAGGGTCCGGTCGTTTCGCGGCGTGACGTGGAGAACGAGATCGTACGCGAGATGGGTCGGTGGGTCTTGCGCTGACTGGACCACGAGATCAGCCAACCGCGGAGTCGCGGGCAAGCGGTTCAGCGAGAACATCACGTTGGCGATCGGCGTCATCGACACACCGCGAGACGCGCGCACCTCGTTGATGACTTCTTCGAACGGTACGTCTTGATGGGCGAGTCCCGTCCGAACGACTTCGCGCGCCAGGCGGACGGCCTCGCGGAACGTCGTGACGCGAGACAAGTCCGATCGGAGCACGACGGTGTTCACGAACAGGCCCAGGACGTCGCGGGTCTCGGGCACGTCGCGGTTCGCGACAGCAGTAGCGACAGCGATGTCGTCGCTCGCGCTGTATTTCGCGAGGAGCACCTGGAACGCGGCCAACAGCCCGACGAACAACGTGACGTTCTCGCTCGTGCACAGGGTACGCAGCCCCTCCGCAACCTCCACGGGGACATCGAAGGATGCGTAGCCCGCGCGCCGCGACGGATTGGGGGAGCGTCTCCCGGGGAGCGCGACCGCACGTACGTCACGCAGCTGCGCGCGCCAGTAGTCGAGCTGGCTTCTGTGCGCGGCGGAGCCAAGCGCGTCCTGTTGCCACGCCGCGTAGTCGGAGTACTGGATCGGCAGCGATGGAAGCTCGAGCGACTTCCCCGCCACGTTCGCTGAATAGAGCTGGTGAAGCTCGCGCAGGATGATTCCGATCGACCATGGATCACAGACGACGCGGTGGAACGTTAGCCACAGCACCCACTTCTCGTCGGCAAGCTGCGCGATCGCGACGCGCCACAGCGGCCCAGCTTCCAGATCGAACGCTCGTCCCTGAGCGGCATGGAGCGAGCACACGCGGTCGTCTTGTCCGAGCAGCTCGAGGTCGCGCAGATCGTGAATCGCTAGCTCGAGCTCGGTTTGATCGCAGCATTGGCTCGCGACGCCGTCGATCGAAGGCAGCCGCGTTCGGAGCACCGCGTGGCGCGTTTGCAATGAACGCACTGCGCTCGCGAAAGCAGGGACATCCAGCGCTCCCTGGAGGTGAAACCTCTGCCGCATGATCCACAACGAGGTACCTGGCGTGAGGATCTCCAGGAACCGCATGCGCTCCTGCTGGGACGACAACGGCGCGCGAGCCGTCGGTTCCTGCGGGTGAATTCGGAGCACGCGGTTAGCGTTCACGACCTGTTCTCACGCCATCCACCCGATCGCGATAGTCGGCGTTCGGCAGGGCTCATGTCAACGCGACGCCGCGATCCGACACGACCCGCAATGGACGAGTGCGCGTTACGAACTGCTACTTCGTGCGACTTTCTGCGCCGCAGTTCGCTCGAGCTGATCGACGAACTCGAACAACCGCGGCACCATGTATGCAGGAAGGCGCTCCGTACACAGCCGGGTGATCGCTTCCTGTAGTGCAGCTGGATCGACTGTGCTCTCGCCGCACACCACGGCCTTGATGAGGTGACCGGTGATCGAGCTCTTGCGACCGATGACGAGGACATCGCGGACGCCCTCGATCTCCCGGATCACCGCCTCGATGGCGAGTGGGTTGACCTTGTAGCCGCCGACGTTGATCACGTCGGTCGTACGACCGCGGAAGAGTGCGCGGCCGTCGACGATCTCCACCAGATCACCCGTCGCAACCCATTCGTCAGCGGGCGCGGCATCGTCTCCGACGTAGGAGACCATCGAGCGATGGGAGCGACGCGCGAACAGCTCGCCATCACGAATGGCGAGGTCGTTGCCGTCGGCCAGCGCGGCGTCGAAGCCCGCACGTCCATCGCGTACGGACACCATGGCACCGAGCTCTGTCGACGCATAGGTGTGGGTGAGCTCGAGGCCGGGGCGGCGTGCGCGCAAACTATCGAGCAGTGGCTGGTCCACGATCTCGCCGCCCATCGTGACGTGAGCAAGCGCCATCGCGTCCCAGTCTGCCTGCGACGACGCGCGCAACACCTGCCGCATGTACGTCGGCGTCGCGCACAGGTACTCGACGCCCTGATCTCGCAGCGCGTGAAGAGCGGCAGGGGCGCCGAAGTCGCGCGGGATCACGAGAGTGCCTCGGTTGAAGACGCACTGCGCGACGACCTGCAGCGCGGCAAAATGGGACAGTGGATACGCGATCATCCAGCGCCGCTCGGCATACGAGTCCCGCTCCTTGACCGCCGCGCTCAGCGTCGACCATGTGTGCACGGCACACTTCGGCGCACCTGTCGTCCCTGACGTGAGGACGAGGATGGCAGGAGTCGCGGCATCCTCCGCCGCGACGGGCGTATCGGCTCCTGCGAGGATGCGGATGGAGTCACCGCTCGCCGCAACCACTCGCCGCGCCGCGAAGGTCTCGCGGATCGCGAGGGCGCGCGTCTCGCTGTACGGCGGCGCGACGAGGATCGCGCGGAGGCCCGCCACCTCGCACGCTGCGAGTAACGCGAGCGCCTCGCCACCCGCCGGTAGAAACACCACATCGGTCGTTCCGCGAACGCCGGCCAGCTCGGATGCATAGCGATGCGAGAGTGTGTGCAGATCGCTCCAACTCCACGTTCGCGCTCCGTCGATCACGGCGAGCGCCTCGGGCCAGTCGTCCGCGAAGCGCTCGATGGCTAAAGCTAGGCTGTCGAGCCGCGCAACACCCACTGCAGGAATAGTATGCTCGTTTGCACAGGGATGGACGATGACGTCGCCGTCGTGTCGGGAGGTAGCAGAGGGCTCGGCAAGGCAATCGTCGAATCGTTGCTGGAGGCCGGCTATCGCGTTGCTACGTTCAGCCGGACCGAGACGGACTTCATCCGCGAGCTGCGGTCTGGACCGATGGCAGAGCGCGTATGGTGGCAAGCACTCGACGCCACGGACTTCGACGGACTGCGCGAGCTCGTCAAGGAGGTCCGACGACGATTCGGACAACTCGACGTGCTCATCAACAACGCCGGGGTCGCGGTGGAGGGCGTGCTGCCACTGATGCGCCACGAGGAGATCCACCGCGTGCTCGCGGTCAACCTGGAAGCCGCGATCGTGCTCGCGCAGGCGTGCTCGCGGTCGATGCTGGCCCGCGAGCAAGGCATCATCCTCAATATCTCGTCGATCATCGGCTCGCGCGGTTACAGCGGCCTCGCCGCCTACAGCGCGACCAAGGCCGGGCTCGACGGACTGACGCGCAGTCTCGCGAGAGAGCTCGGGCCACGCGGGATCCGCGTCAACTCGATCGCTCCTGGATACCTCGAGACCGAGATGTCCAGCACGCTCGACCCTGCGCAGCACAAACAGATCGTCCGACGCACACCGCTCGGTCGCCTCGGCACCGTCGCGGATGTCGTCGGCTTGGTTCGATTCCTGTTGTCGCCCAGCGCCGCGTTCATCACCGGGCAGACCCTGGTGGTAGATGGTGGAATCACGTGTTGATCGAACCTGTCGAGCTCACGCTCGCTCACGTCGGACTCGGCGAGCTCCGCGAAGTGCCGCTGCTCGCACTCTTCGCCTCGGCGCAGGCGCACGCGCTCGTCGCGGGAACCGAGCACACGCTGCGCGATGTCACCGACGCGGCAGGGGCGAAGCTCTATCCCGGCTACTCGTGGCTCCACCTGCGCGTTCCGCCGTCGCGACGTCTCGGCCAGTTCCAGGTCTGGGATCGGGTAGAGGTCGGAGTGGACGTGAAGCGCTTCGGCGGCATGGTGCTGGACTCGACGTACGTGCTCGGTGCCGCTGGCGAGCTCTCCACGATGACGGCGGACTGGCCGCTCGACGCGCTCCCCTCGATGCGCGCGATGAGTATGTGGATCGTCGACGGAGCGCCAGGCGATCCGCAGCCATCGAGCCCCCAGCGCGGCGCGATCGCCGAGTTGCCGTCGCTCTCCAACCCTCCCGACGCGATGAAGCGGTTCCGCACGATGCGCGCCACGGGGAGCTTCGACCGAGAGCCGCGCCCGTGGTCGACGACCAAACCGGTTCGCTATCAGCTTCACATGGGGCGTGACGTCGCACGCGACCACAACCTGATGTTCGCTACCTACGTCGAGATCATGGAGGTCGCGACGGAGGCCGTGCTGCGCGGCGTGGTCTGGCCGGCGATCCCCGCAGCCTTGCTCGAGCATCGCATGCTGCTCGAACGCGAGGTGTTCTTCCTCTCGCACACCAAAGGAGGCGAGCAAGTTCTCGTGGATGTCCGCGCGAAGCTCACGCCCTGCGCCGAGAACTTCCACGGCGACGCGAAGGACATGGTGTCGGCCGGCATCCTCGACATCGTGTTCGAGCTCTACGAAGAGGGGACGAGCTCGTTGCTCGCAATTGCGCACGCGCGAGAGCTGTTTCTCGTGCCGCGTAAACGCGCTGGACTCGTTGCCGATCTGGCGCGGTTCCTTCCGTCGTCATAGCCTGCAACGTGGGAGATCCTGTGGAAGAGACGATCTACGCTGTTCTTCGCGAACTGGCCCAACGCCACGATCCGCAGCTTGTCGAGATCCGGCCCGAGCAGGTGATCGTCGACGAGCTCGGCTTGGAGTCGCTCGATGTCGCGCAGCTCGTCGCCGTGCTCGAGGATCGCCTCGGCGTCGATCCCTTTGCCACGACGGCGATCACGTCCGTGCGCACCGTCTCCGATCTGTGCGCGGCGTATCGCGTGGCGCTCGACGCGAAGTAGCCCGATGGAGGTCGCCGGCAATAGCCACGTCGGTATCTTTGTTCGCCCTGGGCAACCAACGCTCGCCGGCGACCGTCGGGTTCAGCCCGTGTGGCTCGGCCAGTTCAGCGCGCTCTCGTTCCTCCTCCGCAGGCCGGAGGCGGCGCTCGCGAGCAGCGTGTTCGCCCGCGAACCGTCCAGCTGGAAGCTCCTCGTCATGGGAGACATCGACGTTCTCTGGTCGCTGTGGAGCGACACGCGCGATCCAACCGCGCGCGGTCTCGACCACGCCAGCAAGCAGATGCTCCGCGTCTTCGAACAACTGAACGCCCACGGCAAGCTCGTCTGGGTGGTGGGACCTCAGATTCGTCACGCCATGCCAGGCAACCAACCGTGGATGCAGCTCGTCTTCGAACGCTGCACGCGAAGCGAGATCTGGGCACGAGCGCGCGAGCTCCATGCACGGGTCGGCGACGCGTGCGAACAGCGCGGGATCCCCGTGATCGATCCGACCGGCGCGTTCATCCGCGAGGATGGCACGTCGCACGAGGGCTTCTTTCGCGACGACGATGCGCACCTACTACCTCAACACTCTGCCTACTACGTGAAAGCGATCGAAGCGCGACTCGGCGTCACGCTCACGATTCCGCCGGCAGATCCCGAAGCCGGCCCGTGGCGGGGGAGCGCGGCGCGCACCAAGCTGCGGCGACAGCTCGCTGCCACACAGTTGCGCGAGCACGTGAGGCTGAAGCTGGCGGCGGCTGACCTCGACGTCGACCTCGACGACGACGCGGATTTCGGCCTCCTGCTCGATTCGCTCGCGCTGACCGAGGTCTACACGTTTGCGCTCGAGCTTCACGGCATCGAGAACACGTTCGCCATCGACATCCGCGAGATCGCGACCGTCCGCAGTATGGTCGACCACATGTTCGCAGGAAGGGAGTGATCGTGAGCCTCGAAAAAAAGATCGATGATCTGTATGCGTGGCAGCTCCTCTCTCCCCTGGTGGTCGGCTACCCGTACCTTCCGTTCACCGGCGCTGCCGCACGACCGATCGTGCTCGCGCATGTGCTCAACGAGATCGTCGTGAATCGACGCCGCTCCGTGATCGAGTTTGGATCCGGAATCTCGACGATCCTGATGGCGCGCCTCATCCAGCGGAACCGCCTCGACGCAAAGGTGGTCTCGATCGAGCACGACGCGAACTGGGTCGATGCGATGCGAGGCTTACTCGCCGCGGAAGACATCGGCGACGCCGTCGAGATTGTCCACGCACCTCTCGCGCCATGCGACCACGCGCTCGAAGGCAATCATTGGTACGACCTCTCCGTTCTAGCGTCGCGCATCGCAGAGAAGCGATTCGACCTCGCGCTCGTCGATGGTCCACCGGCGTGGGAGACCGGCAAGGGAATGACCCGTTATCCCGCCGGACCGTTCCTCGAAGACCGCATGGCCGAGCGCTGCGCCCTGTTCCTCGACGACGCCGATCGGCTGGGAGAGCGACTCGTCATGGGCAAATGGAACGCGACGGGCGCGTGGAAGCTCAAGGTGATCCACCAATCGTTCGCCTTCGCGACGCGCGGCGACGCGTTCTACGCCGACCCCTTCGTCTATCACCAGTGATCACGTCACCGGGATTGGCGCCCTGCTCTTCGCGAGCTGGACGAGGAGCTCTGACGTCGTGATCGCGCCGTCACGCGCCGCGTAGGACTCGCTGATCTCTGCCGCGCGCGCCCTCTGTGACGAAGACGCGGCAAGCAAACGACCGAGCAGATCCAGCGCATTCACCGGAGTGAGCTCCGCCGGCGCGACGTGGAAGCCAGCACCGGCTGCCTCCAGGAATCGTCCCTGCAATGGTTGTTCGTGCGTCAGCGGTAGGATCAGCGACGGGCGCCCTGCGTCGAGGCTCTCCATCACGGAGTTCGCGCCGCCGTGCCCGACCATCGCCGTCGCCCGGGCAAGCAGCGCACGCTGCGGCGCAAACGGCACCGTCACGACGTGCGCTGGAAGATCGCGCGCGAATGGCTCGCTCGCGAGATCGCCGAGCGACATCACGACCTGCGCGCCGAGCGTCTGCGTCGCCTCCGCGATCGTGGTGAAGAGCTGCGAGTCGAACGACAGTTGCGCGCCCGCTCCATACGCCATGTAGATGAGCGGCGCGTCGGTCAGGCGGTCCCACGGGAAGTCCGGCTCGTCGCCCCGACGCCCGCGTGGACGGCTCGGACCGACGTGAGTCGCGTGCAAGTTGCCCGAGAGCTCGCGAGGGATGAACGCCTCGGTCGTGAACACGACGTTGAGCCACGGCGAGATCGCGTCACCGGCGCGGAACGTCGCCTCGACGCCGTGTTTCGCGAACGCCTGCGCGCGCACGGACTCGAGCTCTCGCAGCGCTTCGAACATCGGACAATCCCAGCCGGGCGGAGCGAGCGATGACAACAGCGGCGACACGGCGGCCCACGGGATCCCGAGCTGTTCGGCCGCGATCACGCCCGCGTACGCCATCGGATCGACGCTGATCACGTCCGGACGAAACTCCTCGATCACCTCTCGCAGACGTTTGATCTGCGCATCGAGCTTGCCGAACATGAGGTAGTAGAACCACTTCGTCCGCCACGCCGGATCGTTGAGGATGCGGCCGAGGGCACGTGTGCGCGGACCCGCGATCCGCGGCGGCGGCTTCTGCGAGATGAAGAACGCGGGACACTCGATCTGCGCCCGCACCAGCCGTGGCGTGATGTCGTCGTGCGTGAAGAACGCGATCTCGTGACCGTTCGCCGTCAGGTGCTGAGCCACGCCGATCAGCGCGTTCAGATGCCCTGGCTCGGGTATCGCTACCAGTAGGACCCGCACCGTACTCCCAGCGTCGCACGTTCGAGAGGCGTCAATCGTCGGCTCCGGCAACGATGATATGCTGGGAGGCGTGAAGGTCGTCACCATCGCGACCGATCTGGAGAATACGTTTCTCCGCCGATTACTCGCACCGTCGTGCGCCTCGCTCGGCTTCGAGCTCGAGATCCTTCACCCGAACGAGCGATGGAAGAGCTTCGCCGACAAGCGTCCGGCGATGATCCGGTACCTCGCGCAGCTACCACCCGACGAGCTGCTCATCTTCACCGACGCATACGACACGGTGTTCGTCCGTGGACCCGATCACGTCGCCGCGGCGCACGCTGCGCTCGGCGGTCGCATCGCATTCAGCGCCGAGCCCAACTGCTGGCCGCTGGGAGTGCTCGGGTTTGCCCTCTACGGTCAACGCGCCGCGGGCACGTGCGCCTACCTCAACAGCGGCGGATTCATCGGTCGCGCCGGCGAGTTGCTGGAGCTCTATCACCGATATCCGACGGCACCGGCCGATCGCTTCGAGCTGCTGCGGAACCTGAAAACACATGGGTTCGATGCCAATCACCAGTTCGGGTGGAGCGACCAGTACTACTGGACGCTGGTCCACTTGCTCGAGCCGGAGACGGTCGCGTTGGATCGCGACACCACACTCTTCGAGTGCCACGTGCCCCTGATCCCCAACGTCGTCGTTCCGCAGGTGATGAAAGACGTGGCCGAGGTCCAGCGCCTCGGCCGCGCGTCGCCCGCGTATCACAAGGAGCTCCCGCGGCTGGTCGCCGACCTCCAGGAGCAACGCCGCTCCGCGCATCTCCACTTCGCGAGCTCGGTCAGCAAGCTCGTCGTGGGCGCTCTCCTCGATGAGGGTGGCCTGCCGCCATGGATCGCGCGGGTGCTCGAGCCGCAGACGGGCTCTGGTGCGCCGCGCATCCACGAGCTGTAGCTCGCGCTACGTGGGATCGAGCAGCTCGCGATTGCGCGTACGACAGATCTTGCCGCTGCTCGTCTTGACGAGCGTCATGTGCGGCACGACGACGATCTTCTTCGGAACGATCCCGAAGTCTCCGTTGACGCGGGTGATGATCTCTACGCGCATCGTCGCGTCAGATGCGCTGCCGTCGCGCTCGACGATGACAACAAGATCTTCGCTGCCGGTCGCGGGGTTCTCGACGCCGAGCGCGACCGTGCGCCCGGGATAGACGCCACGGACCTCGGAGCAGATCGCTTCGATGTCCTGCGGATAGATATTCTTCCCGTTGATGATCACCAGGTCTTTCTTGCGGCCGGTCACGAAGACCTCCCCGTCGTCCGTGACCGCTCCGAGGTCTCCCGTGCGATAGAACCCGTCCTCGGTGAGCGGTCGAGATCCGTCGAGAAATCGGTCGAACAGGTAGTCGCCGCGAATACACAGCTCGCCGATCCCCTCTGCGTCTGCGTCGACGACGCAGATCTCGGTGCCAGCGACAACGTGACCGCACGATGGCACGGACTTCTGACCGAACGAACGCGGGTGGTACGTGTGGTCCGGTCGACGCTGTGACACGGCGAACGTGTTCTCCGCCATCGCATACGAGACCGACAGCCGCGCGTCGTCGATGCTGAAGGCTCCACCGAACACCGCGTGCGCGCGGTCGGACACGGGCTCCGAGCAGTTGACGAACAACCGCATCGAGCTGAGATCGCGCTGCTTCGCTTTGCGAGCAAGCACGTGGTACGCGAAGTTCGGCAGGAACGTGATCGTGCCGCGGAACTTCTCGATCGCGTCGAAGAGCACCTCCGGCGCGGCCAGCCACTCGAACGGGCTCATCTGCACGAACGGGAGACCGCAGGTGAGCGGCAGCAGGTAGCAGGCCATCAATCCCATGTCGTGATAGAGCGGCAGCCAGCTCACGAACGTGTCGTCACGGCCGAGTGCGAGCGCGCGCGCATACGATCGCGAGTGGGCGAGGATCGCGCGGTGCGAGAGCAGCACGCCCTTCTGCAGCCCCGTCGATCCCGACGAGAACTGGACCAGTGCGGTAGCGTCCTCGGGGAACGGCGGCTGTCCCGCGCGCACGAACAACCGCTCGCACTCCGGTGCGGGGACGACGTCGAGGCCCGGCGGGCAGTGATCGACGAAGATCGCACCCGCACGCGTCGCAGCGAGGACATGCTGGACGCGGCGCGTGTACTCAGCTGGCGCGATCTTGGGAGACGGAGGGCTGAGTTGGCCGGGCACATGTCCAGCCTCGATCGCGCCGAGGAACGCCGCGAGTAGCTCGGCGTCGAGGTTCTTGATGAACAAGACAAGCGACCGCGACGGCAGGCTCGCGCGGAAGAGCGCCGCGTAACGCTCGATCGCAGCGCGGAGGTCACCACGAGTATGGGAGCGCCAGCCACCGTCTGCTCGCAGCGCGAAGCACAGGGCCTCCGGACGGTCGTTGCACGAGCTCAGGATGCGACGCGTGACGCTCGTAAGATCGTCGAGATCGACATCGAGAGGATCGCTACGTCGCGGCACGACGGATCAGCGACTCGACGAGGCGGACGATCGCGTCGATCGAGACGAAGTTCTCGACCTCGAGGCACTCCTGCGGAAACGGCGCCCACTGGTTCTCGATCTGCATCGAGATCAGGACCATCGCCATCGAGTCGGGAGCGATGAGCTCGCCATCGCGGTCGAGCAGATCGTGGTTCCTCAGGATCGACAGGAGCTCCGTTCGGATTTCTTCACTCGTCGCCATGATTCCCCCCGAGAGACCAGTCTCACCTCCCGCTCGCCCGTCGCCAAGGTGCTTCGGTGGCGAAGTGAGGCTCGCGAGGACTAGCCCGCGAAGCAGGCGCTCGGGCGTGGCAGACACGTGCCGCCCATCCCGCTGCACATTCCAGAACTACAGCCCGACGGGTGATCGCACGGCTGCCCTACATCGCGCGGCTCTGCACACGTGCCCGCATCGCAGAAACCAAGCTCGCACACGCCGTCATTGGTGCACGTGCCACCAACCGCTGTCGTCGACTTGCACGTGCCGCCGGTGCACACGGTCAGGTACGGACAGCGATGCGCTTGATCGCAGACCTCGCCGCGCTTCACGAACGTCGGCGATTGACAGGTGCCATTGGTGCACGCCGATCCGAGCAAGCACTTGTCGGCGGGCTGACACGCACCGCCGTTCGGGATGCGCGCGTGGCACGTTCCCGCGTCGCAGAACGCGTCCGCGGCGCACGTGTCGGTGCCGGGCGTGCACGTCTGATCGTTCGCGATCTCGGGCTTGCACGTGCCGCACAGCGTGAGGTCGAGAACGCACTGCGTCCCGGGTGAGCACGTGAACGACTCGACATCGAACCCGCACGCTTCGCCCGACGTCTGCGTTCCACGCCACATGCCCGCGCACGGACCGCTGAGCTCTTGAAACTGCTGATCACACGCGACGGTGTCGAGGTGCGCTTTGCACGCGGCGATGCCGTCGACATTCAGCGTGAGGAGGCCCGCCATCTCGAGGCCGACGTAGCGCGGCTCGTACACCGCATTGCAGCTCTCGAGGAAGTTGGCCGTGCACTCGGCGGCCGTCGCGACATCCATGCGCCCGCAACGCACGTAGAAGTCGCAGAAGAACGGCTCGATCGCTTCGCAGTAGTCCTTCGCGCTCTGCGGGACGAACGGCGCATCGGCACCACCGGCGTCGACGTGATTGTCGTCCGAGCCGCCGCCACACGCGCCGAGGAGGAGCGCACACACAACAATGCGAAACACGGCGCGGACCCTACGCGAACGCAGCTGCGGCGGGAAGCGGATATGCTGACGACGATGGCCGCTCTCGAGCGTCTGCTGCAGCAGCTGGAGAATTCCTCCGAGGTCGCGTGGAACGAGGAGACCTATGACCTCGCCGACTGCAGCTGCCTGACCGACGACGAGAAGGCCGCCTTCGCCGACAAGTTGCTCGTCGCTGCCCACACCGGCGATGCACGCGCGTTGCTCACGCTCGGGTATATCGGTGCGCCAGGCGCGTCGGGGACAGAGCTGTTCGATCTCGCGAAGAGCAAGGATCCACTCGCGCCCGTCGCCCGCCGAGCGATGGTGCAGCTCGGTCAAGGCCAGTCGTTCGTCGAAGAGATCGCCGACGACGCCCAACACTCTCCATCGACCATGCTGCGCATTGCGGCCGTGATGATGCTCGCCAAGCTCGAGGGTTCCGCAGCCAAGATGGCGCTTCTCGCGACGCTCTCCGACGCGAGCGACACGGTGCGGTCGACAGCGTGGGACGGCATCATCGCGCACTACAAGCTGAAGCCGCTCATCTCGGATCCGCAGGGCGTGAGGCAGCTGCAGACGTATATCGAGATCTGGGGCGGGTACTTACTCTGCGACGCGAAGTCGTTCATCGATCTCGGCGCCGACGAGATGCGCTGGGTCGTTCGCTACCTCGACGCCGGGACGCCGCCCGCGACGCTCTCGATCGCGTGGCATGCCGAGCAAGCCGAAGACGTTCTCACTGCGTTTCGCGAGTGCCTCTTCGACGACGCGAAGCCGCTCCCTGTCGAGGAGATCAACGCGCTCACCGGGTTCGAGCGCCGGTCGTTGGAGACGCTCGTCGCGTACCGGCTGGAGAAGTTCGATCCGCGCGCGGCTCCGGCACTCGCTGCGCTGTCGGCCGTGTGGACATTCCCGATCCTTGCGGAGCTCTCCAAGGCACCCGCCTGCCCACCCGACGTGAGCGCAGCGATGAATGCAGCGTGCGACGTGCTGCTGCCGCTGCTCACGACGCGCTCGCTGTACTCGCAGCAGACGGAGTCATCGAGGCTCGAACCATTTGAACAGGCGCTGCGCACCTCGCTGGGCTCTCCCATCCTCGTCGAATACGGTGCCGAAGTCGGCAATCCGCGGGATGGCTTCTGGCGCGACGCCACGATCACGGCGTATCGACCGCCCGGTCACCTCGCGGGTCCACCGCTGCGGATCGCGCTGACGGTGCAGCAGGACCTGTATTTCACCGACAAGCCGGCGAGCCAGCTGTCGAGTATCCACGTGCAGGGGCCTGCCGACGATCCTGCGATCACTGCGCTGGTAGATGCGCTGACGAAGGTCGGCTGCCGGATCTCCGGCTGAAGACGATCTGGGCCATCCTCGATCAGGCGTTTCGTCGCACCGACTACTCCAACCGATGCATCCCACGACAGATATGCGCCCGAATCCGTGGGCAACGTTCGCCACTTGCTGCCTCAGCATCTTCCTCGTCTCGCTCGACGTGACGGCGATGAACGTCGCGCTGCCGTCGGTGAGTCGCGACCTCCACACCTCCATCGACGGCCTGCAGTGGACGATGGATGCCTACACCGTCGTCATCGCGAGCTTCCTGATGCTGGCCGGCGCGACCGCGGATCGCTTTGGTCGCCGACGCGTGTTCCGCATCGGCCTCGCGCTGTTCACCACGGGCTCTCTGCTGTGCAGCCTCTCGCCATCCGTCGAGGCGCTGATTGGCTTTCGCGTCGTGCAAGCGTTCGGCGGAGCGATGCTCAACCCCGTCGCGATGTCGATCGTGGTGAACACGTTCCCCGACGTCAAAGTGCGCGCGCGCGCGATCGGCATGTGGGGCGCCGTCCTCGGCATCTCCATGGCGCTCGGCCCCATCCTCGGCGGTATCCTGGTGCAGACCGTCGGGTGGCGCGCGATCTTCTGGATCAATATTCCGATCGGCATCAGCGCGCTGTTGCTCACGCGCATCTACGTGCCGGAGTCGCGCGCCGAGCGTCCGCGCCGCGTGGATCCCGTCGGCCAAGGCCTCGTTGTCGTCGGTCTCGCCTGCCTGACGGCGACGCTCATCGAAGGCCCTCACGCGGGGTGGGCATCGCCTCCAATCCTGGGCGGCATCGCGATCTCCGTCGCAGCGATCATCGGTCTCATCGTCTACGAGCGTCGGATCAGCGAGCCGCTCATCGACATCCGCTTCTTCCGCAGCATTCCATTCGCGAGCGCCACGATCCTCGCCGTGCTGTCGTTTGCGACGTTCAACGGCGCGCTGTTCCTCAGCTCGCTCTATCTCCAACAAGCGCGCGGGCTCCGTCCGTCTCATGCCGGCGCGTGCATGCTGCCGATCGCCGTCACGCTCGTGATCTGCTCGCCGCTCTCGGGCCGCATGGTCGGCAATGGCTACACGCGTCGTGCGCTACTGATCGCGGGCACCACCATCGGCATCGGCGGCGCCGTGCTCGCGACGTGCTCGCTCACCACGCCGCTCTGGCTGATCATGTTCGGCTTCGCCGTGTTCGGTATCGGCCTCGGCTCGATCAACCCGCCAATCACGAACGCCGCCGTCTCCGGCATGCCTCGCGCACAAGCAGGTATCGCCGCCGGCCTCGCGTCGACGAGCCGCCAGGTCGGTGCGTCGCTCGGTGTGGCGATCGCAGGCTCCATCGCAACCGTCGATCCCCACCTGCCCGGCTTCTCCGCTTCGACCCATCCGTTCTTCTGGGCCGTCGCAGGGTGCGGCGTCGCGATCCTCGCCCTCGCGATCATCTCGACGAGCGCCTACGCGAAGCGCAGCACCGAAGCGATCGCCGAGCTCGTCGCAGACTAGAGACAGACGACGAGCCTCACTCCTTCCAACGTCGCACGCATAACCGCTCGAGGGCAGGTGCGAGCTCCGGCTCTTCGATCCGCGCCCAGGCGAGCACCGGACGGTCATTCACACGCTCTCACGGTCCGTCCGAGTCTACGCTGTATGATGTGGCGTGACCCGCCTGTTCCTCCTCGCGACGCTCGCAGGGTGCAGTCACTGGGTCACGACGAGCGAGGACGTGAAGCCTGGCGAGTGCGCCGCGCTGAAGAAGAAGGGCGGCGGAAGCTGCAGCACGCGGGCGTACGACTACGCGGCCGGCGCGACCGTGACGTTGCCCCTCGACGACAACTCCGCCCCCGGTGCGCGCGCGATCGGTCGCTACCAGATCACGGAGTTCGGCATCGACTACCAGGGCCTGCGCCGCACGACGAATCCGACCGACGACAACGCGTATCGCTCGCTCGCCGGGCACATCGCGCTCGTCCTGCCGTTCCCGATCGTCGACCACTACCTCGTCATCGGGCCCACGCTCGGCGGTGACCTCGGCGGGATCAAAGCGATCGCGCACGAGATCCGTCCACGCGGTGATCTATGGGTCGGTGCGTTCGTCGAGGTCGCGCTTCCCGACATCGGTCCGCTCGAGTATCTGGACCGCGGCGTACCCGCGCTTCGCGTTGGCTATCGCTACGAGATCCTGGCGCAGGAATGGCGCTCTTCATCCGTGCTCGATATCGGCCTCGTGTGGCGCTGGGGCGAACCGTACGAGGTGCATCGCTACACGTACTTCCGTCAGTCCCTCGACTGAGCGTCGAGCGCCTCGCCCGCCGTGTACAGCGCCGCGCCGAGGAGAATGAGGTCCTTCATGAGGAACCCGCCGATCGGGCTAACGGGCGAGAACGCGCCCGGGGTGGTGAACAGGAACGACAGCGTGATGATGAACGTGCCCGTCGCGAGCAGACTTCCGATCGCCGACAGTCGCGCAGAGAACCGACGCGTCGCGATCATCACCGCCGCCGCGAGCTCCACGACGCCGATGATGTTCGACGCTCCTTGCACGCCGAACGCCGGCGTCATCCAGCTCATCAGTGGGTGGTTACCGATCAGCGGCTGAATGCCCTGCGCTTCCATCGCGGTGAACTTCATCGCGCCGAACAGGACGAGCAACGCGACGAGGCCGTAGCGCAGGATGTTGCGGCCGATGGACGTGAGCGAGACGCGAGAGGAGATGAAGTCGAGCATGGCGATGGGTGCGCGAGCCGCGCCGTTTGTTACAGCGCCCCGGGAATCTCCTAACTAGGCATTGCGCATGGTCCGACCGTGCATATGTTGGTCCGCATGCTGTGGACCATCCTGATCGGTTTCTTCGTGGGACTGTTCGCGCGGTGGCTGAAGCCAGGTGAGCAGTCGATGGGCTGGATCATGACGTCGCTCGTCGGTATCGGCGGCGCCGTTCTGGCCACGTTCATCGGCCAGCAGCTCGGCTGGTACAACTACGGCGACCACGCCGGCTTCCTCGCGTCGGTCGGCGGCGCCGTTGTGGTGCTCGTCGGCTACGAGGCCGTTCGCCGCAAGCGCGCGCTGCCCGCGCCGCCGCCCACCGCGCCTAACTGACGGCTATGCTCGCAGCCCGTGCTGCGCGTGATCTCTTTACTACCGTCGGCCACCGAGATGGTGTGCGCGGTCGGCGCCGAAGCGCAGCTCGTTGGCATCTCGCACGAGTGCGATTTTCCGCCGAGCATCCGCGATCGGCGGGTACTGACGCGGTCGCGCATCGATCCGCACGCGAGTAGCGCGGCGATCGATCGGGCGGTCCGGGCCGTGATCACCGACGCGCTCAGTATCTACGCGGTCGATGACGCGGCGCTCGCGGACCTGAAGCCGGACGTGATCGTCACGCAGGATCTCTGCGAGGTCTGCGCCGTTTCACTCGACGACGTGCGGGCTGCCGTCGCCCGCATCGCGCATCGCGAGGACATCCGCATCGTGAGCCTGTCCCCGACGCGGCTCGAGCACGTGCTCGACGATGTCGTGCGCGTCGCCGATGCGCTCGATCGCCATGACGCGGGCCTCGCCGTTCGCGACGGGCTGCGCCGCCGCATCGCAGACATCGCGGACCGCCGGCCAGCGACGCGACCGCGCGTCGTGACGCTCGAGTGGATCGATCCGCTGATGATCGGGGGCACGTGGATGCCCGAGCTGGTCGAGCTGGCGGGTGGGGTAGCCACCGGCGCGACAGCGGGTGCGCCCGCCCCCACCGTCGCCTTTCTGCGGGATCTCGAGCCCGACGTCATCCTCATCAAGCCCTGCGGCTTCTCGCTGGAGAGGGCCCTCGCCGAGCGGGACGTCATCGAACGTGCGATCGCCGGCACCCGGGCGCGGGTCTATGTCACCGACGGGAATCAGTTCTTCAACCGGCCGGGCCCGCGGCTCGTCGAGTCGCTGGAGATCCTGGCCGCGTGCGTCCACCCCGACCGTTACCCCGACTTCGCCGCCAACCACGCCTCCGCGATCGTGCACTTGTAGTGCACCCTCGGGCCGATCGTATCGACCGACAACAAGCTTTCGGATCGAAGTCGGCCTCGATATGTTCCGGACCATGGGTGCTGTCCGTCTCGTCGGTCTGCTTGGAGCCGTGCTGCTCTGCAATGCATGCGCGATGGATGACTCGGAAGAGCTATCCACGACGACGAGCGACCTCGACATCTCGCAGTTCGTGCTGCCGTCCATGGACGCCGCGCAGCGCACCGCGATCGTTCGCGAGTACGACCGCCTCGATCCGACCAACATCGTTCCGCGCGGTCTGCTCGAGGACGCGATCCTCTACTTCGACGTCAACAAGGCGATCATCCCCAAGACGGAGCGGATGGTCGTCATCGACATGTCCAAGTACTCCGGCCTCGACCGCTTCTGGCTCGTCGACCTCGCCTCCGGCACCGTCGAGAAGCACAAGGTCGCCCACGGCGATGGCAGCGATCCCGACAACAACGGTTACGCGGACTCGTTCGGCAACGTCTCGGGCTCCAACAAGACGTCGCTCGGCTTCTACCTGACCGGCGAGATCTACGACGGCACGCACATTCACTCGATGAAGCTGGACGGCCTCTCGCCCGACGGCAGCCCGAACGGCATGGCCAACACGAACGCCCGCGCGCGCGCGATCGTCATGCACGAGGCCGCGTACGTGAACGACGACAACGCGTCGCAACAGGGCCGCAGCAACGGCTGCCCGGCGATCGATACGTCGATCGAAGTGTCCGTCGTCGATCGCCTCCACGACGGCAGCCTCGTCTACATCGCGACCTCGTCGCTCGCAGCACCCGTCGGTCGCTCCACCTGCGGCGACGCCGTGTGCGATGGTGGCGAGACCGAGCAGACCTGTGCCGCTGACTGCGCGCTACCCGCGCCCGACCCCGATCCGACGACGGACCCGACGGACCCGACGACGGACGATCAAGCCGGCGGTGGTTGCTCCACCGGAGCGAGCAACGGTTCGCTCCTTCTCGCGCTCGGTCTGTTCGCTGGCCTCCGTCGCCGTCGCCGCTAGTGCTCGACGACAACTCGCTCGACGCGCAGGTTCGCGCGGCGCTCGTCGAGCTCGCGGACGACGACCCGACCGTGGAGCAACTCGTTGCCGCGGCGAACCTCGAGTACGGCCCGTCGCCGGCGATGCTCGAGCTGACCGCGCACTGGCTCGCCGTGATCGAGCGCTTGCAGGCCGCCGGCCTCACGCACACGCAGATCGCGCAGGCCGTCCTCCGCGCCTCCACCAACGCGTACGAGGTGCGCGGCGCTGACTCGGAGCTGCTCGTGCATCTGCTCGCCGCCGAGCCCGTCGCGTTTGCCCGCGACCTCGCCGACGAGCTGCTCGCACTATCGCCACTCGCGCATCCGCTGCTCTCGGTCGCGCACGCCGTACTGACGCGCCTCGCCGCGGACGGCGCGATCGAGCCGCGGCACGAAGCGCTGTTTCGTTGGTCGCCGTCGGAGGAGCCGGGCCTGCGCGCGATCTTTGCGAGCCTGCCGGCGGACCGTCGCAGGGCACTCGCGCTGTCCAGCACGCAACCGCTCGTCGGCGAAGGAATCAACACCGCCCGCAGCGCCGCATACCTCGTCGATCAACTGATGTGGATCTCCGATCTCGTCGACGTCACAGAGCATCGCGCCAAGCTGCTCGACCTGGCGACGGGCGACGCGGAACACGCGCGACTCGCCGCCGAGATCAACAGCGGAGCAACCCGCACGCTCGAAACGCGGCCCACCAGCGCCGCAAAGCGATCGCTCGCGTACCTGCTGGCCAAGCAGCGCAAGGAAGAGCTCGTCGACAAAATCCCCGAGCGCGCGGAAGCGATCGCAGGCCGCGCACTCAAGAGCGATGCACTCGAGCTCGCGTCGCGAGGATCGTGGAATGCAGCAGGTCCAACCCGACGCGAAGCGATCGCGACCGCACTCGTTGCCGAGCTCGAGGCGTACACGAAGCAGCCGTGCACGCTCGTCGCGTCCTCTCCAATCGCGATGATCGATTGCGCGGGCGAGCGATTCTGCGTCGTCCCCGGCGGGACGTTCGAGATGGGCATCTCCGTCGCCGAGGAAGAGCTGCTTCGCGAAGAGATCTGCGGGCCGCCCGACGCTGACGAGGAGCGCACTGCGCTGTTCACCGAGCTCTTGCGTGCATCGCGTCCTGTCACGACGGTTCGCGTCGGCCCGATGCTCGTCGCACAAGGGCCCGGCGCGATCAGCGATCTGGAGGGCGTCGCCGAGCAGCTCACGATCTCGCCGTTCCGCCTGCCGACCGAGGCCGAGTGGGAGTACTGCGCACGCGGCGGTGCCCAGCGGCTCACGTACCGCGGCGACGACATTCCCGACGAGGACTGGTTCCTCGAGACGCTCGACCTGGGCGTCGAATCCGCGAACGCGTTCGGCGTGTGGGGCTTCGGCATCGCGCCCGAGCTGTGCTCGGATCGCTTCACACCGAGCCTCGACGGTATTCCAACCGACGGCTCACCGCGGCGAGGCAACGGCGCTCGCGTCACGCGTGGCGGCGCGTCGCAGCTCTATCCGTGGCAGGGCAGCGGCGAGTGGCACTTGCTCCTCTGCGCGAGCCGCTGGTCGAGCGACATGTGGGAGTTCGCGCTCGGCGTGCGTTGGGTGCTCGGCATCGATTGCGGCGCGCACGCGAACTAGCGGTATCCTCGCCCTCGGCGCATGACAGACGCGAATCACACGCTCGTTCGGGCGGCGCTCGCCGACGGAGGAGCGATCGACAAGCTCGGCGGAGCGCTCTGGATGGTCGCGCCGTTCGCACCGCTCGCGTACGACGTGCTGCGGTTGCACCACGCGCCGCCACATCTACCGGCGTGGATCGCTGCTGCCGCACTCGCGATTGGCCCGCTCGCGATCTACCTGCCGCTGCGCGCGCATCGGATCCGTCGCGAGCGCGCGTGGATCGCGTCGATCCCGGGCTTCGACGCCGAGTCGTACTGGAAGCGCCTCGCGTCGACGAGCGCCTCTTCGCGCGTGCAGCTGCGCATCGATCTCGTCGACAACAGCGGTGCGCAGTTCGCGGAGCGCCTGAAGGGACGCCCCGAGCTCGCCGAGATCTACGATCGCGGGACGTACCTCGAGGTGCAGAGCCCGTCGCTGGAGAACCGCTCGTCGTTCAAGACGATCAGCACCCAGCGCAACGGCGCGTGTCACCGCTGGCTGCGAGCGGTCATGCCGCTGCTCCTCGGAGCGGGTGGTGCGAGCATTCGCGCGATCACGACAGAGCGGTAGCCATGTCCGAATTTCGGACACGCGATCTTCGTGTGATTCGTCAGAGTGCAGGCGTAGATCGATCTGCATGTCCAAACGAAGCCATCGCAGAGACCATCGTTCGTTGTCACCCGCAGCGGAGTGTTCCGAGGTTCGACGCAGCGCGATCGAAAACTACGTCGCGCATCACCTGGGGCCAGCCGAGCAGGTGCTGCACGAGATCACGTCAGAGCTCGTTCACATCGACATCCATATCGTTCGCCCGACAGAGAAGCAGCCGTACTGGTTCCTGTTCACGACAGGCATGAGCGCGGCGCCCATGCGCGTGCCGGACGGACATGGACTTCATCCGCATGCAGAGCTGTCGATCATGCTGCCACCGTGGTGGGTCGTGGACCCGTTGAAGTGGAAGACGGACCCGCACTGGTATTGGCCGATCCGCGAGCTAAGCACCATCGCGCGCTATCCGCATCGCCACAGAACGTGGCTCGGTTTGGGGCACACGCTCGCGGGCAGCGCGACACCGAGCCGCATCGATCCGTCGACGAAGTTCGCATCGATGGTCGTACTGCCGACGATGCTCGATGGGAGCGAGGACAAGATGATCGACGCGGATGTTCCGATCGATCTCTTCGCGCTGTGGCCGCTGTACGCGGACGAGCTCGACTACAAGCTCGCGCACGGACTGCACGCACTGCTCGCTCGCCTGGACGAGCACCGCGTGACGAGCGTGCTCGATCCGAATCGGACGAGCTGCATCGCGGCGAGCTCGTATGCGCAGAGTCCGGCGCGCTAGCCGTGACTCGATGCAGTTGAATGTCGTGCGAGCGGCGGGACTCGAACCCGCACGGTGTTACCCACTGGAACCTAAATCCAGCGCTTCTACCAATTTAGCCACGCCCGCAGGCACTTAGACGTATAGCACGGTCTATCGGCGTCGGTTGCCGTACGTCGGCGTTTGCGAATGGCATAACGGGCAGAGGAAGCGGAGGTTCTCGAGCCGATTGTCGTTGTTGATGCCGTTGATGTGGTCGATATGGAGGACGAGACGTTGGTCACGCCAGCTGTCGAGGCCGCACCATTCGCAGAGGTAGAGACGTCCTTTGGCGATTAGGCGCCTCGCAAGGTTCTTGCTGCTGATGAACGCCGGTGAATTCTCGCGGAAGACAACTTCGTCTGGCACGACCCGCTTGAGAAGTCCGCGCGAGAGAGACTCATTGCTCGACGCCGACAGGCCCCGCGCCCAGGCCTGCCCTTTGAAGTGGCTCGTATCCAAACCGAACCTTCGCAGCGTTCCCTTCAAATCGTGGACGGGACGTCCGACCGTCGGACGACCAAGCCGAGCACACACCTCCGCGTAGGAACGAGCCTCTCGAACAATAACTTCCAGCTCGTCTCGACGAACGATGGGATGCCTGGGTTGTCGGAAGTGACTCGTGTCGACACCGGCGATTCGCAAGCACCGAGAGATGTGACGATAGTTGCCGCCAGTGGGCCGCAAGCCGAGCTTTCGAAGGAGCTCGGACGTCGTGCGCGATTCCGCGACGAGCGGCGCCAGCGTGGCGGCGTCATATTTCGACGCGCGCATACCCACACCATACGCGCGCGGTCTGACGCTACATACGCTGGTAGATCGAGACGTACGAGTCGCGTCCCGTGTATGGCCCACGATGCCAGTCTCTCCAGCGGTCACGAAGGCGCAAGCCTGCGTGGCTTGCCATCGCGTCGAGCTCGTCGGGCAGCACGTAGCGCAGCTCCACCTGCAGTTGCTGTCCGCCGTGCGGACGAGTACTCGAAATGCGTTGCTCGACCGGATCTGTCACACGGTCGAGATCTGCGATGAAGCCCTCGACAACGAACACTCCGCCTGGTGCGAGTCGCGCAGCCGCATTGGCGCAGCATGCCGTTTGCGCTTCCTGCGAGAGCAGACCGTAGAGCGTGCTTGCCACGCAGTAGATGAGTGTGAAGTCCCCTGCGACGGCAGCATGAGTGAAGTCCCCACGCGTGACGGGAAGATTGCCACCGAGCTTGGAGCGCATCCGGTCGATCATTGCCTGCGAGGCCTCGATGCAATGCACCGGAATTCCGCGCGCAGCGAGAGGAATCGCCACGCGACCAGTGCCCGAGAACGGAAGCCCACACAGCGCCGTAGGCTGCCGGATCCAGCACCCTTCAATTCTACTCGTAACGGGCTGTAGGGCAGAGGCTGACGCAGCGAGAGGTAGCCCTCAGGTAGTCCGGCGGATGGACACGTCGGACAGGTTGCCTCGACGAGCGGAGGTCGCTAGCGTCGGTCTTCGGAACCGACGGTGGAAGGCGAAGCACTCACTCCAGTGCTGGTAGCGACGATCGCTCGACGAGCGGTCGCCGTGCCGGTGCAGCACGTCGTGGAGACGATGCGCCCGCTACCCACCGAGAGTGGAACCTGCATGCATCGCGGCGAGAGCATCGCGGTGATCGATGCGGCTGCGCTGGCCGGCGCGAACGTGACACCGACGCGATGCGTGGTCCTGCGCGCGGGCGATGCGCGCGTCGCGGTGCTCGTGGACTCGGTAGCGGAGGTGCGGCGCGTGAGCGCGCAGGATGTTGGCCCGCCGCTGATCGAGAGCGCGAAGCTCGGCGACGTCGCACCAGCCGTGGCGAGCGTGCTCGCGCAGGTACGCGCGCTGCGAGGCCCGCGATGAGCGTGAGCATCACCAGCGACGACATCACGCGCCTGATCGAGCTCGTCGAGCAGCAGCTGGGCATCGCGCTCGAGCCCGCGCGTGCGACAGCGATGTTGAACAAGCGCGGCGTACGGGCCGTGTTCGAGAAGGCAGCACGCGAGCCGGCGGCCCTGCGGCAACTCGTGAGCGAGATCGTGATCGGCGAGACGTACTTTTTTCGCCACGCGGAGCAGATGGCGGCGGTGCGCGATGTCGTGATGCCGGAGCGGTTGGCGGCGAGCGGCGACGCGGTGCGCGTGTTGTCGGCGGGGTGCTCGTCGGGGGAGGAGCCGTACTCGCTCGCGATGATCGCGCACGACGCGCAGAAGGCGCAGGCCGGGCTCAAGCGCATCGAGATCGAGGGCGTGGACGCGAGCGAGGCGGCGCTGGAAAAGGCGCGCGCGGCGCGCTACACGCGGTGGTCGCTGCGCGGAATTCCGCCGGAGCTGGAGCGGCGGTGGTTCACGGCGGATGGTGCCACGCTGCAGCTCTCGCCGACGATTCGTGACGCGGTGAAGTTCCGCCGCGCGAGCCTGCTCGATCCGTTGGCGATCGCCGTCGGGATGTACGACCTCGTGTTCTGCCGGAACGTCCTCATCTACTTCACCCCGCAAGCGCTCGCCGCGACGGTGGAGCGATTGAGCCGCGCGCTGGCACCCGGCGGCTACCTGTTCCTCGGACACTCGGAGATCCTGCGCCACGCGCCGACGGGGCTAGGCGTGTGCGAGTCACACGGCACGTTCTACTACCGCCGCGGCGAGGGGATGCGTGCGGTGAGCTCGAGCGAGATCGTGCTGCCGAACACCGATACGTCGTGGTTCACCGCGATCGGCGACTCGAGCGAGCGCGTGAAGTCGCTCGCGGACCGCGCATCGAGCGAGCGCATCGTGCAACGCGACGAGACACGCGAAGCGGTGGCGACAGCGCGCGCGGCGATCGCTCGCGAGCAATACGCGCTGGCGATCACGGCACTCGAGAAGGCCGAAGCGAACGATCCGGACGTCGTGCTTCTGCGCGCCGTGGCCCTGACGGAGCTCGGTGAGGCAGCGCGTGCCGCGCAGGCGTGCGAGGTGTTGCTGACGACGGCATACACGGCGCACGCGAGCTACTTGCTGGCCGTTGGCGCGGAGAGCGCGGGCGAGGTGGAAGCGGCGACTCGTTATGCGCGCGCAGCGACAGAGGCGGCGCCCGGCTTTGCGATGGCGCATCTGCGCTACGGGCTACTCGCGCGACGGACCGGTGAGCTGGACGTCGCAAAGAGCGAGCTCGCGCGCGCGGTGGTTGCGCTCGGCACCGAGAGCGCGGACCGACTCGCGCTACATGCAGGTGGCCTGGGGCGAGACGCGCTGACCCGACTCGCACGGGGCGAGCTCGCCGCGGTGGAGGCCACGTGAGCCTCACCCCCGACGCGCTGCGCGCAGCGTTCGACCGCGAGTTCGGGGAGCCGCATCCGCCGGAGGCGCGCGACAAGTACGCGCTGATCCTCGTCGGTGTCGGCGGTGAGCGCTACGCGATCGCGGTCGACGCGATCTCGGCGATCCAGATCGACGCGCGCGTCGGGCCGGTCCCGTCCACGGAGCGCGGCTTGTGCGGGCTAGCGACGGTGCGCAACGCGATCCTGCCGGTGTACGACCTCGGTGTCGCGCTCGGGCATCGCGCGCAGGCGGTGGCGGGCCGCTGGATCGTGATCGCGCGCGGCGACGTACCGATCGCATGGTCGTTCGACACGATGGAAGGCCAGATTCGCATCGAGCCGCCGGAAGGTGGTGCGGTGAGCACGATCGACGTCGCGGGCGTGCCGCGGCGAGTGATCGATCTAGAGGAGCTACGACATGCTGCGTGATTGGACGATCGGACGAAAAGTGACGATGGGGTTCGTGGTGGCGGCGATCGCGCTCGCTGTCGTCGGAGTCGCGTCGTACCGCAGTATCGCGCGGCTCACCGAGGACCAAAGGTGGGTGACGCATTCGCACAAGGTGCAGACGGAGCTAGCGCGCGTGGAGCGCGAGTTGCTCGCGGCGGAGTCGTCCGTGCGCGGATACACTCTGACGGCGAATCCAGAGTTCGTGCAGTCCTTCGAGGAATCCGCGTCGGAAGCGCGAACGCGGCTCGAGTCGGTGATCGCGCTCACGTCAGACAATCCACACCAGCAGGATCGCCTGCGCCCGACGGTCGGCGTGCTGAAGGAGCGGTTCGCAAAGCTGCAGGAGCAGATCGAATTCCGACGCAACACCGACCCAACGCTGGGAGTCGACTTCAAGCAGGGCCAAGCGCTCGCGTCAGCAGGCCGTGCGCTGACAACGGACTTCCTCGACACGCTGCACGCGGCCGACGAGGAAGAGGCAGAGCTGCTCAAGACCCGCGACGAAGCTTCGCGCGAGACGATCGAATCGACGCGCATAGTCATCATCGGCGGCTCGCTTGCGGCCGTCATCCTGTCGATCTTGATCGGGTGGTGGACAGCGACGTCCGTCGGCCGTCAGATCGGCTCTGCGATCCAGACCATGCAGAGCAGCTCGACGGAGCTCCAGGCCGCGGCAAACCAGCAAGCGTCGAGCGCGACGGAGCAGGCGAGCGCGATGAGCGAGATTGCAACGACGATCAGCGAGCTCCTCGCGACGTCACGACAGATCGCGGAGAGCTCGCAGCGCGTCTCGCAGATCGCGAGCCAGACCGCAGGAACTGCGCGCAGCGGCGATACGACGGTCGCGCGCACGCAGGACACGCAGACGCAGCTCCGCAAGCAGGTCGATCAGATCGTCAACCACATGCTCGATCTCGGCAAGCGCTCGCAGCAGATCGGTGGCGTGCTCGATCTCGTCGGTGAGCTCGCGGAGCAGACGAACATCCTCGCGATCAACGCATCGATCGAAGCCGCGGGGGCGGGAGACTCGGGACGGCGCTTCGGCGTCGTCGCCGACGAGATCCGCAAGCTCGCCGATCGCGTGACGCAATCGACCAAGGAGATCCGCACGCTGATCGACGACGTGCGCGGCGCGGTGAACACGACCGTGATGGCGACGGAGACGGGTAGCAAGGCGGTCGATGCGGGCGCGACGCAGATCGTCGAAATGGCAGCGTCGTTCAAGCAGATCGCCGGCATGGTGACCACCACGATGGATGCGGCAAGAGAGATCGAGCTATCGACCAAGCAGCAGGCAACAGCTGTCGAACAGGTCAACGTCGCGATCTCCAACATCGCGCAGGCCTCGCGCGAGACCGAAGCGAGCGCCACGCAAACGCTCCAGACGAGCGGGCGCATCACCGAGCTCTCGAAAGACCTGCTGCGGATCGTGGAGTCCAGCGCGTCCTGATGGAGAAGGATCCGTATCGATACTTCCGTCCCGAAGCGAACGACCTCGTTGCTCAACTCGGTGCGGGACTCGTCGAGCTGGAGAAGACCGGCTCGGACGCAGCGTTGATCGCGAAGCTGTTTCGGCTCGCGCACACGCTCAAGGGCGCCGCGCGCATCGTACGGCACCGCGAGATCGCCGAGCTCTCGCATGCACTCGAGACGTGGATGACACCGTTGCGCGACGGCGGCGCCCTGCCCGCTCGCGTCGACGAAGGTCTCGCACTCGTGGACAAGATGTCGGTCCACGTCGCCTCGCTCGGCGCTCCGCCCAAGCCGGTCACGCAGCCCGTTCCCGTCGCACAGAGGGCCGAACCTGCGCAGCGTGTTGCGTTCGATCGCGTCGACCTGGGCGAGCTGCTCGATGGTCTCGCCGATCTTCAGGTCCAGGTCGCTCAACTGCGCAACCTCGACGATCCGCGGCACTTGCCTGGGCGCATCGACCAGATCGAGCGCGAAGTGCGGCGCGTGCGCGAGGAGACCGAGCAGCTCCAGCTCATCCCCGCAGGTTCGCTGTTCCCGATGCTCACGCGCGTCGTGCGCGACGTCGCAGCGCCGATCGATCTGGTCGGCAAGGGTGGAGATACGCGCCTCGAAGCGGGCGTGCTCTCAGTCTTGCACGGCGCGCTCGTGCAGCTCGTACGCAACGCGATCGCGCATGGCATCGAGCCGGCTGCGGAACGGCGGACGGCAGGCAAGCCCGAGCGCGCGACGATCACCGTCGAGGTCACGCAAGCGAACGGGCGCGTCGCCGTGCGCGTTGCTGACGATGGGCGCGGCATCAACCTGTCGGCGGTCCGGAGCGCGCTGATCGAAAAAGGCCTCGCGGCTCCCGCACTGGACGACCGGGACGCGCTGATTCGCGCGCTGATAGACGGCGGAGTCTCGACCGCGACGTCGGTCTCCGAGATGGCCGGCCGCGGCGTGGGACTGGACGTGGTCCGCGCTGCGGCGCGCGAGCTGGGAGGAGAGCTCACCGCGACGACGGGCACGGGTGCGGGGACGACGTTCATGCTCTCGCTCCCCGTCTCGATGTCGACGCTCCAGGTCGTCATGCTCGCCGTGGGATCCCACGTCGCGGCCGTTCCTCTCGCGAGCGTGCATCGCATCATCGCGGCCCGCGCCGAACGCATCGTGCAGAGCGAGCGCGCGACGGTGCTCGTCCACGATGACGCCTCCGTCCCGTACGCGACGCTGGCGCAGCTCGTCGGCGCTCCGTCGACTAGCATCCACTCGGTCGTGCTCGTGGATCGCGGCGATGGTGAGCTCGTCGCTCTCGGCGCGGAGCGGGTGCTCGGCGTCAGAGAGGTCGTGCAACGCGCGCGACCGCCGGGCGCCACGCTCGATCCGATTGTCGCGGGTCTTGTCATCGACGACGGCGGCGTTCCGCGTCCCGTGCTCGATCCCACGCAGGCTGCAAAGGCCATTCGCGCGTCGCGTGCCCCCACCGCGGCGGAGAAGCGGAAGCGACTTCCGATCCTGGTCATCGACGACTCGCTCACGACACGCATGCTCGAGCAGAGCATCCTCGAGTCGGCCGGGTACGAGGTCGAGCTCGCGAGCAGCGCGGAAGAGGGGCTGGCCAAGGCGCAGCGCAATCGCTACGCGCTCTTTCTCGTCGACGTGGAGATGCCCGGCATGGACGGCTTCACGTTCGTCGCCACCACGCGGGCCCACGCGGAGCTATCGAAAGTCCCCGCGATCTTGGTGACCTCACGCAATGCTCCCGAGGACCTGCGCCGCGGCACCGATGTGGGCGCAAAAGGCTATATCGTCAAAGGTGAATTCGATCAGAAAGAGCTCCTGGCTCTGATCGGCAAGCTCACATGATTCGCGTTTTTGTCGTCGACGACTCCGCCACTGTCCGTGGCCGCCTGGTCGAGCTCGTCTCGGAGCAAGCCGACATGGTCGTGTGCGGTCAAGCAGCCAACGGACGCGACGCGATCGAGCAGATCATGCGGCTCAAGCCGGATGTGATCACGCTCGATCTCGCGCTGCCGGAGATCGACGGCCTCGGCGTCACCGAGCACGTCATGGCGGTGATGCCGACGCCGATCCTGATCGTTTCGGCCTCGTTCAATCGCGGCGAGGTGTTCAACACGTACGAGGCGCTCTCGGCAGGTGCGGTCGACGTGCTCGACAAGAGTGCCGACGCCGACGACGAATGGGCGCAGCGGTTTGTCTCTACCGTGCGTATCGTGTCGCGCATCAAGGTCATCACGCACCCGCGCGGCCGGTTGCGCACGCTCGCCAAGCAAACCACCACTGCCAGCTCGACAAGCGTCTCGAGGAATCGCGCGGAGCTCGTCGCGATCGGTGCATCCACCGGCGGGCCCGGCGCGATCGTCGATGTCCTCGCAGGCATGCCAAAGCAGTTCGCGCTGCCGATCCTCGTCGTCCTGCATGTCGACGCTTCGTTCGCGAGCTCGTTTGCAGACTGGCTCGGTCAGCGCTCCGGGCGCACGGTACGCATCCCGAACGAAGGTGATCTCGTCGCCGATGCCGGCGGCCAGGTGCTGTTCGCGCCGCCGCACAGGCACCTCACCATCGTCGGTGGACGCGCTCGCCTGGTCGATGGACCGCCGCGCCACCACTGCAAACCGTCCGTCGACGTCCTGTTCGAGTCACTCGCAGCCGACCGCGGAGCACGCACGGTGGCCGCCCTCCTCACGGGCATGGGTCGCGACGGAGCGGCCGGGTTGCTCGCGATCAGGCGCGCGGGAGGTCACACGGTCGCGCAGGACGAGATGTCCTCCGTCGTCTACGGCATGCCACGCGAAGCAGCCCTGATCGGCGCCGCCGACCGCATTCTCCCGCTTCCCGAAATCGGCGCTGCGCTCGCCCTCGCCGCCGGAGGCACCGAATGACGCGCGTCCTCGTTCTCGACGACAGCACGACGGTCCGCATGGACCTCACCGACTCGCTCGAAGAGGCCGGCTTCGCCGTCGTCGGCGCCGCATCGATCGCGGAAGCGCGTGCCACATTCGCGGCAGGCAAGATCGACCTGGCGATCCTCGATGTCGTGTTGCCGGATGGCAGCGGCACGGACCTCCTCGCGTGGCTCCGCACCCAGGATCAGTGGGTCAACCTGCCGGTGTTGATGCTGTCCACCGAAGCCGAGGTGAAGGACCGCGTGAAGGGCCTGCGGATCGGCGCGAGCGATTACATCGGCAAGCCGTACGACGCGAACAGCGTCATCGCTCGCGTCGAGCAGCTGACCAAGAGCGCCGCGCACATCACGCAGCGCAACCGCATTCTCGTCGTCGACGACAGTCCGACCGTGCGCGAGCACATGGTCAAGAGCCTCCACGACGCGGGCTACGCGACGATCTCTGCCTCCGATGGCGTCGAGGGCCTGCAGATGGCCGCCCGCGAGCGCCCCAACGCGATCATCGTCGACGGCGTGATGCCCAATATGGACGGCGCGACGCTGATCCGCCGGATCCGTTTGGATCCTGCGCTCCGCGCGACGCCCTGCTTGATGCTGACCGGATCGCGCGAGACCTCCGACGAGGTCGAGGCGCTCGAGGCGGGTGCGGATGCATTTGCGACCAAGGACGCGGATGTCCAAGTTGTCCTCGCGCGCCTCTCCGCGATGTTGCGCTCGACGGACGATCCGACGGCCGGCCTCGAGAGCTTGCACGCTCCGAAGCGTGTGCTCCTTGTCGACAACGACCGCGAGCTCAGCGGAGGGGTCGCGTCCATCCTCCACGACAACGGTTACGACGTCGCCCAGACGTCCGCGAGCAACGACGCGATCGAGCTCGTCAGCGTGCAACGCATCGACTGCATCCTGCTCGACTGGCACGTGAGCGGCGCCGCCGATGTCTGCGCGCAGATCAAGTCTGCGCCAACGGTGCGCGACACGCCCGTCCTCGCGATCACCGATTCTGCCGACCGGACCGTCACGATGGCGGCGCTCGCGGCCGGAGCCGACGATGTCGTCGATCGTTCCGCGGGCCTCGAGCTCCTCGCTGCACGCGTCCGTGCGCAGATCCGCCGCCGCAAGGTCGAGGACGAGCGGCGCAAGGCGCGCGAGAACGTCGTGCGCGGGGAGCTGATGGACCAGCTCGAGCAGGCGAACGCGCGCCTCACCGCCACGAACGAAGAGCTAGAGGCTTTTAGCTACTCGGTCTCGCATGACTTGCGCGCTCCGCTGCGCGCGATCGGCTCGTTCACGTCTGCCGTGCTGGAGGACGCAGGTCCCGTCCTCGACGAGAACAGCAAGGAGTACCTTCAACGCGTCGTGCGCGCGGCGACGTCGATGGGCGAGATGATCGAGGCGCTACTCGAGCTATCGCGCGTGAGCCGTGCTGCGATCGTGCGCGAGAGCGTGGATCTGACGAGCGCCACCATCGGCCTCCTCGACGAGTTGGCGCAGCGGGATCCGCACCGTGTCGTGACGACGACGATCCAGCCGGGAATGAAAGCGCAAGCCGACCGCCGCCTCGTTCGCGTCGTGCTCGACAACCTACTCGGCAACGCGTGGAAGTTCACGTCACAGAAGCCGAACGCGGAGATCACCGTCGGGATGGAGACGCACGAGGGCCTCAACACGGTGTTCGTGCGGGACAACGGCGCGGGCTTCGATGCCGCGCAAGCGACAAATCTGTTCCGCCCGTTCAAGCGCCTCCACACCGAGAAGCAGTTCGCGGGCACCGGCATCGGCCTCGCGACCACGCGCCGCATCGTCGAGCGCCATGGCGGTAAGCTGTGGGCGACGTCGCAGCCGGGCGAAGGCGCGACGTTCTATGTGACGTTCACTGGCGCTTAGTCCTCCGCTTCACCGATACCCTCATCATCGCGACACCGGCACGACGACGACGGCCGGCCGCATCACATAGGCGGCAGCCAGCGCTCGCCGGTCTCGACGCTGAGGTGCTGCAAGCGCACGCCGGTGGGCGTCACGTCGATCGTGCCGAACACGATCGGTAGCTGAAATCGCTTGGGCCCGATGGATCCAGGATTGAACAGCGTGATGCCACGATCCACACCGATGAACGGCACGTGCGAGTGGCCGCACACGACGAGCGTCGCCTTCTGTTCGCGCGCGAGCTTGGCGATCTCGGCGCGCAACTTGGGCCCGTACACTGCGATGTGAACGAGCAGCATGCGCAGCTTCTTCTCGCCCGCTGCGTTCTCCAGATCGATCGTCATCACATCCGGGACGTCGCGCACCTTGTTGTCGATGTTGCCGCGCACGGCATAGAGCGGCGCGAACGCCTTGAGTCCCTCGAGGACCGCGATATCCCCGATGTCGCCCGCGTGCAGGATCGCGTCGGGGGCGAGCTGCTTCAATCGCTCCGCGTGGGCAGCGTGCGGCTCGGAGTGCGTATCCGCGACGACCGCGATGCGGATCGTCCCGTCGTCGCGCAGCCGCAGCGTCGCGTTCGTGTGGATCAACCTCGGGGGCACTTGATGTACATCAAGGCATACCGCGCGACGCCTGGCTAGCGTCGAGCGATGTCGAACCGCACGCTGATCGGCCTCGCTGCTGCCGCCATCGCCACGCTCCTCGTCATGGTGACGCTGTCCGCGGTCACGGGAATCTCGCAGGAGACGTTCGAGATCGTGCTCTCCCCCGCCGACTACTCCGCGGGCTTGCGCGATCACGCCCTCCTGCTCCGCGCGCTGTTCGGCCTCGATAGCGCGTTCCTCATCCTGTACGCGTCGTTGATCACGGGCTTCGCGCTGCGCTACGTGACGCCGCAGAACCGCGTGCTGATCGGTGTCGCGATCGGCGCGATTGTCCTGACCGCGCTGCTCGACATGATCGAGGACCACCACATCCTCGCGCTGATGCGTGGCGCGTTGCGTGGGATCGACGCTACGTCCGACCAGATCGCGTTCGAGCACACTCTCTCGCAGACGAAGTTCCACCTCGGCTACTTCGCCGAGTTCCTGCTCGGCCTTCACATCGTGCGCTCGTCGCGCGCGGCGACCGTCCTCGCGGTTCTACTCACCGTCGGCACGCTGCTCCAGGGTGCGTGGCTCTACGCGGCGCCCGATGCGATGCTGCCGATGGGAAACTTCCTGCGCTGGGCCGGATTCGTCGTCGGCTTCGCGCTGATCATTCAGATCGTTCGGCGATCTTCTTCCGCAGCCGCGACAGGTGCTCCGGCGTGATGCCGACGTAGGACGCGACCTGCTTGAGCGCGATCTGCTCCTCGATCGCGGCGAACCGCGCTCTGAACCTCAAGTACCGAGCCTCCGCGTCCAACGCGAGCAACTCGTACTCGCGCTGGCTCTTCAGCAAGTAGAGCCGCTCGGTGAGCTTCGCGAGCAGTCGATCCAGTGACGGCACGTGATCCGCCGCTGCGCGCAAGACCTTCCACGGCATCACCGCGACACGCGCGTGCGTCTCCGCCGCGACGGACGACTTCGACGGCTCGCCCGAGATGAGGTCGCTCAAGGAGCCGATGCCATCGCCAGGGCCCGCGAAGTTGCGCGTGACCTCGCGACCGTCCTCGACCGGGTAGTACTCGCGCAATACGCCCGCCAGGATCGTGCCCGCTTCGATCGCGCGATCACCCGCGGCGAGGAATACGTCGCCCTTCGCGAGGTCGCGAACGCGCAGGGCAGGCTCGAGAGCCCCGAAGTCCTCGTCGGAGATCGGCGAAAGTGCGCGCAGCTGCGCACGGAAGATGGCGCGTGTATTCTCGTCGACGGCCACGCTTCGAGCTTCGCATGAAAGCACACGTCACCAGCTTCACGGACCCGACTGGCACGCAGGGATTCGTTCACCAGGGCTTCGATCCCTCGACGAGCACGTACGTGATGATGGACGCGTTGATCACGGGTCTGCGCTGGATCCCTCACGAGCCGCCGCTCGTCGAAGGCAAAGGCATTCCGACGTTCACGATGATGACGCTGCGCACGATGAAGATGTTCGGCATCGGTCCCGGCTCGCTGCGCCGCCTGATCGTGCGCGCAAATCATCACGTCGAGTCCGTCCTCCAGCTCGCGCAGCGCGAGCACAACGGCCAATCGCTCGACGAGGCGGTTCTGGAGACGACCGCGTTTCTCTCTCTCGAGACGCCGATGATTCAATCCGGGCACACCGTCGCCTCCGTGCGCGTTGCCGGCGGAACGCGCGCGCCGCTCGCGGAGCTCCTCGCGTGGCACGAACAGCGCGCGATGCCCGCCGACGTGCCTCGTCCTGATCGATCGACGGCGCACGCGGCGTTGCTGACCAAGCACCACCGCGCGCCGAGCGATGTCGCCCTGTTCGGCTACGAGATCCACATCGAGCTCGCGCCCGGCGGCTAGTCCCAAGACCCATCAGACAGGCGCACACCGATCGCAATCGATCGTCTTTCCGTCGAGCCCGAGCCCGCCTGGAGTCACGCTTCGACGAGCAGATCCTCGACGAGATGCCGATCGGGCGCGGGCGCACGTGATCGGAATGTTAGTGCACTCGGTGAGCGCCATTGCCATGTCGCGCGCAGAACGTCGCATGTCGACCGTCGTCGCGCGCGATTCGTCGGCGACAAAACCGGATTCCTCGTCGGAATCTCGGCGAAATCAAACGTCAGAGCCGATCATGCGCAGACGCGAGCCGAACGTGGTGTGGACCAAGATCCGGCTAGTCCTATGCGTCGCGAAGGAGCTGCCACTGCTCCCACACGAAATCAGGATTGAGGTCCGCGTAGCCGCGAGAGCGCTCCAGCTTCTGCGCATCCCGCGGCTCCATCGCCATGACCGCCGCTGCATCGCGGATCGCGAGCGCCTCCTTCTCGGTCAGCGGCGCGCCCTTCTTCTCCTCGGACGCCATCAGGATCGCGGCGAGAGATGGGATGAACGTCAGGTCCAAGTTGCCGACGTCGCGTGCGGTCCCACCCGCAGGACCGAAACGCCATACGCCGTAGGGATTGTGACATGGATGATCGGATGGGTAGCTCGTGTCGGGCCATCGCTCGATCACGCGGCGAGGCGTCTCCTCGTCGGGCCGGAACGTGTGTCCCGAGCGCAGCGCCGGCGATTCTGCGATCTGATAAACGTTGAACGTTTGCGCGAGCTCGTTCGCCGCTTTGGTATCCGTCTCGATCGGAACGACGACATCGGGTAACGAGAACAGATGCATCCCGCAGGACTGCACCGAATCTGCGCCACCGAGCAGAACCACTGCCGCGTTATGAAGTTTCGACCAGTTCACAGACGTCATCAGCTCGAGCCACTTCTCGATCTCCCAGCCGGCCTTGGATTGCTCGAACCTGACCGCGATGGCGCCCGCGTCGCGTAAACACTCCACTGCCGTGACGATGTGCTCCGTACCCTCGCGCAGATCTACCGGCCACAGCAGCACGAGCGCACCGGGCGCGGCCTCGAGCTTCGCGACGACGTCGTCGCTGACCGTCCCGAACGAGAATGCTTTGCCGAACTCGCCGTCCTGCGGCACCCACATCGCTTCCGGCGCGTGCTCCAAACCGGTGCCTTCGAGCACACCGCCGTCGATCGTCAGCCCCTGCGGCTCGAGCGCTGCATTCCACACCGCGAGCGATGCCGGCGTTCCGGGGACGAACATGGTGACGCGGGTCGTCGGCTCTCGTTCACTCACGCAGCGAGTGTAATGCGAGAGCGCGTCGACACCTATCCAGGCATGAAGCTCCAGATCCTCGATTTCACCGCCGCGTGGTGTGGCCCCTGCAAGCAGCTCAAGCCTGTGCTCACGGCGCTGTCGACCGAGTACAAGGCCGACCTCGTCGAGATCGATGTCGACGTCGATCCCACGCAGGCGCAGCTATACAACGTGCGCGCGATGCCGACGGTCGTGCTGCTCCGCGATGGCAAGGAGGTCGGCCGCTTCGTCGGTGCGCGCAACAGGGCGTTCGTCAGCGGCATGCTCGACCGCGCGCTGAACGGAGACGTGGCGATCGCGTCGCCTTAGGGACCGACCGCATCGCACGGGCTGGGCTCGACGATCTCGCGGAACGACGCGGACAACGACACCGACGCACCCTCGCTACCGGTGTACTCGACGCCGGGCAGCAGCCCGAACATGAAGTGCGTGCGGTTCGCGCTCTTCGGGCGCGTCTCCGTGTAGCCAGCGCACGTGCTCGGCGGCTGTTCGATCAATCTCCAGTCGGACTGTCCTGCTTCAACCTCAACGCCAACCTGAAAGCGCGTGAACACGTCCGACTTGTCACGCGAGAGCGCGCCACCAACTGCGCCGAGACCGACGACGCCGTAGCGGCCGCGGAAGTAGCTCACACCGAACGCGGTCAGCGGCCCGCCGCGGACGCTGCCGTCCTGGAACTGCCTGGCCACCCGGCCACCGATTCCCCAGAACACGAACACCGCGCTCTCGCCGGCGGAGGGCTCGTCGAGCCGGCGCGCATCGAGCCCCACCGTCTCCTCGACGTACGCGTGATCGACCTTGCCGTGCGAGACGCCTGCCGTGGTGCGGTGCGACCAGCCGATGCAGCCCGAGGTGACCGCCAAAGCAATGGCCGCGAGAAACCTCATCCCCATCATCGACGCAGTGACGTCGATGCTTACACGGAGATTCATTCTCCGACGAACAGGTGTGACGACGATCGCGTCAGCTCGCTTGCGCCAGCATGCAGGCCGCAAGCTGCTTGCGCGCGCGGTGCAGGAGCACGTTCACGTGATTCGCGGTGAGGCCGAGCGCGTCGGCCGCTTCGTCGCCCGTGAGCTCCTCGAGAACGCGCAGCGTGATCACATGGCGATGCGCATCACCGAGCGATGCCATGCAGCCATTCAGCTGCGCCTGTGTCGTCGCGCGCTCGAGGGCTTCGATCGGCGACTCGGCGCTCGTGGGCAGCGGCGTCTCCTCCACATCCAGGTGCGGCCGCGCGCGGTGATGACGTCTGCGGAGATTTCGGGCCGCGTTGCGCGTGATGGTGGAGAGCAAGCGGATCGCGCCGTCGCGGTCCTCGCGCAACTGCTCCGAATCCGGGCGCTGGAGGAACGTGTGGAACGCGTCCTGGACGACATCCAACGCTTCCGCGGCATCGACCCCCTCGTGTCGGGCGATGCTGGCGAGCTGCCCCGCGTGGCTGCGCGCGATGCCGGAGACCCAGTCAGCGCAGCAGCAGGCGAGCGGATCGGAGGGGTCGATGGACATGAGCCACAGAGTCAGGTGCCGAGCGGAGCGAGCATTACAAGGAATCGCGAGATTCGGTAAATCCGGGGGAGAGCTACGAGATTCCCGCTCCCCGGCTCAGTGCCAGGAACCCGTTCGCACCAGCCGAATGATGGTCTCGCTGATCCGCGGACCTTGATCGAGCGAAACGTCGAGCTCGTGACCGGAGTCGGCAATCGCGTTGATCGTGTGGCCATCGGACGAATCTGGCATTCGCACCGGCGACCATCGGGAATCGTCAAAGAACCAGAGCCGCGACGCCGCCACGGTGTCGGTGTTCGTACCGAAGAGCTCCGTTCCGACGCCCGTCAGCAGCCCAAGGGAGAACCCGACATCGATCGTCGACGATGTGCCGGTTGCGCGGTCGAACCGTAGCAACTGCTGAGCGACCACGGCGCTCACCATGGCCGAACCGACCACGAGATGTGCCGGCGCTCCGAGCGAGATGGGAGTCACGGCGGTCCAGATCGCGCCGTCGTAGTGCCAGAGCTGAGCCGCAGTCGCTCCGGTCTCGGTGCCGATCGCGTAGAGGTCGTCGATGCTATCGCCGCGCAACTCGGTGAACGCGATCGGCGGTGTGCTCGTCTCCCAGCTCGCCGCGTCGCCCCGTGCGAACGACTGCGCACCCGCGGTCGCCGCGATCGAGCCGTCCTTCGAGACCCACAGCGCTGCGATCGATCCTCCATCGACTGTCGTCGACGAGTCCGGTGTCGTGATGGTGAGCCCCGACCCGCTCGTACAGTACTGAGTCGTGCCGGCCACCTCGGCGAGATCGCACCGCCCGAAGCTCTGCCAGGTGTCCCATGCATCGAGCGTGTAGCTGCTGGCATTCGGAACTGCGGTCGTCGCCGTTCCCGCGCTGTCGAACGCGATCGCCGCGTGGAAACCAAACGTGCCGCCGCGGCCCGTCACGTTGTCCCACACGCCGCGTGAGATCGCGAACAATCCGGTCGAGCTTCCCGTCAGGATCATCCCGCGCCCATCACTCGCGAGTTGCCGCGGATTGAGAATCCACGAACCGGCGTACGGCGCCGCGCCGACAAAAAAGAAGTGGCTCGACTCTCCATTTTGTTCGAAAGCGAGGCCGCCTCCCACGATCCCCGTCGGAGAGGCCGCGATCTGCACCAACTCGGCGAAAAACGGCCACGACGTCTGCTGGAGGACGCCGCCGGGCCACGAGTCGATCGTGGTGTCGCGTTGCAACGCGTACAGCACACCGTCGCCACCCTTGACGACGGTGGCGGCGACGATGCCGAGGGAGCCCCAGGTCGTGCCGTCCCACGTCGCGACATCGGACGAATCGATGACGTAGAGAATGTCCTCGGGCGAGCCGAAGGTCGGGCCGGCGCCCCACGTGCCGCTCACCGTCGTCCAGCTCGCACCGTCGAAGTGCCAGAGATCGGCGCTCGTCGAGATCGACACGTACACGCCGAGAGAGTCGCTCGCCCACACATCCTTCACCTGTTGATCGGCGGCCCACGGCGGCGTTGCCGTTATCCACCCGCCCAGCGGAGTCCACGTCGCGAGCGCAGCCGCGCCTGCCGCCCACACCCCCGTCGGAGACCCGGCGACGGCAGCGTAGCCCGTGCCCGGCGCAGTGACGATGGGGCCATCGGCGATCACGCTCGCGGCGCCAGCGTCGGTGACGTAGGCGATCCAGCCGTCTCCTCCCCACAGATTCGCGATCGGCTCGTGAATGTTTTGGACGCGTTCCCACCCGAGCTGATGGCAATCCGACACATCCGCACCGCATGCCTTGCCGCATTCGAGATTGCCGACGCCGTAACCGAAGTCGAAGCAGGTCGCACCGGTGGGCAACACGCCATCGCAGTACTCGCCCTTCGCGATGTCGAGCGTTCCGTCGCCGCATCGCCCGGTGCACGCGGTCGCATCGAAGCGGCAGGTGTTCCCACACGTGAGCTCACCACGGTAGTAGCCGAAGTATCCGCAGTCGGCGCCACTGGGGATGCCTCCTTCGCAGTCCTCGCCCGGCTCGATGAGTCCGTCTCCGCAGCGGGCCGTCGTGCACACGCGGTCCTGGCAGACGCCGATCGTGTCGTCGACGGTGCACTCCGCCCCATCTGCGAGCGCGCCACACGCGTCGAGCGCGTTCTGCGTGACGCAGCGCTCGACATCAGGAAGGCAGACAGTATCGGGCGGACACAGGGTGTCGCCGCACGGCACGAGGTTGGGCGAAAGGCACGCCGAGAGCCCCAGCGACACGACCACCAGTGCGCGCATCCCCCGATCTTATCTATTTCCCGCCCCTGCGGCGACCCAGAGATGGATCCTAAACCGGAATGAAAGCTAGGGAATCCCCACCTGGCGTGCCATAAGGCCGGCCAAAGATGCCGTTCACGCTCGCCCATCCGGCGCTGCGCCGCGCCCTGGCCGCGAAGCAGTACGACGAACCGACTCCCGTTCAGGCCGCCATCACCGCGGAGGAGACGACCGGCCGCGACCTGCTTGTCTCCGCGCAGACAGGCTCCGGTAAGACGGTCGCGTTCGGACTCGCGATGGCGTCGACCCTGCTTGGCGATGCGGAGCGCATGGGGCCCCCCGGCGCGCCGCGCGCTCTCGCGATCTGCCCGACCCGCGAGCTTGCTCAACAAGTTCATCGCGAGCTGTCGTGGCTGTACGCCGAGACCGGCGCGCGGATCACCACATGCGTCGGCGGCATGGATCCGCGCCGCGAGACGTATGCACTCCAGAACGGCGTGCACATCGTCGTCGGTACGCCGGGTCGCCTCTCCGATCACCTCGAGCGTGGCGCACTCTCGCTCGCGAGGATCGAAGTCGTGGTTCTCGACGAAGCCGACGAGATGCTCGACATGGGCTTTCGCGACGACATGGAGCGCTTGCTCGAGTCGTGTCCGCCGACGCGCCGCACGCTGCTGTTCAGCGCGACGATTCCCCGGGACATCGCGGCGATCGCAAAGAAGTTCCAGAAGAACGCGCTGCGCATCGCGACGACGTCGGAGGCCGAGCGCCACCACGACATCGAGTACGTCGCCGTTCCCGTGCTCCCTCGCGAGCGCAATCTCGCGGTCGTGAACCTGCTCCGCTATCACGACGCGCAAGGTGCGCTCGTGTTCTGCGGCACGCGCGATGGCGTCACGAACCTCGCGAACGGCCTCGCCGAGCGCGGCTTCTCCGTCGCGTCGCTGTCGGGCGAGCTGAGCCAACGCGAGCGCAACACGGCGCTGCAAGCGCTGCGCGATGGTCGTGCACGCGTGTGCGTCGCAACGGATGTCGCCGCGCGCGGTCTCGATCTTCCGGATCTCGGTCTCGTGATCCACGCCGATCTTCCGCAGAACAAGCAGGTCATGGTGCACCGCAGTGGTCGCACCGGTCGCGCGGGCAAGAAGGGCCTCGCGATCATGATCGTGCCCGAGCCGGCACGTCGCTACGCCGAGCGCATGCTGCACTCCGCGCACATCACGCCGACGTGGAAGCTCGCGCCGGACTCCGACGCGATCCGCCTGCGCGATCAGGACCAGCTCGTCCTCGAGATCCGCAAGCTCGCCGAGGACATCAGCGAGGAAGACCGCGAGGTCGCGCGCACGCTGCTCATCGATCGCACGCCCGAGGATCTCGTCGCTGCTCTCGTCCGCGAGCGCCGCACGATGCGTCCCGCACCCGAGGAGCTCACGGTCCCGCCGTCGATGCGCCAGTTCCAGCGCTCCGAGCCGCGCCCGGTTCGGCCCGAGCGGCCCGAGCGCCGCCTCAAGGACGAGCCCGTCGAGGTCGAGCGCCGCAAGAAGGCGATCAAGCCTGCACCGCGCGAAGAGCGTCCTGCGCGCGAAGAGCGTCCGCGTCCCGCTCGCGAAGAGCGCCCTGCTCCTCCCCCACGCGCACGCGAAGAGCGACCGGCACGCGAAGAGCGACCGGCGCGCGAAGAGCGTCCCGCGCGTGAAGAGCGTCCCGCGCGCACTGGCGAGGACTTCGTGTGGTTCTCGATCAACGTCGGCCGCACCAAGAACGCAGATCCCAAGTGGCTCGTTCCGCTGCTGTGCCGCCGCGGCAACGTGCAGAAGAACGCGATCGGTAAGATCCAGATCCTCGCGCGTGAGACTCGCGTGCAGATCGCAGGTTCTGCCGCCGAGAACTTCGCGAAGCACGCGCGCGAGCCCGATGCGAAGGATCGCAATATCCACATCGAGCCCGTCGACGGCGAGTAGTCAGAGTCGCGCGAGCAGCTTCGTCGCGATCAAGTACGCATCGCCCGGCCAGCGCCCCGACACGTAGCGACCATCCTCGACGACAAACGCGTGGGTACTGTCCTCGCGCGTGCCGCGCTTGGAGAGCTCCTTGGGACCGCGCTCGAAGTCCTGGGGCTTGGCGAGGTTCTCTTTCACCTCGTCCTCGACGTACTTGGGATACGTGCGGTAGTAGCGACCGCGGAGCCAGAACGTCGCGAGGTATGCGCTCCGCTCCATGTACTTCGGCAAGCACGTCGTCTTGACGCCATTGAGCACCGACGTTCCATCACTGCGCTTGCTGCGCGCGGCGACGAGCACGCCGTGACAGATCGCGCCGATCGGTTTGTCCGTCGCGAAGAAGCCCGCGATCAGCCCCTGGAGCTGTTCGCTGCCGAGGTACTGCCGCATGCCCGGCGCGTGACCACCGGCGAGGAACAGCGCGTCGTAGTCCGCGATCGACTGGAGTGACGTCCACGCGACCGGCTTCGTGAACGCGGGCGAGCTCTCCATCTCGCGATAGAACGCGATCGGCTCCTTCTCCGCACCGAGCTTGCCGAACAACACGCCGGTGATGAGCAGCGGATCGCACGCCGGTATCGCGCCTGACTCCGTCGCGAACACGACCTCGTGCCCCGCTTCGACGAGCAGCTTCCACGGCACGGCGACCTCGGTGACGTCGAAGTCCGTATCCGGCAGCGGGAGAAAGATGCGCGCCATGGCCCTAGTTAGCGCCGCGGATCTTGTCGAGCAGGGCTTCGAGGTAGGCACCCTCGATGTCACCGCCGCTCGCGGAGAGCTCGGCGATGATCGGATCGAACACCGCGGCGAGGCGCTCGTCATGCGTCGACGCGTCACCGAGGATGTTCACCATGTTCGACGCGCGCTCGAGCACGTTGCCCGCGCCCTCCGCATCGTGGCGTGCGAGGTACTCGCGGGCGCAGCGATGGTGCAGCGAGAGCGAGAAGTGCTGGTCCGCAGCGCGCGAGTCGAGCACGGCGAGCGCTTCGTCGCGGCGATCCGCTGCAGATAGCGCGCGCTCGAGGGCATCGCGCAGCTCGTCCTTGGTGGAGTGCCACAGCTTCTCTGCGGCGAGGCCACGCTCGGCATCTGCGATCGATTGCGTGTACGCCTCCATCACGAGGTACATGCGCGAGAGATCCAGCGAGCGACGCTCGGACGGTTCGTCACCGTTGGCAGCGGCAGCTTGATCGAACGCAGCGCGCGCATCATCCCAACGCCGCTCGCGTGTATGCAGATAGCCGAGCGTGCGGAACAGCTGCGCGCGGTCGCGGGCCTCGACGGTCGAGTCGGACGTCTGGGTTCGTTGCGCGACGAGATCGAACGCGTGTGCGACCGCTTCCAGCTCGACCGCTAGCTCCGGCCCATCGAGCGCGATCCGCACCGCGTTCTCGACCATCCACTCGACAAGCGCGCGGTCGAGCCACGTCGAATACCACGCGATGAAGCTCTCGGCCTCCAGTGATACTTCGCCCCCCTCGCGCGTCCAATCCGCCAACACCCGACCGCGCTGCGGGCCATCCAGCACGAGCACGGAGCGTCCTCCGCAGCCCTGCTCGGCGAGCGCGAGGAGCTTCGGCTGTCCCTCGAGGACGATCAGCTCTGGATCGGCAACGAGGCCGTAGTACGGACCGACACCGTGCGCGCTGATCTCCGTGACGTACGCGCGATAGTCCGCGGGCAGGTCGCCGCCAACGCGCGCTTCGAATTCGATCAGCTCTGCGTTCGTGAGCGGAGGCGCCGGCTCGTACCCGTGCTCCGACGCTCCGAACACTTGGCGGGCGCTGTCGACGGCTGCCAACAGCTTCACCCGATCGCGAATCCGAGCAAACGTCGTAGTCACAGGGCGCTCATGGTACGCGAACAGCGTCCCTGCGGGCGGCCGACTTTGCGACGGTACGGTGACTACTTCTTGGGCTTGTAGCCCTGCACCGCGGGGCCCTTTTTCTTGGGCGGCGGAGGCGGAACCAGGACAGGTGCTGCGACATCCGGTGGCGGAAGCGCTTCGCTCGGATCTGGCTCGGGTGGAGGAACATGCGCGGGCGCTGTGGTCGCGGGCTGGACCGCCATGCACGGAACGCTATGTGTCAGTTGCTCGCCACCGGAGGAGGCCTGATCATTGAGGACGGTGTCACCGCACGAGTACGCAGGTGGCTGCCGTCCGCTCGAGCTCTCGGGTTTCGCACCGATCGTACCGCTATTGGCTTCGCGATCCGACTCGCGCTTCATGTCCCGTGCGGGGGCGCTCGGTTCGTGCGGCCCACCCACAGGAGCGGTACACGCCGTCGCCCACATGCACGTGATCGCAAACAGACCTGAACGCATACCCTGGATGATTGCACGCTCGGGGCCAGCGCCGGAAACGTTCGTTAGCGAGCGCAACAATCAGGCAGCCGCGACATGGTCACTGTCGACGAGGTGCGCATCGCGGGCAAAGGCAGCCTGCGCACGCTCGTACGGCTGGCGCGCCATCGTGTAGCGACCTGCAAACGGATCATCGAGGTCTACGATCAGGTACAGAATGTGGGCGACGGCACCGGTCATCGCGCCGACGACGAGCATGTGGATCCACATCGGGTCGAACACCATCAGGTATGTCGAGCCGATCAGGATCGCGGCGCCTGCGAACAGCAGCACGCGCATCGGAAGCGGAATGCGCTGGCGCGACGATGTCAGCCGGCTCGTGCGCACATCGGTCAGGTCGTTGAACCGCGAGAGCACTTCGCCGTAGATCGTGTTCTGGCACTCGTTGACCGGCTGACAGCGATGGATCGCGAGCCACACCTCGTCCAGACGTTCACCGACCCGCGCGATGGTCGCTTCATCCTGCTTCACCATCGCCCTCCATTCGTCGGCGAGAACGGCGTCGACGTAGTCGCGAAGCCCCTTCTGGATCAGGTCGCGCGTCGAGGTGGGAAGGCCGCTCGCGGTGCGATGGAGATCGGTGAGCGCAGCAGCCTCGCGATCGATGTTGCCGCGCGCCGCGTCGTACTGGTTCCAGACGACGAACACGACAAACGCGAGCAGCACTGCATACACGCCGCCGAGCGTCTGGAGATAGTTGCCCATCCCGCCGCTCGCCGCTCGCAGCTCGTCCATCGGCATCGCCGCACGAAACGGCAGCAGGCCGACGCACGCGAGCGCGGAGGCACCGAGGACCACGAAGGACAAGCGGCCTACCGCTTTCGCGCGATCCTTGAGCGGCGTCTTCACGCTCGAACCGTACACCCGCGACTACCGACGCGCGAGTGACTGCGCGCCGCGGGGCAAGACGCCTCACTGCAGCGTGTTGACCGTCGCACCGAGCTGCGTCGTCGTACCGTCGAGAACGAGCGTGCCGCCGATCGCGTTGTTGTTGAACGTGACGACTGCGGTCTTGCCACCCGCGAGCTGAACCGTCACGCCGTCGGTGCCGTTCGCCGTCACGGTTGCCGCCGCGCCGTCGATGGAGAGGACGTGCAGGTAGCGCTGATCGCCACCGCTCTGGTTCTCGTCGAGGCGGAAGCCGCCCGTGAACTCCGACGACGCGAAGCTGAACGTCGACATCGGACCGCCCGCGACCTTGGTCACCTTGAGCGTATGCCCCGCGTTGGTGATCGACGCCGCGTTACCGCTGATCTGCGCCTGCACCGGGGACGAGAGCTGCCACGTCTGCTGCGTACCCGACGCCGTCGCGACGCGGTCGTACACGACGAGAACGTCGGAGCCGAGGTACACGATCTCGCGCTGCACCTTCTGCACGGCAGCGTTGCCGTCGTACGCGTTCGTCAGATCCGCCGCGACGTGGATGTAGCCGGTGCCCTGCTCGAGCGCCTCGACAGTGGACTCGGTGTCCGCGACCTGGCGAACGTTGCTACCGCCCTGCGAGATTCGAACGAGGCCGTGCGCCGTCGTGTCCTGGTTGAGACCGGAGTGCGAGTCGACGTTCGGATCGTACGCGAGCCAGCCGTCCTTGTAGATCATGAGCGAGCCCTGGTCCTGGTGCGCGTGCGACTGCGTGTACGGACCCGCGATCAGGTTCCACCACGTCGCGTGCTTGTCCCAACCGCTGCGCACGTAGAGCTCGCCGATGCCAGCCGCGTGGTAGGCCGTCGACATGCCGTCGAGCGGTTGCTCCGTCATGCTCGTCTCGTCATAGATGAAGTCGTCGACGTACATGAACTGCTCCGTCATCTTGGGAACGCTCGACTGCGCGAGCAACGACTTCGCGCGCGCCGCGTTCGGGTCGTTCGGGAACAGCGCCATCAGCGTCTGCAAGTAGTGGCGGTGGTAGTCGAAGTAGCTCGCCGTCGAATCGCGCGGGTGGTCGCCGGTGGGCGCCACGCGATCGAGCGTCGGGAGCGTCTGGTTGATCATCGACGCGAGCGAGAAGCGCGCGTGCGTCGTCTTCGTCGCGAGCGACTCGCCGGTCGAATCGTGCCACCAGGCGTACAGCTCGAACAGGCCGCGCATCGCGACGCCGTAGCCCGTGCCTTCGCGCGAGCCGCCACCGACGAGGTCCGTCTGGAAGATCGGAACCAGCTCGCCCATCACCTTGTCGTCGTGGAACTTCGCGATCCACTCGTCGGCGCGATCGTTCTCGCCCTTGGTCGCGAGACCGAGCAGCATCGTGCCGCGGAGGAACGAGTAGTAGTAGTTATCCGACGGGTCATCCGTCGCCCAGCCGCTCCACGGGAGCGTCGCGTTGCCCCACTTCGCCGTCGTGTGGTTCCACACATTGTTGATCGCCTGGTTCGCGTACGTGATCCAGCGCGTCTTCTGCGACGACGACAGGTTGCCGTAACACCAGTCGAACACGAGCGCGAGGTTGCCGATATCCGGGCCGACTTCGAGGTAGCTGTCGGCCGCGACTTCCGGCGCCAGGTTCAGCGCGATCTTCGCTTCCGCGGAGACGACCTGTGTCTCGACGGTCGCGACCGCCTTGGCGCAGTATTGCGGCTGGTTCGTCAGCTGCCCCAGGAGCGCGGCGTTCCACGCGTCGAAGCCCCAGAGGTCCGCGCCACCGACCCATTGATCGACGACGGTCTTGAAGCGCGTGGCCGCGGGCGAGCTCGCGCTCAGCGCTTGCTGTAGACGATCCTTGTTGGGACCGAGATAGATGCGGGGATGTTGAGCGGAGTACGTGGGCTGCGTATCGGTGTCGTCCGGATCAGGCGCCGTCGGATCCGTAGCGCCGCTACCGCCGCCACCGCCACCACCACCGCCGCCACCGCTGCTCGTATCGTCCCCTCCTTGAGCGGTGCCAGGCTCACTCGGACTTCCACCGGTGCAACCGAAGGAGTGAGTGAGAAGCGCCGCCGTGAAAACCGCGAGTCCGATGCGTGTCATGGACGCTCAGATAACAAGCGCGCACAGTCCTCGCGCTGTGAGCTTTGTCCGACATCTTATGGGGTTACGCCGTAGGAAGATTTTACAGCGCACTTTGTCGACGGTGAGTGAAGCGTAACTGCGAGATCGAGTGCCGACGCTTACAAAACTCGATCGCGATTACCCGAAGAAAAAGTCATCGCGCGAATCTCATTCGCAGCTTCAATCTCCGTCGGCGCGGCTGCGAGGTCTTCGTGTGGGCATTGCCTCGAACACCTCCCAGATTCTCTCGATTACCGACGAGAGCTCGCCCTTGAAGCGGAAGTCGACGATGTCGGAGACCTCCGACGTCAGCTCGCCGATCTCGACCGTCGGCGTGTTCTCCGTGCGCGCGAGGATGATCGGGCGAGCGAGGTACGGATACATCTGGACGACGCCGATCGCGATCACGATGTCGAAGCCCTGATCGAGCTCCTCCTGGAAGCGAGCGAACGGCTCCTCGGCGAGCGCCTCTCCATACAGCGCCAGCGTCGGCCTCATCACGCCTCCGCACTGCGGGCACGGCGGCGGAATATTCAGCTGATCGAACGACTCGTGGCGCGTGACGAGCTCACAGCGCGAGCACTGGAGGTCGTAGAGCGCGCCGTGCATCTCGATGACGTTGCGCGAGCCCGCGCGCTGGTGGAGGCGATCCGTCGCCGTCGTCAGGACCACCGTGCGAGGAATTCTCGTGGACAGCGCGGCGATGACCTCGTGCGCGCGGCTCGGCGCGACGGCGCGCTGCCCTGCTTCCATCTTCAGCAGGTACTTCCACGTCATCTCGGGATTCTGCTGAAACGTCTCCGCGGACATCGCGGTCTCGATCAGCTTCGCGTCGTCGTCATTCGCCTTCTCGAGGCCGAGCAGGTTCCGATACACGGGCATGCCTGCTTCGACGGAGAGACCGGTCCCCGAGATCACGAGCACACTGCGCGCCTGCGCGAGCATCGCGCCGACCGCATCGAGCTTCTCGCGCCACATCTCGAAGCGCGTGAGTCGCTTCCGCCGCATCGTCAGTGCGCCGGCGTGTTGCGCGTCGGCCTTGCGTTCCAGATGCGCAGCGTGAGGAGGAAGCCGATGAGCGCGATCGGGATCATCGCGTACGGCCACACCTTCCAGTTCTCGATGTGGGTCGCGGCGTCGTTCTTGACCATGCAGCCGTGCGCGTCCTCGATCTTCGACGCGGGCAACATCGCGCCGTAGAGGAACGATTGCACCGTCGAACCGAGATAGACGAACCCATCGATGATGCCGACGGCGACGCCCGTGTTTGCTTTGCCCGCGAAGTCCGCCGACGCGGTCGCCGTCAGCATGCCGTGCACGCCGATGATCGCCATCGACATCAACGCGACGACCCACCCGATCGCGGCCGGCGTCTTCATCATGAATACGATCATGATCGCGCCCGTGAGCATGAGGCCGTACAGCACACCACTCACCGGAGAGCGCCGCGACTGGAACACGTGATCGCTGATCGCGCCGGCGAACATGCCGCCGAGGATTCCCGCGAGGCACGACACCATGCCCCAGTTCGTGAACACGAACGTCTTGTCCTGACCGACGCCCTTCGCGAAGTCAGGGCCCCACTGCAGGATCGCTTGGCGCAAGAAGCCGCTGCAGAGCTCGATGGCGGAGATCGTGAGGATCACCGGATGCGTCAGGAGCTTTTTGAACACCTGAACGACCGTGAGCTTCTCCGCCGAGGTCGCGTCGCCGAGGTCGAAGTCAGCGTGCCCGGCGTCCGACGGGTTGTTGCGGACGAAGATGAACGAGAGGACGAAGAAGACCAGCAGGATGATGGCGGGGATCCAGAACACCCACTGGATCGGGAGCGCTTCCTTGATGCGAGGTCCGATGTCGAACGCGAAGTACAGACCGAGCGAGATCAGGATGCCGAAGATGCCGGCGAACGTGCCGCGCTCGCGCATGTGAAACCACGACGCGTTGACCTTGACGATCGAGACAGCGCCGAAGCTCTGGAAGTACATGTTGATCGCGAACACCACCGCGAACGCCGCTGTCGGTGTCATGCCGAACGTCGTGCCCGACACCGCCATGTAACCGAGGAGAAGGTTCGCTGCGCCCGCCCCGGCGGCGGCGATCAAGATCGTTGCGCGACCACCCCACCGATCGGTGAGCGGACCGTTGAGCAGGAACGCGATGCCATACACGAAGGCACCGACGCCGAACACGGTGCCGTACTGCGCTTCGCTGAGGCCGACGCCCTGGTACTGCTTGATGTTGTACCGAGCGAAGTAGAGGAGCGAGTACGTCAGGCCGAGCGGTAACCAGTTCATCAACCGGCGCGTCTTGAACGCAACCGAGTGACCGAGCTCCACCTTCGGTAGCCGCCACACGACGACGGTGATGACGAGGATCAGGATGCCGATCGGGATCAGATCGTCGGCGAGCGTCTTCGCCTTCTCGCCCGGCTTGGGGACCTTTTTCGGCGGCTTCGGGCAGCCGAACTGATCGAGCTCGGGCGGCGCCGTCTGCTTGTCGACCTTGGGCGCATCGGGTGCGGCCGTCGCGGCGGAGCCGGTCGTCGCGCTTGTTTGCGTCTGCGCCGCAGCCGGCGAGTTGTGGAACCAAATGAGCGCGCCAACTGCCAGCTCCAACACGAGGAACAGGGCGACGGGCCACGTCAGCCGGCGCTTGGACATCGGCGGGACAGTATGGGGCGGCCCGGCGGGTAGCAAGCGCGATCCAGTGCCACCAACCACACTTAACAGCGCGAGATCGCGGTTAGTTCACCCACCCACGCGTAAGCGAGCTGGGTCGATTGCGTTACACCGTTGTCATGAAGCCGCGCCGCACCAATTTCGCCGCTCCGTTCGTGATGGTCGTCGCTGCGGGATGCGGTGGTGGCAGCCACGAGCCCATCCACGCGAACCCGCCCGGCGGCAATCCGCCCGAGCCGCGCATGTCGGCCGACCAGTGCCGCGCGCAGTCGGAAGGCGCACCGTGCGATGGCGCCTTCACAAGCTGCAGCATTCAGAGCGAGGACGGCTGCGGCCTCCAAGGCTACGAGTGCATCAAGGCCGATGACGGCAAGCAGACGTGGCACGCGTACATGAACCTGTGCAATCCGCCGCCGCCGGGCAACGAGCTCGTCCCCAACGCGCCGGACACTGCGCCCAAGCCCTGAGCGGCGGCCGCTACTGCACACGCACTTTTCTTGTCAGGAATCGCGCCCGAAACGCACTACAAGGCGACATGGGGCGCGAAACGGACAGCGAGCTGATCGAGGCGACACGTCGCGGCGATCAGGCAGCGTTCGGCGCGATCGTCGAGCGCTATCAACAGATGGTCTCGGCGGTCGCGTTCAGCAGCACGCACGATCGTGCGTTGAGTGAAGACGTCGCCCAGGACACGTTCGTGACGGCATGGGATCAGCTCGGTGGGCTGCGCGACTCGGATCGGTTGCCTGGCTGGTTGTGCGGCATCGCGCGCAACCTCGCTCGCTCCGCACGCCGGCGCACGCGGCGCGAAACACCGAGCGACACCATCGACGTTGCCGCCACCGGCACACCGTTCGATGCGCTCAGCGAGACAGAGAGTGATTCGCTCGTCTCGACAGCGCTGCGAGAGGTGCCGGAGCGCTATCGCGAACCGCTCGTGCTGTTCTATTACGAGCAGCAATCGGTCACGGATGCATCGCGCGCTCTCGGGATCTCCGAGAGCACGATGCACCAACGTCTCTCCCGTGGACGGCAGTATCTCGCCGCGGGTGTTCAATCGTTGGTCGAACGAACGCTCGAGCGTCGGCGCCCTCGCCGCGATCTTGCCGCCGCCGTGCTCGCTGTCCTTGCCCTGACTCGCGCGTCCCATGTCGCAGCCGCCGCAACACGCTCGACAAAGGGAACCGCCATGATGAAGACAGGAATCGTGATCACCGCCATTGCCGCGACGGCCGTTGGAGCCAGCGTCGTTGCGATGGCGAACAGCCACCGCAGCAACGACCACACGACGACATCAAGTGATGTCACCGCGAAGCACGTCGAAGCAGCGACGACAGCGACCACGCCAGCTCTGCGATCGTCGACCGCTCGCGCTGCACGCTCTGCGCGCCCGATCCCGACGCTGCCGTCCGCCGCTCCGCCAAGCTGCGCGGAAACGACACGCTACCTCGCGAGCCTCGCGCTGCAAGCAACGTCGATGGAGGTCGACGAGAACGTGTTCGCGACGAGCCCCGAGGCCGAGCGCTTCGAGCAGACCTGCGTGAACGATCACTGGTCCGACGCGATGCGCTCGTGCGTCGTCGAGCACACGGATCTCCTGACCGCGATGACGACGTGCCAGCCGCAGTCCGGGGTGATGACGTTCGAGGTCCAGCTTCCCGCGGACCAGCCGCTTCCCGGCGTTCCCGACGGCACGGTGCAGTTCTCCGGCGTCAACGGAGACGTGGCGTTCAGCGATGTCGCGATCATCGTCCCGGCGTACACCGGCAACGACGTTTCCTGCGCCGCGGTCGGAGCCCACCTGGCCATGATGACGGGCATCGATCCTGCCGAGCTCGCGAAGATGCCGGCCGAGATGCAGGAGACGGTGAAGTCCGCGCTCGCGGGGATGAACGCGCACGAGCCGCAAGAATTCGCGACGCAGTGTGACGCCGCGCATTGGTCCGAGGCAACGCGCCGCTGCGTGCTCGCCGCGACCAAGCGCAGCGATGTCGACGCCTGCGACTGATCGGTTGCCTGGTGCACGAACGCGATGCCACTCACGGTGCGAGCAACGCGCTCGTCGGTGAGCTGGTCTCTTGCGCATGCCCACTCGCCTCGCCCTGATCGCATTCATCCCGCTCGCCGCATGCGCGCACACGGCATCCGATGTGTCTGCGAGCTACGCGTCGACGCTCGACACACCGTCGGGATCGATCGAGATCGCGCTCAACTCGCCTTCACAAGCGCTCACCATCGCGGTCAATGATCACGTGCTCGTCGATCGCAAGAACACGCGCAAGGCGCTGATCAACGGTGTGCCCGCAGGCCCCGCACATGTCGTCGTCTCCGTTGGCGCGCAGTGCGAACAGAACCACATGTACGAGCGTGATCTGAACCTCGTCCCCGGCGTCACCGCGCAGCTCGCGTTGCCGGGCCCCGAGGTCGGCGAAGGCTGCGCGACGCTCGCCGGCGCCGAGCACATCGGCCTGCAGATCGGCTGGGTCGCCGCCATTCTCGCGTGGCTGCCGCTCGTCCTTTGAGTTGCTGCAAAACGCGACACGTTCGCGAGACGTTGCGTTCCCGCGCGAACGGCGTCGGGTGGCGCGTATACTGGGAGAGATGGAGCGTGGGGTGGCGTTGGGTGGCGTCGTCGTTTCGTGCGTGCTCGGTGGCTGCTTCCCCGAGCACGTCGATCTCGCTCCGCTCCCACCATCCATGACGCCGGAGCAGCGCCTCGCCGCGTTCGCATACCTTCGCGCGACGGCCCGCGAAGAGACGGTGACGTGCCAAGGATTTAGCTGCTCCGACCCGAGCAACACGGGCGTGGTGCTCGGCAGCGGACAGATGGTGCAACAGGCGGGCGACTTGCTCCCCGTCCTTGCTCCCGATAGCGCAGCTGCCGAGGAAGCGCGCGGTGCTCGGAGCAGTGAAGACCGACGGAAGTGGTGGTACCTCGCCGGCGCCGTCACGCTGTTCGGCGGCGGATATTGGCTGTCCCATACCAGCAACAGCGATACCGGTGACTTCTCGACTGCGGCTGCCGTGTTCACGCTCGGCGGAACGCTCGCGGTGATCCTCGGCTTCACGGTCGATCGGCATATCGGTCGCGAACATGCGAACTACGCGTTCAAGCTCTACGGCACCGCGATCGCCCGACGCCTCGCCATCTGTGCCGACGGACTCAACATCGTTCCGTGCGAGTACGTGGGAGCAACTGCGCCTTCGACCACATCCGCTCCCGGCGCGCCGACGGTTCCCGCGATTCGCGATCCGGCGCTCGACAGCTTGAGGCAGCGATGAACCGTGTCGCCGTTCTGCTCGTCCTCGCGGCCTGCGCACCGCGGCATGTCACGATCGCACCGCCCGCGCCGACGCTCTCTCCAGACCAGCGCGTGCAGTACTTCATGGCGAACGAGCCCACGAAGACCGACTCCTACTTCGTCTCGTACGATGGCGGCCCGAAGGAGCTCACCGGTCAGGTCCTCGTCCTTGCCAACCGCACCGAGGTCGACGCTCCCGAGGACTTGCTGCCGCTCGTCGGGCCCGACACCGCGACGGCTCGCGCGGCACGTGCAGCAGTAGATGCGCGTCGCAGCCGCCTCGTCGCCATCGTTACGTACTACGGCCTCGCAGCCGCGACGCTCCTCTCGTTCGATCGCCGCAGAGACGTGGTCGGTGTCGATCACACGTACGTCACCGGTGGGCTCGCGGTCGGCGCGTTGCTCGGATACCTCGTCGAACGCCACTATCGGTACGAGGAGAACCAGCAGCGGGCCGTCGCATTCTCGGCGTACACGCGCGACCTCGGCGATCGGTTGAATGTGTGCGCGCACGGGCTCCAGGTCATCGCCTGCGAAGTGCCCCTCCCGCCCTGATCCCCCACGATCACGGGGAGATCCCGATCTCACGTTCGCGCCCCTGTAGGACGGTCACGGACGGCCGATACACGAAGGGATGGTGACGTTCCGATCGGTGGGGCAAAGCGCGCAAGCCGCGCAGGGTGGGCAGGCAGTACGCAGCGTCGTCGAGTACACGGCGCAGATCACACAGCAGTTGCGCACGGCCGAGCCGCGCATTCCGCCCTACCCGGCGGTCGCAGGCGCGCTCGACAAGATTCGCAACGATGGTGCATCACTCACCGAGGTCACGAAGATCGTCGCCAGCGATGCGTCACTCGCAGCCGCCGTCTTGCGTCGCGCGAGTGCCGCCGCCGTGCGCGTGCAAGGCAACCTAACGCTCGAAGCCGCGATCTCCCGCTTGGGAATTTCCGAGATCACACAGCTCGTGCTCGCGACCGGATTCGGAGCGACGGCGATGAAGCCGGGGCCGCTCAGTGTTCTACGCCGCGACATGTGGCGCCGCAGCGTGCTGTCGGCGACGTTCTGCAAGGAGCTCGCGCCCCTGCGCGGCGTCGACCCCGAGCAAGCGTTCCTGTCCGGCCTCCTGCACGACTTCGGCGCGGTGGTGGTCATCGCGTGCATCGAAGCCGCGGGCGATTGCCCGAAGTTGCCCGAGGAGTCGTGGCGGCGCCTGATCGAATCGTTGCACGTCGAGATCGGCATGATCGTCGCTGCGCGCTGGAAGCTCCCGGACGCGATCGCCGACGCGCTCGCTCATCACGTGACGCCGATGGCGGCGCCGAAGGCGAGCCGCGCGCTCGTCGAGCTGGTCGCGCTCTCCGATCGCATCAACGATGTTCTCGAGCGAGGCACGGACGGTGACACCGCGGCGCTCGCTGGCGTTCCCGGCCTCGCCCCCAACGAGGCGGAGCGGATCGCGCGCACGATGCCGAAGGTCGCGGAGCAGATGGCTGCGTTCGAGGCGCCGAAGACCGCGGGACCGCCGTCGTCGGTGGAGCGCGAGACGACGCTCATCGAGGGTGGCTGGCCCGTCGACTTCCGCATCGAAGGTCGCGACAAGGACGTCGAGTTCCGCTGCGTCGCCCTCGGCCCGAACATCTTCACGTTCATGAGCCCCGTCGCATTCCCTGCGGCCTGGCTCGCGGACCTGACACTCCATGCAGAACCCGACACGCTGAAGATCCTCTCGAACGTGAAGACGTGCGAGGCGATGCCCGACGGTCAGTTCATGGTCACCGCACAGCCGTTCGGCTTGGGTGGGGACGAAAAAAAGACCTGGTTGGCCCTCGTGTCGCGCACGCGCCGCGCGTCGATGACCTGACCTCAGCGGATGTAGACGGCGATGCTCCGCAGCGGTGCGCCGCCGATGCCATTGCCGACCTGCGTCGCGGATCCCGTCGCGAGATCGATGTTGTAGAGACGGCTGAATCCCTCGCCGGTCAGCTGCATCGCAGCGATGGCCACACCGTTGTTGCCGCCGCCGATATCGAAGCCGGCCAGCGTGCCTGTCACGCCGAGCGGTCCGACCGAGGTCAGGCTTCCGCTGTCGAGCGACGACTCGATCATGAGGCGGCTGCTCGCCTTGTCGATGGCGTACAGCGTCGTCGAGCTCGCGCCGATGAAGTTGTTCGTGTACGCAGCTCCGACAATATCGATCGCCGACGAGCTCGCCAGGGACGGGTCCGTAAAGACGGTCGGCGGTGTCATCACGGAGACGCGCAAGTTCTGCTCGGTGTCGCTGACGACGCGCAGCGGTACGTCACCCGTCGGTCGGAAGTCGACATCGAATGCCGTTCCCGACAGCATCGAAAATGGTGCGCTCGTATCGAGCGGATCAGCGTGGAGAGCGCCGAGCTTGCTCGCGTCCGCGATCGACGAATTGATCGAGTAGAGGTTCCCCAAGTTCGTCACGCCATACATGTTGGGACCGGGATTGAAATCGACGCTGACCAGGTATTCGTTCGGGGCCAGGCCGGTGATCAGGTCCGTCGGCACCATCCGCGACGCGTCGGACACGACCGTGATGGTGGACGGATTCTTGATATCGAAGCGGATCAGCTTTCCGTCGGTGGTGATGCCGTAATAGAACACCTCGGGCGTCGCTCTCGTCAGTCCGACGAGCGGCGAGCTGGTTCCGACCGTGCCGAGCGCTGCCGAGAGAGCGCCCGTACGCACGTCGACCGTGTAGAGCTGCGTGCTCGCTCCGACCGTCGCCGCGACGAACCCGACATTGTTGCGACCGTCGATATCGAACCCGCTGAGCTGCGTGACGTCCGTGCCGAGCGGGCCGACGTCGGTCAACGCGCCGGTAGTCGGATTCGCGATGCGGAGACGATCGGTCGCAGCATCGATCACGTACAGCGTCGCCGTGCCTGCACCGAGAACGGAATCCGTATACGCCGCCCCTGTCGCGGATGTGCCTGCGCCGTGGAGAGCCGCATCCGCCGTCGCTGCACCCGTGTCGATATCCGTGACGAGGAGGTTCTGACCGGTGTCGCTCACGATCCGCAGCGGCGCGTTTCCCATCGGGCTGAAGTCCGTGCCGAACATCGCGCCCGCGAGCGGAACGCTGATCGCGACGGCGGGCGACAGGGTCCCTCCGTACGGGTCGACACGATGCAGTTGTCCCGTCGTGCCGATCTTGGTGAGCGCGTACAAGACGCCCGTCGACGGCTGCATATCGAGGTCGAGGATCGTCTCGTTCGCCTCGAGGCCGGCGATGGTCGCCGACGAGCACAGCTTCTCGGGGTTCGCGCGATTGAAGGAGACGACGGCCGACGCGGTGATGCCGAACAGCTCGCCGAGCTCCTGGGCTGCCTTGGTCGATGCCGGCAGCGTGCCGAGCGCAAACGAGGTCATCGACTCGTTCGCGAGGAGCGGTCCCACCTTCTTGCGCACAGCGCTGGCCTCGCCCGTCCCGAGATCGATCTTGTACATTCCCATCTCGCCGTCGACGGCCAACGCGGCGTACGCAGCGTCCTTGTCCATCTCATCCGTGTAGATGTCGAAGCCGGCGCTCCCCGTCGCGGTCAAACGCAGACCGCCTGCGCCTTGGGTCACACCATCGTCGGGCGGCGTCTGGGTCACGAACCGGTTCCCCGTCGGATCGATCGCGTACAGCCTCGTGCGGCACGATGCCGCGACGTTGTTGTTGTGCGCGATCGCAGCATAGCCGGTGGTCTGTCCCGTGATCGGCGCATCGGTGATGACCGTTCCCGTATCCGCATTGATGCGGGCGTTCTGTCCCGTGTTGGACGTCAGTCGGAGCCTGTCGGTGATCGGATTGAAGTCGATGCCGAGCTCGGTACCCGATAGTCCGGTGAACGGGCTCGTCGCATCCGCAGGATCGGCGGTCAGCGAGCTCTTCAGCGTGGCGACGCCCGTCGTCGGATCGACCGTGTAGAGCTTCGCGCCGTCGGAGAGCGCGTACAGCTTGCCGTCCGCCGGGCGCATGTCGAGAGCGACGAGCTTCTCGCCCGCAGCCGTGCCGGTGATATTCACGGCGAGCGTGAACCGACCGGGTTGCGCGCGATCGAAATGCATCAGCCGGCCCGACGACGTCACGGCGAAGCTGTCGCCGGGATGATCGTCGTCCGCGATCGCGACCTCGAGATCTGAGCGATCGGCGACGCTGTCGTTCGACGGCTTGCCGAGCGCGACGGTGAATGACTCGGACGGCTCGATGTCGACGTCGTCGATCAGCGAGATCGTGATCGTCTTGTCCTCGAAGTCGCTATCGGCCCACTCGACCGTTCCGTTCGCACTCGTGTAGTCGGCATCCGCCGTCGCGGTGCCGTCGCTCGTCGCGTACGGAATCGACAGCGCACCACCACCGCCGCTGCGATGAAGCGTGATGACGACGTCACCCTCCTCGCCGACCGGCGCGACGGGATCACTCACCGAGACTTTGGAGGGTCCCGCATCACCACCGCATGCGGTGATCGACAGCGCGACGAGGGCGGACAGGATGCTGCGACGACGTTCCATGTCCGTTGAAGCTACGATTCTCCGTCGCAACGTCATCATTCGTCTTCGGTGAGATCATCGCGAGCGAGCGAGCGCGCTCGCTGTGCGAGAGGAGCGCGCGGTACCGCCACAAAAACGAAAGGTCTGGCCGACCGCCGCCGCGTGGATCACGCGAACAACGGCCAGACCAGACCTGGGCTAGTTCTCGGCCTTGCCGTTCACGAACGGCATCAGCTTGCCCATGAGGCCGTCGGCGCCCATGACCAGCTTGATCTCGTCGATCTTCTCGGCGATCTCCTTCATGGTCTCGAGCTCCTTCAGACGCATCAGCACCGGGTTCTCTGCGATCACCTTTGCCGTGT
>DASYDE010000020.1:0-74497 GCA_036499725.1 Kofleriaceae bacterium
TCGTCGAGGCCGTTGTAGGTCTCGGGCTCGTTCGGGCACTTGTCATCCTTGTCGAGGATGCGGTCCTTGTCGTTGTCGAGATCCGGGCAGCCGTCCTCGTCCTCGAAGCCGTCCTTGTCCTCGGGGTCGTTCGGGCAGAGGTCGTCGACGTCGAGAATGCCGTCCTGATCGTTATCCGGATCCGGGCAGCCGTCCTCGTCCTGGAACTGGTCGAAGTCTTCCGGGTCGTCGGGGCACTTGTCGACGTTGTCGAGGATGCCGTCGCCGTCGCGATCGTTCTTGTCACCTTCGGGGCAGCCGTCTTCGTCCTGGAAGCCGTCCTTGTCCTCGGGGATGAGCGGGCACTTGTCATCCTCGTCGAGGATGCCGTCGCGATCGTTGTCGGGCTCGGGGCAGCCATCCTCGTCCTCGAACTGATCGAAGTCCTCCGGATCGTCCGGGCACTTGTCCACGTCGTCCTTGAGACCATCGCCATCGCGGTCGCCGATGTTCGGCTCGAACACGATGCCGATGAACGCGCGCGCGTCGGGGTTCGCGGTCTTGTCGGGCTGAACGCCGACGCCGCCACCGAGCGAGAGGAACGAGTTGCGCGCGAGGTACAGCTTGATGCCGAGGAGCGCTTCCATCGGCTGGTAGTCCGCGTGCTTACCGACGGGAATCGCGCCGATGAACTCGCCGACGATGTCGAACTTCTGCTTGGTGATCGCGTACGAGAGACCGAGGCCGAACGGAATCTCCGTCGAGGCCGTCGTGGTCTGGTTCGTCGCGGTCGGCAGGTGTCCGCCCTGCATATCCGGCGCGTTGTCCGTGAACGTGTGCGTCGAGCGGATGCGAACGCCGCCGTTGATCGCAGCGCGGAACCGGGCTGTCTTGCCGAACTCCTTGTCGAGGATGCCCATGATCTGCGGGACAAGCTTGTCCTCGCCGAGCCAGCGATCCTTGGGGCTCGTCGTCGGGAGATAAACACTCGCGATGACACCGAGGCCGATGTGGGGGGAGTTGGACGTCTTTAGGAAGCGCGTCTTGAGGTGCAGGCCGACGTTGCCGATGCCCTGGCCGTCGACCTTGAAGTCCTTGTTGAGGTTCGGGTCGCCGCCCGGATCCTTGTAGTCCGGCGAGCGATCGCCGCTCATGATGCGGAACGGAGCGCTCGCACCGAACTCGAGCTCGATGGGACCGGCCTTGACGCCGACGGCCGCGATCAGCGTCGCGGTGATGATGTTGTCGACCGAGTACGACGCGTTGCCGGCGGCGTCATGGAACGACAGGAGCTTGTAGCCCCAATCGAGCGCGCCGAGACCGAAGGACGTCTCGAGGTGACCGAGCACCTGCGATGCGTTCACTGTCAGGTAGCCGCGCGAATCCATCGCCGGCTTGAAGCCGCTCAGGTCGGTGTTTCCGCCATCTTCGGCGAACGCGGTCGGAGCCGTCGCCGCGATCAGCGATGCAGCGAGGGCGAGGGCTGGTGCAGTCCAACGAGTACGAGCGAGCATGTCGCCTCCGGGGCGTCCGAGACGTTCGAATGACGCTCGGTAACCCCTGGTACACCAGGACTGCCAGCTCGGTCAAACAAGCGGCAACATTAGAAGATCTGCACAGCGCGGCCGTCAGCCGCGACTAACCGGCCGGCTACTGAGCCGGGTCGATGCCGAAGCGCATGCAGACCTGAACGAGCGAGCCCTGCGAGCCGAGCTTGATGAAGTAGGCCTTCGCCTTGGGCTGGTTCTTCAGGCGGCACGAGGCGATGTACGCCATCTTCATGACCTGCGTGTCGGCCTTGCACTTGAGCGAGGATTCGAACTGGCTGAGCGCGGCGGTATCCATGCCGTTGTTGAGGAAATCCTCGCCCTTGGAGCGCGACGCGGCCGGATCGCACGCGGGCTCGTGAGTCGACTCGACCGGCGGGTTCTTCGGCGGGGTCGGGGTGACGTTCTTCGGCTCGACCGGGTTCTTCGGCTGCTTGTTCTCGACCGGGTTCTTCGGCTCGACCGGGTTGGTCGCGACCTGGGCCGCGGAGCACGAGATGCCCTCGGCGTCGGTCGTGGGGACGCCGGCCGCCTTGGCGTCGCGGATGAGGCCCTTCACGTCGCTGCACTTGTGATCGTTCGACGCGGTCTGGACCTTCGCCTTGAGGTCGTCCTCGGCGGCGGTGATCTTGTTGTCGTAGTCGTCGCTGGCCTCGCGGCGGTAGACGGACTTGTCGCCGATCTTGGCGAGCGTCGCCTTGGCGTCCTTGAACTTGCCGGCGGCGGCGAGCTTCTTGACGTCGTCCTTCGTGAACTCGGCCTTCGCCTCTTCGGTCGCGAGCTTGGTCAAGTCCGCGATCGCAGCCTTGTCGGGCAGGCCCTGGGCGCAGTCACGGAGCTCGTTCCACTTGTACGCGGAGCGAAGCGCGTCGCACTTGGCGGCGACGTCCTCGACGGGCGGCGTGTTGACCGCGACCTGCGTGCTCGCGTCGGGTTGAAGGTCGGCGACCTTCACGTCGTCGGAGCCGGGGCCAGGCGGAGTGTTGCTGGTCGCGGCACCCGAGTCGCGCACGGCGACACCGTTACCGTTGTTGTCGCTGCCCTTACCGTTGGTCTTGTCGCCGCCGCGCAGGACGAACACGCCAACACCACCGAGCACGAGGATGCCGAGGAGAACGGCGATGATCATGCCGCGCTTGCCGCCGCCGCCCGCATCGGGAACGTCGGTGATGACAGCGTCGCGGGAGAACAGGAAGTCCTCGCCGGGCTCGATGAAGCGCAGGCGGACGTGGCCGAGATCGACGACGTCGCCGCGGCGAAGCTCGACCTTGCTGTAGTCCTGACCGTTGACCCGCACGCCGTTGGACGACTGCAGATCGCTGATGGTGTAGCGCCCCGTGTCGGGCTCGCGCGTCACCTTGGCGTGGTTGCGGCTGATCGAGCGGTGGTTGACGACGATGTCGTTCTCGTCGGTGCGGCCGACGATCATCTGCGGGCGAGAGAGCTCGAACTCCTTGCCGGCGAAGTTGGACGACAGCACCACGAGCTTGCCGTAGCCGGTCGTCTGCGTGAGTGCAGCGACAGCAGCGGCGGTGGCGACAGGGCGCCCCGCGGGATCCGTATCCGCGATCGCGACCTGCGTGCGGTTGGGGTTGCCGATGAGCTGAGCGCTGGCGAGGCCGTTGGCCGGCGCCGCGCCGTTGGCAGCAGCGATCGCGGCTTGCGCGGCCGCGGCAGGAACGCCGAGCGGCATCGTCGGCGAACCGTTGGAGCTACCCTCACCGTCGACGCGCTCGAGCGGCATCGTACGGGCCTCGTCGACCTGCTGCTCGCCCTCGGCCTTGAGGTAGAGCTTGTAGTCGCCGATCTGGACCTGGTCTGAGACGCGGAGAGCGACGCGCTCGGCGATGCGCGCGTTGTTCACGCGGATGCCGTTGTAGCTGCCGAGGTCCTCGATCTGGACCTCGCCGTTGTTGCGCATGATCCGCGCGTGGCGGCGAGACACGTTCCGCTCGGTGAGGCGGATCGTGTTGCCCTCTTTGCGCCCGATGGTGATCTCGTCGCGGATCAGAGGAACGACAGTCGTCTTCCCCTCATCGTCCTGGATCACAAGCTTGAACATCGATGGATGTGCCCCGTTTTGGTTGTATCAGTCGAAGCTCGGTAAAAAAACCGAAGGCACCGGTTACTTATTGCCGCCACGAGCCGCTTGCCGGGCCGTCTTCACGGCAGCAGCAAGCTGTGGATCATCAGGTTCTTTGATTGTGGCATTAGTGCCAGGCGCCGCGCCACTGCCGCTTCCACTGCCCGCGACGATCTCGTCGGGAGTAAAGCTTCCCACTTTTATATCCGGGATCAGGCCCTTTGATTCCAAAGAGTTGCCCTTGGGCGTGTAGTACCGCGCGGTGGTCAGCTTGAGCCCCGCCCCGTCCGCGAGGTCGAAGAATGTCTGCACGGTACCTTTGCCATACGTCTGTTCGCCGATCAGCTTCGCGCGGCCGTTGTCGCGCAGCGAGCTCGCGAGGATCTCCGCCGCGGATGCCGTGCCCTGATCCACGAGGATCGTGATCGGCACGTTGATCGCGCCGCCGCCCTTGTGAGCGCTCTGCGTCTCCGTACCGTTGCGGCCTTTGATCGAGACGATGGTGCCCGTATCGAGGAACTGATCCGCGACGAGGATCGATTGATCGACGAGGCCGCCCGGATCGTTGCGCAGATCCAGCACGAGCGACTCGAGCGCGTTCTGTTGACGGAGCGACGCGAGCGCAGCGGTGACGTCGGCGCTGGTCGCCTCGGAGAAGCGCGTGATCGCGAGATAGCCGATGCCCTTCTCGATGACGCTCGACTTCACGCTCGGCTGCTTCAACTGCGCGCGAACCAGCGTGAACGTGCGCGGATCTTTCCAGCCGGCGCGAATGACGGTGACCGTGACGCGCGTGCCCGATGCGCCGCGGAGACGCGTCTCCCACGCACCCGCATCGCGTAGCTCGCGACCGACCTCTGCCGTCGGTGCCTGATCGATCGCGGTGACCTTGTCGTCGACCTGGAGGCCCGCCACGTCGGCCGGTGAGCCCTCCTGGATCTCGTCGATGCCCGGGTACGGCGGAACGCGCGGGCGCGCCTCGTCGACCTCGCCCGGATACAGCGTCAGACCGACGGTACCGAACTCGCCCTCGGTGTCCTGACGGAGCTGCTGATAGCGCTGGGGAGGCAGGAACGTCGAGTGCGGATCGAGGTTGTGCAGCATGCCGCGCGCGGCGTTGTAGAGCAGCGTGTTCTCGTCGACAGGATCGACGTACGACGTCTCGACCGTCGAGAGCGCTTGCGCGAACGAGTCCATCGCCTTGAAGCGTCCGACATCGCGTGGAACGGCGAGCGCGGCCGCAGCCGTCGCGACGATGACGCCTGCGCCAAATGCAGCGACGTGCGAGCCCCTCGACATCCGCGGAGCTTAGCGCGTCGACGAGGACGATTGGCAAGCCGGCGGACGTCGGCGCGCGAGGACATTAGATGCGCCTATTCGAGGTTGACGTTGCGTAGCTCTCGTTGACGAAGACGGCGACGTCTACGGTGATGAAAGCAGCGGCTCCGGATCGATCGGGAGGCCGCCCGCACCGAGCTTCACGCGGACCTCGAGGTACACGCGGTGGCGCGCGGAGCGTCCGAGCGTGTCACCAGCGGCAACGGTGGTGCCGACGGGGACCGCGAGGTCGCCCAGCTTGCCGACCACCGTGTAGTAGTCGCCGTGGTCGAGAACGATGCCCTGGTCGAGACCGCGGATCGGGCCTGCGTAGCGCACGGTGCCCGCGGCGGGCGCGACCGCTTTGGCGTGCGTCTCGACCTCGATGTCGACGCCATGGCGCGCGAGCGTGGTCTTGCTGCGCTCATGCTCGAGTGTTCCGTAGTGCCGCGCGATCGTGCCCTTCGCGGGCCAGCCGAGCGTCTCGGGCAGAGCGAGCGTCGGGAGCTGACGACTCGCGACGATCGTGCGCTCGTTCGCGTCCGCGAGCTGCTTGTTCTCGTCGACGAGCAGCGCGCGCTCGGCGGCATCGCGCGTCAGGAGCAGGCGAGCGGCCGCGCGGCGGCGAGCAGCGGCGAGGCGATCATCGAGGGTCGCGTCATCGCGCAGCGGTGCACGCACGAGGCGATAGGCAGCCCGCAAGCGAGCGACGCGCACGGCATCCGCGTCCTTGATCTTGCCATCGATGGTCGCGCGCGTCGTGTCGAGCGTCTGCGTCTCGGCGGCGAGCTGCTGCGCGAGCGTGTCGCGCGTGTCGGGCGTTGGATCGGCGCGCGCGATGCCGAGCGCGAGCAGCGACAGCGCGACGGCACTAGCGAGACGCACGGATGCTTCCACCCGCGAGAGCGGCCCATGCACCTGCGAAGGCTCCGAGCAGCGCGCCCAGGCCAAGGAAGCCGACGAGAATGATGCCGTCGAACGGCGACAGCTCGACGGGGCCGAGGACCGCGCGCAGCGCGCCGATGATCGAGTCGCCGTACACGCCCAGCGTCACCGCGAGGGCGACCGCAGCGAGGAACGCCGCAGCGAGGCCTAGCACGGCACCGGCGACCGCGGACGGGATCACGGAGAAGCTGGGCGACGCTCCGAGGAGGTCCAGCACGCGCGCTTCTTTATCGCTGCGATCGAGTCGCACGCGCAGCGCACCGAACGTCATCACGAGCGCGAGAGCAGCGAGGAGCAGCGAAACGACCCACACGGCCGCGCGCACCGTGTCGAGCGCGGTCGCCGTCTTCTGGTCCCCGCCGTCGTCGAGCACGAGATCATCGACGCCGGGCGAATCCCGCAGCGCGCGCACCGTCGGGCTGATCGCGACGATATCGCGCACGCCGGGTGCGAGCGTGACTTCGACGGAGGCCGGCAGGCTGCCGAGCTCCACACCGTCGAGCAGCGCGGTGTCAGCGCCGAGCGCTTGCTGCAGCCGCTTTGCGGATTCAGCGGGCGGAACGAGCTCTGCGTGCTCTACGCCCGGCAGCGTGCGCAGCTGCGCGACGAGCGCGGTCGCCTTTGCTTCGTCGACGGACTCACCGAGGTACACGACCATCGACGAGCCAGAGCCCGAGTGTCGCGTCCACTGATCGATGTGCCGCACCGCAGTCAGCGCGAGCGCGACGACAAACATCGCGCAGGTTGCGAGTGCGAGCGTCCATGCGCTGAGGCGCTTCTGCTCCGCGAGCATGTGCATCGCCCGCCGCACGAGCGCGGCGAGAGCACCGCCCATCGTGCCGCGCAGCGCTTCACGCTTGAGAACGGGTTTCGCTGGCTTTGGCGGAGGCGGCGGCCAGTTACCGTGCGTACCGCTCAAGTTTCCTCGTCGAACCCGCCGGGCATCGCAGACGAGCGCCCGCGCGCCCACGGACCGGTGACGCGATCGAAGACCGCTTCTGGCGGCGGGCCCGGATCGGGCTCCATTGTCGCGTCGGAGAGATCGAACGAATTAGAGCGGCGCAGGCTGCGAGGCGCGAGGGTGCGAACGCGGCGGAGAGTGCGCATCTTCATCGGACACCTGCCGTGCGAGCGGTGATCGGGAACGGCAGCACGTTCGGAATCGGATCCTCGAAAGGATCCTTCGCGGTCGGTGCGCTCTCGATACCCACGAGAACTTCTTCGATCGTACGGCCGTCGAGCTCGATCTCGCCCATCGGGCGGAGCAGCCCCTCGACGAGCGCCATCTGGCGCCACTTGTTGCGCTCGGCGATCGAGCGCAGCTGCGGGTCACGCGAGAAGATGATCACGGCCGAGCCCTGTGACGCCGCCTCGTAGAACGCTTCGCACACGCGCTCCGCACCGAGCGCATCCTGCGAGCTCGTCGGGTGATCCGCGACGAGGAGCTCCGGTGCGCGTACGAGGGCACGCGCCACGGCGACGCGCTGGCGGGCCGAGGTGGAGAGACAATCGACCGGCATCGAGGCTTCGTCCTCGAGACCCATCGCCGCGAGAACCTCCGCTGCGCGCGGCACGCTGATCGCGCGGGGCACGCCGAAGATCTCGAGCGGCAGGACGACGTTGAGCTGCGCGCTGCGATCCTCGAGTAGCGAGAGATCCTGCGGCACGACGCCGACGCGGCGGCGGAGCAAGCGGACCGAGCTGCGGCGGAGCTTGGTGACATCGCGACCGAAGACGTTGATCGCGCCCTCCTGCGGGACGCATTCGCCGATGAGCGCCGCGGCGAGGCGCGACGTTCCGACGCCAGCGCTGCCGACGATGACGACGACTTCACCGGCCGCCACTCCAAGGGTGCCATCGCGCAGCAATGGCGGGAGCCCTTCCTTGGGGTGATCGAGCCGTACACCGACGAGCTCGATGATCTTCGCTTCGATCTTCGGCTCGATGTTCGATTCGGTCTGCGTCTCCACCATCGCCTTCTGACGTACACGCCCCGATCCGAGTGGGCAAAAAACCGGCGCGTTACGGACAGTCACCCACACGCTTCGATAAGATCAGCCCATGTCCCGCACGCGCGTCGTCGCACTGCTGATCGCGTGCGCAGCGTGCAAGCAAAACGATGATGCGACGGTCCAGCGCGTCACCGAGGCTGGCAAGCGCATCGACGACCACGACGGGCGCCTCACCGCGATCGAAAAACGCGGCGATATCGACGCGAAAAAAGTGGCGGCCGAGATTCTCGCCAAAGGCAAAGACTCGGGCATCGAAGGCCCCGTCGGTCCGCTCGGTCCTCCCGGTCCCGCAGGTCCGCAGGGCCCGATCGGTCCCGGTGGTACAGGCCCTGCGGGTCCCATGGGCGAGCGTGGCGCGAAGGGCGACTCGGGTCCGGCGGGAACCGAAGGTCCGCAAGGCATTCAGGGCCTGCAGGGAGCCCAAGGAATTCAGGGTCCCCAGGGCGCACAAGGTCCGAAAGGCCCACCCGGTCCCGTCGGCGCGTATGGAGGCAAGGGCGACATCGTACGCAAGGAGTCGCGCATCACCGTCGGAGCGACGCTCGTCGCGACCGCCGTCGCCTCGTGCGATCGCACGCAGGATCTCGTCGTCACGGGCGGCTGCTACGCGGATCCGCAGTGGATGGCGCAGCTCACGGCCGCGCGCCCGATCGGCTTGACCGATCCGTCGAGCGCTGCGGGATGGCGCTGCGATTATCGCAACACGTCTCCGTCCTCGACGATCGAAGTCGTCGCGGAGGTCTACTGCGTGCGCCCGCGCACCGAGTAACTGACTAGTTCGGGTACGCGCCGACGTACGTCTTCGTCGGAAACGATCCGACGGGATTGCATCCATTGACGAGCGCCGGCGCGAACGCCCCGGTGATCGAACAGGTCGCGAGCGTCGTCGAGATGCGAATGCGGCCGAGACCACCCGTGCTCGCCGTGACGCCGGGCGGAGCGACAGTGCCTATCGACAACACGTGTCCGTCGATCGTGAGCGCGGGCGCCGATAGAAAGATCACGCCGCCCGATCCACCGCCGCCATAGCCGGCCGGCGTTCCTGCCGTATCGCCGCCGTCGCCACCGTTGGCGAGAATCGATCCCGTCGACGCGATCGTCAGATGCGCGGGCGTCGCGATGCGGAGTGCACCGCCACCGCCGCCGCCGCCCGTGCCTCCCGAGTGAACACTTGCCGCACTCTGCGGCGCTCCGCCACCACCGCCGCCCGAGCCCGGATAGAACGTCGTCGCGACCGCGAGATCAGCGATCGCAGCGCTTCCGATCGAGCCTCCGCCTCCCGACGCACCGCCGAGACCGTTCACGACTCCATCGTGACCTTGATACGCAGCCGCAGCGGCATCGCTCTGACCGCCGAGACCACCTGCGGTCGACGCTGCGCCACCCGTTCCGCCCATTGAACCGCCCGCTGCACCACGACCGCCGCCACCACCTGCGTAGCCACCACCGCCTGCACCGCCGCCGCCCTGATACTGACCACCCGCGCCTCCGCCGAATCCGCCGGACGTATTCGCGTTCGTTCCCGCGCACGCGACCGTCGTCGTCGGTCCACCCAACGCACCCGAGCCACCGCTGCCACCTTCGGGACACGCCGTCGCGGAACCGGCCGCACCGGTCGAGAGCGGGTTTCCCGTCGCACCTCCTCCGGTGCCGAAGCCGACGATCGCCGCACCGCCGGGGCCGCCCGACACGTTGACCACGCCGGCGATGTTCACGTCGCCTTGCGCGCGGAGCTCGAGCACACCGCTTCCGTTCGTCGTCACGACCACACCCGAGGGAATATCGATCGTCGTGAACTGATAGATGCCCGCATCGAGGACCGTGTTCGTCGTCGGTGCGAACGCTCCGCTCGAGCCATCGCTCGGAAACGGACCCACCGCTGCGTCGATCTCGGGCTCGCCGGCCTCGTCGTGGACAATGCTCGCGTCGTTGCTCGATCCGTTATCGCCACACGCCACCAGCAAGACCAACAACAAGGACGAACGCATTCGTCACCGTACGCTGAAGCAGCGGAGGCCGTACGGTCGCGACGCGCGTCAGTTCGGGACGTGAGCCTGTTAGTACGGCTTCTGTCCGTTGAAGTTTCCAGCGAGATAGTAGTCTCGGCCCGCGACTGCACCGCATCAGGGCTGAAGGCCGCACCACTCCGCGCTCTTGTCCCACAGCTCCTTTGCGAGCGCGGGCGTCGCGATCGGGTTCGGATCGCGCGGCTTTCCGTGGCGGTCGTAGTACAGGCCCGTGTCCTCGGCGTACGCGGGGTCCGCGGTAACGAGCAGCGTCGACTTGCTGCCCTCCTCGACGGACAACATGCTGCGTTTCATGAGCCACACGAACGGGCGCGGAATGCGGCGCCACACGTCCGTCGCGACGCTGCCGGGATTCACCGCGTAGGTGTGCACGTTGGTGCCGGCGAGGCGGCGCGCGAGCTCCTCGCTGAACAACACGTTCGAGAGCTTGCTGACCTGATATTCGGGATAGCCGGAGATCGAGGACGTCGTGCGGCGCAGCGCTCCCCAGTCGATCCCCTTCGCGCCGAGGTGGCTGTTGCTCGCGACGTGGACGATGCGCGCGCCGTCGGTCTTCTTGATGTGGTCGAGCAACAAGCGCGTCAGCAAGTAGTGACCGAGGTGGTTCACGCCGAAGATCAGCTCGAAGCCGTTCTTGGTCATGCCGCGCGTGACGAGGCCCGCGTTGTTGACGAGGCCATGGAGCGGAATGCCCCGCGCGAGGAATTCCTCGGCAGCGGCGCGCACGGACGCGAGGTCGGCGAGGTCGATCAGCGCGAGCTCGACGTTGTCGTTGCCACTCGAACGCTTGATCTCGTCGACCACAGGCGCCGCCTTCTCGCGACTGCGGCAGGCGAGGATCACGTGTCCGCCGCGACGCGCGAGCTCGCTTGCGACGTGCTTGCCGATACCCGTGTTCGCACCGGTGACGTAGTAGTTCTTGCCCGCGAGATCAGTGGTCATGTCGGCAGCATGATACGTAACTCGGCGGGAGGATTCTCAATGCGTATCAAGACTCTGGTGCTGGCTTCGGTGACTGCGCTCTCACTCGTGGGCGCGTGCGGCGGTAAGGGCAAGGGCGGCGATGCCACGACGGCGAAGGCCGGCGATGCGAACGCGTCGCTCTACGATCGCCTCGGCAAGAAGGACGCGATCACCGCCGTCGTCGACGAGTTCGTCGCGAACATCGCTGCGGACGCCCGCATCAACACGTTCTTCGCGAACGCGGACATCCCGCACCTCAAGGCGATGCTCGTGGATCAGATCTGCGAAGCGACCGGTGGCCCCTGCAAGTACACGGGCAAGAACATGAAGGAAGCGCACGTGGGCATGGGCGTGAAGGATGCGGACTTCACGGCGCTCGTCGAGGATCTCAAGAAAGCCCTCGACAAGTTCAAGGTCGCCGAGAAGGAGCAGACCGAGCTCCTCACCGCGCTCGGCAGCATGAAGCCCGACATCGTCACGAAGTGATTCAGTACGGCTTCTGGCCGCCGAAGTTTCCGGCCGGCGCGTAGTCGCAGAAGATCGTGCTGCCGTACGTGAGGCCGGGGCACGTGTGGATCGCGCAACCGACCTTTGTCGTCGCGCGCCACACGAGCTGCGTGTAGTGGCCGCAGATCTTGCCGGCTCCGCACGTGTTGCTCGAGTAGGTGTAGTCGGTCTTCTCCGCGGCCCACGACTGCACGGCCGCGGGGCCGGTCGCGCCACCGCTCGAGCCATACGCGTTCTCGCCGAACGGCTGACCGTTGTAGCCATTCGTGTGTGCCGGGTTGTGATCCACGAGCCCGATCGGCTGATCGGTGTCGTGGCACTGCGCGATCCACGCGGCCGCGATGTCGGCGAGGTCCTGATCCCACACGAGGTCCGGAAGCGCGGGCGTCGTCGTCACCATCGCGCGAACCGCGTTGTGCGCGGCGACGATGCCTGCGAGCTCGGCGGGCTCGCCGGAGCTTCCGCCACCGTCGGAGCCAGGGTTGCTGCCGCTTCCCGCGTCGGAGCCGGGTGTTCCGTCGTCGCCAGTCGCAGAACCGCCGTCATCGCCGCCGCAACCAATGCAAACCACGAGTAGAAGCGCGCCCCATCGCTGCATCCCTCAACGATACATTGACGGCAGCTCTTGCGGTGAGCTACCAACCGCGCCGGAGGCACGAGAAAGCAAGCGCTTAGACAACAGCTCCGACGGATGCAGGGAAGCTCGTGAGAAACGAGCACAGCCCCCGCTACTGTAACCGGGGACGAAGCGGCACAACGCCACTGGGAAACTGGGAAGGCGCCGCCTAGGACGATCCGGAAGTCAGGACATCTGCCTCGTCGGTACTTCGGGTGGAAGGAGCGTGTAAACGTCGCGTTCCGGTCACCCATGTCACGTGGGGTGACCATGATCCGTCCTCGGACTACATATGTCGTCGGTGCGCTGCTAGTTGCAGCGGCGACGGCGCGTGCCGACGAGACGATCTACGTGATCGACGATGCGCCAGCCGACAAGCAGGCCCGCGATCGCGATCGCGCTCTCGGTGATGCGCCGTTCGTGACCGTGCTCCACGCCGACGAGCACGCGCCCACGGCCTCCGTCGGTGATGCGCTCGCGACGACCGCGGGTGTGCAGCTGTCGAGCCTCGGCGGTCTCGGCGCGTACCAAACGATCAGCGTTCGCGGCGCCGCGCCCGGTCACACGGAGGTGTTGATCGACGGCTTACCGCTCGCGCGCATCGCGGCCGTGACGACGGATCTCGGTCGCTTCTCGATGGCGAGCTTTGGCACCGTCGAGCTCTATCGCGGCGCGGTTCCTGTCGAGATGGGCGGCGCTGGCGTCGGCGGTGCGGTGAACTTGGTGACGGCGCTCGGTCGCGGTGCGAACGGCGAGCGCATGGACGTGTCTGCTGGTGTTGGCTCGTACGGTGCGATGCATCTGCGCGCGCGATACGGCGACGCGTACGGCGCTCACGGCCAGGTGAAGTCTGCGACGACGATCGGCTATCAAGGCGCAGCCGGCGACTTCAGGTACTTCTCCGACAACGGCACGCTGCTCAACAAGAACGACGACACGTACCTGACGCGAGAGAACAATCGGTTCGATCGCCTCGATGCATCGACGCGCGCCGGCAACGACAACCTCGTGGGTGGTGTTCGCGCATCGTGGCAACGGCAGGGACTGCCAGGGGCGACGTCAGCGCCAACGATGAAGACGAGACTGTCGACGCTCGATCTCGTCGGTGACGCACAAGGTAGCGTCTCCATCGGAAAGGCGATCGCGCGCCAGGTCGGCTACGTCCTTGTCGAGCACCAAACTCTCGACGATCCGGACGGCGAACTCTCGCTCGGCACGATCGATCGCACGTACACGACGTTGTCGGGGGGGGCGTCATCGACGTGGCACGTGGGTATCGCAACCCAACGCGCGACGGGCGGCATCGAGCTGCGCGGCGATCACTTCAGTGATCATCCCGGCGACGTCGTCGATCCGGACATCACCGACAGTCCGAGCCTTCACACCTATTCCGGCAATCGGGTCGGAGGAGCCGTGACCGCCGCCCTCGATCTCGCGCTGAACGATCGGCTCGTGGTCACACCGGCGATGCGCCTCGATCTCGAACGCACGGCCCCAACGCCGATGACGATTGGCCCGACGGCGGGTACGGAGATCGATCCGCGTTGGGATACGGCACCGTCGCCGCGACTGACGGCGCGGGAGATGTTGCGCGATGACCTCGCGCTCAAGGGCTCGGTTGGCCGCTACTCGCGCCTTCCGACACTCACGGAGGTCTTTGGAAACCGCGGCTTCATCCTCGGTGCGCCGGATCTCAAGCCCGAGACAGGCTCGTCAAGCGACGTCGGTCTCGTGTGGGCACCGGCGAAGTCGCTGGCGCGCGTCGACCGCATCCTCGTTCAAGCCGATGCATTCGCCAGCCGCTCACACGACACGATCGCGTTCGTCACGACGGCAGGCTTCACTGCTCGCGCGATCAATCTGGACGACACGCAGTCATATGGGGCAGAGCTGATCGCGGCCGCGCGCTTCGCAGAGCTGCTCACGATCAACGCGGCCTATACGCGGCTCGAAACGGCGCAGCTCTCGGGGGACATGAACCTGCGCGACAACCCGGTGCCGCGCAGACCCGGGCACATCGCCTACGGTCGCGCCGAGCTCGGGCATCAGCTCGTCGGCCGCGACGTCGCGGTGTGGGGCGACGCGAACTATCAGTCAAAGAGCACGCTCGATCAGACCGCGTTGCGCATCGTGCCGGCCCGAGTTCTCGTCGGTGCAGGCGCGCGCGTCGAGCTCGTTCACGACCTCTCCCTCGCTGGCACCGTCAGCAATCTGTTCGACACGCGAACCGAGAGCGTCCCACTCGATCCGGCGCCGTCTCCAACGTTCACGAGCGCCCCCACCGCTCTCGTCGACATCACCGGGTTCCCGCTTCCCGGTCGCAGCTTCTACTTGTCACTCGAATGGACTCACTAGCAAAGGTACTCAGATGATGAAGAAGACGCTCGTTCTCGCGACATTCCTTGGCCTGTTCTCCTCCGCGTGCGGCGATGACGGCGGCAACGATCACACGGATGCAGGCCCGATCGATGGCCATAGCGGTAGCGACGCACCGACGGACGGTGGTGAGCCGGCGCACGAGCGCGCATTCGTTGTCGCGGGTGACTTCGGCTCCACGGGCACGCTCGCGCAGATCGACATCCAAGCGAAGACGGTCCAGAAGAACCTCGCTCCGACGGGCGCGGTCCTCGGTGATGTCGTCATGCGCCACTTCGGCAACGAGCTCTTCGTCGTCAATCGTTCGGATGGCAACAGCCTGACGATCCTCAAGGACACCGACCACTCGCTCGTCGAGATGGTCGGCACCGGCGCCAACAGCAACCCGCAGGACGTCGCCATTGTAGGCAACAAGGTCTACGTGGCCACGTACGAGGGCAAGGGCGTGAAGACGTTCACGCGCGGTACGTCGTCTGTGACCGAGATCGATCTCTCGGCCGATGACACCGACGGAAACCCGAACTGCTCGTCCGTATACGCCGTCGGCACGAAGGTCTTCGTCGCATGCCAGCTAAAGGTCGACGGAATGCTGAGCATGGATCGCGGACCCGGCAAGGTGTACGTGATCGACAGCGCAACCAATACGAAGGTCGCGACGCTGACGCTCAGCACGCACAACCCGTTCTCGCTATTCGAGCAGTTGCCGACGACGTCGGACCACGCGGGCGATCTGATCATCGACTCGACCGACTTCGTGTCGGCCGGATGTATCGAGCGCATCACGACGGGCGCGACGCCAACCGCGCCGGGATGCCTCGTTCAGAACAGTGCGTTGGGTGGCTACGTGTCTCGCTTCGACTTCAGCCAGGCGCGCGCGTACATGGTCGTCACGGGCGCTTCGGGCACAGGTGACGTGAAGACCATGACGCTCTCGAGCAGCACCGTCAACGCAGGCAAGATCAACGGCGCATCGGAGCCGATCGGTGATGTTGCAGTGTGCTCGAGCGGCTCGGTCGTCATGACCGAACAGCCGGGTTTTGGAGCTCCGACGGATGCTCCGAACGGTGTGCGGATCTACTCGGGCACCGACCAGGAGCAGACGACCACTCCGCTGGATATCGGCCGCGTACCGAGCTCGGCGTGGAGCCTCACCTGCGACTAGGCATCCTCGATGGTCCTGGTGCGACTTCGCGATCTTCGTGTAGTCACCGTCTGTCCCGGGACGCTAACCGTCCCGAGACATTGAGGATTTTTGTGCCTACACCGACGGTGAAACACGACATCGCGGCAGAGCGACGCTGATCACCGCAGAGGATTTTTTCCCCGGCGACCAAACGTCAGCGTGACGAGCTGTCTCGGACAGATGCAATGGTATTGCGTCTGCGTTGGTCGCTAACAGGAGCGCGGCGGCAGTCAGCGCAGTGGATCCGTCCTACATCCGGCACACCTCGCGCTACACGCGCCGACTTCAAATGTGATCGCGCTGACGATCGAATACCCGTCGAGTTGCTGTCGCGCGCTGACAGAGTCCCGTTCGCACGGCGCTTACCGAGTTGTGCAAATTCGCGTGGCACTCGCGATGAACAAGAGCGCCGCGATGATGAAGAAGACCCTCGCGATCCTGTTGATGGTGGGTGGGTGCGCGCCGGCGGCAATCGACAACCTCTCTTCCACGCAGGACGCGCCTACGTGGGAAGAATTCCTAGCAACGACCTACCAGGAGAACTGGGAAGGCGGTCACTACATCGTCGACGGCGATATGGCGATCCCCGACCAGAAGAAGCTCTACGAGTTCTGGGAGTCGATGCAGCAAGGCGAGCTCATCGTGAATACGTCAGGTGGCCAGGACACGAAGTGGACGGACACGCAGAAGGTGAACCTGACCTACTGCGTCTCGAACACGTTCGGCAGCCACAAGGCCGACATCGTCGCGGCGATGACCGCCGCGACCGACAACGGATGGGAAGTGCGCGCGAACGTGAACTTCATCTATGTGCCCGCGCAGGACGCGAGCTGCACCAAGTCGAACAGCAATGTCGTGTTCGACGTGAGTCAGGTCAGCGGACAGGACTATCTCGCGCGCTCGTTCTTTCCCAACGATGCACGCAGCTCGCGCGAGCTCCTCGTCGACACGAGCTCATTCGGTGACACCGGCGGCTGGCCGCTCGCTCACATCCTCGGCCACGAGCTCGGTCACATTCTCGGCTTCCGCCACGAGCACACGCGTCCGGAGGCGGGCGGCGTCTGTTTCGAGGACAACAACTGGCGCCCGCTCACGCCGTACGATTCGTCGTCGATCATGCACTACCCGCAGTGCAACGGAACGTCGCAGGATCTGAACTGGACGGCGAAGGACGCGCAGGGTGCCGCCGCGCTCTACGGTCCGCCGGGTGGTGGCACGGGTGGCGGTACGACGACGCCGCCGCCTGCGACCGGCACGGCGCAAACGCAGACGTTCTCCGGCTCGGTCGCGAAGAGCGCGAACAAACAGTACGGACCGATCAGCGTGCTCGCGGGCACGAACTTCACCGCGACGATGACGGGCACCGGCGACGCGGATCTCTACGTGCGCTGGGGCAGCGCGCCGACGACCACCGCGTACAACTGTCGCCCGTATCTCGATGGCTCGGCGGAGACGTGCACGCTGCAGGTTCCGGCGGGACAGACGAAGGCCTACATCATGGCGCGCGGGTACGCGGCCTCGACGTTCAGCATCGCCGTCGCGTATACCGCGCCGTGATCGCCTACGACTTGTACGTCGTCGCGTCGATACCGTGGCGCTGCAGCAAGCGACGGAAGTTCGTGCGATCGAGGCCGGCGAGGCGCGCCGCTTCGGAGACGGAGCCCTTCGCGCGCTCCATCGCGACGACGAGGTAGCGCTTCTCGAAGTCAGACGACGCCTTGCGCTTCGCGTCGGTGAGTTGTGGGAGCTCTTTGGAGAACGATTCGATCGGAACCGCGCCGGTTCCAGCCGCCGTCTGCCCCATGCTCGGTGTCGCGCGCGCGATCACCGCCGGCAACGACTCGGGGTCGATCACATCACCGTGGTGCAGCGCGACTGCGTGCATGATCGCGTTCTCGAGCTCGCGCACATTGCCCGGCCACGCGTACGCCGACATGCATTCCAACGCCTCGGCGGAGAGCGCCGGCGGATGGGTTCCTGCGTGCTTCTTGAGGAAGTGCGCGGCGAGCAACGGGAGATCATCGAGCCGCTCGCGCAGCGGTGGCACCGAGAGCACGACGACATTCAGGCGATAGAACAGATCCTGGCGGAACCGACCGGCCTCGACAGCGGCCTGGAGATCCACGTGCGACGCGGCGATGACGCGCACGTCGACCTTGCGCTCGTTGTTGCCACCGAGCGGGCGCACTTCGCCCTCCTGCAGCACGCGCAACAGACGCGCTTGCACCTGCAGCGGCATGTCGCCGATCTCGTCGAGGAACAGCGTGCCGCCGTCGGCCTCCACGAACACACCCGCGCGATCCGTCGTGGCGCCGGTGAACGCGCCCTTGATGTGACCGAACAGCTCGCTGTCGATCAGCGTCTCGGGAATCGCACCGCAGTTGAGCGGCACGAACCGCTTGATCCGGCGCGGTCCCAGCTCGTGGAGCGAGCGCGCGACGAGCTCCTTGCCGGTGCCGCTCTCGCCGTGGATGAGGATCGAGACATCCTGCTTGGCGAGTCGCTCGAGCGCGGCCCCGAGCTTGCGGACCGGCGCCGAGTTGCCGACGAGCAATGATTTTGGCGCTTCCTCGATGATGCGCTTGGCGCGCGACAGCTCGCGGCGCAGACGCGTGTAGCGCGCAGCCGACTCCACCATCGAGCTCAGCTCGAACGGGCGGAACGGCTTGGTCAGGTAATAGAACGCGCCGGCCCGCATGCACGTGGTCGCGGTCTGGGCCGTATTGTCGCCGGTCAGCATGATGATCGACGCGAGCGACCCAGCCTCGCGGAACTTGTGCAGCACGTCGATGCCGCTCATGCCCGGCAAGCCAACGTCGAGTAGGACGGCATCCCAGTGCTCGTCCTCACCGAGGGCGAGCCGATCGAGTACAGGACGAGGATCGTCCGTTAGCTCGACTTCATGTCCGTCACCTCCGAGCTTGCGCGAGATTGCCTTGGCAACCTCGGGATCGTCTTCGACGACCATGACCCGGACGCGAGATGGTTCCTCGCTCATCGTCGAGGATTACGCTCGCACACGCGAGGAGCGAACGCTAGTCGGGGTACGTCCTACGCGGCGCGAAGCGAGCGCGCGGCGAGGGTTACGCGGGTGCGTAGCTCGGTCGGGGTCAGCGGCTTGACGAGCACGTCATCCGCGCCGGCCTTGTAGCAGGCGGCATTCATCAGATCGTCATCGTCACCGGAGAGCACGATGCAGCAGACGTCGCCGCCGAAGCGCTCCTTGAAGTGCTTGATCACCTGGACACCGCCGACGCGGGCCATGTTGTAGTCCGCGATCACGATGTCAAACGGCTGTTCTGCCGCGAGCTCGATCGCCATCTCACCGTCGTCGACAACCGTCACCTGATAGCCAGCGCGCGTCAGCGACATGCCGAGCGCGCGCCTCAGAGACGGATCGTCGTCGGCGAGGAGTACGCGCATCACGCGGCCGCCTTCATCTCCACCTCGGTCACGCCCAGGTGAGAGCGGAGGCGGTCGACCGCGCGCCACAGCAGCTGGCACACGCGCGAGGGCGTGATGCCGAGCGACTTCGCGATCTCCTGATAGGTCAGGTCCTCGATGTAGTGGAGGCCGAGGATCGTCACGTCGCGCGTCTCGAGCTTGTCGAGCGCAGCGCGAACGCGGTGGAGCAGCTCGCGGTGCGAGGCCGCCTCGTCGGGCGCGATATCAGCGGACGCCTGCGTCGCGGCAACCTTGTCGTCGAGCGAAGAGACCTCGACGTGCACGAGCTGCGCGAGACCGTTGCGGTAGTGATCGATGGAGACGCCGAGAGCATCGGCAACGCGCTGGTCGGTCGCCTTCTCGCCGGTCTGCTCGAGCTCGCGGATCGCGCCGTTGATCTTGCGGGCGAGCTGGCGAACGCGGCGGGGAAGAAGATCACCGCGGCGCAGCTCGTCGAGGACCGCGCCACGGATGCGCTGCTCGGCGAACGAGAGGAACGGCTCGGTGCGGGTCTCGTCGTAGCGGAGCGCCGCCTCGGTCAGGCCGAGCATTCCGGCAGCGATCAGGTCCTCGCGCTGGACCCAGTCAGGACAGCGGCGAGCCACCTTGAGGGCGATACGACGCGCGATGTCCGAGTGGTCGGCGATGAGCTGGTTGCGGAAGTTGTTGGCCTGCACGGACCGGAGCTATCGCAACCGGTACGCCACCCTTTTCGGAACCTGTGGGCTGCATTACTCACGTAATTTCAGCCGTTTATCTTCCGACTGTCCGGGTTCTATCTGACCCACCCGGGTAAAGATTTACCCCAGATCAGCTATCTCGGGGTCACTCCAGAGGATCGACCACCCGTTCCGGATTTTGAGGGGCAACACACACATTCGTGCAAGTCGATCCCGTGGGTGCGTCAACGTCGGAGTTACGGTGGCCTCCGTGGCGAAGACGAAGGCGGCTCCAAAGAAGAAGCCGAAGGCGGCACCGGTAAAGGCACCGGCGAAGGCACCCACGAAGGGTGGAGCGACTCCCACGAAGGGTGGATCCAAGAAAGCCCCTGCGCCGCCGCCCAAGCCCAGATTGCCGGCCGTCGCGGTGAAGCCCAAGAAGGCGAGCGCCCCGTCGCTTCCGCTCCCTCCTCCTCCTCCGCCGCCGCCCACACAGCGCGACGAGATGATGTCGCCGCGAGACATCGCGCGCTTGCTCCGTTACGGCGAGCAGTTCGGTCCGCACCGCATCGACGTGCGCATGCTCCCACTCCAGCTCCCCGCTCCGTCCGGTGCGCTCGCGATCATGGATCCGACGGCGCCGAAGAACTTCAAGGTGTTCGATCGCCCGGTCGTCGCGGGTCAGTTCCGCGTGATGCTCTCCGTCGCGCGCAGCTCCGACAAGCACGGCAACACCGAGCGTCTCGCTGCTGTCGTGATTCACGTCGGTCGCCCGCCGATCGCGAAGTGGACCGTCGCTCACTACAAAGGGCAGAAGAAGCCCAAGTCACCCGACGATCTGCCGCGCCTCGCCATCGGCGGCGAGTGGATGGCGATCCTCGATTCGGGCAGTGGCTCACCCGGCGTGATCGCGCTGCCCGCGAAGCCCGCGTCGATCGAGCCGATCGAAGTTCCGCTCACCGACGGTCGACGCGTGCTCGCAGTGGCCTCGGGTGAGGGTGAGTTCGCCGCCTACTGGGGCGTCGACGCCGATGACAAAGCCGTCTGCCTCGTTCTCGACTTCGAGACGTTCTCGCAGAAGGATTGGAAAGCGAAGCCGCGCTCATGAAGTACGTCGCCCTCTCACTCGCGTTTTCTTCCGCCCTTGGTCTCGTCGCCTGCGCCGACGACCCCGCGTGCGACAGCGGCTGGACGCGCAACGGCTTCACCACGTGTGACGACGGCTGCGGCGACTCCACGCGTGCGCTCACCGCGAGCGGCCCCGCGTGCACCGCTCTCACCAATGACAACACGACCGTTCAGTGCGCGAAGACGTTCATGAACGGTGGCGAGCAGGCGTGCTGCTCGACCGCCAAGCCCGAAGTTCACTACGCCGTCTGCCAGTAGCGCGAGCTGCTACTTGCCGAGCTGCTTGATGGCGGCGTCGGCTTCTTTCTTCAGACAGTTGTTCGCGTTGCTCTGATTGAAGCCGAGCACGCCGCCGACCATGCGATAGCGCGCCTTCTTCAGCGCGGGAATCGCCGCCTTGTCGCCGAGCGCGACGATCTTGGGAATGGCGGCTTTGCGCGCGGGACAGGTCTTCGCGGTCCGCAGGTCGTGCAGCAGCGCCTTGAGCTCGGTGCTGGCGCTCGCGTCGTCATCTTCGGCGGCCGGCGTCGGGTCTTCCTTCACGACCGTCTTTTCCTCCGGCGGTGGCGTGACGACCTGCTGCTTCGGCTCCTCGGAGGGAGGCGGCTTGCTCTCCGCCTTGGGCTCACTCTTGACGGGCTCGGTCTTCACGGGCTCGGGCTTCTTGGGATCGGGCTTGCCGCTGCTGCCGCGCGTCGCGACGGCAGCGATGATGCCGACGAGCAGGATCGCACCGACGACGATCGCGATCTGCTTCATCCGATTCGGTGGAACGACGGGTGTCTCGGCGAGGCCGATGGCGTGCGTCGCGCGCGCGAGTGCGAGCGGGCGGCCCGGCGTGGTCGCATCGTTGTTGACCGGCGTCGTGGCTTGGATATCGGCGAGCGAGGCAGGCTGCATCGCGCCCGTCGGGGCAAACGGCATCGGCGTGCCGATCGGTGGCGGCGTCGTCGCGAGCAGTGCAGTCGGTGCGCTTCCCGAGATCTGCAGCGACCCCGGCGGTGGCGTGAGAACAGGGCTGCTTCCGCGCTCGAGCGCTTCGAGGCGCGCGATGTAGTCCTGCGCGGAGTTGATGCGGTCGGCCTGCTGCTTCACGAGGCCGTGCTGGATCAGCTCCTCGAGACCGAGCGGGAACTCTGCATCGGGCGCGACCTGCGCGAGCGTCGGCGGGATCTGGCTCACGTGCGCGCCGAGCATCGCGAGCGGATCCTTGTCCTCGAACGGCGCGCGGCCGGTCAGCATCTCGAACAGGAGGATCGTCGTCGAGTAGAGATCCGACGCGGGTTTGATCTCGCCGCCGACGGCCTGCTCGGGCGACAGATATGCCGGCGTGCCGACGGTGAGGCCCGCGCGCGTCGACGCGGGATCATCGGGGCTGCCCGCATAGAGCTTGGCGATGCCGAAGTCGAGGATCTTGACGGTTGTCTCGCCGTCCTTGGTGGCGAGGAAGACGTTGTCGGGCTTGATGTCGCGGTGAACGACGCCGCGATCGTGCGCGTGGCGAAGACCCGCGAGCACGCCCTTCACGATGTGAACGGCCTCGCGCCACGGCAGCCGCTTCTCGCGCGAGAGCCGAGCGCCGAGCGCTTCACCATCGAGCACCTCCATGACGAGGTAGCAGGGACCATCGTCGACGATGCCGAAGTCCGAGACGCCGACAATGTTTGGGTGATCGAGCCGGCCCGATGCGAGCGCCTCGCGCTGAAAGCGCTGCGCGGCCTCCCGGTTGCGCGACAGATCCGCGTGCAGGACTTTGATCGCGACCTGCTTGCCGATGCCGACGTGCTCGCCGCGATACACGCGGCCCATCCCGCCCGTGCCGAGAATGCTGTCGATGCGGTAACGCCCATCGAGGACGCTCCCGACCGAGATCTCAGCCTCTTCCACGCGTCGAGACTACCGCGCCGCGTCGTGACCACAAAAGGGGTCGGTGTGTGCGTTCGGCTAGCGCTGCGTTAGCGACGTTTGGTCGTTTTTCGCATGCCAGCGCGCGGCGGGAGTCCCGTGTGCTGGGTCAGCGCCACTCCAGGCTGAACACGATGCCCCTCGCGCTGACCACCCGTGTGAGCGGGCTGCCAGGACGGAACCAGGTTCTGCTTGCCGGGGCCGATCAGATCTGAGCGCCCCATGCGGCGCAGCGCCTCGCGCAGGACCGGCCAGTTATTCGGGTCGTGATAGCGAAGGAATGCCTTGTGGAGGCGCCGCCGCTCGAGATCTTTCTCGACATGAACGCGCTTGGCCGCCTTGAGTGACTTAAGCGGGTTCAACCCGGTGTGATACATCGCCGTCGCGGTCGCCATCGGCGCGGGTAGGAACGCCTGCACTTGGTCGGGGCGGAACTTGTTCGCCTTCAACCACAGCGCGAGGTTCAGCATGTCCTCGTCCGTCGTGCCCGGGTGCGCCGCGATGAAGTACGGGATCAGGTACTGCTCTTTGCCCGCTTCCTTGGAGTAGCGGTCGAACAGCTCCTTGAAGCGATCGTATGCGCCGATGCCTGGCTTCATCATGTGCTCGAGCGGCCCGTCCTCGGTGTGCTCGGGCGCGATCTTCAAGTAGCCGCCGGTGTGGTGTTGCGCGAGCTCCTTGATCCACTCGGGCGACTTCACGGCGAGGTCGTAACGCACGCCGCTCGCGATGAAGATGCGCTTCACGCCTTTGATCGCGCGCGCCTTGCGATAGAGCTGCACGAGCGGGCCGTGATCTGTGCCGAGGTTTCCGCAGATATCGGGGAACACGCACGACGGCTTCTTGCAGGCGGCTTCGATCTCGCGGCTCTTGCACGCGAGGCGATACATGTTTGCTGTCGGACCGCCGAGGTCCGAGATATTTCCGGTGAAGCCGGGGACGTTGTCGCGGATCTGCTCGATCTCGTGAAGGATCGACTTCTCGCTGCGGCTCTGGATGATCCGCCCCTCGTGCTCCGTGATCGAGCAGAAGGAACATCCGCCGAAGCAGCCGCGGAGGATCGTCACGCTGAACTTGATCATCTCGTACGCGGGCAGCTTGTGCTCCGCGTGCTTGGGGTGGGGATTGCGCGAGTACGGCAGCTCGTACAGCCGATCCATCTCCTCCGTCGTCAGCGGGATCGGCGGCGGGTTGATCCACACGTCCGTCGCCTTTGCGCCGATGCCGTGACGCTGCACGAGCGCGCGGGCGTTACCGGGATTTTGCTCGAGGTGAAGAATGCGCGACGCGTGTGCGTACAGCACCGGATCCGCCGTCACCGCTTCGAAGCTCGGCATGCGGATCACCTGCGTGTCGCGATTCACCTTGCGCGGCTTGAGCTGGACGAGCCGCTCGTCGAGCGGAACAGCCTTCTCGTCGTTGCACGGAGCCGCCTGGCGAATCTCCGTCTCCATCGCGTACGGATCGACCTTGGGACCGATCTTGCCGGGCGCGTCGAGCGTCGTCGAATCGATCTCTGTAAAGCCGGCGCGCACCGTCGGTTGGATGATCGCGGTACCGCGCAGATCGTTGATCTCGTGGATCGGCGTACCGGCACCGAGGCGATGCGCGATCTCGACGACAGCGCGCTCTCCGTTGCCGTAGACCAAGAGGTCGGCGTGCGAATCGACGATCACGCTGCGCCGGACCTTGTCGCTCCAGTAGTCGTAGTGCGCGATGCGGCGCAGGCTTGCTTCGATGCCACCGAGCACGAGCGGCACGTCGCCAAAGGCTTCGCGGCAGCGCTGCGCGTAGACGATCACGCTGCGATCGGGGCGCTTGCCTGCTTCGCCGCCTGGCGTGTACGCGTCGTCGCGGCGGATCTTCCGGTCGCTCGTGTAGCGATTGACCATCGAGTCCATGTTGCCGGCGGTCACGCCCCACATCAGATTCGGGCGGCCGAGCGCGCGGAATGCTTCGACGCTGCGCCAGTCCGGCTGATCGAGAATGCCAACCCGAAAGCCGTGCGACTCGAGCAAGCGACCGATCAGCGCCATGCCGAAGCTAGGATGATCGACGTACGCGTCACCCGTCACGAGGATGATGTCGCAGCTATCCCAACCGAGATCGTCCATCTCGGCGCGCGTCGTCGGCAGCACGGATGCTGTTCCGAAACGTTTGGCCCAGTACGGGCGATGCGAGAACAGTGGTTTTGCGACAGCCACCACGGGGCCTACGGGTAGCACGCAGTCGTCGGATCACGAAGATCTATTCGGTCGTGGCCGGTTCCTGCGGCGGAGACAAAGCTGTTTGTTGTCCAGCGGTTAGATAAGTGCCGCACTGGTCGGCATCATCCAGCGTCTTCATCTTGGAGAAGCACGCCCTCGCGGCCACGCTCCATCCGTCCTTCTCGCAGTGGTCGCGGACCAGCGCGATCTGGCCGTTGATCGCCTCGTCGGGTGGACGCGGATCCTTGCCGGCCACGAGCTCGTCGATCATGTGCTCCGCCGCGCTCTTGCACGTCGGGCCTTCCGCCTTGGGCGTCTGTGGCTCGGGAGACGGTCCGCAGGCACACATCATCACCGCGATCGCGAACCAGCGCATGAAGTGAATCTTCGCCGATCCCATGCGTATGATCCAAACGTGCGCGCATTGGGGAGAGTCGTTGTTGCAGTCGTAGCCACCGGCTCGCTCGCCGTCGCGGACGTGCCCCCACCAAAGGGGCCACCTCCCGACCTCACCTTCGACCAGCTCGAGGACTGGGCAAGGGCCGCGAGCGAGACCCGCCATGGCGAGAATGGCTACGCGGTGACGACATACAACCTCATGCGCGGCAGCAGGCCGTTGCCGAACGTGTCGTTCAACATCGCGCGCCTGTTCTTGCTCGCCGACGATGTCTCCGCCGCGACCAGCAACTTCGAGCAGTACCTGAAGGAAGCGCCCGACGCGCCGGACGCAGCGCAGATCAAAGCGCTGCTCGCGGACCTGGCGAAGCGGCCGCAGTTCACGACAGTGGGTACGTTGAAGCAATCCGACGAAGATGTCGAAGCGACGATCTTTGTCGACGGCGATAAGCTCGGCCCGTCACCGCAGCGCTTTCCTGCCGACGGAAAACCGCACAGCGTGCTGCGCATCGGTCGAAAACAGTTCGTGACGAGCAACGTGGAACGGGAAACGAGGTCTCGCTATGTGAGCTCCGATGGCGGCACGCGCGAGAAGGGCAAGGGCAACGTCTACATCGACTTCTACGGGACGACGATCGAAGCGGAGAAGCTCGGCGGTGCCGCGCTCGCGGCGAACACGCTCATCACGATCCCGCCCGGTCGCTACAAGACGTCATTCGGTAAGAGCGAAGGCAACGACATGCTGTGCGCACCGGTCGACATCGAGGTGAAGCCAGGAGCGCAACTCACGTACGTATTCGTCGGCGCGACGAGCGGCCAGCATGGCCACTACGGATGTTGGGACGTCGAGAAGCTGCGCATGCAGTACATCCCGTGGGAGGGCAAGTGAAGCTCCTCGGCGTCGTGATCACGTTCCTCGCGGCGACGGCGTGGGCTGGTCCCGCGCGCAAAGCCAAGCCCGATAAGTTTGCGCGCGCGGCCGGCGAGCTCTTCAATATGGCGACGGCCGCCGAGGACGTGAACGATCTCAAGAAGGCAGCCGAGCTCTACAAGAAGTCGCTCCAGCTCGTCGTTCATCCAAGCACCATCTACAACCTGGCCTCGGTCCTCGAGCGCAGCCACGAGATGTACGAGGCGTTGATCGACTACGAGCTGTATCTGGAGCTCGATCCCACCGCGACCGATGCGGCAGCGGTGCGAGCGCACGTCGCGGAGCTCGAGAAACGGCCCGCCAAGCTTCAGTTCGAAGGCGGCGAGGAATCCGATCCGAAGGAGATGTACGTCCTGGTCGATGGCGCGATCGTCAAACGCCCCGGCGACCTCGTGCGCAAGGGTACCGAGAAGGTCCGGTTCGAGCTCGCGCTCGCAGGCGGTAGCCACGACGTCGATATCGTGACGCCCGTTGGCTACCAGGGCGGCGCCTCCAGTTTCACAGCGGGCGCGAACTTCAACGAGCGGCTCGAGGCGCCGTTCCCCCACACGGGCAATCTCGCGTTCGCCTCGCCGCATGACTTCACGGTCGGTCCGTTCGACAACTACACGAACGCGAGCAGCCACGGCCGCATCACGATCCCGCCCGGCAAGCAGGCGCTCGCGGTGCACGACGGTGATCGTGAATGCGCACCGATCCTCGTCGACGCGCCGAACAATGACGACACGCTGTTCATCTACATCAAGCAGGTCGGACCGGACGACGTTGGCGCGACGTCGTGCCGCAAGCACGATGTCGTCCAGGTGCGTCTGAAGTTCTAGCCAGTCCACTCTCCGACGGTCATCTCGTACTGGAGATGGTCGTGCCACACGCCATCGCGCCACACGTCTTCCTTCGCGATCCCGACGAAGCGAAAGCCGCATTTCTCGATCACGCGCCGCGATGGATCGTTGCCGCCAAAGCACGTGATGCCGATCTTGTGGAGGCCGACGGTCTCGAACGCGAACTTCCAGCACGAGCTTCACCGCCTCCGTCACGACGCCGCGGTTGCGATACACCGGCGCGATCCAGTAACCGATGATCGCCTGATCGCGGCGCGTCGCGCTGACGCTCCACTTGATCCCGTGCAAGCCGATGCATCCCGCGATGGCGCCATCGACCTCGATCATCCACACGACGTCCGTTTGCTTTGCGAACGACGCGAGCTGCCCTGCGATCACGGCGCGAGTCATCGTCGGAGTGCGGCTACTATTCAGGGATGAAGTGGATCAGCGCGCTGCTCGTGATGGCCGCCTGTGGAGGCAGCAAGCCGGTTCCGTCCAAAGCCGCCTCGGACCGCGCGATGGACGCCGCGACTGTGGATGTCCTCACCGCAGTGGCGCTTCACGAGTTGAAGGATGTCGATCCGCAGAAGCCTGTCTGCCTCGCGATACGCGGCGTGGGTCCCGAAGAGGTTCTTCCCGCGATCAAAGCGAAGTATCCCAATACAGTCGTCGACAGCGCGTGTCACGGTGGCGGCCCCGATGGCTCGTCGGTCCAAGCCCCCGACGGACCGGGAGTACGCATCGATATCGGACCCGTGACGGTCACCAACGGGGACACTGCCTCGTGCAATGGCGGCGGGGCCTACGTCAGCGGCGGCGCGCGAGAGATCCAATACATCGTGGAGCATCACGGCTCGACGTGGAGCGTCACGAACGAGAAGGTGCTGTCGGAGATGTGAATGTTGGCCGGGATAGCCTAGAACTACGCCGTGGCGACGAAAGCAAGCCCCATCAAAGGCATCTGGGCCTACGTTGATTTCGGCTTGGTCGTGGCAGGCATGCTGCCGTTCATGGCTGTCGCGCAACTCCGCCACCGCGATGATCCGACGCAGCGGGTACCGGGGCAGTGGCTGCGCCGGATCGGTCGCACCGCTTCGCGGATCTCGATGCTGTGGAAGTTCGACGTCGAAGGCGACGCGCCGCCGGACATCGATCACAAGCCATACGTCGTGATCGCAAATCACGAGTCGCAAGCGGATCCGTTCCTGCTGTCGTTCCTGCCGTGGGACATGCGCTGGGTCGCCAAGGAGTCGCTGTTCAAGCAACCACTCAGCGGCTGGGCCATGCGGCTCGGTGGCGATATCCCGCTCCGCCGCGGCGAAGGCGACAGCGTTCGCGAATGCCTCGCGGAGTGTCAGCGCGCGCTCAACGGCGGCATCTCGGTGATGATGTTCCCCGAGGGCACGCGCTCTGCGAACACGGACATGTTGCCGTTCAAGGATGGCGCGTTCGATCTCGCGATCCGCGCAGGCGTTCCGATCTTGCCCGTCGCGATCGCCGGTACACGCGCGATGCGTCCCAAGCACTCCAAGTGGTTCGGCAAGGCCCACGCGTGCGCGAAGATCCTCACGCCCATTCCCTCGACGGGAAAGACGATCGCCGAGCTGCGAGACGAGTCGCGGGCCGCCCTCGCTGCTGCGCTGCCCGACCTGCGCGCGCGCTACGTCGACGACGACGTCTAGATCTTTGGCAGAGGCTCGCGCTGCGTGCGCCAGTCCGCGGGGATGCCGTCGAGACCGCACGCGCCGACCATGATGCCGCCCGCGATCGCGCACGTCGTGTCGATGTCGCCGCCGACCTCGCCGCACAGCCACAGCGCTTCGGCGTAGTTGTCGAGGTGCGTCGCCGCGCACCACACCGCGAACGGGATGGTGTCGCTGGAGATCACGTTGCTGCCATTGCCGAGCTCCGTCGCGACGGTGATCGCCTCTTCGTTCAACATCTCCTTCGCGCGCGCAAGTCGACGACGCGTTTCACCGGGTGGGGTGTGCTCGAAAACTGCTGTCATCAATGCAGCCGGATCGCGTTCGCCAGCAAAGACGCGCGCTGCCGCCACCGCCACTGCCACTGCCCCCGCGATGCCTTCGGAGTGCGCGTGCGTCGGCGCTGCAGAGCGATGCGCGTTCTGCACGACTGCGCCGAGGTCATCGCAGAAGTACGCGCCGATCGGGGCCGAACGCATTCCGCCACCGTTGCCCATCGAGCCTTCACCGTCGAACAGCGAGCGAGCCGCCGCGTCGTAATGCACACCGTTTCCAAGTAACTCCAGTACCTGGTGTGCGCCGCGACCGTAGCCGCGCCCCGCATCGCTCGCATAGCGACGCGCGAACGCCTGCGCGAGTGGGTCCTCGATGACCTTGCCGCGCGTCGCGAGGATCTCGACGATCGAGATCGCCATCGCAGTGTCATCCGTCCACTTCCAGATGTGTCCCATCGGAGCGGCACGGTTGTCGATCGCGACCGATCGCGCGTACCCCGCGTGGAGCAACTGTTCGCCGAACGCATCTGCGACGGACAGTCCCTCGAGCGAAATCCGGGCGCGGTCGAGTGCGTTCATGATAGTGTCACTATAACACCATTGGCGTTCAGTACACGTCTTCGACAGGAGTGATCGCGAGGCCGGCCGCCGCGAACTTGTCGACGATCGCCTTGTGCGCGTTGTGGGCGAGATCTTCGACTGCCGAGACGCGGAGAGTGGCCTTGTCGATGCCGCCCTTCACGATCCGGCTGTTGGTCGCCGCGAAGGTGACCTGACACAGCACGCGCTTCCCGACGGGATCGATCGCGATGGCACGACCGTGGAGCGCGCCTTCGTCGAACGGTGCCTCGCCCTCGATGGAGATCTCACCGACGATGTCGGGCTTGGTCTTCGTCGTGGCGTCGATGATCACGACGAAGTCGCCACTCCCCTTCGTCACCCATGGCGCCAAGCGCTTTGCGTTGTCCGCCTCGGCGGAAACGACATTCATGCGGTCGCCCGTATGCGCCGCGTACCAGTCGTGCTCGCGCAGCATGCGAACGGCGTCGGAGCTGAGCGACTTCCAGTCGTCCACGGCCTCCACGCGGCCATCGTCCCGCGCCAGATCGATCGCTGGCTTCGTCACCGCCGCGACCATGTCGCGATCGGCGAGCAACGCCGTCCCTTTTCCTGCTGCGCACTTCGTCGGTGCGGTATCGCGAGGCAGACCGTTCGCAACGACGAGTCGGGACCGGAGCGTCTCGATGACCGCGAATCGCGCCGCTTTCTCGGCATCGCTCTTCTTCATCTCGGCGTCGACCTTCGCGGTCTCGGCCTCGCGCTCGCTATCGCTCTTCCCGCACCCCGTGGCGCACAGGCACGCGGCGAGCAGAGTGAGGGTCCGCATGTGGATTCGGACGTGCGTACCAGGCGCTGGTCGCACGCGCCCCTGCAAATCGCTAGGCTCATCGCGTGCGCTACCTCTATTGCCATGGCTTCGCGTCCGGTCCGTCGTCCAGCAAGGGCGTGAAGTTCGCCGAGCACTACGCGGCCAAGGGCATCGCGCTCGAGCGCTTGAACCTGCGCGTCCCGTCGTTCGAGCACCTGCGGCTGTCCGCGATGATCGACGTGGTGCGCGCAGCGATCGACGACAGCGCCGTCGTGTTTGGCAGCTCGCTCGGTGGTCTGACGGCGGCGCGCACGGCCGAGCGCGATCCGCGCGTGAAGGCGCTCGTGCTGATGGCGCCCGCGTTTGGTCTCGCGGAGCGCTGGCAAGAAATGCTGGGCGCGGAGTTCGATCGCTGGCGCGAGACGGGGTGGCGCGAGGTGACGGACTACACGACGGGTGCACCGGCGCGTGTGGACTACGGCTTCATCGACGACGCACGCGCGATCGATGTGGGCTGGCCGGACGTGAAGGTACCGACGGTGATCGTGCACGGCGTCAACGACGAGTCCGTTCCCGTCGAGCGCTCTCGCGCATTTGCGCGAGGCCGCGGCAACGTCAAGCTCGTCGAGGTGGATGACGGTCACGAGCTCGTGAAGAGCGTGCCGTTGATCCTCGCCGAAGCGGACGCGCTGCTCGCATCACTGCGTTAGCCGCCGCTCGGTGCGTGCACTGCCATGATCGCGATGAACATCGCGATGAACACCACTGCCATCACGATGTAGATCGACTTCGTGGCCGCGGCGGGTGCGCCGTTCACCTCGAGATCGTCGTGCGCGCGCTCGGACTCGGCCGGGTCTCGCGACCGGTCGATGTCGCTCTGGGCGGGCGAGTACATCGGCATATCTCTACGATGCGCATTCCCCGGAGAACTGGTCATGTGGCGCGATGTCGCGCCGAATTACCAATACGGAATCTGGAGTTAGGTGCAGTCGCCGCCAGCGCACGTGTCGCTACAGCGCGGACCTTCGCACTTGAACGAGCACTTACCGCCCGCGCACGCCGACTCGCACTCCGCGCCGTCGTTGCACACGGATTTGCAGCCGCCGCCGGCGCAGTCGAGATTGCACTTCGCCTGATCGGTGCACGTCGTCTGGCAGTTGCCGCCCGGGCACGTCACGTTGCACTGCGCGTACTTCGCGCAGAAGAACTTGCAGTTGCCCTCCGGGCAGTCCCACGCGCATCCACCGCCCGCGCACACCTTCGTACCGTCATACGCGACGGTCTCGCCGCGAATGCGCGCGCCGATCGGAAGACCGTCGCTCGCATCACATGCACGGCGCGGCTGCGCGTTGCCGTTCGCGTCCGTGTCGTCCGGCGTGCAGCCAGCAGCCGCCGCAGGTTGAGCGCCTGCGTTTGCACCACCGGTGTTCGCGCCACCCGAGTTTCCGTTCGGCGTCCCGTAGTTACCCGGCGGCGAATTGTTCGTCTTGAGGATGCAGCCCGCGAGGAGCGCACCGACGAGCAAACCTGCCTTCCAGTTGCTCATCACTTCTGGGCCGTCGTGCAGTCGCCGCCGCTGCATGTATCCGAGCAGGCGGTGTGGGCCGGATCGCACTTGGTGGCGCACTTGCCGCCGGGGCAATCGACATCGCACTCGCCAGCGTTGACGTTGTCCTCGCCGTGCATCGTGTCGATGCAGGTCGTCTTGCAGTTGCCGCCCGGGCAGTTCAAGTGACAGTTCGCCATGTCGAGACACGTCAGCTCGCACGCACCGCCTTCACACGTCGCGTCGCAGCCGCCACCCGTGCAGTAGAACTTGCACTTACCGCCCGGGCAGGTCCACTTGGTGTTCACGCCGGATTCGGTCTTGGTGCCGTCCTTCGCGACGCCTTCTCCGCGAGTCGGCGCACCGATCGGGAAGCCATGATCGCAGTCGAGCGCGAGCGGAACGCCGTCGCTGTTCTTCGGACGATCTGCCGCATCGCATGCCGAGAAGCCGGCCGTGTCGTTGCCGCCGCCGCTGCTGCTATCGCCACCGCCGTTCGACGTGCCGGGGCCTGCGCCGTTGCTCGCCGAGGAAGTCCCGAGCGGCGTGTTCGTGCTGGTCTTGAGCACGCACGCCGTGACTGCGGACAAAAATAGGACACCTGCCGTCACCCATTTCGACATGACAAAACGTTATCCGCTGCGCGCGACGTCTTCGAGTCGCAGATGGCCCAATCGGCATTATTTCAATTGCCTAGGCAATCAATCCGTTGCCTAGGCAATCCAGCCGTTACCGACCCAAGAGATCGAGGACGAGAGCTACGGCGCAGTCGCCATCGTGAACTTCAGCGTGCTCGCCCCGGCGAGTTGCGCGTGCGTGAGCTCGACGCCGTCGACGGGCTGGCCGTCGATCTCGATCGACTTCACGTACATCGCTGCGTCGCTGATGCCGTCCGCGGTGATCACCAGCTCGTGACCGCCGACGACAACGCGCGCTTGCGGGAACGCGGGCGCGGCGAGGACCCAGCGATCGCTGCCCGGAATGGGATACACGCCGAGCGCCTGCAACACGTACCAGGAGCCGAGCGTTCCACCGTCGTCGTTGCCGGCGACACCGTCGGGCTGATCGCTGTAGTGCGTGTCCGCGATCCAGCGCTGCCATTGGTTCGCGAGGTCTGTGCGACCGAGCTGGGAGAACAGGAACGCGGCGTTGATGTCGGGCTCGTTGCCGTGCCAGTAGTAGTTCGGCGGGAAGTTGCCGGCGTCGTCGCCGCCCGCCTCCCACTCGGTCTTCGCGTTCGTGAAGAACTCGACGAGCTTCGCGACGGCCGCGTCGTTGCCGCCGAGGATCTGCGAGAGACCTTCGGGATCGTGCGCGCCCGCCATCCACAGCGAGTGCCACGCGTTTGCTTCCGCGTAGTCGTGGCTCATCGCGAGCGGATCGAACTCCGTCGTCGGGAACGTGCCGTCGGCGTTCTTCGCCCGCAGAAACCCGACGCTCGGGTCGTACAGCTTGCGCCAGCCCTCGCGGCGAGCGAGCAGCGCGTCGTGATCCGCGGTGTGCCCGAGCGCACCGGCGAGATTCGCGAGCGCGAAGTCATCGTGCGCGTACTCCGTCGTCGACGAGACCGAGCGGTTCGTCGTCGCTGGCACGTAGCCGAGCGTCAGGTACTCCTGGATATCGTTGCGGCCACCGCGGCCCGCCACCGGCGCTGTCGTATCCATCGCGGCCGCGCGCAGCGCGTCCCACGCTGCATCACCACCCGCATCGGGAACGCCGCGCGCGACGGCATCCGCGATCACGATCTCCGCGCTCGCACCGATCATCGTGCCCGTCTCGCCGGTCGCGAGCGGCCAGCGCGGATACTGTCCCGAGGCCGTACCGAACCCGACAAGAGAGCGCGTTTGATCGCGCGCACTGTCCGGTGCGAGCCACGCGTAGAGCGGCGCGACGGTGCGGTACGTGTCCCACAACGATGCGTCGGACATCTGGCGATAGCCGGTCGCCGTTGCGGGCGCGTTCATGCCGACGAGCTGATAGTCCGACGCGACATCGTCGACGACGGTCGGCATCAAGAACGCGTGATAGAGCGACGTGTAGAAGATGCGGCGCTGCGCTTCGGTGCCGCCGGTGATCTTCACCGTGTCGAGCTTCTTGGCCCACTCTGCCTGCGTGCGCGCGACGACGGCGCCGAAGTCGATCGCACCCACGTCGGCGAGGTTCGCGCGCGCACCGTCGAGCGACACGAGCGAGATGCCGACGGCGAGCGTGATGTCGGCCGGCACGTCGATCGCTGCGCCGACCCCCGTCCCCGTCGCACTGCTCGCGTTGGACGGCGCCTGCCCTGCCGACCACACACGCGCGTTGCTCCACGGAGCCGATGCTTTGATCGCGAAGTAGATCGTGTAGCCGCCGAAGCCGCGCGACATGCCGCCGAAGTGATGCAATTGGCCCGTGATCTCGTCGGCGCCAGCGGAGATCGAGGCGTTGTCGATCTCTCCGCCGGAGAGGGTCTTCGCGAGATCGATGACGACCGCGCCCGCCCCCGTGTAGTGATGAACGCCCGCGCGCTCCGTCGCCGTGAGCTCGACGCCGATGCCGTTGGCGAGCGCGACCGCGTACCTGCCCGCGCTCGCGTGCTCGTCGGCCTTGGCGAACTTCGCCTGGTAGTCGACGACGGAGGTCTTGCTCGGATCGAATGCCGTCACGGGCATCAGCGACAGCACGCCGTAGTCCGTCGCGCCCGCGCCGTGGAGATGCACGTGCGAGAAGCCTTGGATCTTGTCGTCCTCGGCGAAGTAGCCGGAGAAGTGGAGGAAGTTGACGGTGCCGTACGGACCGTTCGTGTCGGGCCCCAGCTTCACGAGTCCGTGCGGAGCCGCAGCGCCGACGAAGCAGCTGCCGAACGCGTACGCGAGGCCGCCGGTGCCGATGCGCGGATCGACCTGCGCGACAGTGTCGGTCACCTCCGGCAGTGGCGTTGGAGGAAGCATGCCCTCGGCGTTATCGCCGCACGCGACAGCGAGGGGAGCGAGCCAGAGCAGCGCGGCGAGTTTCACGCCGCGAATCTACTCTCAGTTAATCGTGAACGGGTAGGTAACCGTCGCGTCCGTGGCGCCGTTGCGCGCGGGGAACTTCCACGTATTCGCGGCCTTGATGACGCACGCCGCCACCATCGGGGCGCCGAGCGTGGACTGCACCTGCGAGTGGACCTTGCCCGCCGCGTCGACGTTGAGCGTCAGGTTGACGGTGCCCTTCATCGACGTGTTCGACTTCTTGCCCTCGGCGAAGCACTTGAGAACCTCGATCCGGTGCTGCGAGATCACGGAGCTGATGACACCGCGATCGATGGACGGCTGCGCGACCGCTGCCTGGGCGTTTTGCGCGGTCTGAGCCGCCGCGGGGATCACATCGGTCTTCGCTGCCGGCGTCGCCTTGGGAGCCTCGGGAAGCTCGGCCTTTGCCGGCGCGGGCTCGGCCTTTGCCGGCTCGGCAGCGGGCTCGGGCTTGGTGTCCGCCATCGCGACCTCGGTGGTCTCTTCCTTCGCCGCGACGACCTTCTCCTCGGAGTCCGCCTTTGTCTCCTCGGCCTGATCCTCACCGGCGTGGCCGATCCTGCGCGTCGTGCGGGCGACCGTCGCCGTGCCCGACGTGGAGCCCGTCGACGTGGCGACGCTCGCGACCTTCGCCGCCGCCGCCGGCTTCGCGACCTCGGTGGTAGGAGCCGTCGCAGCTGCAACGGCTTGCGTCGGAGCCGCCATCTCGCCGAGCGCGACGAGCGTGTCCTCCTCCGTCGCCTCGATGTTGCCCGAGCCCTTGGCCAGCTTGGCATTGAGCGTCGTCGGACGATCGAACGTGAGCCAGTAGCGCGTCGTCTTGTAGCCCGGCGCGGAGACCTCGACGAGCTCGACGATGTCGCTCGGCGTGATCTGCATCGTCGACGGTGCAGCCGACACGCGGCGGCGGAACGTCACGCGCGCGTTGGGTGCGTTTGCGCTCAGCTGCACGGCGACCTTCTCGTGCGACGGGTCGCGCGGTGCGGGCGTCGTCGCGGCCGCCGGGAGCGGCTGTTGCACGGCAGGTGCGGGCTCGTTCGTCGCGACGGGCGCCGTCTGCCCGCCTTTGTTCATCGCCATGAACAGGCCGCCAGCGCCGAGCGCGAGGCCCGCGGCGGCGATGCCGTAAAGCACCCACTGCTTCTTCGCGGCGACCTGCGGCAACGAGACCGCGTCGAGCGTCGTCGTCGGCGGCCACGGCGTGTCGAGCATGCCCTGCGGGCGCGGAATCAGATCGCTGCGACGAGCGATGTCGTGCTCCGTCTCCCCGACGGCGGCCATCATGCGGCTCTTCTTCACCGCGCGGCCGTGCTCCGACGTGACGAAGCTATCGAGCGCCGCTTCCACATCCATCATGGACTGGTAGCGATCGGCCGGATTCTTCGCGAGCATCTTGTTCATGATCATCTCGCAGAGCGCGTGCGGAACTTCCGGGCGCTGGAGCGGCGGCGGCGCGTTGTTGACGATGCGGTGCATCAGCGCGCGCGGATCCTCGTCGTTGGAGAACGGACGGCGAGCCGTCAGCATCTCGTAGAGGATCACGCCGAGCGCGTAGATGTCGGCGCGCTTGTCGACGCTCGCCGGGTCGGTGATCTGCTCGGGCGCCATGAACTCGGGAGTGCCCATCACCATGCCGAGGCGCGTGGCTTCGTCGTCGGTCTCGAGGAAGCGCGAGATACCGAAGTCGAGAACCTTCACGTGGTCGAGCGCGTCGTCCTTGTCAGTCAAAAAGACGTTGTCGCTCTTCAGATCGCGGTGGACGATGTTCGCGTTGTGCGCGGCGTAGAGCGCCGACGCGATCTGCTGCGCGATGCGAACCGCGCGGCGAACCGGGAGACCACCCACGCGATAGACCTCGTCGGTCAGGAGCGCGCCCTCGAGGTACTCGAACACGATGTAGGGCACGTGCTCCGCCGTGAACCCCATGTCGGTACTTTCGACAATATTTGGGTGTCCCAGCGTACCGGCGGCGCGGGCCTCGTTCATGAACCGCTCGATGACGTCCGCATCGGTCGCGAGCTCGGGATGCAGGATCTTGATCGCGACGCGGCGCTTGATGAGCGCGTGCTCTGCGAGAAAGACCGTTCCCATCCCGCCTTCACCCAGCGTTTTGATGATCCGGTAGCGACCCTCGACCACATCGCCCGTCTTCACCACCGCGTCACGATTCGTAAGAGTGCCCATCGTAGAAACTAGTCTCGATCTTCCAAGCCAATGAGACAAGACAGCTTTTTCGAATTCCAACTGTGGTTTTCCGACGAGAAAACCCGACTAGGCGTCGCGTATGCTCGCGTGTGCGATGACCAGTTCTAAAGATCCGAAGTCGCCGTTCGCGGCGCTCGAAAAGCTGCGAGCGGATCTGCCCCCGGGATCGCCTCCGGAGCAGCCCAAGTCCTCGTCACCTCCGAAGTTAATGAAGGGTCCGGTGCGCGCTGTCGTTCGCTACGAGCGCAAAGGCCGCGGCGGCAAGGAGGCGACGCTCGTCGAGAAGCTCGAGCTCAAGCCGAAGGAGCTCGAGGAGTGGTGCAAGGCGCTCAAGCAAGCGCTCGGCTGCGGTGGCTTTATCGATGGAGATTCCATCGTTTTGCAGGGCGACCTGCGCCCGCGCCTGCCCCAGCTCCTGACCGCTCGCGGCGTCGGCAAAGTCACGGTTAGCTGAGCTCACATACGCGCTCCGGACATGTGCGTGGCCCGTACGGCGGCTAGAGGATCAGCCGGCTCCGAGACCCCAGACCCCAACGAAACCGGCTGATCCAGCTTGCGTGTCGGATGTGAGTTACGCGCCGCGTCGACCACTGACCGAACCTAACCGCCGCGATCTGCTCGTGTTCTTGGAGACAACAGGAGCCGATGTATTCCAATGGAAGGTGGCAAGGGGCTTGCTCATGAAGCGGAGCAGCCATGCGTTCATTCCTCTTCGCGTCCGCCGTGTCCCTTCTGGCTCTTTCCGCCTGTACGGACACCCCCGCCGAGATCGCCAACCCGCCCACGCTGCGCATCACGTCGCCGGAGCGGAGCACGATCAAGGAGGGCGCGACCTCGGTCACCGTCACCGGTCTGGTGACGCCGAACGAAGAGTCTGGCGCTGCAATCACTCACGTGACGGTCAACAACACCGAAGCGGTGCTCGGTCCCGACGGCTCGTTCACGGCGCTCATCCAGGTCAAGCCCGGCGCGACGATGCTCCACACGGAAGCGAAGGACGCCAAGGGCGCCGTTGCCGAGGACACGCGCACGATGCTCTCGGGCGAAGTTCGCAACGTCGGAACGAACGTCGAAGACGCGATCACGGTCGCCGTCTCCAAAGAAGCGTTCGGCAAGCTCTCCGCGGCTGCCGGCCCCATCATCAAGAACATGGACATGGCTCCGATGGTAACGGGCATGAACCCGATGGCGCACTGGAGCGACGAATCCGGCCCTGACTGCAACTACGCGCAGATGAACGTCCTCGACGTGAACATGGGCGACGCGAAGATCGCGCTCACGCCGACGAACGCGGGCCTCCAGTTCTCGGCCGAGATCGACAACCTCGAAGTTCCGGCGAACGCGAACTACTCGCTCGTCTGCCTCGACGGTCACAACGACATCGACATCAAGGCGACCAAGGTCACCGTCACGGGCATCCTCGTCGTCACCTCCGACGGCAACAAGGGTTTCAAGACCACGCTCACGCAGCAAGCGGTCCACGTCGACGGTCTCGACATCCAGGCGTCGGGCCTCCCGGGCGACATCATCAACTTCCTCCACCTCGACACGTTTGCGGGTTACCTGATCGGCCTCGTTGCCCCGTCGGCGATGACGCCGATGCTGAACCAGGCGCTCGGCGCGATGTCGGGCCCGCAGGTGCTGAACGTTCTCGGCAAGAAGCTCACGGTCTCCGTCGACCCGACGGACATCAGCATCGACGCGACCGGCGCGCTCATCACGATGTCGACGCAGATGCTCATCGAGGGCTCCGAAGCCGGCAAGTACGTCTTCACCCCGAACGGCCCGGCGAACCCCGACGCTGGCAACGGCCTCGCGATTGGCCTCGCCGACGACCTCGGCAACATGATGCTCGCCGAGGCGAAGTCCATCAACCTCCTCAACATGACGCTCCCGGCGACGGGTGGCTCGTTCGACTCGACCGCGATGGAGATGACGCTCCCGCCCGTGCTCAGCGCGGACCCGGCCGACGGCAAGATGAAGGTCATCCTCGGCGACGTGATGGTGACCTACGCGAACCACGGCACGCCCGTCGGCCGCGCGGCGCTCAACGCGAGCATCGACCTCAAGATCGAGCCGACCGCGAGCGGTAACGGCGTCGCCATCAAGCTCGGAACGCCGGTCGCCCACGTCGACATCCTCGGCGACATCGCGAACACGACCCGCCTCGACAACGAGTCGCTCTCGCGCGCCACCGAGGTTTGCCTCGGCGCACAGGTCGACGCTATCTCGCAGCTCCTCACGAATGTTCCGCTGCCGGCGCTCGCGGGCGTGCAGATGCACAACCTGTCGCTCCAGTCGGACGACGGCTACCTGATGCTCAACGCCGATATCGAGTAGCCTCGATGGGTGGCTCCCAAGAAAAAAGCCAAACTAGTGAAGAAGCCGGCCGCCAAGAAAGCGAAGCCGGCTTCTGTCGTCAAGAAGAAGCCCGCGCCCGCGAAGAAGAAGCCGCCCGCGAAGAAGGCCGCACCGAAGAAGCCCGCAGCAAAGAAGGCGGCGGCGAAGAAGCCCGCAGCAAAGAAGGCGCCGGCGGCGAAGAACGTCGCGCCGAGGGTCAAGAGCAGCGCCGCTACGCGCCAGGTCGAGCAGCTCGGAACGATCACCGTGCCGAGCGGCAAGCTCGCGATGTTCGACATCGGCCTCGTCGGTTACATGCCGCGCGACACGCTCGAGCCGGCGATCGTGACGTGCGACGTCCCGAGCGATCGCCCGCTCGCGGTGACGGGAACGCGCGTGGGACGCGGCCGCTTCGCGGAGTGCTGGGATCACGTGTCGATCGACCTCGCGCCGGGCGACGTCTACAACACCAAGAAGCTCGGCGAGGCGGGCGTCGACTTCGCGCGCATCGTCTGCATGGATCACGCGGCGCTCGATCACTGGAAGCATGACGAGAGCCTCGACGGGCTCGCCGATGTCGTGTTCTGGGGACGCGATGAAGCGCTACTCGCGAGTGCGCTCCGCGCGAACCGCATGAAGGAGGGCTACGGCTGGAAGGACCTCCCGATCGAGGATGCCGAGAGCAAAGTATTCGAGTGCGAGATCCTCAAGGCCGACAACAGTTGGCTCCTCGCGATCGACTTCCGACCGCACTCGCACCACTTCCAGATGCTCGCGGCCGCGCGCGCGAATCCGCTCGGCGCAGGCACGCTCGAGCTCGCGGACACGCAGATGATGCTGTTCTTCACGAGCTGGGGCGACGGCGTGTTTCCGATCTATCTCGACCTCGACGCCGATGACAAACCGGTGCGCGTACGGATCCAACTCGCGACAGCTGATTCGAACGCCGCGATGATCGCCGTCAACAGCTAGCGCGGTACCGTCCGCGCCATGGTGAATCGTTTCGTTTGTGCGGCATTGGTCGCGTCGCTCGCGGCGTGTGGTGGGTCGAAGAAAGAGGAGCCGAAGGCGCCCGAGGCGGCGACGGTGGCTCCGCCGGTCGAAGAAAAGGCGCCGGCCGTCGCACCGGTCCCCGTGCCGGTCGAGGACCCCGCCGCGAAGCAAGCGTGCGTGGACCGCAGCGCCAAGCTCGGCGCGCATCTCGACGAGCTCGCGAAGGCGACGCCGGGCTTCGTGCCTCTCGAGAAGAGCATCACGTCACCGGCCTCTGCGAAGGGCAAAGCGATCGACGGCCGCGGCTTCGTCGTCGGCGTCGGCAAGGACGGCACGTACTACTGGTTCGGTCAGAAGCTGCAGAGCCTCGAGGATGTAAACGGACTCCTCGACGCTGCGTACAAGAAGTCGCTCGAGACGTTCATCATGGATGGCGGCTCGCTGCAGACGGCCAAGTTCAATGTCTACGTCTTCGCTGACAAGGATGCGCCGGCGAGCGCCGTTGCAGACATCGTGGCGCTCGCGAAGAAGGAGTCCGGTGACAAGTACGTCCTTCGGCTGCTCGTCGGCGGCAAGGGCGCAACGCCGGACGCGAAGGCGATGGGCGGCGCGCAAGCGATCGCCGACAAGCTCCCCGCGAGCGAGCCGGACGCGACGAAGTACATGGTCGATCAGCTCAAGACGTCGATCGGTAGCTGTGACGCAGTCATCACGGTGATCGCGACGTCCGACTCCACCGACCTTCCGTCGAAGACGGCGGCGAAGCTCAGCAAGGGCTTGCCCGATGCGCTCGTGAAGTGTCAGTGCAAGGTCGCCAACTTCGACGCGCTCGAATGGGGCATGAGCACGTGGTTTGGAGCCACGGCGCCTGCGCTCGCGTATGTAGATATGCCCGCGATCAAGAAGGGCGAGAAGAAGCCGATCGGCAAGCTGGTGAAGTGATCAGTTCACGTCGATGAGCAGCGAGACCGTGTAGGCACCGTCGGTGAGCCCGTCGGAAGCAGCGACGGGAATCGCGTATGCATTGAACGACCATGCACGACCCGCCGCGGTCTCCACGCGGCCGTGGTTGTCTTTCACCGTGTATTGGCGACCGGTCGTATCGATGCCGCACTGAGCAAACGTGAACGTCTCGCGATCGTTCGCGTACAGCTCTTGTGCATTGTGGTCGATCGTCACCTTGCGGAAGTAGTTGACCCGCAGGCCGGGCTTCTCGCAGCGGACGATCTTCTGGTTGCCGGCCGCGTCGAGCCCGAACAGCACGACGCCCGCGCGGGTCGTGTCGAGAGGCGTGGAGGCGCTGAACGTCATCGTGTGGTTGCCGCTCCAGCGGTTGATCAACGGATCGCGTCCGTTCCAGATCGTGGCGGCATTCTGCGTCGCCCACACTTGATAGGCCGACGCCGTGATCACGATCGACTGGTTCGTCCGTGCATCGATCACGGTAAAGTCGTCGGGCTCGGGGATTTCGTTGGTGCCTTGCGCACCGCCGGAGATCACCCCGACCGGGTACGAATCGCGCTTGTGAAGACGCATGGCGAGACCATCGATCGCGTCGGCTTTGCCGTCGGCCGGAGCATCGATCGACACATCGATGTCCGACTCGTCCGACTCGGAGACCGCGCATGCGGCGAACGCGGGAGCGATGAGAGCAACGGCGACGAGCAGCTTCGAGGTGAATGGCATGTCCATCCATCGAGCAACTGCGAGACCAGCCGGATCGTGTGCCGAGGAAACGAGCCCGCGAGAAACTGGCCTCGCGAGCACTCGATCAGCGGTGACTGCAGTCGCCGGCGGATACTTCGGTGGCCGGCGCGAACCGCCAACAGTGCATGCAGATCCGGCCAACCGCTCGGCGCATCAGCATCAGTGCGCGCCGGCGGGCAACGGCCCCTGACCCGCGCGCTTGAGCATCATCACGAGGAAGACACCGGCGAGGATGGCCATCGCGGTCACCTTGAACCCGTCGTTGAACGACATCACCATCGCCTGCGTCTTTACCTGCAGCTGCAGGATCGCCTCGGGCGGCAGGTTGCGACCGACGAGCATGCTGATGCGCTCCTGCACCGCCGGGTCGTAGACCGTCACGTGCGTGGAGAGGTTGGCCGAGTGCGTGACGATGCCGTCGGCGACGAGCTTGCCCATCCACGCCGTTCCGAGTGAGCCACCGAGCTCGCGCGTCAGGTTGAAGAGGCCGGTCGCGTTGCCGCGCTGATGCGCCGGGAGGTTAGAGAGCGACGCGACCGTGAGCGGGATGAACACGAACGCGAGGCCAACGGCGCGAACAAAGTTCGGGAGCAGCAAGTCGTAGAAGCCGGCTGCCGTCGTGAGCTGCGAGCCGAGCCACTGGCTGTAACCGACGACGGTGACACCGACGAACAGCAGCATGCGCGGGTCGAGCTTGGGCGCCATGCGCCCCATGATCGGCATCAAGAAGATCTGCACGACACCCGCGACGAGGAACACGCGGCCGATGTCGAGCGCCGTGTAGTGCATCACGGAGCCGCAGAACAACGAGAACAGGTACGAGCCGCCGAACAGCGCGAGACCGGTCAAGAAGTTGAGCCCGGTGCCTGCCGTATAACTTCGATTCTTGAACACACGCAGATCCACGACGGGATGCTTTGTCTCCAGCTCGTGGAACACGAATGTGACGAGCGAGATGATCGCGATGCCAAACAACACCATGATCGTCGTGGACTCGAACCAACCCTCACGATTTCCCTCTTCGAGGACGTACTGCAACGACGGCATGCCGACGGCGAGCAGCATGATGCCAGTGCGATCGATCGGCGTCTTGTCGGCCTTGAAGCCCGGCTCTTCGATGGAGCGGTACGCGATGAACGCGGCGATGAGACCGACGGGGAGATTGACGAGGAAGATCCAGTGCCAGCTGGAGATGTCGATCAGGTAGCCACCGATGGACGGGCCGAGGAGCGGACCGGTGATCGCACCGAGACCGAACAGGCCGGCGGCCATACCGTGCTGCGCGCGCGGGTAGCGGCCGAACAGAACGGACTGCGCCGTCGGGATGATCGCGCCGCCGCCGAGTCCTTGGAGAACGCGGAACAGCACGAGCGAGGGCAGGTTCCACGCGGTGCCACACAGGACACTCGCGATCGTGAACACCATGATCGATGCAGCAAAGTAGCGACGGTAGCCGAAGCGGCGCTGGAACCAGCCCGTCATGGGGATGATGACGATGTTCGCCATCATGTAGCCCGTCGAGACCCAACCGATCTGATCGATGGGCGTGCCGAAGCTGGCGCGGATGTCGGTGAGCGCGACGTTGACGATCGAGATGTCGATCATCGCCATCACGGCGGCGAGCATCGCGACCGCTGTGATCAGCGGTTTACTGCCCTTGAGCTGAGTATCTTCTTCTTGCGGCGCCACGACGGGCCTCCCCTCTACTACTTACTCGGCAGCGGTGAAGACAGTGACTTCCGCGCTCATGCCGGCGCGAAGCTGCGGATGCGTTCCGGTCAGCTCGATGCGAACGGGCACGCGCTGCGTGACCTTCGTGAAGTTGCCGCTCGCGTTATCCGGCGGCAGCAGCGAGAACCGCGAGCCCGTGCCGGCCTGGAGGCTGGCGACCTTGCCCTCGAACTTCTCGCCGTCGAGGCCGTCGATCTTGACGGTCACTCGCTCGCCCGCCTTCATGTCTGCGAGCTGCGTCTCTTTGAAGTTGGCGACGATCCAGGGCTGCGTCGACGCGACGACCGCGAGGAGCGGGCGAGACGGATCGACCATCTGGCCGGGCTCGACGGTGCGCTTGGCGACGAAGCCGTCGCGCTCGGCGCGGATCTTGGTGTAGCCGACGTTCAGCTCGGCCTGGTGGAGCGCCGTCTCTGACTGCTTCACCTTTGCTTCGGCGAGCGCCAGCTGCGCTGCCGCGACCTTGACCTGTTCCGGTGCGGACTCGGCGAGAGCGATGCGGCCCTGCGCGGCGACCGTCGTACCGCTCGCGTTGGCGCGGCTCGAGAGTGCGCTCACGACCATCGCGTTTGCTTGCGCGAGCGTCGCTTGCGCCGCGTCGTTGGCGCTGACCTTGGAGTCGAGCTCGGACTTGGTGATCGCTCCGCTCGCGATCAGGCGCTGCGCGCGATCCAGATCCTGTTGCGCGAGCACGGCGTGAGCCTGCGCGGCCTTTACTTGTGCGTTCGCCTGATCGATCGACGCGCGGGTCGTGCCGGTCATCGCCGATGCCTGGGCGAGACCACCCTTGGCGATCGAGATGTTCGCGTCCGCCTGCTTCTTGGTCAGGTCGAGCTGCGCCGCGGCTGCGTCGCGCGAAGCCTGGGCGGCAGACAGATCCGCCTTTGCTGCATCCACGCGCGTGGCGTAGTCAGCGTCATCGAGCTCGACGAGAACGTCGCCGGCCTTCACAGCCTGATCGTCTTCGACCAAGACCTTCTTCACTTGGCCCGCGACGCGCGCGGCAACCGTGGTCACGTGCGTCTCGACCTGCGCGTCATCCGTGGTCTCGCGGCCCTTGCCGTGGATGTAGATGCCGGTGCCGGCAGCCGCAGCAGCGAGCAAGAGAACGGCGAACACCTTCGGCGCCTTCTTGCCCTTGGGCTTCTGACCACCCTCGCTAACGACCGTCGCAGTGGGCGGAGTAGGGGCTTCGGCAGCTTCGGATTTTTCTGGTTTGGCCACGAGCTTGAGGTCGTTGATGGTAGGAGCGAGTGCCTGGCTGGACATGACGAATTCCCTCTCGCCGGCAGAGGACTGCACAGGTCAGTCCAATAGATGGACCTGCCAGTAGTTAGGCTAAGTCTAGCGACCGCGTCATGCCGTTATGCCGATTGCCGGCATATCCGGAATGGCATAAGCTATATGCCGACATGGATAGCCAAGAAATCCGACAGCTGCGCGGGGACCGGACACGCGCCGTGTTCGCCTCCGAGCTCGGCGTGAACGCTCATACGGTCTATCGATGGGAGCTCCCGGATGACTCGCCTCACTCGCGCAAGCCGCGCGGCGAGGTCCTCGATCGCCTCCAGCGCTACGCCGAAAAGACGACGGATGCAGCGGAGAGCGTGCCGGTCGCGGCGGCGCTGCAACACATGTTGGATGGACGCTGGCGCGAGAGTGAGGACGTGTTCCTGCGCGCACTACGCGAGCGAGCAGATGCGAGCGAGACTCCAGCGAGCAGTGAGACGCGAGCGCTCGCGTCGATCGGTCTCTCTCTGATCGAGCTGTTCTATCGCGCCGACGTGCGTCGCGCGTTCACCGCGCTCACCCCTGCCCTCGCTCCCGGCGCACCGGAGCTCTCGCTCGCGCACGCGACGGCTGCATTGGTTCACTCACATCCAGATCGCGAGCTGTTCGACTCGGGCCGCGTCCACGCGCATGCGCGCCGCGCGATGGAGCTCGACAAGCGCAACTCGGTGATCGTGCGCGCGTTCCTGGTCATGGCGGATGCGAACACCGCCCTGCTCGTGGGCAACGACGATCTGTTGTCGCATGCGCTCGCGCGGATCGACGAGATCGCCGGTGCCGCACTGCCCGAGGTGCCGGCGATGTACATCGAGCAGTTCCGCTCGCTCGCAGCGACGATCGCCGGTCACACGCAACTCGCGCTCGATCGCCTGGATCGGCTCCTCGCGAATCCGCGCATCTCGATCTGCCCGAGCGTCGAGGCACGCTGCTGTGCGCTCCGCGCCGTGCGCATGCTCGACAACCTCGGAGATCCCGAGGAGGCGTTGGCGTACGCGCGCCGCGCTCGCGAGATCATCCTGGTCAACCGCCTCGCACCGAGTGTGTGCACCGCGCTGGGGATGCGCGCGGAAGCAGAAGCTCTGATGCGCCTCGGCCGGCTCGACGAGGTCGGGCGCGTGTGCGCGGAAGCGGACAAGTACCTCGACGAAATGGGCTTCCCCGTCACCGTCGCGTTCCCGGCGCAGGTCCGATATTTGTTGATTACCGGCGCCACCGATCGCCTCGCCGCGCTCGCGAAGCGCGTCATGGAGCTGGACCTGCCGTCGATGCGCTCCGCGTGTCAGCTGTACGGTGCGTGGATGGCCGCGTCCGCCGCGCTCGCTGCGGACGATGGTCCCGCTGCGATCGAAGCGTTCGAGCACGCGTCGCAGTACTCGCTCGGATTCAACTTCATCGAGCGCGATCTGCTCGTGAACTACGCGAACGCCGCGCTCACGTATGGCTCGCCGCAGCTCGCGCGCCAGGTGCTCGAGCGTGCTCTCCGCGCGAGTGCGCGCCGGCCCGCCGCATGGGTCACCGCGGCGCTCCGTCGCGTGGAAGGAACGCTCCTCATCGAGGACGGTCGGATCGACGAGGGCCGCGCGATGCTCGAGGCTGCGACGAGTACGTTCGAAGCAGCCGGCGATCGCCTCGACGCGACCGTCACTCGCTACGCGTACGCCGTACTCGAGCGAGCGCTCGTCGCGAACGACATCGAGTATGCCCGCTCACCCCAACCCGAAGCGAGCGCGGCCGCGGCCGTCGCAGAGAAGAACGTTGCGAGTGCGCTGAATGCGCTGCGCGCGATCGGCCTCGACCGCACGCTGTGGGCACAGCGCATCGATGTTCGCTTGCGCGAAGCCGTGCGCAACGCGAAGCAACGTCCGATGACGCCGCTGCGAACGTCCGGCTCACCATCGCACCCGGCGAGCATCGACGCGGCATCGAGCATCGAGGCCGTCGAGGGAACGCTCGAAGTATGGCTGCGCCGCCTCTCCGTCGCGGGCGCCTCGCCCGGCATGGTGCGCCGCGAGCTCGTCGCTGTCGCCGAACAGATCACGGGCGTTCGCGCCGTGCTCGTCGAAGCGTCTTCCGCTCACGCCACTCCGGCTGTCGCGTGGTTCGACGTCGACGCGGGCGACGGCACGCGCTATCGCCTCGGCGTCACGTCGATGCCCTCGGCCCGCGCGTCATCCGCACTGCGTGCGGTCTGCGTGGTCGCGGGTCTCGCGCTCGAGCTCGCCGGCGTTCGGGCGGGTGGTCGCAGTGCCGTCGCGACGTCCGAGCCGGAGACCGAGATGCCCGGTGTCGTCGCTGCCTCTCCGATCATGCGGCGCTTGCTCTCCGACGTCGCCCGCCTCGCGTCATCGCGCGCGACGGTCGTCATCACGGGCGAGTCGGGGACGGGTAAGGAGGTCATCGCGCAGGCGTTGCACTCCGCATCGACGCGCGCGAGCAAGCCGTTCGTGGCATTCAACTGCGCAGCCGTCCCGCACGAGCTCTTCGAGGGCCAGCTGTTTGGCTACAAGAAAGGCGCGTTCACGGGTGCGCATAGCGACCAGCTCGGTGTCGTGCGGGCCGCCGATGGAGGGACCCTGTTCCTCGACGAGATCGGCGAGCTCCCGCTCGATGTCCAGCCCAAGCTGCTGCGCTTCCTCGACTCGCGCGAGGTGTTCCCGATCGGTGCGCAGCGCCCGGTGACTGCCGACGTCCGCGTCCTCGCTGCCACCAATCGCGATCTCTCGGCGGAAGTCGCGCGCGGGCGGTTCCGCGAGGATCTCTACTACCGCTTGCAGGTCGTGCCGCTGCACATCGCTCCGCTGCGCCAGCGCAAGGAGGACATCGTTCCGCTCGCTCGCCACTTCGCGCGCGAGCTGTCGACCTCGACGGTGCCCGCGTTCGCACCCGACGCACTCGCGGCGCTCGTCGAGCATCAGTGGCCGGGCAACGTGCGCGAGCTGCACAACGTGATCGCGCGTGCGATGGCATACGAGCCGGCGCCAGACGTGCTCACGCGCGCTGCGCTCGGCCTCTGAGCCGCCCAGAACGGCCCGTGCGCGCTCGATTCCACGGTCCTGGTGAGACACACTGCGCGGAATGCGGAGCTTCGTTCTCGTGTGTCTCGTCGCGTGCGGTTCTTCGTCGGATCCGCCGCCCGATCACGCGAAGATTTTCGGAGCTGCTCGGCCTGCGACCCTCAGCGCCCCGAGCGGGTTTGACGACGCGAAGTCATATCCGTTGTTGATGGTGCTGCACGGTTACGGTGCCAACGGCTTCGTGCAGAGCGCGTTCTTCGGTGTCAGCGGACTGGCCGCCGCCGGCGAGGCGTTCGTGATCGCGCCCGACGGTCTCACGGACAGCACAGGCAAGCAGTACTGGAACGCGGACCCGGTCTGCTGCGACCTCGACCACACGGGCGTCGACGACTCCACGTACCTCGGCACGATGCTCGACGACATCATGAAGAGCTGGCCCGAGATCGATCCCGCGCGCGTCTATGTGCTCGGCCACTCCAACGGCGGCTTCATGTCGTATCGCCTCGCGTGTGATCACGCGGACACGATCGCAGCGATCGGCGTACTCGCTGGCGACGCGACGACGACGCCGTGCGAACCGAGCCAAGGCGTCAACGTGCTCCACATGCACGGCACCGCCGATGATGTCATCCCGTATTCAGGTGCGGAGCCGAGCGTCGCGAACTGGGCTGGTTACAACGGCTGCGGCGCGACACGCCACACGACGGGCAGCGCTGACTTCATCTCGACGGTAGCGGGCGACGAAACAACTCTCGCGACCCAGGACGGATGTCCCGCAGGCGCCGACGTCGAGCTGTGGTCGATGGCGGGTGGCGGCCACATACCAAGCCTCACCCCCGCGTTCGAGCCTGCGCTCTGGGCATGGTTCGGCGCTCACCATCGCTAGGTCACTGCCCCGCGCGTTTGAGGATCAAAAAGTCGACGCGGCGATTGATGAAGTACGCCCGCTGGTTGTGGTGGTGATCCTTCGGCTGCGTCTCGCCGTAGCCCTGTGACTCGAGGCGGTTCTCGTCGATGCCGTGCTCGACGAGGTATCGCTTCACGCTCGCAGCGCGGCGATCCGAGAGGTCGAGGTTGTGAGCGTCGCTGCCCTGCTCGTCTGTGTGGCCTTGGACCTCCATGAGCTCCAGGTCGGGGTTGTCCTTGAGCGCCTTCACCACCTCGTCGACGATGTAGTACGAGCTGGGCAGGATCACGTCGGAGTCGAGCTTGAACTGGATCGGCTGGAGCACGAACTTGTTGTCCTCGACCTTGATGGTCATGTCGGGGCAGCCGTCCTCGTCCTCGACCTTGTTAAAGGTCTCCGGCTTGTTCGGGCACTTGTCGTCCTTATCGGGAATGCCGTCCTTGTCGTTGTCGAGATCGGGGCAACCGTCCTCGTCCTCGAAGCCGTCCTTGTCCTCCGGATCGTTCGGGCAGAGATCATCGACGTCGAGAATGCCGTCCTTGTCGTTGTCGAGATCGGGGCAACCATCCTCGTCCTCGAACTTGTCGAAGTCCTCGGGATCGTCGGGGCACTTGTCGACCTGATCGAGAATCGAGTCGCCGTCGCGATCATTCTTCTCACCCTCGGGGCAACCGTCCTCGTCCTGGAAGCCGTCCTTGTCCTCGGGAATGAGCGGGCACTTGTCGTCCTCGTCGAGGATGCCGTCGCGATCGTTGTCGGGATCGGGGCATCCATCCTCGTCCTCGAAGCCATCGCGATCCTCGGGATCGTCGGGGCACTTGTCGATGTCGTCCTTGAGGCCATCGCCGTCGCGGTCGCCGATGCTCGGTTCGAACACGATGCCGATGAACGCGCGCACGTCCGGGTTCGCCCCCTTCGAAGTCGCGAGGCCCCGCCCTGCACCGAGCGAGAGGAACGAGTTGCGCGCGAGGTAGAGCTTCACGCCACCGATCGCCTCGGCGGGTTGATAGTTCTCGTGGTCGCCGATCGGCTTGGCGCCGTAGACCTCGCCGACGATGTCGAACTTCTGCGGCGAGATCGCGTACGCGATGCCGAGACCAAACGGAATCTCGGAGCTCGCCGTGATCCGGCCGTTTGTCGCCGGTGCGCCGCCCGCGCCGACGTCCGTGAACGACTCCGTGGAGCGAAGGCGAACGCCGCCGTTGAGCGAGATGCGCAGACGGCGCGAGCGACCAAACTCCTTGTCGACGATGCCGATCAGCTGCGGCTCGACGGAACCGCCGCCCATGAACTTGTCCTTGGTTCCCGTCGGGAGATAGACGCTCGCGATCGCGCCGACACCGATGCCCGGGCCGCGCGACGTGGAGAGGAAGCGCGTCTTCAGATGGAGGCCGAGGTCGCCCATGCCCTGCCCGTCCAGGCCAAAGCGCATGTCGTCATTGGGATCGCTCGCCACGCCGAGATCGTCCGGACCGCGATCGCCCGACATGATCGTGAGCGGGAGCGATGCACCGAATTCGAGCTCGACCGGACCGAGCTTGGCGCCGACAGCACCGATCAGCGTCGCCGTGAGGACGTTGTCGACCGAGTACGAAGCACCCGCCGGGCCATCGAAGCGCAGCAGGTGATGTCCCCAATCGAGCGCGCCGAGACCAAACGAAACCTCGCCGTGACCGAGCGGCTGCGACGCGTTGACCGTGATGTACCCGCGCGAATCCATCGCGGGACGGAACGTGTCGAGCGTCAGGCTGCCCGCGGACTGTGCCGACGCAGTGCCAGCAGCGAGCAGTACAGAAGCGACGGTGGACGCACGAATACCAAAAGCCAGGCGTGGCATGACGGTCCTTTCGCGTCGTCGACCGCCGCATACAGCGGCAGTCGGAATCGACGGTTCGCTAAGACAGTGCCTGGCAGGGGCGCGCCGGTTACATCGCCCGCAAACAACCGCTACTTCGCCGAAACTGCCTGATCGATCGCGTCTTTAGCGCCCTTGGTCAGCGAATGATCAGGACCGTAGGCCTTCAGAAAGATCGCGTAGGCGCGCCGGAACAGCTTCTCGGCCTCGCGCGGATGGTTCCGGTCCATCTCGATCGAGCCGAGGTTCTGCAGCTTGTACGCGAGCCGAGGATGTTCCGGTCCGCGCTGCCTCTCGGTGATCGCCGTGATGCGCGTCTGGATCTCGAACGCCTCTTCGAGATGCCCCGTGTGCTTCTTTGCAGCTACGAGGTGAGCGAGCGCGTCCATCGTGAGCGAGTGCTCGGGGCCAACGACCTTCGTGAAAATGTCGGCCGCGCGCGACGCGTACTTCAGCGCGTCGTCCCACTTCTCTTGCTCCAGCGACAGCGCGCTCATCTCGTCGATGATCTCGGCCGAGCGTTCGGTGTTCTCGCCGAGCACGCGGATCGAGAGGTCCAACACTTTCTGGAGCTCCTCCACACCCTTCGCGAACTCGCCCATGCGGCCCGTGATGACCGCGACGTTCTCGTACGCGTAGATGACGTCGGGATGCTCGGCACCGAGCGCCTTCACGAGGATGTCGCGCGACTCCTCGTAGCGCTTCTTCGCCTCGGGGAAGTTGTCGAGGTTCTCCCACTGCGTGCCTTCCGCGACACGCGCGTGAGCAACGGAGGGATCGTTCGGGCCGTACGCCATCGCGTGAAACTTCGCTTCTTCGATGAACGCATCGCGCGCCTGCGCGTACTGGCCCTCTTTGACGTACAGGTTGCCGCGCACTTTCCAGTAGTGCCCGCGGAGGTCGGCAGAGTTACCAGCGCGCTCGATCGCGGCGTCAGCGAGCCCGAGCAGGCGATCCGCTTCCTCCGCGCGCTCGAGGTGCAAGCCGACGTCGTTGACGAGCAGGCACCACAGATCGGCGGCTTGGCGCAGATCGCCACCGGCCTCCGCTGCATGCAGTGCCTCGTAGATGTGCTTTTCCTCGTCGGCGTACTTGGTCTTCTCGTCCTCGAGGCGAGCGACCGTGCCGAGCGCATCCGCGATGAACGGCTTGTACCCGATCGCACGCGCTGACACGGCGACCTGATTGGCGAGCGCGAGCGCAGCGTCGTACTTGCCCGTGCCGCGCAATGTCTCTGCGCTCGCGAGCTGTGCCGTCGCAACGCCAAGCTTGAGCCGGCTATCGAGATCCTTGGGCGGAGGTGCGAGTGCGAGCAGCGCAGATCCGTCGGCGCACGCATCGTTGGACGGCAGCTGCAGCGCCGCGCTGACCGACTTCTCGGCCACCGAGCGGTCCGCCTGCAGCAGCTGGTCGACGAGCGTGCCGAATGCGACGCGATTGCGCTCGAGACACGTCATCCGGCGATCGAGGAGATCGGCTGACTGCTCTGCGCGCACCTTGGTCGCCGTGCACGCCGCGCTGTACTGAGTGGCCCACTCGGTCGAGAACGCGTCGAGATGACTCACGAGGATCGGTGCCGTGCTCGGCAAGCCGTTCGCCGTGATGACGCGCGTGATCTCTGCGCGACGATCCGCGTTCCACGTCGGCGCGATCCGTTCGCCGCCGTCGATGCACATGGGTCCCTGCGTCTGGGCGCGGGCGAGCGACGCCGTCATGCAGACCGCGGCAACGACGACTCCTGCCGCACCGAGCGCCGCATACAGCCACGTGCGCGTCGCGGTTGCTTTGCCCAGCGCGACGAGCAGCGCGTTCATGTCGGCGTAGCGATCGTTCGCCTCCGACGAGAGGCCCTTCTCGAGGACCGTCCGCACGCGAGGGAGCTTGCCGCGGCCGTCGGCCAGCTCGCGCTTCTCGATCGCCTTCAGCATCGAGAACGGTGACACGCCGTCGAACGGACGCTTGCCGTACAGCGCTTCCCACGCCGTCACGCAGTACGCGAACTGATCGCTGCGCGTGTCCACGCGATCGCCCGTCAGCTGCTCCGGCGCCATGTACGCGGGCGTGCCGAGCACCTCCCCGGTCTGCGTCATCGGCGTTCCGAGCGCGCCCTCGCTCGGCTTTGCGCCGTGCAGCTCCTCCCCCGCACCCGCGAGACCGAAGTCCGAGACGCGCGCGCGACCGTCATCACCGACGAGCACGTTCTCCGGCTTGAAGTCACGATGCACGAGACCCGCCGCGTGTGCGGCCGCCAATCCGCTGCCCACACCGAGGAGCGTGTCGACGATCTCTCGCGTCGAGCGCGGCCGCTTCAGCCACGTACGCAGCGTGGTTCCGCGCACGTACTCCATAGCGACGTACATGCGATCGCCAACGTTTGCGATCTCGAACACGGTCACGACGTGCGGATGCGCGAGCTTTGCCATCGCCTGCGCTTCTCTCGCAAGTCGCGACTCGGACGATCCGGCGTGGTGGACCTTCAAGGCGACGTCGCGACCGAGCGACTTGTCGCGCGCGAGGTACACGATGCCCATGCCGCCCTTACCGAGGATCTTCTCGATCGTGTAGCGGTCACCGATCACGCTGCCGGTGAGATCAGGGCCTTCGACATACGTGCCCGGTGTTCCCACCGCGAGCGTCGTGTCGAGTCCCGGCCCCGAGCCCTTCGCGAGCAGCACGCCCGCCTTGCAGGACGCGCAGTCGTCGATGTGCGACTTCAGCGTCGCGAGCTGATCCGGCGGGATCGACTGCTTCGCGAACGCCGCGAGCGCAACATCGTCCGGGCACACCATCGCTCCACGTCCGTAGCACAGGAACCGGCGTGGATCTCGATAGATCGAGCGGGGGCCTACATGCGACTCCCCCACCCCGACGCCCGTCCGAGAGGCATATGCGGACCCTCGCCCTCTCGTCGCTACTCGCTGCATCCCTGGCCGCGTGCGGCGGTGGAAGCGGCAGCATGCTCGGTGACGACGTCACGACGGGCGATGACACCTCGGGCGTCGACGGCGGCGGTGGCCATCCCTCGAGTGGCAAAGTCGGATCGATCTGGGTCAGCAGCTATTCGTACACGTACCCGCAGACGGGAACGATCGATGGATCGTCTGTCAGCGCACAGTTCTATCCGCAACAGCCGAGCACGTGGACCGACGCGCCAGACTCGGGCTGCTACATGGCCACGTACACGGCTGGTGGCGGCACGCAGTTCGCGCAGACGAGCGCGGGCGCGGTGAAGTTTGGAACGTCTCCGCCGACGACGTTGGTGCCGGATGCAAGCGGCACGTACATGGCCGCGACGATGGAGAACGCGCTCTCGGGCAGCATCTCCGTCGACGTCAGCGGCGCGACAGTGCCAGCGTTCACGGGAACGGCGGCGATTCCACCGATCGCAGTGCTCACGCAACCGTCGATCGTTGCGGGCAAGCTGACGGTCAACCGGGCGACGGATCTCGTCGTGAAGTGGACCGGCGGCAGCGGAGACGTCAGCATCAGCGTCGGCAGCGCATTCTCGGGCGGCAGCACGATGGTGCAATGCATCTTCGCCGCGTCCGCCCACCAAGGCACGGTGCCCGCGAATCTCCTGAGCCAGTTGCCGTCAGGAACGACGGGCTCGTTCGGAGCGAGCCTTCAAGCGAAGACGATGAAGACGGTTGGCGACTGGGATATCTGGATCGGCGCGACGAACTCGGTGAACACGGCGGACGGGGCCAGCGCGAGCGCGAGCGTCACGCTGCAGTAGCTACGCGGCCGGCGCGTACTTGCGGAGCTTCTCGACGAGCGTGGTGCGGTTGAGACCGAGGAGCGCAGCGGCTTCCGTGCGGTTACCGCCGGCCTTGCGGAGCGCGCGGTCGATGAGCTCGCGCTCGAGGTTCTCGAGAGCCGAGCGGAGGTCGAGGCCTTCGGTGGTCGATGCGACGGGCGACGGGACGTTGATGCTGGAGAGCGGGATCGCCGGGTTGGTCTGCTCGCTCGGGACCTTCGCGGTCAGGACGGGCGACGGCATGATGGAGACGACCGAGCCTTCGGCGGCGCGCGCGAACTTGACCTTGCGGCCGGGGATCTGGAGGTCGGCGTCGACGATCTTGTTGCCGCGGGTGAGGAGGACGGCGCGCTCGATCATGTGAGCGAGCTCGCGAACGTTGCCCGGCCAGGAGTACGAGAGCAGCGTCTGCTTCGCGGCGTCGTCGATGCCCTGGACGTTGCGGCCGAGCTTCTCGGCAGAGCGAGCAACACAGAGCTCGGCGATGCGGATGATGTCCTCGGGGCGCTCGCGGAGCGAGGGGAGCTCGACAGGGACAACGGCGAGGCGGAAGTAGAGGTCCGCGCGGAACGTGCCGGCTTCGACCATCTTCTCGAGGTTGCGGTGGGTCGCCGCGATGACGCGGACGTCGACCGGGATGTCGGTGTCAGAACCGACCGGGGAAACAACGCGCTCTTCGAGGACGCGGAGGAGCTTCGCCTGCGCGGAGAGCGGGAGGTCACCAATCTCGTCGAGGAAGATGGTGCCTTCGTGCGCCGACATGAAGCGGCCCGGGCGCGCGTTGACCGCGCCGGTGAACGCGCCCTTGATGTGACCGAAGAGCTCCGACTCGAGCAGCTGCTCCGGGATGGCGGCGCAGTTGATCGGGATGAACTTGCGGCTCTTGCGGTTCGAGGCGCGGTGCACGGCGCGGGCGAACAGCTCCTTGCCGGAACCGGTCTCGCCGGTGATGAGGATGCCGGCGTCAGTCGCAGCAACGCGGCGGAGCGTCTCGAGAGCGTCGAGAATCTCCGGCGACTCGCCAACGATCTCGGAAGCGAACTGGGTGCGCCACGCGGTGAGGTCCTGCATCGAACAAGGACTTGTGCGAGGCATGTGCCATCAGATCCACGGTTAGTCGTCGGATAGCTTACGGTTCGATCTCGGAACGACGCTCAAGAACATCCACCAGGTAGCGCGCCCTACATTCGTCCCAGGGAAGAACGAGGGGGGTAAACAGTTACCCCCCAGGGGTAACTCTGAACCCGGTCGGATCCGAAAAACGGTTCGATAACCGGTAGATCGTCCCGCTTCCGGATTGGTTTAGCGTCCAGGCAAACGAATCGAAAACCGAGAGCGCTCCCCGACGGGGGAGTACTCGATCGCGCCGCCGTGAGCCTCGCAAGCGAGCCGGCAGAAGTAGAGACCGAAGCCGCGTTTGCCGCCCGCACCCTTGGCGTACTTCGCGAACAAGCGCTCGCGCATCTCGGCAGAGATGAGCGGACCGTCATTGATCACGTCGATCGCGACACCGGCATCTTCGTGCTGCTGCGCGACGACGATGATCTTGCCGCCTTCCGCGCAATAGCGGACCGCGTTGCCGACGAGGTTGTGGAGCACGCGTTCGATGAGACCGGTATCGAACTGCGCCGTCAGATCGGCGGGAGTGTCGTTGATGTAGTTGAGCTTGCGATCGCCGCCGTGAACGCCGAGCACGTCGTCGATGAGGCCGCGGACCTTCACGGGTGCGAGCGCGGGGCGAACGGAAGCATCCTCGAAGCGCGAGATGTCGACGAGGTTCGCGACGAGACCCGACATGCGGCGCACGGCGTGAATCGTAGCCTCGAGCGCACTCGACTCGTCATCGCCAAGCTCCACGACATCCTGGAGAAACGTCATGTTCGCAAGCGCGAGCGCGAGACCATTGTTGAGGTCATGCGCGAGCATCGCGGACGCTTCTGCGCCGTAGGCGATCAGACGATCGGCGTGCTCGCGACCGAGGCGGTTCTCGACATGCGCTTGCTGCATGCGCGCGACGGCGATCATGCGACGACGGAGCTCGGAGAGAATGACGGGTTTACCGATGACGTCGTCGGCACCTGCATCGAAGCAGACAGCGCGCGTCGCCTCGTCGTCGTGGCCAGAAATGACGGCGACCCAGACGGCGGCGCCGAGCTGCGCCTTGAGCGCACGCACCACTTCGGTGCCGAGAACGGCCATGTTGTAGTCGACGAGCACGAGATCGGGCGGCGTCTGCGTCGCGAGCTTGATCGCACTCGCTGCATCTTCTGCGGTGAAGACGTGGAGTCCCACGCGCTGCATGGCAGTACTGAACGTGCGACGAACACGGGGATCGTCGTCGACGATCAGGAGTCGCGCGCCGGCTGGTGCTGCCGACGGCGGATCTTGCGCAATGGAGACCACGGCTCGGCGATCTTGCGATCTGCGTGCCACGCAGCGTCACGCGAATGCAGTGAGTTACGCGTCACGCATAGAGCGGATCGCGTCAATTTCCCCTGCACTTCAGATCAATCCGTAGCGGTCGAATCTACTTCCGATGAGGTTTGTCGCTCGGGAGGTGGATGCTGCTGCGTCTGGATGGGCTTCTCCGCCCGTTGCAGCCGCGGATGCGGTGATCGCCTGCGCGATGCGAACAAACGCCGACGTCGCGTGGATCGAGCCGTCGCCGCTCGAACCCGATCGCTACGTCATCTCGATGGAACAACTGGGCCGCCAGCTCGCGCAGGTTGTGGTCGAGGCGCAGCTCGCTACGGCGATCATCGCGCGCCTCGCCTTCATCGCCAATGTCGACCTCAGCGACCCGGGCCCCGTCACGGGCATCACGAAGATGCGCACCGTCGACGATCGCGAGCGCGACCTCGTCCTGACTGTTCGCACCGGCCGCGATCTCCGCGCCGAAGCGCTGTTCGTCCAACGCACGGCGCGCCCCATGCTCGGCGTTGTTACCAACGAGCTCTCTCCCGGCGACCGCGTCGATCACTACCGGTTGATCTCCCGCCTCGGCTCCGGTGGCATGGGGACCGTCTTCGCGGTGGACCACATCGCGCTGGATCGCCGCTGTGCCCTCAAGGTCTTGCATCGCGACAAGGTGATGCGCGACAAGAACGCCGACCGCTTCCTGCGTGAAGCACGCGCCGCCGCACGGCTGCGCCACCCGAACATCGTCGACGTGTTCGACTTTGGATACCTCGCCGACGGCCGCCCGTACTTCGTGATGGAGCTCCTCGACGGAAAGAGCCTCGGAGAGCTCCTCGACGAGCGGCGCGCGAAGAAAGAGCACGCCTTCTCCCCCGAGGAAGTGTTCACGCTCGCCCAGCAACTCGCGAATGGTCTGGCGGCTGCGCACGACGGCGGTGTGATTCACGCGGACATCAGCGCGAACAACGTGCTCGTCCTCGCTGGCGAGACACAGACCGTGAAGCTCGTCGATTTTGGCCAGGCCGAGACGCGCGACAAGAACGACCCATCCATCACCGAGGACTTCGTGTTCGGCACGCCGCACTACGTCGCTCCGGAGCTGTTGCGCGGAGCCACCGCGAACGAGCTGAGCGATCAGTACTCGTTTGGCTGCCTCCTGTTCGAGATGATCAGCGGTGAGGCTCCGTTCGATGGAGAGACCGTCGCTGAGACGTGCCGCGCGCACATCGAGCAACCGATTCCAGAGGTGACCAGCCCGCACGGCCCGTTGCCGCTCGAGCTGATCGCGATCGTCACGCGCTGCCTGCAGAAATCGCCGAGCGCGCGGTACCCCGACATGCACGCCCTGGCCGCGGATCTCGCAAACGCGGGCCGCAAGTACGCCCAGCGCGGCTGGCGACGGTGGCTCCCATGACCGCGGTTGTTCCACGCCTGACGGTGCTGTGCGTCGACGACGATCCGGCGCTGCTCGCGGCCATCGTGCGCTCCCTCGGCGCTGTCGATGCCGACATCATTTCCACGACCAAGCCAGAGAAAGCGCTGGAGATGATCGGGATGCAGGACATCGCGGTCCTCGTCTCTGATCACGAGATGCCCGAGATGACGGGTACCGAGCTCGCCGCGGCCGCGCGCCGCCTGCGCCCCGACACGGTTCGCATCCTGCTCACGGGTCGCCAGACGTTCGAGACCGCGCTCGTCGGAATCAACGAGTGCGAGGTCTTCCGCTACATCAACAAGCCGTTCGACACCAAGACGTTGCGCAAGGTCGTGACCGAGGGCCTCGAGCGTCATCGCGAGCTCCTCGCGACGAGCACCGTGCAGGCGCGCGGCTCTCGCAAACAGCTCATCGCGAACGCACTCGAGTCCGAGTTTCCTGGTGTGACGCGCGTGAAGCGCGCCTCCGACGGTGCCTACATCGTCAGTGATCCGCCTGCCCACATGCTGTTGGAGACGGGTCTCGACGTGTTGGCGACCATCGGACGACGCCAGAAATGACGCCGCCCGGTCGATCGGGCCTCGCGTAACACCGCGAAGCAACACGATCGCACTCGGGCATACAGGTTGCTGAGGTAGGGCGCATGAGCGACGCAGCAGAAGAGCCCGCCAAACCAGCCGCACCCGCCGGTGCCCCCGCCAAGACGTCGAAGGCCGTCCTCGCCCTCTTGGTGTTGAACCTCGGAGCGAGCGGCTTCGGTGTGTTCAAGATCCTCACCGCACCGCCGGCCGTGGCCGCGGTCGCGAAAGAGCCGCCGCACGAGACGAACGAGAAGATCGAGGTCACCGGCCCGGTCATCGCGCTCGACCCGTTCGTGGTGAACCTGAACGAGCCTGGCAACCCGCGCTACCTCAAGGTCACGATGCAGGCCGAGCTGGTCACCAAGGAAGCTCAGGAACTGATCGAGAAGAACAAGCAGGTCATTCGCGACTCGGTCCTCAGCTACCTGAGCGGCCTCAAGCTCGCCGATACGCTCGGCGCAGAAGCGAAAGAAACCATGCGCAAGGAGACGCTGAAGAAGCTCGAAGAGATCGTCGGCGAGCACAAGGTCCGCCGCCTCTTCTTCCAGGAGTTCGTCGTCCAATGAAGCCCGTCATTCACATTGCGGGGCGTGCGATCGGTCCCGAGCATGCCCCGTGGGTGATTGCGGAGCTCAGCGCGAACCACCTCGGCAAGCTCGAGCGCGCTCACGCGATCATCGACGCTGCTGCTGACGCTGGTTGCCACGCGATGAAGCTCCAGACGTTCACTCCGCAGTCGATGACGCTCGACACGACGGAAGGCAACTTCACTATTGCGGGAGGTCCGTGGGGAGGTCGCTCGCTGTGGGACCTCTACTCGGAGGCGCACACGCCGTGGGAGTGGCACGCGGAGCTCTTCAAGCACGCGAACGACCGCGGCATGGTCTGCTTCTCCACACCGTTCGACGAGGAGTCGATCGGCAAGCTCGACAAGCTCGGCGCGCCCTGTTTCAAGATCGCGTCATTCGAGCTCGTCGACCTCGAGCTGATCGCGGCTGCGGCCCGCACGAACAAGCCGCTCATCATGAGCACTGGCATGGCGTCGGACGCCGAAGTCGCCGAGGCGCTCGACGTCGCGCGTACGCACGGCAACGGCGGCATCGCCCTTCTCCACTGCATCAGCGGTTATCCCGCTCCGATCGATCAGACCAACGTGCGCCGCATGGATGCGATCGCGAAGCACGGCACGGTCGTCGGCGTCTCCGACCACTCGCCCGGCGCGATCGTCCCGATCACGGCTGTCGCGCGCGGTGGCTCGATCATCGAGAAGCATCTGATTCTCTCGCGCACCGACGGCGGCCCCGATGCGGGCTTCTCGCTCGAGCCGCACGAGATGAAGGACGTCGTCGAAGGGACGCGCCTCGCGTGGTCCGCTCTCGGTGATGGCAGCGCGAAGCGTCCCAAGGCCGAGGACGGCAACCGCCGCTTCCGCCGCTCGCTGTATGCGGTGGCCGATGTTGCAGCTGGCCAGCCGCTCACGCGCGAGAACGTTCGCTCCATCCGCCCGGGGTACGGCCTGGCGCCGCGCGAGCTGCCGGTCGTGATCGGCCGTGTCGCGAAAAATGACATCGCGCGCGGCACTCCGCTCGCATGGGAGCTGTTCGCATGATCGCGTCTCAGAGCCCCGCGCTCACTCACCCCGTCTATCGCAGCGACGCCGACGTCACGCTGCGCCGCGCGGACCACACCGATCGCGAGCGCGTCTACGAATACAACTTCTCTCCCGACGTGCGCGCCGTCTCCGGATCGCCAACCGCCGTGTCGTTCCACGACCACGCTGGCTGGTTCGCGAAGCGCATCATGGACCCGAGCTCGCCGCTCTGGATCATCGAGCACGCGGGACAACCCGTGGGTACGATCCGCATCGACGCGCGCGACGGCACCAACGCGACCATCTCGATCGCGATCTCTTCGCCTGCGCGCGGCTGTGGCATCGGCAAGCGCGCCATCCAGCTCGCGTGCACCAAGTGGTGTGGCGCAGTCATCGCCGAAATTCACGAATCCAATGCGCGGTCTGTGGCCGCGTTCACTGCAAGCGGCTTCGCACGTATCGGACGCCGTGACGCGTACGACGTTTATCTCTGGAACCCCTGAGGAACACCATGCAGACCAGCCAGCTAGATCTTTGGAAGTCGGCGTTTGGCCGCGAGTACACCGACCGCAACGACCACGAGAAGCCGGAGCGCGTGACGTCATGGCGCCGCCTGCTCGAAGGCATCCAGCCCAAGCGCACGCTCGAAGTCGGTTGCAATGTCGGCTGGAACCTCGAGTACCAGCGCCGCCTCGGCATCGAGGAGTTGTTCGGGATCGAGCCGCAGGCGTACGCCGTCGCTCGTGCCCGCGCCCGGAATCCGCTGTTCAACGTGCTGCAGGGCACCGCGTTCGATCTCCCGTTTCGCGACAACTACTTCGACCTGGCGTTCACGAGCGGCGTCCTGATCCACATCGCGCCGGAATCTATCGGCAACGCGCTCGACGAGATCTATCGCGTATCGCGCCGCTACGTCGCGTGCATCGAGTACGGCATGCCCAAGCAGGAGGAGCAGGAGATCCTGTACCGCGGCAAGCAGTCCGCTCTGTGGAAGAGGGATCACGGCGCCGTGTGGCAGCGCCGCTATCCGAATCTCAAGATGATCCGTTCGATCGAGCTCAGCGTGGCCGACGGCTACGACGACTGCACGGCCTATCTGTTCGAGAAGGCGTAACCGATGCGTACCGTCGCGATCGTCCAAGCTCGGATGGGTTCGACCCGTCTGCCCGGCAAGGTGCTGCGTCCGCTCGGCGGCGACACTGTGCTCGGTCAGTGCATTCGCCGGCTCCGCCAGGCGAGCGCAATCCAGCATGTCGTGATCGCGACGACGACCAATTCTGAAGACGACGTCATCGTCGACACGTGCCGTGCGATGGGCGTTCAAGTCCACCGCGGTTCGCCCGATGACGTTCTCGACCGCTACGTCGGTGCGGCGCGCGTGTCCAATGCGGATGCCGTTGTTCGCGTGACGTCGGACTGCCCACTCATCGATGCCGGCGTCATCGACCGCGTCGTCGGTCTGCTCGACGGCAGCCGCGACTACGTCTCCAATACGCACGACGTCCAGACGTTCCCGCGCGGACTCGACGTCGAGGCATTCCACCGCGACACGCTCGAGCGCATGGGACGCATGGCGACCTCCAAAGCCGCCCGCGAGCACGTCACGGTCTTCGTCCGCGAGCAGCCCGCGCTGTTCCGCACCGCACAGCTGATCGACGACGCGAACAACAGCGACCTCCGCTGGACCGTCGACACCGACGCGGATCTCGACCTGGTGACCCAGATGTACAGCCGCTTCGAGCTCGCCACGAAGACCGTCGACTACCGGGACCTCGTCCGCGCCGTGCGCGCGGCACCGTCACTGACGCAGATCAACGCTCACATTCCACAGAAGGACTGGCGCACCCATGCAGGCTGAAACGGCGACCACGACTCTCGCGGGATGGCAGGGGGTTCTCTCCCAGATCGGAACGCTCGGCGACATGCTGTGCGATGCGATCGAGCGCGATGATCTGATCGCTGCGATCGGGACGATGATGCAGCTGCGCCGTGCTCGCACGGATGTCGCTCGCGTCGAGGTCTTCGCCGCGTCCCTCGACAAGGTCGATGCGGACTCGCTGCAAACCGTTCGCGCCTCCATCGAGCGCTCGCACGCCGTCGAAGCCGTGATGAGCCAGTGGTTGAGCCGCGCGGTCCCTTCCGACACGCAGCTGCTCGCGAATCCCGTGGGTATCGCCGTCATCGCCGACATGCTTCTTCCCGCTGCGTGGGACTTCGAACGCGACCTCGTCGTGCTCGTCGGTTCCGAGCTTGCCCCCGTCGCGCATCTACTCGCTGACGTCGGGCAGAGCCGCATCGTCTTCATCGGTGAAGGCGACGTTCCGGCTAACGCGATCAGCGTGCGCAACATCGACGAGATGCACCTCGCGATCCGCACCCTCACGCCGATGGCACCGGAGCGCCTCGTCGTGCGCGCGTCGGAGTCATCCGGTCGCGAAATGGCGGAGAAGTGCGCTACCGCCGGTCTCAATGCACTCTCCGAGCTGCGCATTCACAGCAACACGGTGCGCGCGTTCTCGCGTACGTGGGTCGAGCAAGGAGCGACCAACTTCCCCGGTATCGCTCGCTGGCCGTCCGTCGAAGAAGTCGGCGACGAGCTCGCCGGCAAGCCGATGGTCATCGTCGCGCCCGGCCCGTCGCTGGCCAAGAACATCGATCAGCTGCGCTCGCTCCAGGGCAAGGTGATCATCTGCTGCTTCTCGCACTCGCTGAAGCCTGTCGTCGCTGCTGGGATCACGCCTGACATCATCGTCTGCGTCGATCCGCAGGACGTGCAGTATCACTTCGCGGGCATCGACACCTCCAACTCGTACATCGTCAACGGCGCGACCGTGCATCCCGCGCTGTTCGCGCTGCCGTGCCGCGGCATCCTCACGCTCTCGTCCAACGGCCCGATCGATCAGTGGCTGTTCGACGCTCTCGGCGCCAATCCCGAGATCAGCGGAGGCGGGTCCGTCGCGACCTCGGCGTTCTCCCTCGCGCTGCGCTGGAAGTGCGAGCCGATCATGTTCATGGGGCTCGACCTCTCGTTCCCCGGCGGCAAGTACTACGTGAGCACGTCCACCGACGGCGACGCGCGCGCGGACGTCAACGCCGACGGCACCATGAAGGTCGCCGGCTGGAGCAAGGAGTTCGATGCGATGAAGTCTCACGGCGGCCCGCAAGCCGTCGCCGAGCGCATCATCGAGCTACCGGGGTGGCACGGCGACAAAGTTCCGTCGAGCTTCATGTTCGGCCTCTACCACCGCTGGTTCATCGACAAGATGAGAACGGTCACGGACACTGCGGTGTTCAACTGCACCGAGGGCGGCGCGTGGATCGAAGGCATGCAGCACGTGCCATTCGCAGACGTGAAAATCGCGTCGACTGTCGATGCGCAGAAGGTCCTCGCGGACACCATCGCGCGGATCGACGCACCCGCTCGTCGAACCAAGGTGGCGAAGCACCTCGAGAAGCAACTCGTTCACATGCGCCGCGCGCGAACGCTCGCAAAGCATGCCCAGACGCTGATCGCCCGCAATGCATCGGAGCGCGAGCTCGTGCGCACCGAGCGTGCACTCGTGAAAGCGGTCGCGCCCGTCAACTTCGCGACCATGCTCGCCCAGCGCGAAGTTGACCGTGCCTTTGAAGTCGCCGCCCACGATGGCAACGCTGGCGACTACCTCGCCGCGTCGAGGGCGCTGTTCCGCTCGATCGTGGACGTCATGAACCTCTTCATTCCAATCCTCGAGGGAGCACATGGCAAGCTCACCTAAACGGCGGACTCCGCGCACGATCGCGGTCGCGGGCGGCAAGGGCGGAGTGGGCAAGACCACGATCGCCGCCAACCTCGCGCACGCATTTGCACGCGGCGGCAAGCGCGTCGTCGCGATCGACGTCGACCTCGGCGCGGCGAACCTCCACACGGCGCTCGGCGTGGTGCATCCGCAGAAGACGCTCGCTGACTATATCGACCACGGCGTGGACGAGCTCCACGACTGCTTCACGCAGGTCTCGCCGCTCATCTCGCTCGTGGCCGGCACCTCACGCCCCGGCAGCGCCAACCTCGGCGCCGCGCAGAAGCTCCGTCTCCTTCGCGCGATCAGCCGCCTCGATGCCGACGTCGTCATCATCGACGTGGGCGCGGGCACTTCGTACACCGTCGTCGACCTCATGGCGGCCGCGGATCACAAGATGCTCGTCATGTGTCCGCAGCTGACGTCGTTGCACAACGCCTACGCGCTGCTCAAGGCGTGCGTCCACCGCGTGATCCGCAAGCACGCGACCGACGAGACGCATCAGCAGATGATCGACTCCGCGCTCGCGCACGAATCCAAGACGCGCAGCGTGCAGCAGCTCCTCGGCGTGATCCGCCCGATGGATGCAGACCTCGCGAACTCCATTGTCGATACGCTGACGCGCTTTGGCGCGATGCTCGTCGGCAACCAGCTCAACACGCTCGCGGAGGCGGACGCTCTGCGCCGCATGACGCCGCTCATTCACGATCAACTGCTTGTTCACGCACCGCTCCAGTCCGGCATTCGCCGGTCGGGCGCGCTCGCAGGCAGCCTCACGGCAGGTGTCGGCGTGATCGCGACGCGCACCACGGACGATGCATCGATGACGTTTCGGCAGCTCGCGGACTCGATTCTCGCGCTCGACCTGGCGCACCTGCGCGGCGAGGCGCGCACGTCTCAGCAAAAGACGATGCCGCTGTGGATCCAGCGCGGTCTCGAGGCCGATGCAGCACGCGAGGCACCGGTCGAGAGCAAAGCCAGCTAGCTCCGCCTCAGTTTTCTGAGACGCGAATCGGCATCAGTAGCGGGCTGCGACGCTACCCGCGCGTCTCGCATGTGACGTGGTGTGAGGGTTGCGTCGTTCTGATCGACGGCGGCAATCGCCAAAGATTGGCGCATGCGAAACCTGGGTACGGCGATCGTGATGTTGTCGTTGGTCGGTTGCGGTGGCGACCACGAGGAGCAGACACCCGCGGATGGCGGCGTGGATAGCAGCGCGGCGTGTTCGGCGGCAGGTGGCGCGCAGCACGAGCAAACGATCACCGTCGGAGCAGAGACGCGCACGTACTTCCTCTACGTGCCCGAGGCGGTGCGCTGCGCGACGGGCGTGCCGCTCTGGATCGACTTCCACGGAACCGCGGGCGACCCGGATCCCGAGGAGGCGTATGCGAACGAAGGAGCGATGGCGGAGGCGGATGCGGAAGGAGTGATCCTCGTGCGGCCGCGGTCGCGCAGCAACGTCGAGGGTGGCTTTCCGATCTATCGCTGGGACGAGAACACCGGCGACGTCGCGCGGAACGTGACGTTCGTCGCGCAACTCGTCGACCACATCGGGGAGATCTATGCGATCGATCGCGCGCAGATCGTCGTCTCTGGCTTTTCGAGCGGCGCGAACATGGCGTCGCAGTACCTGCGCCCGACCACGTTTCCCGTGGCTGGCATCGCGACGATCGGAGGCGGCTTCTGGGGCGTGAGCGCGTCGGAGCTGAGCCGAGTGCCGCCGCATGTGTATTCGATGACTGGTTACCGCGACTACATGCGCGCGAACTTCGAGCCGCTGCGCGACCTCTACAAGGCGGCGGGGCTCGACCAGACGCGCTGGTATTCCCGCGAAGCGAACATCGGTCACGAGCTGTACGACTGGCACTTTGGGGAATTCCTCCCGTGGCTGCTGCATGGAGACCGCAAGCCGGCGGATGTCCCGGCGGCGGCATGGGCCGACGAATCGATCGCGACGCAGAGCTCGCTGCTGACCTTGCTCTCGACGCCGACAGGGATCGTCGCCGGTGGCAGCGGAGGTGCGACGTTCCGACGAGACGCGAGCGGATGGAGCGCGCTGGGCGTGATTCCGGCGGCCGCGCACGCCGTCGAAGGGATTCACATCACGTCGCTGTGCTCGACGGGGAGCAAGCTGTATGCGGCGGCGCAGACGGCGCTGTATTCGTCGACGAACGATGGCGCGACGTGGACGGCGCTGCCTGCTGTACCGGAGCCGGAGGCAACGTACTTCGGGGTCGCGTGGCTGACGGCGATCGACTGCGGGGTGGATCGCTCGCTGCTCGGCGCAGGACTGTGGGTCGGCGTCGAGAGCACCGACGACGCAGCGTCGTGGCACGCCGCACCGCTCGAGTCCGGGACGTATCAGGCGTCGATCGCGTCGTTGGCGCGCAACGCGAATGGCACGGTCATCGCGGCCGGGCTCGGTTATGCGGGCCGGCGCACGGCGGGGGGCTCGTTCCAACAGCTGTTCCTCCCGGGCGTGGCGCAGTGGTGGACGGGGGTGACGTCCGTCGGCGACTCGTTCTGGGCTGTGGGTGACACCGGCTCGATCGTCCGCTCTAGCGATGATGGGCAGACGTGGACGCATGCCACGTCGCCGGTTACCGAGGACTTTTACGCCGTCGCGTTCGCCGATGCGCAGACCGGCGCTGCCGTCGGAGCGCACGGAGCCGTCGTGATCACGCATGACGGCGGCGCCACCTGGACGGATGTGTCGATCGGCAAGGACGTCTTCCTCGGAGCCGCGCTCTGGCCTGATCCGCACACACTGCTCGTCGCGGGCGAGCACGGCACGGTCGAGCGGCTCTCGATCTAGCGCAACGCTACGCGCCTCCGTTAGCATCAGAGCGTGGTGGCTGACGGGGTTCGTCCTGAGTACGTGGCGCTCGCCGATCACCTCGAGTTCCTACGCGGTGCGTATCGCCTGCCCTGTACGACACGCCACCGCACGGAGGTCGCGTCGACGCTCTCCGCGTTCGAGTGCATCGATCGCCACTACGACGGGCTCTCTGCCGGCGAGCCGCGACGCGATCTCGGTGCGCGGATCGTCCGCATGCTGGAAGGCTCGGACGAGACGTTGCCGGCGGAGCTAGACGAGCACGTGCGCGCATTGCGCTCCGTCTTCGCCGCGCATGGTTTCGCCGACACGCTCGCCACACTCCTCGAAGAGTTCTTTGTCGCGACGGAGCGTGTCCGCACGACGCCATCGCATCGGGAGTATGTCGATCAGGTCTGCCGCGAGGGACATCTGACGTCGGCGATGGTGCTGTTGCTCCTGGGTGAAAATGCTCGCTTCGCGCGGTTCTTTTTGCGCCTCGGTGTCGTCGGCAATCTCGTCGACAAGCTCGTCGACGTTCGCGAGGACCACGCGCTAGGAGAGATCAGCGTGGCGCCGACGATCGGTGTGCACGCCCGACTGCTCACGGAGCTCGTTCGAGCGGCGGTCCCGCTCGTCCTCGAATTCCCTCGGCGAATTGCCCTCGCGCGATGGGGTGTCGGTGTGACTGCTCGCTTGCTGCGCTAGCGAGTCGCGAAGAACACGTCGTCGGTTCCGTTGCGGGTGCTCGAGAACGCGAACAGGCGACCGTCGGCAGAGAGCCACGGATCGCCTTCGTCGGCCGAGCTGTTGAACTCGTCGAGGGGCGTGGGTGTCTCCCAGGCCGCTGTCGGCGTCGTCCGATGTGTGACAAACAGGTCGCCGTTGCCGGTGATGTCGCTCGAGAAGTAGAGCGTCAGGCAATCCGCGGTCAGGAACGGTCCCGATTTGTTCGCGCCCGCGTCCTCGAGCGAGCTGATCGCCGGTGCGACGCCGCTACCGAGAACGCCTTCATACAAAGAGAAGTGACTGCTCGGATCACTGCGGGCCAGGACGTATCTGCCGCCGGCACACGGTGCCATCCATTGCTCGTCGTCGTCATCATTCACGTCGGGGACCGGCGCGGCATTGCCCCACGCACCGCTGAGGCTCGTACGCGTGACCTGAAAGATGTTCTGACCGCCGGGGCCACCTGCCGCCGTGGTGTTGAAGTAGAGAGTCAGGTCATCTGGCGTGAGTCGCGGTCCCGTCGACCACTGCGATTGATTCGCGACGACGAGCTTCGTGTCCGGCCCCCACGCGGCCGTGACACTCGTACGCGTCATCGTTCTCAAGACCTTTGGAGACGACTGATCGTCGGGGCCGACGCCGAAGTAGGCCTCGAGCTTGTTCGCTGACAGCGCGATGTCCTCTTCGTCATCCGTTGCAGAGTCTGCGTTCGGCAACGTTTCTGGAGGTGACCACGGGCCGAGCATCGTTGGCGCATCCGGCCCACCGTCATTGCTCCCGACGGACGCGATCGTATCGAAGCCGACGCGGCCACACCCCGCGACCACGCACGCGAGCAACAACCACCGTGCCGACACGCTCACGGTTCGAGTGTACTACTGGACGAGGATCGCTTCGTCGATGATCCGACGCGCACCATCACCATCGGCCGTGGCGAGAGCCCGTTGGCGTTGCTCGCGACGCGCCTTGTCATCCAGGAGAAACGCGAGAACGTCGCTGCGCACCATGTCGTCATCCGTCTCGCTCCACTTGCGACCTCCAGAGATCAGGCCTTCGCGGATCTGCTGGCGCGCCGGGACGACCTGGTCCTGGACGATCGCGTACGCGAGCGCGGGACAACCGAGATACGCGAGCTCGCCGAGCGTGCCGCCTGCGGAGCAGATCGCCGCGTCCGCACTGACGAACAACGCACCGGGATCCTCCGGCGCGCGCCGAATGTCGACGGTGTGACCGCGTTCGACCGCTGCTTTGGCGGCCTCCGCGAGAAGAGCGTCGTGGCGAAACCCGGGGCCTGCGACGACGACGAGCTCGCACGGACGGTCCTCGGGGATGAGTGACAACAGGCGCGTCGTCGCGTTAACGGGATCCGATCCGCCGAACGTGACCAGCACGCGCAGCTTGCCGCTCGCCATCGGACGACACGAGCCACGCGTGTAGCGCCGAATATCTTTGCGCAGCATCAGGTACCGACGACCGAGCAAGCGCAGCTTCGCCTGCGGATACGTGGCCGCGAGCGAGACCGCGTGAATGTTGTGATTCACGACCGCCGACATCGCGAAGTTCAGCTTGCCAGCGTCGTCGATCGCGACGGTGCGAACGCGCTCGGGGATCTTGGGGATGATGTCGCGGGCGAGATCCGGACCATCGACGACGATCGCTTTGACGCGTGGATCTTCGCTCGCTTGAACGACCTGCGTCGCAGACCAATTTCGAACGTCGAGATTGGCGATGCCGCGATCGCGCGCCCACGAGCGAACGGCCGACTCCTCCCCACCAAAGAGTGCGATGGGGTCGGCGCCGGCCGCGGTGGTTTCTTCGATAAGTGCGATCAGTCGCGCGACGTGTCCAAAACCGATCTCGTGTGAGGCGTCGGCTCGAAACAGAACGCGCGGCTTGGCCGTCACCTGGTCACGGTAGTCCCTTTACGCGACGCGGGCCACCATCTCGCGGGTCGCCTCGAGGTCGAGACGAGGCTCGGCGCTATCGCTCGAGTACTCGAAGCCTTCCGGCACGGGCTTGCCCGGGCGGACGGCGTTGAGCGTTCGGTTACTGAAGATGTACTCCGGCCAGATCACCAGAACATCGTCGCAGTCAGACGTGCGGCGCGACTCTTCGGAGCCGATCAGACACTCGTGCAGCTTCTCGCCGGGGCGGATGCCGACGACGGTGCGCTTGATGCCGGGGGCAACAGCCTCGGCGAGCGTCTCGATGTCGGTGGTGGGCAGCTTGGGGATGAAGATCTCGCCGCCGTTCATCAGCTCGAGACCGCGAAGCACCAAGGCAACCGCTTCTTCCATTTCGATCCAGAAACGCGTCATGCGCGAGTCGGTGATCGTCAGCTGTCCCTGCTGCTTCTGCGAGCGGAACAGCGGAATCACGGAGCCAGCGGAGCCCATCACGTTGCCGTAGCGAACGATCGAGAAGCGCGTCCAGCGATCGCCCGCGTATGCGTTCGCGGCGATGAGCAGCTTCTCCATGCAGAGCTTCGTCGCGCCGTAGAGGTTGGCCGGGGAAACGGCTTTATCCGTCGAGAGCGCGATTACTCGTTCGACGCCGTTTGCCATCGCCGCTTCCATGATGTTCTTGGCGCCGTTGACGTTCGTCTGCACGGCTTCGATCGGGTTGTACTCGCAGATCGGCACGTGCTTCATCGCGGCCGCGTGGACAACGATGTCCACATCGCGGAACGCCGACATCAGGCGGTCGCGATCGCGGATGTCACCGACGAAGAAGCGCAGCCGCTTGTCCGTGAACGTGCGCGACATTTCGTAGTGCTTCTGCTCGTCGCGACTGAACACGACGATGCGGCGAGCCTTGGACTCGAGCGCGCGCTTGACGAACGCCTTGCCGAATGAACCGGTGCCACCGGTGACGAGAACAGACTTGCCGTCGAGGATCGAGGTCTTTGCGGTGGACTTGAGGTTCATTTGATTTCTCCAAGGGCGCGGTGCAGCTCGTCGACCACGCGGGTCACGTCGGCTGCGGTCATGGTCGGAAACAGCGGAAGCGAGAGGGTTTGCGGGAAGTAGTGGTCGACGCCGGGACGAGCCCGAGCGGTCTCATCGGCGCAGCGGGCTGCATGCAGCGGGTGCTTCAGCAACGGGATGTAGTGGACCTGCGTGCCTATGCCGGCGGACGCGAGCTGCTTCACGACCTGCGCGCGCGTCGTACCGAAGCGCTGCCAGTCGACGGCGATCGCGAACAAGTGATACGCGGACTCGCGATCGGCGAGCTCGGCGGGCGCCTTCACGGCGTCCTCGGAGAACACCATCGGGAGCTGGCGGCGATACTCGGCGGCGAGCTCGCGACGAGCTTCGACGAGGTCATCGATCTTCGCGAGCTGGCTGATGCCGAGCGCGCAGTTGATATCGGGGAGGCGGTAGTTGAAGCCGAGCTCCTGGACTTCGTACGCCCACGGACCCTCTGCATCGTTCTCGAAGTTCGCCGCGTCGCGCTCGATGCCGTGCTGGCGGAGCTTCTCGAGACGGGCCTTGAGTTGAGGTGAGCGCGCAACGATCGCGCCGCCTTCACCGGTAGTGATGTGCTTGACGGGATGGAAGCTGAAGATCACGGCGTCGGAGTCGGGCGAACCGCCGGTCTTCACACCGCGGTACGTCGCGCCGAGAGCGTGGCAGGCATCCTCGATCATGAAGACGCCGTGCTTCTTCGCGATCGCCTGGATCTCGGCAAGGTCGACAGGTAAACCGCCGAGGTGCACCGCGACGATCGCGCGAGTCTTCTCGGTGACGAGCGCCTCGACCGACGCCGGCGTCATGTTGCCCGTGCGCGGATCGACGTCCGCGATCCGGACAGTCGCGCCCACGTAGTACGCGGCGTGCGCCGTCGCGGAGAACGTGAGCGGCGTCGTGATGATCTCGTCGCCGGGGCCGATGTTCAGCGCGGCATAGATGAGGTGCAGTGCGGCCGTGCCGCTCGAGCAGGCCGTTGCATACGGAGCACCGACGTAGTCCGCGAGCGCCTTCTCGAACTTGGCGACGAGCGGACCGCACGTGAGCATCGGCGCGCGAAGTGCTTCGACGACCGCTTCGATGTCCGATTCGTCGATCGTCTGCCTGCCATAGGGCAGGTGCGGCGCGACGAGAGCGGGTTTGACGAGAGCGGCCATCGCGAGTCCTCTATTGCGGCTCGCGCGCCAACCCGAAAACTAATAATCCCCGCCACTTACAAGGACGGGGACCGGTTGGCGATCGTCAAAGGTGCCGACGCCGGCGGCTCCTACCTGTCGTACTAGCGGTCGGGCTGACGGGCGTAGCCGCGGAGCTTCGTCGTGTTGCGGCGAGCGCGAGCCAGAGCGTCCTTGCGCACGAGTAGCGCGGTCTCCCATGCGGCATCGCGCGCGGCGAGCTCTGCCACGAGAAGCCGAACTTCGGTGGTGTCAGGAAACTTCTCCTGGATCGTGGTCAGCACGGCCTGGCGCGCGACGTACATCGCTTCGAACGCCGCGATGAGCTCGTCGGGATCCGTCGTCGCGGGCGGTGCCGGCGTCAGATCGATCAGCGCTTGGAGACGATCGACGCTCATTTGTTCTGCGCCTGCGCGAGGGTCTCGGCGATGCCGGCCATCATGTTCGACGCTTCATCGAGCTGCTTGATGTCCATCTTCACGCTCGCCGTGAGCAAGCGCGAGGTTACAAAGCGATAGACGGTCTCGAGGTGCTTGCACAGCTCGGGGGCGGCGTTGTGATCCAGCGACGCGTGGAGCTCGTTGACGATCGCCATCGCGTGGTCGAGCGCGGCGCCCTTGGCCTTGATGTCTCTCGCCATCATCGCCTTGCGCGCTTGGCTGCAATCGCCGGCGAAGCGGTAGAACAGGCGGAGCATGATGTCGGACTTCGGGGCCGACTGAAGATCGACCGCGCGGTACGTGTTTGTGGCGCGTGCGTGCATGGTTTACTCCTACGTCGAGGGCAACAGGCTGGTGAGCTGGCTCGAGGCCGTCTTCATCTTGGAAACGGCTTCTTCCATCGCAGTGAACTGCGCTTCGAGCCGGATCTGCAGCGCGTCTGCATTCGCGTTAATACGGTCGATCTCGGTCTGATACATCTTGCTGCGAGCGGTCATGCCGTCGGTCTTGGCCTGGAGGATGCCGCCCGTCGCGGTATATGCATCGACCGACTTCGTCAGCCCCCCCGCCAAGCCGCCCGACACGAAGATCGTCGAGACCGCGTTCGGATCTTTCGTGAGCGCGGCTGCCATCTTCGTCGAGTCGAAGGACATCAGGCCGGTCTTGTCGCGCGTGATGCCGATGATCGAGAGGTTCGATCCGCCATATGCGCTCGACATCATCGACGCGAGAGAGGCCTGGATGCCACGCAGCGTCGAGTCACCGAACAGCGTGTTCGTGCCCTTGGTCGTGCCGTTGTAGTCGAGCTGGTTGTGCAGCGACGCGTTGATCGCGTTGTACGCACTCACAAAGCTCTGCAGCTTGTCGCCGAGCGACTTCGTATCGAGCGCGACGGTCGCAACGGTATCCGGAGCGTCAGCCGCCGTAACAGAGTTGAGTGTCAGCGTCATGCCCGGGAGCGCGTCGCTCACCGTGTTGCTTCCACGTGTGACGTCGACGCCGTCGATCGTGACGGACGCGTCCTTTGCGAGACGCTTGGTGTTGGCAGAGTTGGAGAGGTCCAGACCGTCGCCGTGATCGACGAACGTGGGAGCCTTGGCGGTGCCGGTGTCCTTTGCGGTCATGACGAGCCGGTAGCTCGTGTCATCGACCTTCATGAGCGATGCGGTGACACCCGCACCTGCTGCATTGATTCTGTCCGCCACATCGGCGAGCGAATCGGACGCGGACCAAGAAATGGATTTGGTCGTCCCGCCGACGGTGATGTCGACACCACCATCGCCGAGCGCCCCCGCGGCGCTGCTCGTGAACGAGCGCGTCTGCGTGACCTGGGACGCTGCGAGCGAGTTGACGCGAATGGCATGAGGGCCAGGCGTCGCGCCCGCGGAAACAGCAACAGCGACGTTCGAACCAGACACGGTGGCGGAGAGCGGCTTGACCTCGGAATCGAGATCCAGCGCTTTCGCCGCCGTCGACAGGTTCGACATCGCGAGAGAGATACTGCCGATGATGCTCTTCTGCGACGAGAGATCAGACTGCTTCGACGCGAGCGTATCAGCCGGAACCTTCTCTGCCGCAACCAGCTGCGAAACCATCGACGCCGTATCTAGTCCCGTCGAGAGGCCGCTAAACGTGATTGCAGTCATGGAAGGCTCCTAGCTCTGAGAGAGTCGGTTACTTGAGGAGCGAGAGCGCCGACTGGGGCAGCTGGTTCGCCTGCGCGAGGACGGCGAGGCCGGCCTGGCTCAGGATCTGGCTCTTCGTCATCTTCGCGGACTCTTCCGCCACATCGACGTCGCGGATGCGGCCGTTCGCGGCGGTCAGGTTCTCG
>DASYDE010000021.1:0-88814 GCA_036499725.1 Kofleriaceae bacterium
GCTCGAGGGCGAGATGGGCGACGCGCACGTCGGCCTCCAGGCCCGCTTGATGAGCCAGGCGCTCCGCAAGCTGACCGGCGCGATCGCCAAGTCGCGCACGATGGTCGTCTTCATCAACCAGATCCGCATGAAGATCGGCGTGATGTTCGGTTCGCCGGAGACCACCACCGGTGGCAACGCGCTCAAGTTCTACGCCTCCGTCCGCCTCGACATCCGCCGCATCGGCGCGCTGAAGAAGGAAGAGGACGTCATCGGTAACCGCACGCGCGTGAAGGTCGTGAAGAACAAGCTCGCGCCACCGTTCAAGGAGGTCGAGTTCGACATCCTCTACGGCCACGGCATCTCGCGCGAAGGCGACCTCGTCGACCTCGCGTCGGACGCGAACATCGTCGACAAGAGCGGCGCGTGGTTCTCGTTCAACGGCGAGCGCATCGGTCAGGGCCGCGAGAACGCAAAGACGTTCCTCGTCGAGCATCCCGAGACGTACAACGCGATCGAGGCCAAGGTGCTCTCGCACTTCAACGTGCGCCGCATCGGCATCGATGTCGCGGCGAGCGGTGGCGAGGTTGCCTCGACCACGGGCGCCGAGTTCAGTGACGACAAGAAGGCGACGCGTCCCGCCGTGACCGCTCCCACATCGGCGCCGGCACCGAGCGCAAACGCACAGGGTAGTGGCCCGGCAAAGCGCCCCAACGCGTCGTGAACGCGCACCGATAAACAGCTCGCTTCGATAACAGGCGTCGCACCCCTCGAGGAGGGCTGCGACGCTTTCTTCGTTTCGGATGTCGCAGTGAACGCTGATTCGCATGAGCACCGACTTCCTCACGCAGATCTTCGTCAGAATCGTCACTTGCTCGCCTTGCAGAGAAGGCGGGTGACTTGCGTTGGACACACGAATGGGCGATGACTTCTGGGTTAGCGGTGGGAGTGCGACCCCGCCGCGACAGTCGACATAGTCCTTGTCTTGGGAGGCACAGCGATGATCGAGACCCACCACCGTGGGCGCGCGCAAGCATTCTGCTTTGCGACGGCAGCCGTAGCGCTTTTGAGCGCGTGTTCGGATCCAACCGTGAAATCGGATCTCCGGCCTGACGGCCCCCCCGAGGTTCTGACCGTCATGGTCATGAACGATGCAGAGAACCTCTATCTGGAGAGCGCCACGTTCTGCAAACTGGACGACGACAAGCGCCCGACCGAGGTCTTCACCTCGAACGGCGGTCTCACCGAGGTCTGCCCGCTCGACGATCCGAGCGCGCCTGCCACCGAGGTGAAGGATGCGGTCCCGACTGCTTGGTACGTGCGCATCGTCTTTGACGAGCTGTTGAACCCGAGCATCGAGGATCTTGTTCCCGATACCGACGCAAGCGGCGACCCGACCGGCACGTACACTGGTCACATCGTCGACACGCACCCGGTCGAGCTGAAGTGCGGCGGCGTCGCCGTCGACTACGACGGCTATTACTCGCCGGCTGGTAACTACCAGACGTGGCCCGTTGGCCCGTCGCTCGTGATCGTCCCTGACGACCCGACGGCGATCGCGACCGGCACCGAGTGCACGGTCACCATTAACGATGTTGTCAAAGACAAGAGCGGCGAGCAGGTCCCGGCGGACCAGCGCGGCACGAACGGCGAGTACAAGTTCAAGATCGCTCCGCTCGCGCTGCTCTCCACTGCGCCCGGCACGGTTACTGACCCGGCAGCCGCCGAGGAGGTTGTCCCGGAATCGCCGGTCACGTTCACGTTTAACGACGTGGTCGATCCGGCCTCGTTCACGACCGCGGACATCAAGATGTTCAAGGGCGTGGCGGCGGACTGCACGGGCGGTACACAGGTCCCCGATGCGAGCGTGGAGATCTTCCAGGCGCTCAACGATGACGGCGACGTCGACGACCCGATGTCGATCCAGATCGCGGACGGCTCCGCAGCCGGTGCCGCGGTCGATCCGGCCGACCCCGCTGACATGGGGCTGCGTCTCGACGAGACCGAGATGTACCGCATCGACCTCACGCCCACCGCGTCGGTGTCTGACGCCGCCGGCGGGATGACGATGCTCGACTTTGGAGACGACGGCGACATGCCGCCGAAACCCTTCATTCTTTGTTTCTCCACCAGCGCTGCTCAATAGGGAAAGGAGCTCACCATGAAGAAGCTTGCACTCGCGCTCATGGCTGTCGGCCTCCTCCCGGCCGCCGCCTCGTTACTCGACACCAACGAAGTGTTCGCGCAAACCGGCTCCAGCGTCGGTAGCCTGCGCGGAACGATCAACGACAAGGCGACCAAGGAGGCCGCCATTGGCGCCACGGTCGTCGCCACATCGCCCTCTCTGCAGGGCGAGCAGGTGGCGATCACCGAGGATGGAGGTCAGTACTTCATCACCTCGCTGCCGCCCGGTCTCTACACGCTGACCGTCTACTACAACGACGCGACGTTCTCGCGCGGCAACGTGCTCATCCAGGTCGGCAAGGAAGCCGTCGTCAACGTGACGGTCGACTCGGGTGCCACCGCGGGCAAGCCGAAGGGCGAGGTCATTACGATCCAAGGCACGGCGCCGATCGTCGACCAAGGCTCGACCAAGACCGGTCTGTCGATCACCGAGGACTACACGCGCAACATTCCGACGGCGCGCACGTTCGGCGGCACGATCAGCGCGACCGCCGGTTCGACGAAGGACTTCTTCGGCGCGAACTTCAGCGGCGCCACGTCGCTCGAGAACACGTACATCATCGAAGGCATCAACACGACGGACACCTCCAACGGTGCGCTGTCGTCCAACCTTCCGAACGAGTTCCTCCAAGAGACGGAGATCATCACCGGCGGTTACAACGCGGAGTACGGCCGCGCGACCGGCGGTATCGTGAACGTCGTCACCAAGGGTGGCTCGAACGAGTTCCACGGCTCCGTTTACGGCTACTACTCGCCGGGCGGTTTGGTCGCCGACGCTCAGCGCATCGTGCGCGAGGGTCAGTCGATCGACAGCGAATCGAAGCTGAACTACTCGTACGACGTCGGTGGCGAAGTCGGCGGTCCGATCATCAAGGACAAGCTGTGGTTCCACGTCGGCTTCAACCCGTCGATCCGTCGCCTGAACGAGGCGCGCATCGTCAACCAGCAGATCGACAAGAACCAGGACGGCGTTCCTGACACCGACGCGAACGGCGCACCGCTCCTGGAGCAGGTGAACCGCCAGACGCTCGTCGACAAGCAGAACACGTACTACTTCACGGCGAAGATCAACGGCGCGATCAACCAGAACAACCAGTTCTCGGTGTCGTTCACGGGTAACCCCGAGACGCGCGATGCACCGTCGACAAACCTGCTCCGCCCGGCTGATCAGACCGTGTTCGGTGACAACACCGGCGCGTACGATCTCTCCGCGAAGTACACGTCGAAGCTGAATGAAGGCAAGACGCAGATCGACGTCGTTGCTGGCTACCACAAGGGCTACGAGGATCAGTCTCCGCTCACGGCGGGGCAGAACCAGGCTCTCGTTCGCTACAACTACGAGCGCTCGCTCTACGACTTCGCGGACCTCGAAGGCACCAACAGCATCGCGGCTTGCCAGGACGGTGGTCCCGGCGACAAGTACCAGATGATCCGCAACTGCCCCGTGTCGCAGTACACGGAGTCCGGTCTCGGTACGCTCGAGAAGCGCGACAACAACCGCACGTCGATCACCGCGTCGCTCACGCAGCGCGTGAAGGCCGCCGGTTACCACACGTTCAAGGTCGGCGGTGACGCCGAGATCTCCACGTACAACGCGAACCGCTACCTCACCGGTGGCCAGTACCTCCTCCGCCTCAGCTGCAACGAGCTGCCGAGCGGCGCGTGCGATGACTCCGGGATGGATCCCGCGGCCGTGCCCGGTGCGTGGATCGGGTACCAGAACCTCCAGGAGGAGCGAAAGCTCACCCCTGCCGAGATCGCGGCTCTCGCCGACGGAGATCCGTCGAACGATCCGACGCTCGCGGCGGGTCAGATCATCTGCGCCGGTGGCGGCTCGATCTGTAACCGCGCGCAGAACTTGATCGCGAACACGACGAACCGCTCGCTCGCCGCGTACGTCTCCGACTCGTGGCAGATCCGCCCGAACTTCACGGTGAACCTCGGTATTCGCTACGAGCAGCAGGTCGGCTACGTCGCCGACAAGCTCAAGGGCACGCAGACGCCGTCCGTCGAGGCCGGCTACAACGAGATGTACCCGGACCGCGCGTACTCTCTCGACAACCTGTGGGCGCCGCGTATCGGCTTTGTCTACGATCCGACCAACGACGGTAAGGCGAAGATCTTCGGCCACTGGGGCCGCTTCTACGAGAACGTCCCGATGCGCCTCAACGTGCGAGCGTTCGGTGGCGAGATCCAGTCGCAGGAAGTCATCAACGGCGGCGGCCTCACGCCGGCCGACGCTGGTTACAATCCGAATTGCAACGTCGACCACGGCACGCCGAACCTCGCCTCGGCGCTCGACATGTGCGCCGATCGGCAGACGCAGGCCATCTATGGCCAGGGGGTCGAGTCGACCACCAAGGGCACGAAAGGCCAGTACAGCCAGGAGTTCGTCCTCGGCAGCGAGTACGAGATCCTTCCCGACATCAAGCTGGGTCTCAACTGGATCCACCGCTCGATGCCGAGCGTCCTCGAGGACGTGCTCTCGCCGACTGGCGAGTACATCCTGACCAACCCGGGCCAGAACTTCGACTCCTACGCGGCCGATCTCGACCAACAGGCAGAAGTCTTCCTCAACAAGGTCGACACGAATGGCGACGGCGAAATTTCCTCCGCGGAACGTGCGGCTGATCCGGCCGATGCCGGCCACTACGACTTGCTGAGCTCGCGCGCGGACACCACCCGCCGCATCAAGACGTACGACAAGCCGGACCGCCGCTACGACGGCATCCAGATCACCGCGAACCAGCGGCCGACGTCGAAGTCGCTGATCAACGCCTCCTACACGTACTCGCGCACCCGAGGCAACTACCCGGGCCTCTTCATCCCGGAGACCAACCAGGACGACCCGAACCTGACGGCGCAGTTCGATCAGCCGTCGCTGTCGGCGAACCGCTTCGGTCTGCTCTCGCTCGACCGCACGCACAACTTCAAGCTCGACGCGTTCTACCTGTTCGACTTCAAGAAGCACGGCGTGCTCACCACCGGTGGAAGCTTCCGCGTTGCCTCCGGTGTTCCGCACTCCACGCTCGGCCAGGATTACCTGTACGGCGAGGACGAGGTGTACATCCTCAAGCGCGGTACGTCCGCGCGCGGCCCGGTGACCTCGCAGCTCGATGTCCACCTCGCGTATGGCTACAACCTCGCGAAGGATCGCCGCATCGAAGTCTTCACGAACATCTTCAACCTGTTCGATCAGCAGGACGAGACGAATCGCGATGACTCGTACACGTTCGACTTCGTGCTGCCGATCATCAACGGTGACCAGGAAGACCTGAAGCACTTGAAGACGCTCGATGGCAACGGCGCCGAGGTGAACACCACGGCAACGAAGAACAAGAACTACGGCCGCCTCAGCGAGCGCCAGTCGTCGCGCTCGGTGCAGTTCGGCGCGCGCCTGACGTTCTAGAACACACACTGTAAGTACGGTGTGAAAACGGGGCCTTGCGAGGGCCTCGTTTTTTGTCGTTCGGCGTTTTCGGCGCGCTAGATCGACGGGTAGCGTGGCGCGTTCATAACGCTCCATGGACATCCGGTTCGACGATCATCCGTCGTTTCATCGCGCAGCTATCGGCATGGTCGGTAGCTCGCTCGCGTTCGGCCTCGTGCTTCACCCGTTCGCGGCGTGGCCGGTCTCGCCCATCGCGGCGGGCTTGCTCGGCATCGCGGCTGGCGCTGCGTTCGCGCATGGTCGCGCTGCGTGGCGCATGCTCGCTGGTATCGCGGCATCCGCACCGCTCGTCGTCGCGGTGAATTCGTCGGGTGTGATCGGTGCGCCGGCGGTTGCCCTCACGTGCGGCGCGCTCGCGCTCGGCATCGGCATCGGTGGCCTGCGCGGGATCAAGGGTCTGTTCGCGCTCGGTCTCGCGATGGCGACGACCGCGATGGCGCTGTGGTGCGCGACCAAGTTCGCGACGGCGAGTGCGTTCGCGGGCATGCCCAGCATGCTCCACGACGGCATGACGGCGACGGCGATGGGTATCGTCGGTACGTTCGCAATGCTCCCGCGCCACCTGCGCTTCGCGATCGATCCGGTCGCGACGGCAGTGCGGAACCTTCCGCCGAACCTCGACGCGGAAGTGCGCAACCTGTGCGATCGCTCGGTCGCGATCTGGAACACGACGAAGACCAAGCTCGCGGATAACGATCCGGGCAAGGCGCTCGTGCGCGACGGCGTCGTCAAGACGCTCGAGGTCGCGGCGAAGAGCAACGACACCAAGCTCACCGGTGCGAGCGACGCGGACCTCGCGGCGCGCATGGCGGACTTCGACAAGCGCATCGAGGCGGCGACGGACGCGGAAGTGAAGGGCCAGTACCAGCAGGCGCGCGCTGCGCTCGACGATCAGCGCCGCTACCGCGCAGCGATCCGGCAAGGTCGCGAGCGCCTGGTGGCTCGCCTGCACAACCACGTCACGACGCTCGAGAAGTTCCAGCTCGCGGCCACGGGCCTGGAAGCGCAGCGCGCGTCGCAGACGACGGCCACGACTCAGCTCGACGAGCTGTCACAGAGCGTGGCGGCGAGCGGCGAGGCCCTCGCAGAGATCGAGCTCGGTGACGCGGGTGCACCCACCATCGCCGACACCCTCGCGTAAGGATTGGGTGAATACCAGGCGAGGTCGGGCGTCCTAGGTTAGGCTGACGGCCCTAGGAGGCTCCTTTGATGCGTTCTCGCCTGGCTAAGCTCGCGTTCTCTATCGCTGCACTGGTGGCTGTCCCCGCGGTCTCGTACGCCGATGACGCGGACGCCTATTACAAGCAGGGCCTCGCTTACAAACAGCAGGGCAAGAATGACGACGCGATCGCCGCGCTCGAAAAGGCCGTCGCCGCGAACCCCAAGCACGGCATGGCGTGGGCGTCGCTCGGCAACCTCTACAAGGCCAAGGGCGACAACGCCAAGGCAGTGAGCGCGTACGAGAGCGCGACGGCCGTGATCACCAAGGACAAGGTCCTGTGGGCGAACCTCGGTATGGCGTACTTCCGCAACAAGGATGTCGACAAGGCGCTCAAGGCGCTCGAGAAGGCGAAGGAGCTCGCCCCGAACGACGCTGAAGTTCGCGCGAACCTCGGCACGATCAAGCGCCAGAAGGGCGACCTCAAGGGCGCGATCGTCGACCTCGAAGCGGCGACGAAGAACAAGCCGGACGAGGCGCAGTACTGGAACAACCTCGGTGTCGCGTATCGCACCGATAAGCAGGACGACAACGCTCTCAAGGCGTACGCGAAGGCCGTCGAGCTCTCGCCGAACGACGCGAACTTCCACTTCAACCTCGCCGTCATCTACCGCCGCAAGCAGATGTACACGGAGGCGATCGCCGAGTACGAGAAGGCGACGGGCCTCGATCCGGCGAACTCGGACGCGTGGTTCGATCTCGGCCACTCGTACAAGGCCGATCACCAGAACGACAAGGCGATCGCCGCGTTCAACAAGTACCTCGAGCTCAAGAAGGGCGCGGACCCCGAGGGCGAGAAGGCCGCGACCGAAGCGGTGACGTCCATGGGCGGTACGGTCGGCAGCGACAAGAAGGATCCGAAAGACACGAAGAAGAAGCCTGCGCCGAAGAAGCCGGCCCCGAAGAAGTAGTCGTCGACGCGCGGGCTGTCCGGGGCCCTGCCGGCAGCCGAAGAGAACCGCGAAGACGCGAGGACACAAAGGAGAGGATTTTCCTCGCCGTGCGAGATACGCGGGGGAGTGCGTCGGAAGCGGCACGCGTTCCACGCCCGGCGAGGTCGATCGCTTCGCGGCTTCGCGGCTTCGCGGTTCTCTTCTCTCACTGCGACCGGCCCGCGTTCGTTGCCTGATAATGGGCTGAGTTGGAGGTAGCTATCCCACCCGCACAGCGGGTCGTCGCAGGCGCGACACGGTGATAGGGTGAGGAAATGCGGATCAGTTGGTTATCTCCCGATGAGATTGCCGCTGCCCGCACAGCGCTGACCGCCGACGGCGCGACGTGGGACAGCCACTTCACCCCCGCGTTCACACCGCCGACGCAGCAGGGGACCCAGGAGTTCCTGGATTGGCCCGGCATCACCGAGCACGTCGCGCGCGCCGAGCGCGTCTCGGAGGTCGTGCGCGACGTTGGCCTCGACGAAGCGCGGGCGCGCTTTGGTCAGTCGCGAAGTGCCATCGAGGCGGCAACGCTCGCGGCGGCTGCGCACGAAGGCGAGCAGCTGTCGCTCGCTCAGATCGAGAGCGTGCTCGCGCTGCCGATCGAGACGTACGTGTTCTACGCGCCGTTTCTGGAGCTGTTGATCGAGTTCGGCAAGAGCGACATGGATCGCACCCTCGCGACGTACGAACCGTTTGTCGCGCGCTACGCGGAGGCGATGACGCACGTGCCGCACGGTAAAGAGCGACTCTCCGCGGTTCGCGACGGGCTCGCGGATATCTACGTGTTCGCGGGAAAGACTGACGAAGCAGAGGTGCTGTTCGAGCAGCGGCACAACGAGGATTGGGGCGATGTCGCGGTCGCGCTCTCGGCGAGTCGCGCATTTCTCGCCGCAGGATCGATCTCGCACGCCGTGCGCTGGCTCGGGATCGCGGCTGCGCGTGCGCATGCGCTCGGTCGGTTGGATCTCGAGAAGAAACTTCGAGAGAAACAAGACAACGTGCGCAAGCGTCTCAGCTGAGCACTCGTGCACACGCCGCGGGCCCTATCGCACGGCTCACCTCGAAGGGGCTAGGCGGGCACCAGCAACATTCCTAGGGTTGGTTCAGAGATGCTGAACTACAACCACCTCCACTACTTCCACGTGGCGGCGCTCGAAGGCTCTGTTGCCCGCGCCGCTGAAAAGCTCGGAGTCACGCAGCCCACCGTGTCCGAGCAGATCCGTACTCTCGAGCGCTGGCTCGGCGTGACGCTGTTCGACCGGTTGCCGACGGGCCTGCGGCTGACGGAGGCCGGGCGGATGGCGTTCGAGCACACCTCCGTGATGTTCCGCGCGGGCGAGCGACTCGCGGATGCTCTCGGTCACGCAGCGCGCGAGCTGCCGACGTCGCTGCGCGTCGGGCTCTCCTCGTCGGTGGGGCGCACGACGACGGCTGATCTGTTGATGCCGCTCCTCAACCTCGAGAACTGTCTACCGACGATTCGCACGGGCGAGTCGCTCGAGCTGGTTCGCGAGCTGCGCAGCGGTGATCTCGATCTGCTGCTCCTCGAGTCCGAACCGCCGGCTGCCGCCAAGCGCGGGCTCGAGATTCAACAGATCGCGACGATGACGCTGACCGCGGTCGCCGCGAAGGGCACGCAGCCCCAGAGCGATTGGAGCAACCTGCGCCTGATCAACTATCGCCCGACGTCGGCGTTTCGCTGGGAGGTCGAGAACTTCCTCGACGATCGCGGCTTGCGTCCGGTCGTGTGTGCCGAGGCGGACGACGCGTTGTTCTTGCTCGAAGCAGCGGCGCGCCCCGGCAACGTCGCGTTCGTTCCACTCTCGATCGCGCGCGATTCGATCGTCGCGGGCCGCATCATCGACCTCGCCCAGCTCGCACCCTCGGGGTCGGGCGTCTTCGCGCTACTCGAGGACGGAACGTCCGCGGACCTCGCTCGTCGTGCGGTCAAGGTTCTCGTCGACCACGCACGCTCGCGCTGAGCGCGTCGATCAACTTGGTCACGGTGGCAGGGCGTCCGACGATGCCGTCGAAGCCCGCTGCCTGAAGAGCGTCGGGCGCGACTCGTGTCGCGCTCGTGCTTTCGATCGCAACGAGCGTCAGCGTATTCGCTCCCTCGATACCGCGCAGGCGCGTCGCGAGGATGAGGCCTTCGAGGCCGGGCGTGTCGAGATCGATGATGATGCTGTCGGGGAGCGAGAGCTTGCACATCGCCAGGACGGTGTCGGCGTCGAACACCGTTGACAACGCGAAGCCCGCGATCGCGAACAGGCCCGCGAGCAACATCGTGTCGTCGTTCTGTGGAGCGACGAGCACGACGCGATCCTTGCGTCGCCCTCCCGTGGCCATTCGCAAGTCACTTTCAGGCAACCTCCGCGCGCTTTCAAGCGCGAGAAGCGTCGGGTTGTCCGAACCGCGCATCATGGTTTTACCTACTGTCAGACCTGCCTGGTACGACAAGGGCGATGGCGAAGGCCGCAAAAGCACCGCGCAGCGTTCACCGCTGCCAGCAGTGTGGCCACGTCGAAGCCAAGTGGCTGGGCCGCTGCCCTGCCTGTCAGGAGTGGAACTCGCTCGTCGAGGAGATCGACGCGCAGGGACACGTTCGCTCCAGCGCGGCCGGTGTCGCCGACGGGGGCGCGCCCGTCGCCATTCGCGACGTCGCCGAGGCCTCCTCGAACGACCGGGCGACGACGCAAATCGCCGAGCTCGACCGCGTGCTCGGCGGTGGCTTGGTCGCGGGCTCGCTCGTCCTGCTCGGCGGCGATCCTGGCGTCGGTAAGTCCACGCTCCTGATCCAGGCGCTCGCCGGCCTCGGTCGCTCCGGAGATGTGCTGTACGCCACGGGCGAGGAGTCGGTCGCACAGACCGCGATGCGCGCTCGGCGCGTCGGCGCAGGTGATGCGCGGCTGTCGATCGTCGCGGAGACGGACGTCGAGCGGATCCTGACGCACGCGCAGAAAGCGCGGCCGGCGGTCCTCGCGGTGGATTCGATCCAGACGATGTTCACGCCCATCCTCGAGGGCATCCCCGGCTCGCTCGCGCAGGTTCGCGAATGCGCAGCGCGACTGATGCAGTTCGCCAAGACGACGGGGACGCCGACCATCCTCGTCGGTCACGTCACCAAGGACGGCGCGCTCGCGGGCCCCAAGACGCTCGAGCACCTCGTCGATGTCGTGCTGCAGCTCGAGGGCGATGGCGGTCCGTACCGCATCCTGCGCGCGCACAAGAACCGCTTCGGCTCCACGCAAGAGATCGGTGTCTTCGAGATGCGCGGTGTCGGCATGGCGGAGGTCGCCAACCCGTCCGCGCACCTGCTCGCGGAGCGCCCGATCGGTGCGCCGGGCTCGGTCGTCGTCGCGTCGGCGGATGGCGTGCGACCGCTGCTCGTGGAGATCCAGGCGCTCGTCGCACCCGCTGCGGCGGGTTTTGGTCGCCGCACGGCCGCGGGTGTCGACAGCAACCGCGTCGCATTGCTGCTCGCCGTCCTCGCGCAGCGCGCTGCATGCGACCTGCTGGATCGCGACGTGTTCGTGAACATCGCGGGTGGCCTCCGGTTGAACGAGCCGGCCATTGATCTCGGCGTCGCGTGTGCGATCGCGTCGTCGTCGCGCGGCCGGGCCATCGACGCAAAGACGGTCGTGTTTGGCGAAGTCGGCCTCGCGGGCGAGGTTCGCGCGGTGCCGCTCTGCGAGCAGCGATTGCAGGAAGCCGCGCGGCTCGGCTTTCGCCGGGCGCTGGTCCCCAAGCAGAACTACGCGCAGCTCGCGAATCAGGGCGGGCACTACGGGATCGAACTGGTGTCGATCGATCGCTTGGCCGCGGCCCTCGGGGAGCTCTAGCTCAGCAGCGCTCAGCGTCTCCGCGGACCGAACAGCCTCAGCATTCCGGCGGCGACCATCACGATCGCGATGGTCGACTCCGCCTCGAACGGCTCGCGGCTCACGAGCATGACGGCGACGCGGAGCCCACCAACCACGAGTGCCATCCACGCGAGCACACGTTCTTCGTCACCAACCTCGGTGGAGTCGCGGGGGTTCTCGTCGAAGCGTCCAGGTGTGCGGTAGGGATGGACCATGGCGGGATCACCTCATGACGCGAATCGGGAGAACGACCATCGTGAGTCCATCGAGCTCGAGTCGCCGCTGAACGGCGTGCGCCGTCTCGTTGTGCAGCAGGCTCTGCCACCACGATTCCTCTCGGAAGATGAGCTTGCCGGCGAAGAACACCGAGCGCGGGTACCGGAGCTGGACCTCGCGGCAGAGTCGCTCGAGCTCGGCGACCGCCTCGGTACCGAGGGCATGGTCGTGATCCGCCGCCCATCCCATCCGCGTGTGCGCGAACTCGACGTACTTCTCTAGACTGGCGACCGTCTGCGCGTCCAGCGCCGCCATCTCCTGTTCCCCCTTGAACGTCCCGGCGTCGATGACGCCTGCCGACACGAACACGACCTGATCGAACTGGTTCGGGAACACGCGCGGGATCGACAGGAGCGTATGGATGCCGAGCCCACCAAACGAGCCGGTTAGCACGATGGCGGTCGGCTTCGTCGGATCGAGGGGAGGTGGGGCCGGGGCGACCGCCGGGATGGCCTCCAGCGAGAGCTCTTCCGAGAGCCGCACGAGCTTCTTGGATACTTGACGATAGTGCGCCTTCACCCACAGGCACATGGCGATGACGAGGCTCGTGATCACGAGCGTGACCCAACCGCCGGCGCTGAACTTCTCGATCGCGGTGACCGTGAGGATACCGGCGCAGACGACCAGACCGATGCCGTGGATCGCCATCTGTTTGCGCCACGGCTCTTGCCGGCGAACCTTCCACCAGTGCCGCATCATCGCGAGGTTCGATAGCGAGAACGTCAGGAACACGTTGATCGAGTACATGACGACCAGCGTGCGCAGATCGCCGCCGGTGTACACGAGCGCCGCCGCTGCCGCCGCGGCCATCAAGTAGACGCCGTTGTGCATCGTGAGCTGCTCCGAGAGCGACGCGAACCGCGACGGGAGCCACTGATCGAGCGCCATGTTCGACATGACGCGCGGTCCGTCGACAAAGCCCGCCTGTGCCGCGACGATCAGCAGCGCGCCTTCAGAGACCATCGTCAGGATCACGAACCCCTTTCCGACGTGGATGCCGGCGATCGTCCAATGCCCGGCGAATAGATCTGCGAGCACGGCGTTGAGCGTCTGGCCCGCGTGCGCGGGATCTCCGGCGACGCGATCGACGTGGAGCAACAGGTACGCGATCAGGATGCCGCCGGCCGTGAGCGAGAGCGACGTCGCCATCAGCACCATGGTGCGCTTGCCGGTCCGCACGCGCGGCTCGCGCATGATGCCGAGGCCGTTCGAGACGGCTTCGATACCGGTGAACGTTCCGCCGCCGAGTGCGAACGCGCGCAGGAAGATCAGCGCGAGCGCGCCGAACCCGAGCGTCCCCATGTCGCTACCGAACTGGGTGGTGACCTCGCTCGCCACCGTGCCGGCCTCGCCGAGGTTGGTCCCGATCGCGCCGGTGATCACGATCGCATGGGTGATCAAGAAGACGAGAAAGATCGGCGTCAGGATCACGATCGATTCCTTCACGCCGCGCAGGTTCATGAGCGTCAGCCCGCCGAGCACGACGAGGACCGCGATCAGCTTGTACTGGTGAAGGTGCGCCGGCAAAAAGCTGAAGACCGCATCACCAGCGGACGCGACCGAGACCGCGATCGTGAGCACGTAGTCGACCAGCAGCGATGCTCCAGACACCAGGCCCGGATAGGGGCCGAGGTGCTTGGACGCGACGACGTAGCCACCACCGCCCTGCGGGAACTGCTCGATGATGCGGCTGTAGCCATACGAGATGATGAAGACCGTGAGCGCGACGGCGAGGGCGAGGAACAACGCCATGTAGCGATGGCCTTCACCGAGCGACTTGAACGCCTCCTCGGGACCGTAGGCCGATGACGAAAGACCGTCGGCGCCGAGGCCGACCCACGCGAAGAACGCGATGAGCGAGACGTGATGAAAGATGGATGGGTCGCGGAAGTCCTTCTTGGGACCGAACATGCGCTCGCGCAGACTCACCGAGTAAAGAACTACTCGTTCGCGCATCAAGACCGCCCGAGCGCGCCGTTAAGGCGGCATCAAGACGGGTCGCGCGGCCTAGAACGCGAGTGTCGTGCGGAACTGGATCGTGTGCGCGGTCGAGCCGCCGCCAACGTTGGCAGCGTTCGTGTCGGGGTCGGTGCCGTAGTTGAACGTCGGGTTCGCCGACAGGCGGTCGTCGGGGTGCGAGTTCGCCGCGAACGGGAAGAACACGCCGTAGGCAGCGCTGACCGAGAAGCCGTTCGACGAGTAGCCGAGCTCGGCGTTGAACTCCGTGCCGTACCAGCGCTCGTTGCCGGGCGTCGCCACGGGCTTGAGCGCGAGCGACGTGATGTTCGCGACCTTGAAGCCGATGGAGCGCGTGAGATCGTACGCGAGCGACGGCTTGAAGTACGCCGCGTTCGTGACTGCGCCGACGAGGTGGCGCCAGAAGATCATGTCGACCTTGTAGTCGCGGTCGAAGATGAACTGTGACAGCGAGCGGTCGGGCGGGCAGGTGGTGCCCGTCGCGCAAACGCCGAGCAGGTTCGCGTACGCGATGTTCGTGTTGCCCTGCGGGGTGTTGTCCCACTGATCACCCGAGGCGAAGCCGCTCTCGAAGCCGAGGCGGAGCTTGTTCTCCAGGCCGGTCCACGTCATGCGACCGACGCCGCCGTACTTGCGGATGTCAGCGGACGTGGTCTTGCCGAAATCGTCGAGCCGGCTGATCCGGCCGAGGTCCGCGACAACTTCTCCCTCGAAGAGGAAGCCCTTGTAGCCGAGCTTGCCCCAGACGTCCGGGGTGTACGTCTTGAGGCCGCGCGGGACGTAGCTGTTGACGGTGTCGGGCGTGCCGCCGAGCGTGAAGTCGGTGAGGTTGTAGTCCCAGGACTGCGTCTTGTACTCGAAGTACACGCCGTAGTTGAGCGCGGTCTCGCCGCGGTCGACGGTGTCCTTGAACTCCTGCGGCGTGTCCATCTTGGAGATGACGCCGACCCAGCCGTCCTGGTCGTCCTTGTCGTCGAGATCGAACGGGTGGCCTTCGTGGCCCTTGTTGAAGATCGTCTGGTTCGACGTCAGGGCCGTCGAGTTCCAGTCGGACGCGAGCATCGCGCGGAGCGGGGTGCCCGGAATCTGCGCGCTGAAGCTGACGCGATCGACGGTGTCGCCATAGTCGGCGTCGAGATCGTACGTCCCGTTGACCTCGTCCTTGCCGCCACCGTTGTGGTTGATGCCAAGGCCCCAGTGGTTCGGCATGCGGCCGACCTTGAGGATACCGAGCGGAACGGCGACCTCGGCCCATGCGCGCTTGATGGCGATCGAGTCGCGGTCGCTGTTCTGGCCAGCGATGGGCGACATCTGCGTCGAGCCGAACGCGCCGAGCGGCGGCGGGTTGGTCGCGGTGTAGCCGCCGATGTCCGTGCCCGTCGGCGTGGAGCCGAACAGCACGTTGTCGAGGATGTCGGCCTGGACGTGGACGCTCGTGCCTTCGTCGAGGTTGATCGTCGGCTCGAGGCGCAGGCGCATGTTCGCCGACGACAGGTTGTTGCACGACGCGCCGATCGCCGGGCTGGTGCAGCCGAGCGCGCGAGGGAACGGCGCGCCACCGAGGCTGCTGCCGTCCTGCGCGCGATCGAGGAAGCCGAGGTTGAAGTTCTTGAACCAGTCGGTGCGCGCGCGGAAGTAGCCGTCAATGTCGACGAGCTTCCACTTTTTCCGGCGACCCTTGGGCGCCGGGAGCGCGGGCGTCGTCGGGAGCAGGCCGGGCGTCTTGGGCGCAGCCTCTGCCACGCCCTCTTTTTTCTCTTCGCCCGCGGGCGTCGCGGGGCCGCCCATGCCGCCGCCCATGCCACCCGGCGCCATCTGCGCCTGCGCGGCAGTGGTCGTCAGCAGGAGTGCAGCGATGCCCAGAGAGATTCGGTTGGCTTTGGAAGGCATGGAAATCACGAATGAATTAGGCATCGAAGGCGCTGGTAGGCGGCGGACTATAGACAGGGCATTCCCACGGGGTCAACGCGCTGGGCAACGAAGTACCGGCCTTCACGCGTCTAGATTCGTAGGGTTATGGTTCCTGGAATGCCTACTGACTGCCCTCGGACGTGGCGCGTTGCCTGGCGCACGTTGTTGGGTGCCACGAGTCTGCTGATCGCCTGCGGTCCCACCGTCAGGCCCCCCGAACCACCTGCCGAGCCGGCCCCGCCCGGGCAGTACGCACCGAGCACGGCGGGAAAGCCACAAGCGACCGGTCGTCAGGTCGTCGTCGGCGAGCTGTGCCCGCAAGGAGCGGCGGGGCGACCGGCCGTCGCGCCGCTGATGATGAAGCAGCTCGACTGGATCGACGAGAGCGATCAAGTTGCGGCGCTGATCGAGCGCGGTCGCGTGCCGCGGTTCAACGTGCTCGGCACGGACGGCAAGAGCGCCGGCGTGTTCGATACGGTCGGCGTCGCGGACGTCGGCATGAAGACGTCGGTGGGAGTCGGCACGTATACCGGTGCGTCGCCGTGTACCGCGGATGCCGGCGCGACATCGGCGACGACGACCGCGACGACGACGCGCGCGGAGACCGCGGGGTGCGCAGCGGCGATGCTCGGCTGCGGTCTCGCTCTCGGCGAGCTCTCGCGTCCTGACGATGCGGTGGAGACGCCGCGCTTCGTGACGGCGGGTGCGTGCTTGATGAGCGACTCGCTCGCGATCGACATCGACGGCGATGGCGCAGCGGAAGTGTTCCCGCTCGCGGGTGTGCTCGATGTGATTCGCGGTCCCGCGCAGGAGTGGCTCGCATCGCCCGCGGTCGGAACGCAGTGCACGCCGTCGTTCACGCTCTACGACGTCAAGCTCACGCGACCTGCCGAGCCCGGCAAGACCACCGATCCGAAGGCGACAGTCACGCTCGACGTGCTCGGCGTGCTCGACCTGGACGGAGACGGGCGCAAGGAGGTCGTGCTCGCGCTTCGCTTCCCGACGGTGCGGACGATCGTCGTGTACTCGGCGAAGACGACGTTCACGCGACTCGAGCTCGTCGGCGAGTCCGAGTCGTTTCCTCGCTGACGTTCACCTACATCGGCGCGCCAACACCGTTGGCGTAGAGGGGCGCGCATGCCTGACCTCGGTGAAGCGTGATCGAGCGTGGACGAGGAGTTGCGCCTGGGAGCGCCAGTTGCACATCATGGTCGGGATGAAGTCAGCGCTGCTGGTGGGGATCGCGCTCGTCGCGGGCTGCGGTAGCGACAACGGCGGTGTCTTCCTCGATCTCACCGCGACAGCGCACTTCGACAGCGCGAATGTCGAGATCGTGCTCGCGAGCGCAGACGACGCGAAGATCGCGCTCGACGTGCAGCAGCGGCTCGATCCGAAGGTGTCGATGGACTCGCCCGTCGACTACTACCGGCAGCGCGCGACGGGCGGCATGGTCGCGACGACGACGATCGATGGCTTCACCGTGAAGATCGAGCCCGACGATTCGGTCGCGCCTGACGAGCTGTTCGTGCCGATCGTGCTGGTCCACGGACCCGACGGCCAGATCACGGCCATCGGCACCGTCGAGGACGCGACCGGCGCGCTGTTCAAGATGCCCGTGCGCAGCGAACAGCCGTCGTTCTACACGATGAACGTGCGGCCGCTCGTGCCGAGCGCGACAGCGAGCACCGACCCGGTCGTGACCGGCGATGCGCACTACTGCAAGGGATCGGATGATGGCGACGTGATCAGCGGCGTCGTGTGGACCTCGCCCGGCGAGAAGCAGCGGCGTCTCCTGCTCCCGAAGTCGGGCACGACGGACGCGAGCGAACAGCCGTTCGATATCGACTGCGACGGCATCGCTGCCGATGGCTCCGAGCCGGATTGCGATGACCTCGACGCGACTACGCACCCCGGCGCCACGGAGGCGTGTGACGGAATCGATTCGGCGTGCGACGGGAACGGCTACGTCATCGTGCCGTGCGTGTACCCGGCGGCCCAGGCGTGTGCCACGGACGCAAACCCCAACGGCACGACGATGACGGGCCTCGCCCTGTGTTCGGAGGGTGACGGGACGACGCCGCGACAACTGGGTGGCACGCAGGGCTGTGTGCTACCGCCGATGTGCACCAACGTGACGCCGATCCACGGCGCGACGTGCAAGCTGAGCTCGACGGCCGAGAGCGGGAGCTCGATAGAGATCGAGTCGTGCTCCGCCGCGGTCGCGCCGCTCACCGTCTGCACGGGAAGCTGCCCTGTCGAGGTCGGCCCGATCTTCGGCGACCTCGAGGCCGACATCGCGTCCTCGCAGGGCGGTAACTATGACGCGCAGGGTGTCGCGACGTCGGGAAAGATCTACCTCCGGGTGAAGGACAACACGCAGACCTATATGCGGCCATCTCCCACCTATCTCGGTCGCGTGCTGCTCGTCGTCAACTCCGCGAGCGTCAACGCGACGGTGGTCTACGCCGTCAACATCACCCTCGACGCCAACGCGGCACCCGTATGCGATCGCCCGGCCAACGGCGACGCCGCGATGCTCTGCTCGCAGATGTGATGCGGTAACGTCGCCTCGTGCGCGACGACATTGGTCAGCTCCTCTGGTTCGGCTTTCCCGGTCCCACCGTCGACGCGCGCCTACGCAAGAAGCTCGAAGCGGGTGAGGTCGGCGCGACGATCGTGTTCAAGCGGAACCTCGTCGTCACGGACGGAGTCACCGACATCGACGCGATCATCGCGCTGAATCGCGATCTGCATCGCGCGGCGCCCGACGGGACACCGGCCCTCGTCGCTGTCGATCACGAGGGTGGCGTCGTGCAACGCGTGCGCGCACCCGCCACGCACTGGCCTCCGATGATGCGCCACGACGCACTCGGTGGTGATGCGCTCGACATCGCGGCCAAGGTCGGACGCGCGCTCGGCGACGAGGTTCGCGCGCTCGGGTTCGATATCGACTTCGCACCGATCCTCGACGTGCATACGAACGCCGCGAATCCGATCATCGGAGACCGCGCGTTCGGCACCGAGGCCGATGCTGCCGCCCGCCGCGCGCTCTCGTTTGCGGCCGGACTCGCCGCAGCGGGTGTGCTCGGTTGCGGCAAGCACTTCCCCGGGCACGGCGATACGTCGACGGACTCACACCTCGAGCTCCCGCGCATCGATCACGCGTGGGAGCGTCTCGAGAAGACCGAGCTGCATCCGTTCCGCCTCGCCGCCGACGCGCAGGCGGTCGCAGCGGCGCCCGGCCCGATCCCGATGATCATGACGGCGCACGTCGTGTTCGCGGCGATCGATGCGTCCGTGCCGGCGACGCTCTCGCACAAGGTCGTCACGGGCCTGCTGCGCGAGCGGCTCGGCTATCAGGGCGTGATCGTGTCCGACGATCTCGACATGAAGGCGATCGCAGCGACCATGGGCGCCGACGTGGCCGCGATCGGTGCGATCCGCGCGGGCTGCGATGTCCTCCTGTTGTGCAAAGAGGAAGCGCACCAAGATCTCGCCGAGATGGCTCTCGCAAAGGAGTGCGAGCGCGACAGCGAATTCCGCGCACTCGTCGGCGCGGCCGCTCGGCGCGTTCGCGCGATGAAGAAGGCGCACGCGGACTTCACGAAGGCGCATCCGGCGCGCGGCCGCGAGGCGATCGGTCACGCCGATCACGCAGCGCTCGCGGCGCGCCTCCGAAGCTAGCATTGGTCGGTCGGCTTCAGCCCCGACAAGCTGGTAGGCTCCTCGGATGGGTACAGTGGCTTCGTGGATGATCGGGATCGGGCTCGTCGGTGTGACTGGCCTCGCGGCGTGCGGTGGCGGTGGTGGTGGTGGAAGCGGATCGCCGCATCTGAGCTGCGACATCACGATGAGCGGCGCGGTGAGCGACAATTGGCAGTGCGTCGCGTTGGTCGGATTCACCGACGGCAAGCTCAAGGTTGGTATCGACGCGTCGCCGATCGCATACCTCGACGTGGAGCTGGTGCTCCGCACCGATGCGATGTTCGAGCCGATCGCGTATGACCCGACGAACATCCCCGACGCGGCGCTCCAGCTCGCGCCGGATCACCCCGAGGGCACCGACCAGCCGGTCTGGGAGACGACGCACTCGGCCGGTGCCGCCAACGACACTGGCACGTTTCGTCTCGAGGTCGACGACGTCGGCTCCGTGACCATGCAAGACGGCGACCCCTACTGGCTCTACATGACCGGCCGCTTCACCGCGACCCTCGAGGCGCGCACCACCACTCCTGCGACGGGCGAGGCGTTCGCGATGATCGAGTTCGCGTCGGATCTGTAGTCAGGCGCACCGGTCGCGCGATCGCGAGGCGCTTAGTTCGCGTCCGGATCGGTGTCGGGCGCTTCGGCGGCTGTGCCGTCCGACCCTTCGACCGACGTCTCGAGGGGCGCGTCGGCGGTCGCGCGAGCCTTCTCCGCGTTCGCCTCGTACAGCGTGCGGCGCTTGGAATCGGTCTCGCGCGCGGCCGCTCGCTCCCAGAGCCGACCGGCCTCGCGCCACGCTTGCTCGGCGAACGACGCATCCCGTGCCGTTTGAGCCTTGAGCTCGGCTGCCTCTGCCTTTGCTACATGCGGATTACGACCAAAGCCCATCCGCGAGTTCTACCGCGCCCCTCTGACGACCGCGCGCTGCGTCAGCGACGCTTGGGCTTCAGTTCGATCGTGTGCCCACTTGCGACCGTCGCGAAGAGCGATCCCTGGTCATCGGGACGCCTCAGAGCGAGCTCCTCGTTACCGTCGGTACCGAACGCGATCTCGCGCGGGGCGATACGAACCGCATCCGCGGAGAGATGATCGCCGAGCTCCGAGTCGCTGCTCTCCACGTGCAGCACGCCGCCGAGATCGGTGATCAGCAATGCTCCGTGCTCGCCGAAGGTCGGGTCGTAGACGCTGTGAAACGTGTCGATGCCGACCAGCCCATCCTCGGTTCGGGAGAAGCACACATCCCAGCCCGCATCGATGTGCCAGGTGCCGAAGCACCCATCGAGGAACGCGACCGCATCGAACGCATCGTCCGGCTTCTGCGGTGGCGTACCGGGAACGAGCTCGCCCTGGATCGGATCGTCCTCGAAAGAATAGTCGCCATGGCCGTGTCCGCATGCCGCAGGTGCGGCCTCCACGGGCGGCGGCGCATGGTGCGTGCATGCAGCTAGCACGACGATCGTGAGAGCCCTCTGCATGATGCCCAGACAGCCGATCCGCGCTGCGGTTGCATCGTAGGCTCACGCCATGGAGTTCGATGTCTGGCAGCCGCGCGTCGATGCTGCGTTCGCGAAGGACGTGGCCGACACGGTGGAACGCGTCGTCGCGCCCGACGCCGACCGCATCGATCGCGAGGACTTCTATCCCAAGGACATCGTGCGCGCGCTCGCACGGGCGGGCTTCACCGGAGCGACGTTTCCAAAGGTGCACGGAGGCGGCGGGCGTCCGTTCGCGGAGCTCGTCGCGATCTTCGAGGAGGTCGCGGCGGCGAGCGCGGCGACCGCGACATCGCTCATCACGATCTTTCAGGCGGGCGAGACGATCCATCTGTTCGGGAGCGACGCGCTACAAGCGAAGTACCTGCCGCAGATCGCGCGGGGCCTGTTGTGCTCGTTCGCGATGACCGAGGCGCGCGGCGGGAGCGACGTGAAGAACCTCGATACGAAGGCGCGCCGCGACGGCGATCACTGGATCCTCGACGGCAAGAAGGCGTTCGTCACGAGCGCGTCTGCCGCGGAGCTGTTCGTGATCCTCGCGGAGACGGAGAAGGGCGTGACGTGCTTCGCCGTTCCTGCGGACACGCCGGGCGCGCGACTGGAAGCACCGCCGTCGACGCGCACGATCGGCCTGCGTAACGGACCGCATGTTGATCTCATTCTCGACGGGGCGAGGTTGCCGCTCGACCATATCGTCGGCGAAGAGGGCAAAGGGATCCGCGCCGCAGCCACCACGCTCGATCACTCGCGCGTTCTCGCCGCCGCGATCGGGTGCGGAATCGCGCGTGCGGCGTTCTCGGGAGCACTTCAGTTTGCTGACAAGCGCTCGGTGTTTGGCCAGTACGTCATCGAGCTGCAGGGCATCCAATGGTACCTCGCCGAGTTGCTGGCGAAGATCGACTCCGCGCGCTTGCTCACGTACGAAGCGGCCGCGCGCCTCGATGCCGCGGGCCACACGCATGCGTTGCCGCGCGAGTCACCGGAGCGCAAGCGCGGCCTGCTCGACATCCAGCGCTGGTCGTCCTCCGCGAAGTTGATCGCGACCAAGACGGCCGTCGAGGCATCGCTGCAGGCGATCCAGATCTGCGGCGTGCGCGGGTGCCTGGAGACGGCTCCATTTGGCCGGTATCTGCGCGACGCGAAGACCTACGAGATCGCGGGCGGCTCGTCGGAGATCTTGAAGAACACCCTCGGCGAGTATCTGGTCGAAGCCGTCGACGGTCCGGGGTAGCACCGGCCTACTTCTGGACGAGGATTCCCTCGACGAGGAGGAGGAGCAGCAGGCCGGCCGCGAGCGCGTGCCAGAGCTCGATACGACGCTCGTCGTCGGCGGGCGACGCTTCAGAACCAGCGCCGGAGACTGGCAGGTCCGTCGCCGCGGCCGGCGTGAGATCGGAGCCGCGCGGGTCGATGTTGACCGCGAACGCGAGCTCGTCGCGCGCTTGCGTCGTGCCCGTCTGATCGGTGCCGACGACGCGGTAGATGCCGGGGCGATCCGTGCGCGTGTAGCGAACGGAGGAGCGACCGACGAGGCGCTCGCCTTCGAACACGGCGCCGAGGTTGTTGGGGCCGCGCACCTCGAGCTTCTTGAGATCACCCGACGGCAACACGACCGACGAGCCGACGGCGTGATCTGCCTCGCCGAACGATGCGTGCTTGCGCGCGAGGTGGCGCATCGCGGATTGCAGGAGCGGGAGGAAGCCGCCGTGGAGCGGAAGATCGTTCCAGTCGCGATCGAGCGTCGATGCGAACAGCAGCGTGCGACCCGAGCCGATGGAACCCTCGACGAGCGCGGCTGCGCCGTTCGTGAAGCGCACGAGCACTTTACGATCCGACGTCTGTGTGGTCGGGCCGAGCAGCGAGACCTTGAAGAAGCGAGCTTCAGTGAGCGCGGGCGCGTCCTTGCCGAAAGAGGAGAAGATCGGGTGATCCGCTTCCCACTTGATGAGGTGCAGCGCGCGGCTATCGCGATCGTCAGGCGCGGCGCCCGCTGTCGTGTCGACGGGATCGCGGAGCGACTGCGGGAGGAGCGGCAGCATCGTGCGGTCGTAGGCCGCCGGATCGACCTTGTCGCCCGACGCGACGAAGATGCCGCCTCCGTTGCGCACCCACGCTGCGATCGCATCGACGCGCTCGGGCGGCAGGGCAGGGACGTTCGCGAGCACGATGACGTCGAAGTCGGCGAGGTCGATCGCGCCCGCCGTACCCTTGGCTTTGGGATCGATGCCGCCGAGCTCGTCGGACGTGATCGCGCGGATCTGGATGTCGGAGTCCTCGCGATCGCCGGGGCGCAGCGCAGCCTCGACGTAGAACAGCTCGTCGTCGCGACGAACCGTGCGCGGATCACCATCGACGAGCAGGACGCGGACTTGATCGCGCAGCGTCGCGCGTACGAAGCGGCGATCGTCGACCGGGAGGGCATCCCCCGTGATCGCGACGCTCGCATCCGCCGCGCGTGCACCTGTGGGGAGCGTGGCGAGGAAGCGCTTGGTGGCGTGACCGTTGGGCGGGATCGTGAGGTCGCCACGTGCGACGACCCGGTCGGCAATGGACACCGCGAGCTCGGTCTTCACGGGCGTAGCCGAGAAGTTCGCGACCTCTGCGATGAACGCGACGCTGCGCGATCCGTTGCCGGGATCGGGCTCGACACGCAGGTTGGAGACCGCCATGTTCGGCATCTCTGCATCCGCGCGCAGCGGGATCGTGACGAGCACGGGGCCGTCCTTGCCCCACGGTGACTCCTCGGGATGCATGCCGGTGCGCGCGGCGAGCGAGAGGAGATAGACGGTCTTTCTCGCGTGGCTCGATGCTCCGAGGAGCTGCGCAGCACGACCGAGTGCGCGCGTGGTGTCGGCGGGGCGCGACGTAGGTTCGAGCGCGATCAACTGATCGCGAAGGCGCAGGTGGTCGCGCGTGAGCTCGGTCGGCTGATCGGAGCCCTCCGCGGAGCGGACGATCGCGACCTCTGCCAGCGGGCCGAGCTGCTGGAGGATCTTGCGCGCTTCCGTCGTGGCTTTCGTCAGCCACGGCTTGCCGTCGACGAGATAGCCAGCCGCGAACGAGTCATCGATGACGAGGACGGCTGCCTGCGCACCGCGCGTGACCTGAGGGCCTTTGCGCGAGCACGACGTGAACGGCTTGGCGAGCGCGAGCACGATCGCCATGCACGCGAGGACGCGCAGGAAGAGCAGCATGCGCTCCTTCAACGCGAGGCGGCGAGCCGTGCGGCGCTTGGTCGCCAGCAGAAAGTCGAGCGCAGCGAACGACACGCGGCGCGCGCGCGACCGACCGATCAAGTGGATCGCGACGGGCACGCCGAGCGCGACGAGACCCGCGAGCATGAGCGGCGCGAGAAACCCCATTACACCGCGCGCCTTCCCGGACCGAGGCGCGAGCGCGCGATCACGAGCTCGAGCAACGTCTGCTCCAACGGGCGGTCCGTCGTCGCGAAGTGATAGTCGATGCCGGCGGCCGTGCACGACGCGCGCGCTTTGATCAGGAACGCGTCCATGCGCTCGAGGTACTCGCGCTTGATGGCGGCGGGGTTGACGAGCATCTTCGCCGACGACTCGAGCGCCTCGAACTGCGTCAGGCCGTCATAGGGGAACTGCGTCTCGTGCGGATCGAGGATGTGCAGCACGCTGACGTCGTGGCGCTGCGCACGCAGCTGCGCGAGGACCGCGAGTGTCTTGTCCTCGGGATCGAACAGATCCGACGCGAGGATGATCAACGACTTTCGCCGGCGCGAGATCTCCGCGATGCGCTGCAGCGCGACGGCAGGCGACTCGTCACCCGCACCACCGCGCTTCATCAGCGTGTCGAGGACGTTCAGTAGATCGTGCAGGTGGTTCGTGCGGCCGCGCGGCGGCACGACGGTCTCGATCGCTTTGTCACCGCTCGCGACGAGGCCGACTTTGTCCTGCTGCTGGATCGCGAGATACGCGACCGCGGCGAGCGCGAGACCGGCGTACTCGAGCTTTGGAATGCCGCCGCCGGCGAAGCGCATCGAGTTGGACGCATCGAGCACGAGGTAGACCGTGAGCTGCGATTCCTGCTCGAACTTCTTCACGTAGTAACGGTCGACCTTGGCGTACGCCTTCCAGTCGACGTGGCGCAGCTCGTCACCGGGCGAGTACTCCTTGTGCTCGGCGAACTCGACAGACGATCCGTGCAGGGACGCGCGATGGAGACCCGACAGCGCGCCCTCGACGATCACACGCGCCTTGATGGGCAGGCTACCGAGCCGCGCGAGCTGCGCTGGATCGATCCGCTCCGGGAGCGTCGGCATTGTTACGGCGCAACGGCCGCGAGCAAGCGCTCGACGATGTCACCGGCGCGGAGGCCTTCGGCTTCAGCGCGGTAGTTCAGGATCAAGCGGTGCTGCAGCGTCGGACGGGCGAGCGCCGCGACGTCCTCGGTGGAGACGGCGAAGCGACCGTCGAGGATCGCGCGCGCCTTGGCGGCGAGGATGAGGAACTGCGAGGCGCGCGGACCGGCACCCCACGACACGCTGTCGCGCACGAACGCGGGTGCGTTGGGTGACGTGGGACGCGTCGCGCGTGCGAGCGCCACCGCGTACTTCACGACGTGATCAGCGACGGGAACGCGGCGCACGAGCTCTTGGAGCTGGAGGATCCGCTGCGGCGAGAGCACGCGCTTGAGCTCGGGGCGGTGGTCGCTCGTCTGCTGGCGAACGATCTCTTCCTCTTCGTCCTCGCTCGGATAGTCGACATCGACCTGGAACATGAAGCGATCGAGCTGCGCCTCGGGCAGCGGGTACGTGCCCTCTTGCTCGATCGGGTTCTGCGTCGCGAAGACGAGGAACGGCAGGGGCAGGTCGTGCGTGTGACCGCCAGCGGTGACCTTGTACTCCTGCATCGACTGCAGCAGAGCGGCCTGCGTCTTGGGCGGCGTGCGGTTGATCTCGTCGGCGAGGACGAGGTTCGCGAACACGGGGCCCTTGATGAAGCGGAACACGCGGCGGCCCGTCGTGTGATCTTCCTCGAGGACTTCCGTGCCCGTGATGTCCGACGGCATGAGGTCGGGCGTGAACTGGATGCGTTGGAACGACAGGTTCAGCGTCTCGGCGAGCGTCGAGATGAGCAGCGTCTTGGCGAGACCGGGCACGCCGACAAACAGCGTGTGACCGCGCGCGAAGAGAGCCACGAGGAGCTGCTCGACGACGCGGCGCTGACCGATGATGCGCTTCTCGATCTCTCCCAGGATCTGCGCGTGCGCTTCGGCGAGCTCCTTGACCGCATCCAGATCGTTCTTGGGCAACGGCGCCGCTTCGTCTTTGACGCCATTGGCGGTGCCGTTCGTCGTCGCGACGAACACGGGCGCACCGACCGGATCCGTCTTGGCTTCAGGGCGCTGATTGACCGTCGTCACCTCTTCGGCGAGCGGCATCTGCTCGGGGTCCACGAGCGAGCTAACGGGAATCTGTTGGGAAGGACGGGTCATCTCTTGAGCTCGTCGCAAGCAGCGTGCTCGCGGGCGGCGCGTGGGTCGTTGGTCTCTGTATACGCCTCTGCAAGGCCACAGCGGGTGGTTGGGTCAAAGGGACTTACGCGTAAAGCAGCTTCATAGGCGGCGATGGCTTCGGGCCAGTCATGCCGAGACGACCTGGCCATGCCCAGGGTTACAGCCGCCACTGCGTCGTGGTCATCGGTCGCGACGAGCGGCGTGACGAGCTCGATCGCCCGCTCGTACCGGCCCAGCTCGACGAGGGTCCGGCCCAGCTTGTCGGCGACGAACGCGTCCTGGCCGCCGGCCGCTGCCAGCGCCTTTTCGTACTCGACGACCGCCGCCTCGAGCATTCCGCGGGCGCGCAGCATGCCGCCGAGTCGCGCGTGCTTCCTGGCGCGGGCCGCGACCGTCTCGATTCCGACGTTCTCCGAGTCGACGCCGCCCTTGCCGAACTTGATCAGCTTGCCGGTGCGGCCAGGCGTCGCTCCCGGGACCTTGAGCTGGGCGTGCCACTCCTTCTCGATCGCCGGCCACGCCATGCCGAGCGCCTCACTCACTGCACGCCGCGCACTCTTGCCGTCCTTCTGCGCCGCGAGCGCCGTCTGGATTCCGGCAAATCCGATCTTCTTCTGCATCCAACCGACGAGCGTGTAGACCTCGGCGTACGCGAGCTGCGCGGCTTCCTGGCTCGGCAGCTTCGCCATCGACGGGTGCATCTCTTCGAAGCTGATCAGTCGACCTTTCTTGAGACCGGCCGCGAGTAGCGACTGCTCCGCCGCTCCAAGCACGACCTCGGGCGGACGGCGCCACCGCGTCTGCTCGAAGCGCGCGATGCCTTCCTGGAGCCACACGGGCACGGTGTCCTGCGAGATGCGCGCGACGACGAGGTGCGTGTACTCGTGCGCGAGCGTGTCCATCCACGGATAGCCGAACATCGTCGCGCGCGGCGACACGACCATCAGCTTGTTGTACTTGGACAGCGCGATCGTCCCCGTCGTCTCGATCTCGCTCTCCGTGAGCGGCGACATCTTTGCGAGGTCCGCCGGTGCGCCGACGAGCTCGATGCGAATGGGGTCGGCAGGTTTCAAGCCGAGGTCATCGCCGATCGCATCCCACGCGCTGTCGAGCACTTCTCCTGCAAGCTCCGCGATCGTCCCGTCGGGGCCGGGCGCGTAGCGAATGATGAAGTGTCCCTTGGGCGATCTCTTCTCGACGAAGTTCTCCGTGACAGAGAGCGTCTGCGTCGCGAGCTTGCGCGTTTGGCCGACGAGCCCCTCGACCGCGTCGTCAGGAATCTTTTCGAGCACTTTGATCGCGCCCGCGTAGTCGCCGGTCTGGAATGCGAGCTCGGCGTGCAGCCACTTCACGTCCTGCGTGTCGCCCGCGCGCTTCTCTAGATCCGCGAGGAGCGTCTTGGCTTCGTCGAGACGCGCCGTCTGGAGAAAGCGTGCCGCTTTGATCACGTCGCCCGTGACGGTGCGATCGCGACCCTTGGGGGCAGGGGCCGCGGTGGCGGTCACGCCGAAGGCCAGAGCGGCGAGGAGAATGGCACGCTTCATTTCGCGAGCTCCTTGCCACCGACTGGCGGAAGAGCCACGAAGACACGAAGGCACGAAGACCTTTTCGGGGACACCAATCCGTTGGTTTCCAACTCCAAAGTCCTTCGTGACTTCGTCCTTCGTGGCTCTGGGGTTGGTGCAATCCCAGTGAAACCACTGCGTCCTAGCCGCGTACGATGGGCGCTCGGTCTCACTTGGCGAGCTCCTCGTAGTAGCGGCGGTTCTGCTCTTCGAAGCCGTCGACCTTGCCGCCCTTCTTCATCGCATCGAGCAGCTCCTGGCGGAACTCTTCCGGTGCCTTGTACTCGTCGGCACCCGGGATCTTGATCGGCTCGTCGTTGATCGCGCCCTGTTGCGCCTGGCGAGCGGCGCTCTTGGCCCGGTCCTGCGCCTTGCCGAGCGCGTCCGCTGCCGAGCGTGCTTCCTCGCGCGCGCCCGACGGATCCCGCGACTTCATGCGTTCCTCGGAGTTGCCCATGTGCTCGGTCGAGTTGCCGAGTTGCTTGGTGATCGTCTCGGCGGCATCACCGGGCAGGTCACCACCGAGCTGCTTGGTGCGGTCGGCGAGCTTCTGCGTGCGCGCCTTGTTCATCGTCTGACGGCGACGCAAGCGATCCATCGCGCGCATGTCGTCCGGCGACATGATGTCCTCGGGTTTTGGCGCGAGCGACTGCAGCTCCTTGATCAGCTCCTTCGCGATCGGCTGCGACTTGTTCACACCATCGAGTGCATCTTGCGTCGCGTCGGCCCACTTGGACTTGGGATCGTCGTTGACCGCCGCCTCGAGCTCTTCGGCGATCGTGTCGAGTGAGCTTTGCGCCTGGCGCGCCATGCCGAGGCCTTCGGCGAGATCACCGTCGGCGACCATCTTCTCCACGTCGTCGAGCCGGCGCTGGACGATGTCCATCTCCTCTTTCGCGAACGGAGTGAGGCCCTGCTGGTTGATCGAGTTGATGCGGTTGCGCAGCTTGTCGACGAGCGCGCTGACCTTCTTGCTCGCTTCGCGGCGATGCTCCTTTGCGAGCTCGTCCGCCTTCTCCGCGTACTGCTCGAACATCTTGTTCGCGTCGGCGGCGATGTCCTCTTGGTCCTTCTTCACGTCGGCGAGCTCGCCGAGCACTTCATCGAGCTTCTTCTGCTCGTCATTGAACTTGTCGCCGCGCAGATCCGAGAGCGAGCCCTCGAGCGACTGCGACGCCTTGTCGTGCATCGCGCGGCACTGCGCCAACTTCGCATTCGCCTGATCGATCTGCCCCGCGTGGACGAGCTTGCGGACGTCCTCCATGCAGTTCTGACCCTGCTGTGCCTCCATCGCGTCGCGATGCACGTACTGGTCGAGCACGTCCTCCGGCATCCCTTGGCGGTGCTTGTCGAGCTCGGCGAACTCGCGGTCGAGCGCCTTCATCTCGCGCTCGATCTCGTCGAGGAGGCGCGGATCCTTGGTCTTCGCGTACTGCTGCATCAGCTCCTGCAGCCGCTTCTGATGCGCCGCGATCTCGTCGCTGATGTCGAGCATGCCCTCGACGCGCTCGCGATCCAGCCAGTCAGCGAGCGCGATGGTGTCGTCCTCGAGCTCGCGGATCATCGGCGGATCCAACAGGCTGAACCGATTGGGCAGCATCTTCACGCCGGTCTTGGTCGGCATGAGCGCGTGCTCTTTGGTCGCCGCCTTGTCGAGGCGGTCGCGCATGGCCGCGAGGCTCTTGCGCATCGCATCCGACGCATGCGGATCCTTGTCGTACGCGGCGACGAGCGACCCCAGCTCGACGATCGCTTCGCGCAGCTTCTGCACGACCTCCGCGCGCACGGCTTCCTTCTGCGTGTCGTCGGATGGCATCGCGAGGCGCTGACCGAGATTGCGGATGACCTTCTCGGCGAGCTCGGCGTGGCGACCGAGCGTCTCCTCGTGGCGCTCGCGCGGCGAGATGACCTTGAGGCGCAGCTCCTTGGACTTGCCGATGTTCGGCCCGCGGATGTTGTCGTTGTCCTTTGCCTCGAGCCAGTAGCGAACCTCGCCACCGCTCGGCACCGAAATCTCGGCGATGTCCCACAGGATCTTTCCCGATGTGCGTGCGCCCTGCTCGAACTGGATCGGCTTCTTGCCGTGATCCTTGCCGGACTCCCACACCAGCTCGGCGGAGACGACGCCGTAGTCATCCTCGATCGTGTACGCGAGCTCGACGCGGCGCAGGTTGGTGACGTCGAGCGTCTCGGCCGGAGCGAGCAGCTGCACGGCCGGCGTTTGATCCGGCTCCGCTTCGATCGCGCGGGGCGTGGTCTCGATCATGCGACCACCGGTCGGCGAGCGCACGACGAACCGATACGTGGTGCTCTTGTCGATGAACAGCGTCGCGGTGATCTGATCCTTGTCGAGCTTGGCGACGATCGGTGCGATCTGACCTTCGACGATGAGCTCGACCTCCGACGCGGGGATCAAGACCTTCGCGCGCACGTCCACTGTCGTTCCGGGCAGGCCACGGAAGTCACCCGACGAGCTCGGCAACGGCAGCGGGGCGCGCTTCGCGTACGCCGGGAACGTCAGCGTCGCTTCGAGATCACCGACGAGTGGGACCGACGAGAGCGTCGCGCCGTCGTAGGGGGAGGGCGGCGCGTGCACGAGCGATCTCCAGCCCGCCGCGATCACGTGCGGCATGAACCCGAGGGCGAGCCCATGTGCAACGAACGCGAGAATCAACCAGCGCCGCGCGCGCGGCATCTCGTCCGCGGGCAGCAGCGTGCGCGGTTCGATCTTGGCGATGCGCGCCTCGATCTGCTCGATCAGTGCAGCGACAAGATCTTTGGATGGCGCGCCGACCTTGGTCTTCGCTTGGTTCAGCTCGACGGCGGAGAGCAGATCGCTCGCGACGTCGCGCTTGCGTGTGCCGACCCAGCGCGCGAGCTCCGTGTCCTCGCCGTAGCGGCGGCGGGGCGCGACGATGCCCGTGATGATCGCCGTGATCACGACCGTCAGCGCGACAACGGCGCCGACAGAAAGGACCGTCAGTGCACTGGGACGGCTATCTGCGACAGCGTGCCCGAGCAGCGGAACGACGAGCGCGACACCACCGCAGATCGCGATTGCCCACATCGCCGCACGCACGGCTTCATGGCGATAGAGGACGCCGCGAACCCTCGCCAGAAACCCTCTCACCGTCTCCGGCCCCTCGGTGTTCGCTGCAGTCGCCACGTTCTGATCGCGGTTGGAGAGTAGCGCGACGACGCGCCTTCGACACGCCGCCAAGTACATGAGCTATAAACAAAACCTCTCGTGGCGAAGGTGCCTGAAAAGGTGAATAGAGACGCTCCCCGTCCGTCCACCAGGACGCATGGAGCCGATCTTGACGACCAAGAGCTGGTCGACGCTGCCCGGCGCGGGGATCGCGAGGCGTTCCGTACGCTGTTCGAGCGGTACCACCGTCGGGCCTACGCCCTCGCGTTCGGTGTGGTGCGGCATCAAGAGGACGCGCTGGACGTCGTCCAGGACGCTTTCATCAAGGCTCACAGGTACCTAGACAAGTTCGAAGGCAACTCCAGCTTCTACACCTGGCTCTACAGAATCGTCATGAACCTCTCCATCGACCACCTCCGCAAGCATCGCCGGGCCAAGCCCGTCGAGCTCGACGAGTCCAAGATCGAGGACGGCGGCGAGGACTCGTTGCTCCCCAAGCTGCTCGGTGGCAGCCCGGGGCGGGCGCTGATGGACAAGGAGATCCGCGCCCGCATCGACGCCGCGCTCGCTGAGCTCTCCGAGAACCATCGCGCCGTGCTCGTCATGCGCGAGCTCGAAGGGTTGTCCTACGAGGAAATGGCGCAGGCGATGGACTGCTCCAAGGGCACCATCATGTCCCGCCTGTTTCACGCGCGTCGCAACATGCAGAAGCGCCTCATCGACTTGATCGACAACCCGTCCAAGGAGCTGCTCGCCGACCTCGGTGCTGATGAGCCCGCGGCAGCTGTCCCGACGGGAAAGAGGAGCGCGCAGTAATGGCGGCCAACGACGACATCGATCTGATGCAGCACGCTGACGGCGAGCTCGACGACCGCGACGTCACCGCCCTCGAAGCGCGACTCGCGTCCGATCCCGACGCGCGTACCAAGGCCGAGGCGCTCGGTCAGATGAGCGAGCTCGTCCGCGGCCACCTCGAGCTCGCGGTCGACGATGTCTCCGACGCACGGTTCGACGGGCTGTGGAGCAAGATCGACAAGGCGACGACGGCGAAGTCCGCTCCGGCGCGGCGCGAGAGCAGCTGGTTCGATCGCTATCGCGGCTACATCTTCACCAGCGTCGTGAGTGCAGGTGCGGTCGCCGTGCTGGCGCTGATCCTGCGCGGTCGCACCGGGACGACGACGATCTACAAGAACGACAGCACGCTCGAGGTGCAACCCGCAGCGCTGCGCACGGCGCCCGAGATCGAAGATATGGACACCCCAGACGGCGACGGCACCATCCTCAATCTGAAAGATGAAGATGGCAACACGACCGTGATCTGGGTGTCGCCTGCGGATACTGTGGAGGGCATATGAGTCGCTTCGTCCGGACGCTCGCGCTCGCGCTCACGGCTACGTGCGCGCTGGTCGCTCCCGCATTGGCGGACGAGAAGATCGACTGCGACTTCACCGAGATCAACGCGACCAAAGCCGACACGGCTTCGCTCGACGCCGACCTCGCGAAGTTCAAGAAGAAGCTCGCGAACCCGCCGTTCTCGTCGTGGAACGTCTTCAAGCTCGCGCACAAAGAGTCCAAGACGCTGACCGTCAAGAAGGACGAGACGATCACGCTCGCGCTCGGCAAGCTGACCGTCACGTACCTCGAGCCCATCGGCAAGTCGAAGATGCGCCTCCAGTTCTCGCTCGACGTGAACGGCAAGAACGTCGTCACGAACAAGCTCGCCATCGCGGCCGGCGATGCCGTCGTCCTCGGCCATCCGGTCGACGGCGGCGGCGGTCACCTCGTCGCGACCGTCTGCAAGTAGCGCCCCGCAGAGGAGCGACGTTACCTACCGCGCGGTGCGCAGACTGCGCGGCCTACGAGGAGAACCTCTAAAACCTCTTAGAGCTATTTCGGTGGCAAAGAGGAAGAGAACCGCGAAGACGCGAGGACTCGAAGGAGAGGCTTCAACCTCGCCGGGCGAGCGGATCGGATCGGATCGGATCCGATCAATTGAAATGGCCTTTGCGTCTCCGCGTCTTTGCGGTTCTCTGCCGCACACGGCAGTCCGCGTACCTCGCCCGGTGAGGATAAGTTTTGGGAGGTCTTTTAGAGGCGTTTGAGTTTTAGAGGTTCTGCCTGGGCTAGCCCACAGTGAAGGACGCAGGCGAACGGCTACAGGTACTCGGACTCTTCGCGGATCAGCTTGTTGACCCAGCCGACGAGCGCCTCGTCGAGCGTGATCTGCTTGGGCCACCAGCGGAACACGCTGTCGTGCGAGCAGCCGTGCACGTGGCCCTGCTTGTCGAACACGAAGTAGTTCCGCACGCCGCTGTTGTGCTGGCCCCACGTGATCGCTTCGCGCATGCGCACGCGCACGCCGACCTTCTCCTTCGGCGGGACGTGGGTGAGGTCATCCTCGTCGTACATCTCCGCTAGCACGCGGATGTCTTTTGGCGGCATGACGACGTCGTGCGGGTAGCCCGATGACGGCTTCTTGCCCTTGCCCGGCGGCTTGTAGTCGACGCGCGGGACGCCGTGCGTGGTGACGAGGGCGACGTACTCCGCAGGGAGTGAACGGCCGAGGCGCTTCTCGGCCTTCGCGATCTCCGCTCGGCTCACCTTCTTGCCAAACGCGATCGTGTAGAACCACATCGGCTCGCCGAACTTGCTCTTCTTCTTGCTCGTCGCCGCACCAAACTCGTGCAGGCGTTGAAGCGCTTCCCCCGCGGTTTCACCCATCGCCTTGGGACTATACGTCGACGACGATGTCGCTCACCGGGATCGCCTGGCACGCGAGCACGATGTTCGCGGCGCGATCCTTTGTCGTGAGCGCGTCGGTCGACTCCATGACGACGCGGCCCGAGACGAGCGTGCACTTGCACTGACCGCAGATCCCGGAGCGGCAGTCGAACGGAATCTCGATGCCGGCGTCCTCTGCCGCTTCGAGCACGGTGAGACCACCTGGGAGCTCGACAGACTTCTTGGCCCGCTTGAACGAATACGCGCGCGTCGCTTCGGGATCGATCTCGGAGGCATCGCCGCCACCGACGTCGCCTTCCTTGGGCGTCGACGGGGAGACAAACGCTTCCTCGTGGATCTCGGCGTTGGGGATGCCCATCCCGACGAGGGTCTTTCGCATCGCGACCATCATCGGGCCAGGGCCGCACATCATGACGGGACCGTGCGTGAAGTCGGGCACCGCCTTGTTCAGCACATCGGCCGTGATGTGACCGTGCTCGGTCGAGTAGTGAAGCGTGACGTGGACGTTCGGGTTGGCGGCCGCGAGCGCCTTGATCTCATCGGCGAAGATGACGTCGTCGCGCGTGCGTACGCCGAAGACCAGGTACATGTCGCCCTTCCACTTGTTCGCCGTGAGCGAGCGGATGACAGACATCATCGGCGTGATGCCGACGCCGCCCGCGAGCAGGACGACGCGCTTGTCGGCGTGCGTGCCAGTGACGCCGGGGAAGTGGAACTTGCCGCCGGGCGCGCTGATCTTGATGCGATCACCGACGACGACCTTGTCGTGCAGATAGTGCGAGCCGTAACCGGCGGGCGCGCGCTTGACGCTGATCTCGACGTAGTCGGGCATCGGTGACGACGAGATCGTGTAGCTGCGCTTCACCGTCTTGCCCTCGATCGGCAGCGCGATGTTCAGGTACTGGCCGGCCGCGTGGTGGAACGGCAACGGGCCACCGTCGGGGAGCGCGAACCGGAACGTCTTCACGTCGTGCGTCTCCTGCGTGATGGACTTCACGACGAGCTCGCCGGACCAGAAGTTGCGCTTGGGCTTGGGGGGCGGCGGACGAAGCTTCTTGCTGCCGGTATCGACGATACGGAACAGCATCAGTCCGCTGAATGCGACGGTGAAGATGAACGGCTTGGTGACGTCCGCTTTGACGAGCAGGTAGTAGTGAATGACGCCGCCGAGCACGACGAGGTACGCGGTGCGGTGCAGCAGCTTCCACCGCTTGGGGCCGAGCCGCGTGATCATCGCGTCCGTCGACGTGATCGCGAGCGGGATCATGGTCACGAGCGACGCCGTGCCGAACCAGAGGTACTTGCGCGTCACGATCTCTTCGAGCGTCGACGACACGGACATCGCGCGGTCGTACGCAAAGAAGATCGTGAAGTGCAGGGCGATGTAGACGAAGCCCATCACACCGAGGTTGCGGCGCGCGGCGACGAGCCACGTCGCGCCGGTGAGGCGACGCAGCGGCGTGACGACAAGCGAGAGCGTCAGCATGAGCAGGCCGAACAGGCCCGTCGTGCGGATCGCGAAGTTGACACTGTTGACGCCGAGCTGGTGGTGGAACGCGTCCCACCACAGCAGCAGCAGCGGCACGAGCGCGCAGATCATCACGAAGCGCTTGGCGAGCTTCGCGTCGACGATCGGGTCCGGCACGACAGCGCGCCCGGTCACGGACGGGGCGAGACTAGAAGTGGACATCGAGATCCATGCCCGTGTAGAGGCTCGCGACCTGGTCCGCGTAGCCGTTGAACGGCAGCGTCTTGCGACGACCGGATTCGCCGATGCGCTGCTCCGTCGCCTGGCTCCAGCGGGGGTGCGGATGGTTCGGGTTCACGTTGCCGTAGAAGCCGTACTCCTTCACCGCGTACTTGCTCCACGACGTCGGCGGCTCTTTGTCGGTGAACGTGATCTTCACGATCGACTTGATGTTCTTGAAGCCGTACTTCCACGGCACGACGAGGCGCACGGGCGCGCCGTCCTGCGGAGGTAGCGTCTTGCCGTACAGGCCGACGGCGAGGAGAGCGAGCGGATGCATCGCTTCATCGATCCGCAGTCCCTCGCGATATGGCCAGTCGAGAATGTCGTCGGCCTGACCGGGAAAGCGCTTGGGGTCGTTGAGCGTCTCCATCGCGACGTACTTCGCGCTGCCCAACGGCTGGACGGCGGCGATCAGCGCGGACAGAGGAATCCCGGCCCACGGAACGACCATCGACCACGCCTCCACGCAGCGCAGGCGATAGATGCGCTCCTCGACGGGCGCGAGCTTCATCAGCATGTCCATGTCGAACGTGCGCGGAGCTGCACACAGACCACCGACCTCGATCTTCCACCCGCTCGTATCGAAGCCAACGGACGCCTTCGCGACGCCGTCCTTGTCGGTCGTGAACTCGTAGAAGTTGTTGTAGTGCGTGATCTGGTCGTACGTGTTCTTGGTCTCGTTCGTGACGAACCGCGGATCCGTCGACACGACCAGGTTCTCCAGGCGGGCCGCATTCACCTTCGTGTTGTCGAGGCCGTTGAACTTTCGGTACAGGAGAGCCGTTCCGACGCCGCCCGCGGCGACGATCGCGCCGCGCATGAAGCGCCGCCGATTCAGGTACATGACCTCCGGGGTCACTTCGGATTCGGGAATTCGGTCGGCCATGGTCAGACTTACGCGTAGGGGAGGCGGGCGGTTACAGGGGGCGTTCAGGCGAACAAACCAGGCCCCCACATTGTTATATACGGCTTGTCATGCAATCGCCGACCGGAACGCGAAGTCTGCGCCGCCGACGGTGGCCGTGGGTCGCAGGCGGCATCGCGGCGACGCTGACCGCGGCGGTGCTGGTCGGGGTGTTCGCCGTGTACCCCTGGCTCGGCGCCAAGATGGTGCGCGCGAAGATCGGCGATAAGCTGGGGACCAAGCTCGGTCGCCAGATCGCGATGGGCGGAGTGGAGGTCACGTTCGGTCACGCCGTGATCCACGACCTGGAGATCCGCGGTCCCAAGGATGGGGCGACGCCGCTCATCCACGTGAAGCGCATCGATGTCGAGTTCGACACCAAGGCGTCGTTCGTCGGCACGGCGCGGCTCGGTGCGGCGCGGCTCGATGGCGTCGACGTCGCGGTGCATCGCGATGCGGACGGCGGCGACAACGTGCGCGACATGATCGACAAGCTGCGCGAGGGCCGCAGCAACACGGGCGCCGGCGGTGGGGAGAGCTCGCTCCGGCCCACGCAGGTCGTGATCGAGCACATTCACTTCAAAGGCGACGATGCGGTCACGGGGGCGAACGCCTACGTCGGCACGGGCCACGCGACGTGGAAGCCGGGTGAGCTCGTCGCGACGCTCGAATCGCTGAGCGCGACGACGACGGGCGCGCCAAAGGCAAAAGCCGCGGAGCTGAAGATCACCAAGCGCGATCACGAGCCGCCCCTCATCAACGTCAAAGGCGGCGAGCTCGAAGTGTTCCCCAAGCTCGCGCTCTCGGGCATCGACGGATCGATCAGCGCGAACCCGAAGGTCGTCGGCGAGTACACGATCGATCTCGCCGGTAGCTACGGCGGCGTCGCCGACAAGCTGTGGACCGCCAAAGGCGCCGTCTCTCCCGGCGAACGCACGGGAACGTTGGATCTCGTCGCCGCGAAGTTCCAGCTCGATCGCCTCGCGCCGCTCCTCGAGGATTCGCCTGTCGTCGATTATGCGGGCACCTCTGTCGATACGTCGCTGCACCTCTCGCTCGCTGGCACGCTCGTCACGTTCGCCGGCGATCTCTCCCTGCGTGGCTTGAACGTCGGACATCCGATGATCGCGGACCAGGAAGTCCACGACCTGGATCTCTCCGGTAAGTCCGAGGGCACGCTCGACCTCGCGTCGCGTACGCTGACGCTCACCAAGGGCGACTTCACCTCGCGCGGCGTACCGTTCGCGATCACCGGTAAGGCGCGTCAGCTCACCAAGAAGCAAGCGGCCGCGATCGCGGAGCTACCGCCCGTGCTCGATCAAGCGGGCAACCCGATCAAGCGTCTCGGTCCCGCGAATCTCGAGGAGGTCGAGGTGCACCTCGTCATCCCGCCGCTCGATTGCCAGAAGATGCTGACGGCCATCCCCCCCGAGATGGTGCCGTACATGCAGGGTTACAAGATGAAGGGCGTGTTCGACACGGACATCGACGTCGCGATCGATTGGCGCGACCTCGACGCGACGCGGCTCGACGGTCACGTCGGCATCAAGCACTGCAAGGTTGTCGACGAGCCAGACGACGGCCCCAAGCGGTTGCTCAAGGAGTTCGAGCACTACGTCGAAGTCGACGAGGGTAACTGGCTCTCGTTCGTCGTCGGTCCATCCAACGACGACTTCGTGCCGTTTGCCGACATCTCACCGCACCTCATCAACTCGATCATGACGACCGAGGACGGCGGCTTCTACAAGCACCACGGCTTCATCACGAGCGAGTTCAAGTCGGCGCTCATCGCCAACCTCAAAGTTGGTGCGTTCCGGCGCGGTGCTTCGTCGATCACGATGCAGTTCGTGAAGAACGTGCTGCTCTACCGAGAGAAGACGATCTTCCGAAAGCTCCAGGAGTTGTTCCTGACCTGGCACGTCGAGAACACGCTCGATAAGGATCGCATCCTCGAGATCTACTTCAACGTCATCGAGTACGGCCCCGGCATCTACGGCATCGGGCCCGCGAGCTGGCACTACTTCTCCCACTCCGCGAAGGACCTCACGCCGCGCGAGGCTGCGTTCTTCTCGACGATCCTTCCCAACCCGAAGGAGCGCTACAAGCAGTACTGCCAGAACACGCTGCGGAAGAGCACCGACGCGAAGATCGATCGAATCCTCGCGTTGATGCTGAAGAAGGAGCGGCTGACCGAAGATCAGTACAAGGAGGCGATGGCGACCCCGCTGCTGTTCGCCAAGGACGACAAGGAGTCCGAGAAGGACTGCCTGGAGCGAGTAAAAAAAGCGATCAAGAACGCGAGATCGACCAACCCGTTAGCGCCGCCGAAACAGACCGAACCGGATTCGAAGAAGTCGAAGTCTTCGAAGAAGCACGACTCGAAGTCCGACGACGAGACGAAGCGCACGAAGACAAAGTAGGCACTGTCCTACCTGGGGTCAGATGTGGCGGGTTGCGCCCTCGGTCGTCGATCCCATCTAATGGTGTCAATGCGGCTTTTTCGTGGGTGGGTCCTCGCTTCGACTGTCCTCGCTACTGCATGCGGCTCGGTGTCAGATCCAAACGTCGGCGACGACGGCTCGGGTGATGACGTGGTGACGCCGCCCGACACGACGCCGCCGTCGCTCGTGTCGTCGACCGTCGTCAACGATCAGACGAAGGTCAGCGTGATCGAGAAGATCAAGTTCACCTTTAGCGAGAGTCTCGATCCCGCGACGATCGACAACTCGCTCGTGAAGATGACGAGCTATTCGAACGCGACGTGCTGGTTTGACGGCGCTTGCTTCAGCGATCGCCCGAGCAGCACGGCGACGTACGACGATGCGTCGAAGTCGATCACGGTCGCGTTCGATCGCCCGCTCGCGTACGGCACGGTGTACTCGCTCGAGCTTCCGGGCACGGTGAAGGACCCGGCCGGCAATGCGTTCGCGGGAACGAGCGTCTCGTTCACGACGTCGTGGAACGCGAACAAGAAGGTCGTCTACGGCTCCAACTCCGGCGCGACGACGTCGCAGATCAATTCGTTCACGCTCGATGCGGACGGCCGCACCGTGAAGGAGATCGATTACTACGGTCCCGGCACCAACAACATCTGGGGCGATAGCGACGATGTTGCTGGCTACATCCGCCAGTACATCTACGACCACAACCAGATCTCGCAGGTCCGCACGCTCGGTGCGGGCACGGACGGCAAGCTCAATACGTCCGACGACATCATCGCGTACATGGACGCGTACACGTACGATCATCAGCGCATCGTCGGAATCTCGCACTACACCGACGGCGGCACCGACGGCATTCCTGGTCGCACGACGCCCGCGAACGGTGTGGACGACGGCTGGGGCCTCGACCATCAGTGGGGCACCGCCGACGACGTGCCGGTTTACTATTACGAGTTCACATGGGACGGCGAACACATCGTCCGCGAGGCGCAGTTCTCGGCGCGTGGTCTCGACAACGCATGGCACACGGCCGACGACCGCGCGGGCTCGTACTACAAGTTCGCGTACGACACGAACGGCAACCGCACGAACTTCGAGCAGTGGCAGGCCGGCGCCGACTACATGCTCGAGACGACCGACGACAAGATCTACTACTACAACACGTACACGTACGACACCCACGGCGCTGTCGCGTCGACGACGTACAACTACTCGGGCTCCGATTTGATCCCGTACAACGCCGATGATCAGGTGGACGAGGTCGACCGCTACACGCTCGACGCGAAGGGCAATCGCATGCAGGAGAAGTACTACTACGATGCCGGCACCGATGGAGTGGTCGGCACGGCGGACGATCCGGTCGACTCGATCTACACCCACGAGCGCAACGCGGATGGGCTCGAGACCTCGCGCTACTGGATCAACTCGGGCGCCGACGGTCTCTACGACACGGCGGACGACAACCACTCGTATCACTACGACACGTCATTCTCGGGCGGCAACCGCAACCAGTACTTCTACTTCAGCGGAGCAGGTCCCGACAGCCAGTGGGGCACCGCGGACGACATCTACTCGCAGCGCATCGACTACAACGCCGACTGACGTCACGTTGATCTCGCGACGACGGCCGGCGACCCCGGCCGTTGCCGTTTTCGGGGACGGAATGCCGCACCCGCACCTTCGAGACCCCGTGCTATAGCGCGCCCATGCGCATCGCCGTGGCGGTCTTTGCCCTCGCCCTCGTCGTCGGCGCCGCGTCCGTCGCGCACGCGACCACCGACCCCGTCGCCGAAGGCCAGACCCCGCCGGTCGCCGTGCCTGACGAGCCCATCAAGCCCATCTCGCCCGACGAGATCCAGCAGCCCGAGGGCCGCTCCGGCTTCTGGACGTCGCGCGCCCCCGCCAAGTACGGCGCGTACAAGTGGCGCCTGCTCGGTGTCGGCGTGATTCTCGTCGGCATCACGGGCATCGTCATCATGCGGATGCTGAAGCGCACGAAGCGCGACAACGAGAAGAAGACGGGACCGCGCTGGAAGAACGAGCCGCGCCTCCCGGACGTCGTGAAGCCCGCCCAACCGAGCGAGTAGCCAGATTTTTGGACCCGCGGCGGGGCGGGGCGAACATCAGGGGGTGAGACTCCTCGTCGGTACGGCCGTCCTGTTCGCTGCGAGCAGCGCATCCGCGCGTCCGGCGGGGACGGTCAGCGCGCAGGCGAGCGACGACTCCGACCCGCAGGTCTCCGCGGCAGGATCGGCAGGTGGAGGCGTGCAGGACGGCGCGGTCTACACGGGCCTCGATCTGCGGTTCGACCTCGCGTGGAAGACCGTGCGCCTCGGGCTCGGTGCACGCGGCGTACTGCTCGATGGCCAGATGCGCAGCGGCGATTGGGACCGGCCCGCGGATGCGGTGACGATCCTGCGCACGCTCGAAGCGCATGCGGGACCCGCTGCGATCGCGGCTGGTGCGTTGGCACCGGCGGTGCTCGGCAGGATCGCGGATGGCTATCGCGTCGCGCTCGACGATCGAGCGCACACAGGAGCTCGCGGTGCGATCGCGACGCCCGCGTTCGAGATGACGCTCGAGATCGATGACGTCGTGAATCCCGCGCTCGTCGGTGGCGCGATCAGCTGGATGGTCACCGCGCCGTGGGGCATCCGCGCGGCAACGGCGGTGGATCCGAGCGTCGCTGGTGGACGCGTCGCGACCGAGCTCGGCGGCGTGCATCGCTGGGAGAACACGGGCTGGCGCGTCGAGACGGGCGCATCCGTCGTCGCGGAAGAGGCGCCGCAGGTCGCGGGCACGCCGCGCTCCGTGGACATCTCGGGCGTGGCGTACAGTGGTGCCGCGCTCGACAAGTGGGGCGCGCGCTGGACAGCGCAGCTCGACGTGCGCGCCGGCGGTGGCACGCTCGGCGCCGCGTTCGGACCGCTCTATCGCGTGGAGCGACAAGTACGCGCCGACATGACGACGCCGCTCGACGACGTGCGTGCTGGCGTGGCCGGCGGCATCGCGCTCGGTGTTCAGCGCGACGGCAACTGGCTCGCGCTCGGTGCGCGCACGCGGCCCGGACTTGGCACGCTCGGAACGATCGCGGCTGGCGCGCCGATGAATCGGTGGGTGCAAGCGGCGGCATGGATCGCGGCGAGCCCGCACGCGTCGGCCGGCGCAGCCGCGATGCGCGTCGTGTGGACGAAGCAGCTGTTTAGCTCCGTCGAGCTGGCGCGGATGTACACGCGCGACGAGATGAGCGACGACCTCGTTGCCGCGTGGAGCGCGACTGCATGGTTCGGCGCATCGATGCAGTAGTGATCGCGACGGGTTGTCCGAGGTCCGGCTGGTGCTCGGACAGGCTGTCCAACAGGCGGCCATTTCTGGCGATCCTCGTCGAGAAATCGCGGGGTTAGCGATGGCACTCGACATGCTCTGTCACTGCGTCCAACCTGAAAGAAGACGCGATGACTGAAGAAGATCTCACCCTGCGTCTGCTCCGTGACATGCGCGCGAGCATCGACGAGCTCTCGCGAACCATGGACAAGCGCTTCGACGCTGTAGACGCCCGCCTTAGCCACAACGACGTCGAAATTCGGAGCCTCAAGGCGACATCGAACAAGAACACGGTGCTTCTCGAGGCGACGATCGAGATGGTCGCGCAGCTGAGAGCGAGCCGCACGGTGACCGACGTTTCGATCCGTCATCACGAATCGGAGCTCGAAGAGATTCGCGAACGTCTCGCCCGGCTCGAAGAGAAGACCTAGGGCAGCGGCATCGGGCCGGAGTTGCCCGACGGTGCAGCGAGCAAGCGCTCGAGCACGTCAGCGGCGTGGCGGATCTTTGCCGCGAACCAGCGCGCGCGCAGATCGAGGAGTCGCTCGGGTGGGAGATCGCCGAGCGTTCCGATGTGCTCGCGGCGCCGCTGCGCGATGCGCGACATCGCGAGAGCGACGGTGACGGACAGGTTGTACGACTCGGAGAAGCCGTACATCGGAATGCCGATGCTGCCGTCGCACGCGTCGATCGCGGCTTCCGTGAGCCCGGCGTGCTCGTTGCCAAACGCGATCGCGATGGGGGACGAGACGTCGATGTCGTCGATGGTGTGCGGCGCCCCGGGCAGGGTCGCGTAGACGCGGAAGCCGCGCGTTCGGAGCGCTGCGATCGCGGTTGCCGGATCTTTCCAGCGCACGAGGTCGATCCACTTGTGAGAGCCGCGCGTGATGCCCCAGGGCGTTCCGACCTTCTCGCCCTGTGGCTCGATGACGTGCAGCTCGGCGAGGCCGAACGCCTCCGTGGTCCGGATGGTGGCGACCGCGTTGTGCGGGTCGTAGGTGTCCTCGACGACCGTGATGACGGAGGCGAGGCGGGCGGCGAGGACCGCGTCGATCCGGGCAATGCGCTCAGGGGTCAACAGGGGCTCGAGCGCCGCGCAAACGGTCTGGGCTCCGTGGCGAGCGATGGCTCGGTCGATTGCGTCCGACACAGCCGACACGATACGGTTTTTCGGTGAGCGAAGGTGCCCCCGAGCGCTTCGTCGGGGACCGGTACCACATCGTGCGCGAGCTCGGGCGCGGTGGAATGGGCGTCGTGTACCTCGGGCGAGACCTACGCCTGGATATGGACGTCGCGATCAAGTTCCGCGGCGTCACGCACAGCGACGCGACGCTGTGGCTCAAGCGCGAATTCCGTTCGGTGGCGTCGTTGCGGCACCCCAACCTCGTGGAGCTCTACGAGCTGGTCGCGCACGACCAGGCTTGTTACTTCACGATGGAGTACCTGCCGGGCCTGGACCCGCGCCGGTGGGTCGGTGTCGCCGCGCGGGCCGTGCAGCCGTACGAGAGCGCCCCGACAGCCGTCGGGATCAGCGCCGACCTCGCGAGCAATGTGACCTCCAGCGAGCCGCCGACGGAGCCTCCGTTGCCGCGGCCCGTGCCGACGGTCGATATGGCGCGGCTGCGACACGTGCTGGCGCAGCTCGCAGAGGGCATCGCGTTCCTGCACGCGCGCGGCGTGATCCATCGCGACGTGAAGCCGTCCAACGTGATCGTCGTCGACGGCATCGTGAAGTTGCTCGACTTTGGCCTCGCGCTCGAGCGGCAGCGGCTGACCGACGACGTCGCGCGCGAGACGCGGATCGTCGGTACGGCGGCGTATCTGGCGCCCGAGTACGTCGAGAAGATGACGGTCAGTCCCGCGATGGACGTGTACGCGCTCGGCGTGCTCGCGTACGAGCTCGCGACGGGGCAGCCGCCGTTTGGCGGGACGCTCCACGTACTCTCGCGCATCCGCGGGAAGCTGAAGGTGCCGCGCGCAGCATCGCTCAATCCCGAGCTGCCGACCGAGCTCGACGAATTGATCGACGCGATGCTGTCGTCGGATCCGACCGTGCGACCGACGGCGCTCGAAGTGGTGGAGCGCCTCGTCGGCAGCGGATCCAACAGCGGGTACGAGACGCTGCGGCGCGATCTGCCGTTCCTGGGCCGCACGGACGAGCTCGCGCAGCTCGCGATGAGCATCGACGATCCGTTTCCGAGCGCGCGCCTGGTGCTGGTGACGGGGCCGTCGGGCGTTGGTAAGACGGCGCTGATCGAGCGCGCTGTGTCGGTGGCGCGGGGCCAAGAGACGCTCGCGTGGCGTGGGCGCTGCCTCGAGCGCGAGCGCGTGCCGTATCGCGCGTTCGATTCGATCGTCGACGATCTGGCGACGGAGCTCGCCGGTGATGCGCGGCTCGCACGCGGCATCGAGCATGTCTCGGCGCTCGCGCGCGTGTTCCCCGTGCTCGCCCCGCTCATCGATCCCGCGCTCGAGGAGCCACCGGTGGCGGATCTTCGCGTCGAGCGCGAGCGTGCGCTGCTCGCGTTGGCGCAGATGGTGGCCCAGCTGCTCACGGCACCGCGCGGCGTGATCGTGATCGACGATCTGCAGTGGGCCGACGACGACAGCTTGGAGCTGCTCGCGCTGCTCGTCGAGAAAGTTCCGCGGCCGCTGACGATCGTCGCGTCGTGGACGGCCGATGCGGGAACGCTGCGGAGCGACGCTCGTGTGGCCGCGCTGCTGGAGCGCTTGCCGAACAGCGCGGTGGATGTGCTGGAGCTCGGGGGGATGGCGGAGCACACGCTCTCGTCGCTGATCGCGGAGCTCGCTCCGACCGCACCACCCGCGCGTCTCGCGCAGGCCGCGCAGCTCGCCGCCGGCAGTCCGTACCTGGCGGAGCTGATCGGCCGCGAGCTCGGCGCCGCCGACATCGTCGATCCGCACGAGGCCGAGATCCGCCGGATTGCCCGCCTCGAGCCGCAGGAGCGCGCCGTTGCAGAGCTCGCAGCGCTCGCGGGTGGCACGGCGACGTTCGAGCAGCTGCGCGCTCTCGCGATGCTGCCGTCGGGACGGTTGCAGTCGGTGCTGCGCGGTCTCGAGCACGCACGCGTGGTCCGCGCGGCGCCTGCGGTCGCTGGCGAGCCGGTCTACGCGTTCTATCACCAGCGTCTGCGCGACGCGGCGCAGGCCGGTCTCGCTCCGGCTCGTCGGCGCGAGCTGCACGAGCGGTTCGCGCGCTGGTACGAAGCGAGCTCGACCGACACCGGGAAGCTCGCCGGCACGCTCGCATATCACTGGGAGCATGCGGGCAACACGCGCACGGCGGCGCGCTGGGCGATCGCTGCCGGCGATGCGGCGCGCGGACAGCTCGCGTGGTCGATCGCGGCGGAGTGGTACGCGCGTGCGCTCGTGCTCGACAAAGCGGCGCTCGAGGCGACGATCGATTCGGCGTCGGAAGGTTTCGCTGCTGGCTCGATGCCGATCGCGCGCGCGAAGCGACCGACGGGCGCGATGTTCACGTCCAACGCATCGTTCGATGCGGCTGCGATTCGCGAAGCGCTCGCGGAGTGTCTGTTCCTCGGCGGAAAGCTCGCGGAAGCGGCGAACGAATTCCTCGCGCTCGCCGGGGCAGGGGCCGAGGGTGATCGCTGGCGCGTGCGCGCGGCCGAGGCGTATCTCAAGCTCGGCGAGCTGGAGCGCGGTCTCCGCGAGCTCGACGGAGTGCTCCGCCGGCGCGGTGCTGCTCGGACGTCGTCGCGCCTCCTATCGATGGCGCGTGCGGTGGTGGTCGCGACGAAGTGGCTCGCTCCGTTTCCCAAGCGCACGCGCGCGGCGAATGCCGATGACGACGTTCTCGCGTCCGCGTATCGCTCGATCGCGAGCTTCATGTCGACGCCGTATCCGATCGAGTCTCTCGAGTACGTGCTGCGGGGGCTCGCGCTCGCGGAGGCACGCGGCGATCTGCCCGAGTACGCGATGGGGATGGCGATGATGTCCGCGTACGTCGCGGCCGGGTCCCTCGGGCGATTCGGTGACCGCGCAGTCGCAAACGCGCAGCGGCTCGCGCTGGAGTCGGGCGCACCGTATCCACGCATGGTCTCCGCCGGCACCGCCGGGATTCTCGCGACGCTGCGCGGCAACTGGGCTGGGATGCGTGCCGCACACGAGGAGGCGGATGCCGTGTGCAAGAAGCTCGGCCTCGAGCGGTCGTGGGAGGCGTCGTTCCTGCGCGCCTATCACTCCCTCGGCGAGACGTACGCGGGCGAGCCGGCGCGCGCCGAGGAAGTTCTCCGCGGTCTCAACGACGCCGACGAGGATCTGTGGACGCGCGCGATGATCGGGAGCTTCCGCGGTCGCGTGCTCGTGCTGTCCGGCGATCTGAGCGCCGCGAGTGAGCTGGCCGCGCGCCTCGCGAGAGAACCGGCAGCACAGAAGGGCATGGCCGGTGTGTATCGCGGCGTGTTCGCGGGCGAGCTCGCTCTCGCGCGTCACGACTGGGTCGGTGCCGCCGCGCTCGCGGCCGCGCTCGAGCAAACAGCGCGCGCGCAGTGGCTTCATACGATGCCGGCGGTCTCCGCGATGATCGATCTCATCGCGGCCACGGCTGCCGTCGGTCGCGCGCACGCCGCGACAGGTCGCGCTCGCAAACAGATCGCTGGCGAGGCCTGCGTGATCGCGAAGCGTCTGCATCGCCGCGGTGGAGCGTCGTTCTACGCCGCGTCAGCGCTGCGTTTGTGGTCGCAGGCGGAGACGCTATGCGGTGACGATGGTCGCCCGCGCCTCGCTCGCGCCGCAGATGTCGCGCGCAGTCGTGGCGGACGAGTCGACCAGCTCGCAATTCGCGCGCTGAGTGGAGAACGGATCGATCCTGGTGCGCTCGCACCCGCGATCATTTGGAGTACGGCCGGTATGATCGGAGATGCAGCATGGCGACGGTAGCGATCATCGGAGGCGGCGTTGGCGGCCTCACCACGGCCCACGAGCTCGTCGAGCGCGGCTTCACGGTTCACCTCTACGAGGAGCGCACAGCCCTCGGCGGCAAGGCGCGCAGTCAGCCTGTCGTCGGCACGGGCACCGCCGGTCGCGCCGACCTCCCTGGCGAGCACGGCTTTCGGTTCTATCCGCGCTTCTATCAGCACGTGATCGACTCGATGAAGCGCATCCCGTCGCCGGCGGGCGGGTACGTCATCGATCACCTCAAGCCCACCACCGAAAGCGCGATCGCTCTCGTCGACGTCGGCACCTGGTACCGGTTCTACCGCCGCCGCGTCACGCGCCCGTTCGAGATCATCGAGGCGCTCGAACTGTTCTTCCAGGAGCTGGACTTCGACAGCGAGGATATCTCGCTGTTCACCGCGAAGATCCTCGAGTTCCTCACGTCCAGCGACGAGCGCCGCCTCGCCGAGTACGACCAGATGTCGTGGTGGAACTTCCTCGAGGGCGATCTCTTCAGCGAGAACTTCCAGCGCCAGCTCCGCGCCGTCCCGCGCACCATGGTCGCGATGGATCCAAAGCGCGGTTCCGCGCGCACGGTCGGCACCATCTCGATGCAGCTGATCCTCGACTTCTCGGACAACGGCGTCACGAGTGACCGCACGATGGGCGGTCCGACGACCGAGATGTGGATCGATCCGTGGGTCGCGCATCTGACGTCGCTCGGTGTGAACTTCCACGGCGGAGTGCGCGCGAACGCGATCACGACCGACGCGACCAAGGTCACCGGCATCCAGCTGTCCGACGGCACGACCGCGACCGCCGACTACTACGTGCTCTCCGTGCCGATCGACATCGCGATCGGCCTCTTCACGCCGGCGATGGGTGCGCTCGATCCCGCGCTCGAGAAGCTGCGTACCTCGAACCCCGATGACCTCGTGTCGTGGATGGTCGGCATCCAGTACTTCCTGTTCGAGGACGTGCCGCTGGTGCGCGGACACACGTTCTATCCGGACTCGCCGTGGGCGCTCACGACGATCAGCCAGCCGCAGTTCTGGCGCGACCTGGGCATCTTTCGCACGCGCTACGGCGGCGGTGATGTCGGCGGCCTGATCTCCGTCGACGTCTCCGACTGGAACACGCCCGGCATCTTCGTCGGCAAAGCGGCGAAGGACTGCACGCCCGCCGAGGTCGCCAAAGAAGTATGGGAGCAGCTCAAGGCCGGTCTCAACGGTACGGGGCCCGGCGAAGAGACGCTCACCGACGCGATGTTGCACTCGTGGCACCTCGACGATGATCTCGATTACTCCGGTGGCTCACCGCCCGTGAACAAGTCGCGCCTGCTGGTGCATCCGCCCGGCGCGTGGTCGCTGCGGCCCGAAGCGGGCAGCAAGATTCCGAACCTCGTGCTCGCGGCAGACTACGTGCGCACGAATACGGACCTCGCCTCGATGGAGGGCGCGAGTGAAGCAGCCCGTCGCGCGACGAACGAGATCCTGACGCGCAGCGGGTCCGCCGCCCCGAGAGCGGGTGTGTGGCCGCTCGTGGAGCCGAGCGAGTTCCGACTCGCGAAGAAGCTCGATGCGTGGCTACTCGGCAACGGCTATCGCCACGCGTTCGAGATCCTCGGCATCCGCAACGCCGCCCGCGCGGCCAATTGGCTCCGCCGCCTGGAGAAGATCGCGGGCCTCACCAAGCTCGATACCTGGCTAGATAACAACGTCCGGATCTCGCGCATCATGCGGAAGATCCTCACGTTCTTGGGCCTCGGCTGACGCGGGCAAGCTCGATAGCCAGTTGATGGCGTCGGGGGGCTAACCGAGGGATTATCCGGTCGCCCTCGGGCGCTTTATGTCTATGCAAGGTCAAGGAAAAGACCCCCGCGGCAAGCCGCCCAAGGGTGGAAAGCGCGGCCTGCAGAAGTTCGACCCGCCGCACAGCCGCCCTCTATGGGTGTCGCTCATCAAGTGGGGCTTCATCGCGGGCATCAGCATGGCCGCGCTCGCCGTCGCCACGGTCGCGTTCGTGTTCTGGATGTACGGGCGCGATCCAAACCTGCCCGACTACAAGAAGCTCGCTGACTTCGCTGCGTATCACCCCAAGCAGGTGACGCAGATCCTCGACATGAACGATCACAAGATCGGCGAGCTCGGCGAGCGCCGCACGTTCGTCGCGTACAAGGACATCCCGCCGATCGTCATCGAGGCGTTCATCGCTGCCGAGGACACGCGTTTCTGGGACCACGGCGGCGTCGACTACTGGGGAATGCTGCGCGCGTTTGTCGCGAACCTGCGCGCGGGACACAAGACGCAGGGCGCGTCGACCATCACGCAGCAGGTCGTGAAGAACATGCTCCTCACGAACGAGAAGAGCTTCAAACGAAAGATCCAGGAGATCATCCTCGCGCGCCGCCTCGAGACCGCGCTGACGAAGGACGAGATCATCACGCTCTACCTCAACGAGATCTACTTCGGTCACCAGCGCTACGGCGTGCAGGAAGCGGCTCGCTACTACTTCGGCAAAGACATCAAGGACGTCAATCCGGGCGAGGCGGCCGTGCTCGCGATGATGCCGAAGAAGCCCGAGGAGTTCGCGAACGCGCTGTTCGGCATGAAGCACGAGAAGTCGACGGACCCCAAGGCTCGCCAGATCTACGTGCTCAACCAGCTCGTCACGATCGGCAAGCTCAGCAAGGAAGAGGCGCAGAAGTGGATCGATGCGCCGATCCGCGTCGTGCAGGAGACCGATACGTCGACGGCACCGGAGTGGGTCACGCTCGCCGAGAAAGAGCTGATCAAGATGAAGGGCGCGGACGCGTTGCCGACGCTCGGCGCGAAGGTCCGCACGACGATGGATCCGAGCGTGCAGAAGCTCGCGCAGAGCGCGCTGCAGACTGGCCTGCGCAACCTCGACGCGCGTCAACACATCGGTCGCCCCGTGAAGCACCTCAAGGACGACAAGGCGATCGCCGCCGAGAGGGACAAGCTCGCGAAGAAGATGCCGAAGGCGGGCCCCGATCCCAAGGAGACGTACTACGCGGTCGTCACCGACGTGTTCGACGATGACAAAGAGGTCGTCGTCGACGCGGGCAACTACGAAGCCGCCATCGCGCTCGGCGCGGATCCCAATGACGCGCGCTTCAATCCGCCCGTCGACGGCGTGGCCAAGAAGCCTTCAGAGCGGTTCTCCAAGGGCGACATCGTCGAAGTGGTCCTCGCGGGCAAGGTCGACGCTCTCAAGCACGCGAAGCACGCCGCGCACTTCCTGACGCCGCCGCAGGGCGCGATCGTCGTGATCGAGAACAAGTCGCGCAAGGTCCGCGCGATGGTCGGTGGCTACTCGACGAAGAAGGGCGACCTCAACCGCGCTCTCGATGCGATGCGCCAGCCCGGCAGCTCGTTCAAGCCGTTCGTGTACGGCGCGGCGATCGATAGCGGCAAGTACACGCCCGCGAGCGTCGTGAACGATGCGCCGGAGGTGTTCGACCTGTGGAAGCCCAAGAACTTCGAGACCGGCAAGTTCGAAGGCCCGGTCACGCTGCGCCACGCCATTTCCAAGTCGATCAATACGGTCGCGATCCGTCTCGCGTACGACGTGAAGCCCGAGACGATCGCGGCACTCGCGAACAAGCTCGGCATCACGGCAAAGCTGCCGAACGAACTATCGCTCGCACTCGGCTCTGGCGAAGTGAAGCCGATCGACATGGCGACCGCGCTCGCGTCGATCGCCGATGGTGGCATCGCGATGCAGCCGCGCTTCCTCGACGCGATCGACGGCGCTCCGCTCGGCGAGGGGAAGTCCGAGCAGGTCATGCGGCCCGAGGTCGCGTACGTGATCACGAGCATGATGAAGTCCGTCGTCACCGAGGGCACGGCGACCAAGGCACTCGTCCTGAAGATTCCGCTCGCCGGTAAGACCGGTACGTCCAACGAGGCGATGAACGTCTGGTTCGTGGGGTTGACGCCCGACTACACGTTCATCGTGTGGATGGGCTTCGACACGCCCAAGGAGATGAAGGGCGAGACCGGCGGCACGGCCGCGGTGCCCGTCTTTGTCGATGTCGCGAAGGGCATGAATCTGCCCGCGAAGGACTTCGTTCGCCCGCCCCACGTTGTCGAAGCGACCATCGACAAGGCGAGCGGGCTACTCGCACCGGAAGGCGCGCCAAAGGGGACTACGATCAACGAAGTGTTCGTCGAGGGAACGGCGCCCACCGAGTACGCGGCGAAGCCGGGCGACGTCACGGACGACAACGTCGTGACCGGCGAATACGGCAACGACTGATGCGACGCGCGCTCCTCGCGATCTGCGCGCTGAGCTCGCTCGCCGCTGCTGATACCGTCGACGATTACTTGCCGCGCTTGGTCGCTGCTGCCCGCAAGGAGCTCGCGACCTCTGTCGCCACGCATGCTCCAAAGCTGACTCCGCCGACGCCGGTCAAGATCGGTTGGAAGCCGGTGCGCCTCGGCTCCATCGATCTGGGGTCACCGCTGATCGCGATGGCGTCCGCGGATCTGGATCACGATGGCAAGGCCGAGCTGTTTGCTGTCACGTCCAAAGAGGTCATCGCGCTCTCGATCGATCGCAAAGTGAAGGTGCTCGCGCGCGTCGCGTACACCGGCGAGCCGTCGGCGCAGATGCCGCGCGATCTGTTCGGCACGGCGGCCGTCGACGGAGACACCCTCGTCGCCAAGTGCAGCGGCTGGGCGATGGAGCTGCGCGTCGCGTGGAAGGGAAAGGCGCTGACCGCGACCCTCGGTGATGCGAGTGGTGGAGCGTTTGTCTGCCCCGGCGAGCGCCTCCTGCCCGTACCGGGCCGAAATCACTTCGGCGACGTCGACAAGCCGATCTACGAAGTGCGCTGCGCGAACCTCGTCGACAAAGAGGGCAGACAGCTTGCCGTTCGTGCGCAGCTGACGCCCGGCAAGCTCAGCGTCACGGCCGGCGACAAGACGACGGACCTCGGCGACTACGGTGTCGCGTTCGCGATCGGCGATGTGGATCGCGACGGCGTGCCCGAGCTGGCAGTTTCCGGTGCGGGCGCGCCCGGCGATCCAGACGCGGTGAAGGTGTTCACGCTCGGTGGCGACGAGAAGAAGGGGCTGTTTCGCAAGGTGTTCCAGGGCGGCGTCGCTGGCCTCGCGATCACCGACGGCGATGGCGACGGCGTGACCGAAGTGATCGCGGCCGTGCGGCTCGCCGGTGCGGCGCGCGCGGATATCTGGAGGCTCGATTGAGCCGCGACGACGCGACGCGGGGGAACTGGCCGCAACGACGCGACGACGCGACGCGGATGAATTGGCCGCAACGACGCAACGACGCGACGAAGATGAATTGGCCGCAACGACGCAACGACGCAACGGAGATCCAAACCTCGCCGGGCGAGGCACGCGGATTCAAGCGACGCGTTGGACGGCCGTCGCACCCGATGTTGGACCGCGCCGGACCCGATTGTCGCCAAGCCGCGCCGCACTCGATGTTGGACGCCGAGGCCATCCAACCCGCGTCCAATCCGTTCGACGATCCGTCGCGTCGTTGCGTCGTTGCGGCCATCCCCTCTGACCGTCGCGTCGTTGCGTCGTTGCGGCAAAAGCTCCAACGTCGCGTCGTCGCGGCAGTGTAGGGGGCTCGATTGAAGCGCGCGGCGTGGATCGCGGCTTTCGCGCTCGCGTCGAGCGCCGTTGCGGCGGGTGAGGGCAGGCCCCACTACGGCGGTGTCGTCGACGGTGCGTTGCTGGGCGAGCCGGTCGTGTTCGATCCGGCGGCCGCACAGACGCACGCGGAGCTCACGCTCGTCGGTCTCGTGTTCGACACGCTCTACACCGTCGGGCCCGATGGGAGCGCGCAGCCGCATCTCGCGCTGGAGGCGCCCAGCGGTGACGGCACGAAGGTTCGGGTCAAAGTTCGCAAGGGCGTGAAGTTTCACGACGGCAGCGAGATGACGACCGCCGATGTCGCCGCGTCGCTCGAGCGCGTGAGGACGTCGGGTGCGCGATGGGCGCTCGCGTCCGTGGCGAGCGTGAAGGCGAATGGCGAGTACGTGGACCTGACGCTGAAGACCGCGACGCCCGATCTCGCGGCGCTGCTCGCGTTGCCCGCGACGGCGATCACGAAGGGCGGCAAGCCAGCGACGGAGAGGTCGCCGGGCACGGGACCGTTCGCGATCGAGCGCGTCGATGCGAAGGGCAGACGCATCGAGCTCAAGGCGTTCGACGATCACTTCGCCGGGCGTCCGTATATCGACAAGCTCGTGCTGCATTGGTTCGATGCGCCCGACGGAGAAGCGGGGCGTTACGAGCGTGGCGAGGCGCAGCTGTCGTCACGCGGCGTTGCGGCATTCACGGCGGCGCAGCCCAAGTTCAAGGCGGACGCGGTGGAGGGGCCGCCCGCGCTGCTCGTGTACGTCGGGTTCGGTAGGAAACATGCGGACGTCACGGCGGAGCGGCAGTTCCGCAAGGCACTCGATCTCGCGCTCGTCCGCCAAGCCGTCGCGTCGGTGTCGTCGGGAGAGCGCGTGTCGCCATCGCGCGTCCCGCTACCCGTGGAGGCGGGGGCGCCGGTGCTGGATGCGGCCGGCAAGGTCGATGATCTTCCCGCGGCGCAAGCGGCGCTCGCGCAAGCCGCGACCAAGGTGAAGGCGCTCGCGCCTGCGAACCTGCCGCAGCTCAAGTTGGAGATCCTCGTCGAAGAAACGCGGCCCGATGATCGCGAGATCGCGGAGCGTGTCGCGCGCGCGTTGAACAAGCTCGGCATCGACAGCGTGATCACCGGCGTCTCGGCCAGCACGTTGCGCGATCGCGTGAAGCGCGGTGATTGCGACCTCTACATCGGCCAGCTCGCGGAGCCGCTGACCTCGTCGCCGGCATGGTGGGGCGCCGCGTTCGCTGTCGGTGGCGAATTGTGGGCCGAGCAGAAGCTCGCGGCGGGCGCGATCGCGACACCAGATGCGATCAAGGCGTTCGGTGAGCGCCTGCCGATGTTGCCGCTCGCGTTTCGCTCTATTCGCATGTGGCACCGCACCGACGTCCGCGGTCTGAACTTCGACGCGAGCGGCCGGCCGGATCTCGCGAACCTGTTTTACTTTGGCGACGCGGTGAAGGGCACCAAGTGAAGCTCCGCGGCAGGTTCACGCTCACGCTCGGGCTCGCCGCGCTTGTTCCCATCGCGATCGCCGCGTTCGTCACGCGCCAGGTGATCGCGCGCAGCTACCGCGCGGACTACGAGTCCGATCGTAACTTCGCGTTGACGCGCGCGCAGCGCGAGCTCGAAGCGTTGTCCACGGAGACAACCGAAGCTGCCGCGTCGCTCGCGGATAGTCGCAACCCGTTCATCGGCTTGTTGCTCGGCGAGCTCGCGAAGGGAACTCTCGACGGCAAGGTGCTCAAGGGCCTGCGCGAGCAGGGCAGTCAGGTGATGCGCGGGTTGTCGCTGAGCGCGCTGACGGTGACGGGACCCGACGACACGGTGCTGATCACGCCGCACTATCGCGACGCGACGGACGACGTGAACCGCACCGTTCGAGAGCGCGCGGTGAAGACGGCCGGGGCTGCGTACTTCACGCGCGAGCAAGTGCGCGTCAACTCCGTCGTCGAGACGGTGCTCGTCGTGCAGTCCGCGCATCTCTCGCGCAAGGACGGCTACACCGTCGCGCTCGCGGCGAGTCGCAAGATCACCGACAAGCTGATCGCGGGACTGCGCCTCCCGGGGCGCGTCGACGCACGCATCGTCGCAGCTGATCACTCTGTCGTGCTGCCACCGGCGAGCGCGGATTGGGATGCGCTCGCGAAGGATCCGGTGCGCGTCGCGCTGCGCGGTCCCGCTGGTGAAGAGGTCGCGACGATCGAGGTCGCGGTCTCCGACGGCGGGCTCGACCAGCTGCTCCAGCGCATCACGTTCATCTCCGCGGGACTCGCGCTCGGCGGCTTGGTGCTCACCGTGCTCGTCGGTCTGATCGTCGCGCGTCGTACGGCGCGCGATCTCGAGAGCCTCGTCGACGGTTCGCTCGCTGCTGCGCGCGGTGACCTCGACTTCCGCGTGCCCGTGCGGTCCTCCGACGAAGTCGGCGCGGTCGCGAACGCGTTCAACCTCATGATGGAAGATCTGCGCACGTCGAAAGATCGCCTCGTGATCGCGGAGCGCATCGCCGCGTGGCAAGAGATCGCGCGCCGCCTCGCGCACGAGATCAAGAACCCGCTCACGCCGATCCAGATGGCCATGGATACGTTGCGCAAGACCTGGAAGAAGCAGCACCCGGAGTTCGGCGAGATCCTCGAGGAGTCGACGACGACGGTGTTGCAAGAGGCGGATCGCCTGAAGCACATCGTGTCGGAGTTCAGCGACTTCGCGCGCATGCCCAAGCCCGAGTTCCAGCGCATGGACCTCAACGAGCTCGTGCGCTCTGCGACGACGCTGTATCAGGGCGCTGCGCCTGTCACCGTGAAGCTCGCGAAGGCTCTGCCCGAGATCGACGCGGACAAGAACCAACTCAATCAGGTCGTGCTGAACCTCGTCGAGAATGCGCGAGACGCGATCAGCAAGCGCGATGGAGGCCACATCTCGGTGACGACCAAGATGGGTGACACGCCCGACCGCGTGACAATCGTCGTGGAGGACAACGGCCCCGGCGTGCCCGCCGACCTGAAAGACAAAGTCTTCGCGCCGTACTTCACGACCAAGCATGCGAAGGGCGGCACGGGCCTGGGCCTCGCGATCGTTCACCGCATCGTGAGCGATCACGGCGGGCGCATCATCGTGGGCGACGCGAAGGGCGGCGGCGCGAGCTTCGCGATCGAGCTCCCACTACGGAACGGCGAAGCGCTGCTGGTGTCGCGCTCGGCGATGGGCAGCGTGCCGCCGGTCGGCAGCACGGCCAAGAAGCGTCATCAGACCTAAACGAGAACAGTGATCAGGGCCACGACGGACGCGAACGCGGCCCCGGCCCCGAGTAGGCGGCGAACCACACGCCACTCGTCCGCCCCGGCGAAGCCGCCCGTGAACAGAGGGTCGGGCCCGAGCGAGACGGTCTCGAGCGCCTGCTGGCTCGGGTCCTCGTGGCACCACGCGTCGAGCGCCAGGCCCTCGTCGACGATAACCTTTGGAAGTGTCTCGATTTCCCGGTCGACCGTCGGCCAGACGAGGGTGTGCGAGGAGCTGATCTCGATCTCGACTTCGAGGTCTTCGACGAGCGGCTGGAGCGCCATCTCGAACCCCTCGAATCCAGAGCCAAAGCTACCCAGTGCCGCGTCCATATCTCTGCATCGCTCTGGAGGCCGAAGTGGGCAACTTTTGGGACCTTTTAGGTTACCCTCGAGTGTCGACGATGGAGGTAGGCGGCGTCATCGGCCAGTACCGGATCGTGCGGACCCTGGGGTCCGGCGGTATGGGCGTTGTCTACGCAGCGGAGCACACGCTGCTCGGCCGACCTGCGGCCATCAAGGTGCTGCTTCCCGACTTCTCGCAGAAGCCGGAGATCGTGACCCGCTTCTTCAACGAAGCGAAGGCTGCGACCGCGATCAGACACCCCGGAATTATCGAGATCTACGACTTCGGTTGGAGCGGTGACGGCTCGGCGTTCATCGTCATGGAGCTGCTCACAGGTGAGCCTCTCACCACGCGCCTCAAGGCCGCGCGGATCCCATGGCAGCGCGCACTCCAGCTCGGTCGCCAGATCGCAGGCGCGCTGTCCGCGGCGCACGACAAGGGCATCGTCCATCGCGACCTCAAGCCCGACAACGTGTTCATTGTTCGCGACCCCGAGGTGCCGGGCGGCGAGCGCATCAAGCTGCTCGACTTCGGCATCGCCAAGCTCGCGGGCGACGTGAACAGCGTCTCCAACGTCACCCGCACCGGCTCCGTGATCGGGACGCCGACGTATATGTCCCCCGAGGGCTGCCGCGGCGTCGTGATCGATAGCCGCGCCGATATCTACTCGCTCGGCTGCGTGCTCTACGAGCTCATGACGGGCCGCCCGCCGTTCGTCGGTGAGGGCTCGGGCGACGTGCTCGCCGCGCATATTCACATCGCGCCTCCGTCGCTCGCCGAGCATGGCGCGCAGGTGCCGCCCAACGTCGAAGCGCTCATGCGCATGATGCTCGCCAAGACGCCGAGCAATCGCATCGCGAGCGCCAACGCGCTCATCGACCTGATCGATCAAGCGCTCGGTAATCCACGCGTGTCGACGGAGATGACGCCGCTCGCCGCGCCCGCGCCATACATCGGCGGCAACACCGGGCCGATGCAGACACCGCCGACGATGCCGACGACGATCTCCGGGTCCTCCGTCAGCCGTACCGTTCCGCCGAGCGCGAACAAGAAGCTCCTCGTGCCCATTATGCTCGGTGGCGCCGCGCTCAGCGTCGTCGTCACGTACCTCGCCCTCTCGCACAAAACGGCGACGGACGCGCACGAGGTCGCCCCGGTGAAGCTCGCAGCGGAGAAGACCTCGGATGGGGTCCCCACCAAGACAGAGATTCCGACGAAGACCGAGACGCCAGCGGCGGGCGAGACGGCCGCGCCAAAGGTCGACGTGCCAAACGTCGACCCGCCGGAGATCGACCCGCCAACGATCGAGACGCCAACGATCGAGACGACCGTCGCGCCCGAGTCCGTGAAGCTCGACGTCGACTCCGATCCGGAGGGCGCGCAGGTGTTCCTCAACGGCGCGGTGCTCGGCACGACGCCGTTCCACGGGGAGGTCCCGGGCGCTAGCAAGGCAACGAGCTTCGTCGTCAAGGCGGCCGGTTATCAGGACAAGCGGGTCACGTTCACGCCCGATCACGCGGTCTCCGAGAAGGTGAAGCTCGCCAAGGTCGCGGCGGTGCAACCCAAGCAGCCGACGACAAAGCCCGGCAAGAACGACAGCGTGAATCCGTTCCAATGAGGCGCCTGACCACGACGCTCGTCGCTTTGCTCGCGGTCTCCACGCAGCTCGTGGCGCCCGTGCTCGCGCAACCGGCACCCCAGCAGCCCGCCGCCGATAAGACCGAAGCAGCGAAGCAGTACGTCAACGCCGCGATCGCCGCGCAGAACACGCACGACTACGACACGGCGCTGCAGCTCTACGAGAAGGCGTACGCGCTCGTTCCGCACCCGACGCTGATCTTCAACATGGCGCAGGCGCATCGCCTCGCAGGGCATACCGACAAGGCGCTCGCGCTCTACGCGGAGTATCTCGAGAAGGACCCGAACGGTCCGCAGGCGCAGACGGCACGCGACGTGGTCAAAGAGATCACCGACAAGCGCGCCGCCGACAAGAAGGCAGCTGACGACGCGAAGGCCGCGCAGCTGAAGCAAGCGCAGGACGATGCGAAGGCCGCGCAGCTGAAGCGAGCGCAGGACGATGCGGCGCGCAAGATCGTCGATAAGCCTCCTCCTCCGGTCGAGCCGCCGCCCGCACCGGTTCGTCCCGGTCGCCCCCTGCGCATCGGCGGTTTGGTGTGTGGTGGCGCCGGCGTTGTCTCGCTCGGCGTCGGGATTGGCTTCGCGCTGCACGCGCGCTCGTTGTCCAACGAGTTGAGCGAGAACATGGCGGTCTACAGCCAGGACAAGGTCGATCGCGGCGAGCGCGCGAACGTGATCGGCATCAGCGGCATCGTCGTCGGGGCGGCGCTCGTCGGGACCGGCGCGTTTCTGTACTGGCGCGGGACGAACACGCACGAGACGCAGCCGCTCGCGTTCGCTCCGTATGCGACCTCGGAGGGGGCCGGTTTTGCGATCGGCGGCTCTCTGTGAACTACGCGCTCGCAGCGTTGCTTCTCACCGCCCTGCCGGCCTGCTTTCATCCTAGCTACGACCATCCGGCGTGTGGCAGCGAAGGACAGTGCCCCGACGACCTGACTTGCGTCGCGGGCCTGTGCGAGAGCGCCGCGAGTCCCGACGACGCGGCTCCGGATGCCGAGCCGGATGCGGCGCCCGACGTCCTCGTCGATACGTGCATCGGTACCGTCGACGGACTGCTGCGGGTGTGTCCGACAGGTGAGGTTGCGGCGAGCGTCGTGAAGAGCTCGATCTCTACCGATCTGCTCTCCATGGATTGCGACGCAAGCCTTTCCAGTTCCATGATCTGCGTTGTCGTCGGGACGAACGTGATGGTGAACGTCCCCATGGTCACTGGCTCGCGCGCGCTCGTGATCGCGGCCTACGAGCAGATCACCGTCACGACGCTCGGCGTGATGTCCAACGATCTGCGCGGCCCGGGGGCGCCGTTCGCCACCTGCCCGACGCCGAACGGAACCCCGAACAACGGGATCGCATCGTCGGGCGGAGGCGCGGGGGCCAGCTTTGGAGGCAAAGGTGGCGCGGGTGGGCGACCCGACATGGTCGGGATGGGTGTGGCCTCGCCCGCCGTCATCGATCCGGCGACACTCACTACGCTGCGCGCGGGCTGCGACGGGGGCAAGGGCGGCCAGTTCAACGGGCAGACGCCAGGCACGGGTGGCTTCGGCGGCGGCGCCGTCTATCTCGTGGCGAACGGCAGCATCCAGATCATGACGTCGATCAATGCGTCAGGCAGCGGAGGTCACGCCATGCCGTCCCGCGGTGTCGGTGGCGCGGGTGGTGGTTCGGGCGGCTTCATCGGACTCGACGCGCCGGTAATCAACGCGATGGGGGCGCAGATCTTCGCGAACGGTGGTGGCGGTGGCGGCGGCGGCGGGAAGACCACGGGCGCATACGGCGGGCAAGGCGGCGCGCCCTCGACTGCCACTGTTGCCGCGATGGGGGGCAACGCGGGGGATATCGATGCTGGCGACGGAGGCCATGGGTCGGTCGGAATCGCCGCGGGTCAGGATGGCTTCCAATCGAACAACTCGGGATCAGGCTCTGGGGGCGGGGGCGGGGGAGCCGGTGTGATCCGCGTATGGCGTTCTCCGACGCTGAACGCCGCTGTCGTGTCTCCACCGGCCGTGCTGCCATGACGCGTCTCGCGCTCCTCGCCGCGCTCGGATTGTCGGGGTGCTTTCACCCGAGCTACGACCATCCCGCGTGCCCGGATGGTGATTGTCCCGATGGCCTGACCTGCGTCGCGGGCGTCTGCGAATCCCAGAGCGATCACGACGCTGGCGACGACGCGATCGGCGACGCACCCGACGGAGATATCGCACCTCCCGACGCGAACAACGATCGGGACAACGACACGATCGCTGACGACATCGACAACTGTCCCGACGTCGCCAATACAGCACAGGCAAACGAGGATGGCGACGCGTTCGGCGATGCATGCGACCCGTGCCCGATCGATACGGACAACGCCGACACCGATGGCGACGGTGTCGCCGCCTCGTGCGATCCAAACCCGGGCACGGGGGGCGATCACATCTACCTGTTCGAGGGCTTCTCGGGCACGACCCTGCCGCAGAGCCTGAAGAGCGTCGGCACGTGGACGTTCGCGAACAGCAAAGCATCGTCGGCATCGCTCGGGACCGTCGCGAACCTGGCGTTCCCGTCGGGCGGAATCACCGAGACCATCACCACGGTCGTGACCGTCGACAACTTCGCCAACCAGCAGACGAGTTACGCGGGCATGGCGGATAACTTTCGGGTCGGTTCGACCGACGGCTGGTACTGCCAGCTGGAAAAGCAGCAGCCGAGTAATTTCCAGCTTCACGAGCTGCAACTCCCCTCGGGCGCTCTCGATAAGTCCAACGGGACCAGCATCGCCGAAGGAACGCCCTACAAGCTGTTCATGCTCCACGACGACCATCTCGTCCGCTGTACGAAGGACATGACGACGATCTCGAATAACGCGACGGGGCTGCCACCGGCTGCCCCGCACGGCATCCTATACGTCGCGAACTCCTCAGCGAGCTTCGACTATCTTCTCGTGGTCACCTCGCCGTAACGGGGCGAATCACTTCCCCTCGACGAGCGTTGATCGTATGAGGTTGGTACCCGTATGGCGAAGCTCGCAATCGAAGGCTGTCTCACGGCAATCGTCACCCCGTTCAAAGACGGCAAAATCGACTTCGACACGCTCGCGAAGCTAGTCGATTGGCAGATCGAACAAGGCGTCGACGGCATCGTCGCGGTCGGCACGACCGGCGAGTCGGCGACGCTCAATGTCGAGGAACACGTCGCGGTGATCGCGGCGGCGGTCAAGGCGGCCAAGGGTCGCGTGCCCGTCGTCGCCGGCGCAGGTGGCAACGCCACCACCGAGGCACTCGAGCTGACCAAGGCGTCGGAGGACGCGGGCGCCGATGCGCTGCTCCACGTCACGCCGTACTACAACCGCCCGAGCCAGGAGGGCCTGTTCCGGCACTTCGAGGCCGTCGCCAAGTCGACCAAGCTGCCGATCGTTCTCTACAACGTGCCCTCGCGCACGGCCTGCGACCTGCTCACCGAGACCGTCGTGCGCCTCTGCGAGTACGACAACATCGTCGCGATCAAGGACGCGACCGGTAACCTCGTCCGCGGTGGCGAGCTGATCGCGAAGGTCGGCCACAAGATGAACGTGCTGTCGGGCGACGACGGCACCTCGTTCCCGCTCTACGCCCTCGGCGCCAAGGGCGTCATCTCCGTCGTCTCCAACATCGCGCCCAAGCAGATGAGCGACATGTGGGACGCCGTGAAGGCAGGCGACTGGGAGCGCGCGAAGAAGCGCCACTACGAGCTCCGCGTGCTCAACGCGATGCTGTTCTTCGAGCCGAGCCCCGCGCCGACCAAGGCCGCGCTCGCGCTGATGAACCGTTGCTCCGCAGAAGCCCGCCTGCCGATCGTCGAGGCGACCAAGGCCCTCGTCGACCAGCTGCGCGTCGAGCTCAAGACGGCGGGGTTGCTGTGACCGCGCAGGTCCTCGTGCTCGGGCCCTCGGGCCGCATGGGGCGCGCAGTCATCGAGTCCGCTGAAGGTCGCGCCGATGTGAAGATCGCCGCTGCCGTCGATCGCAAGGACGCGCCCGGCCTCGGCGGAACGGTCGCGTCGGGCGTGGAATCCTCGACCGAGCTCGCGGCGAGCCTCGCTGCCTGCGACGTCTACATCGACTTCACGACGCCCTCGGCGACGCGCGCCGCTGCGAGCGCAGCTCGGGCCAGCCGTTGTGCAGCCGTCATCGGCACGACGGGCCTCGGCCCCGACGATGAAGCGGCCATCTCCGCCCTCGCCGAGGTTGCCCCGGTCGTCGTCGCGGCGAACTTCTCGCTCGGCGTGAACCTCCTCGTCGGACTGGTGAAGCAAGCGGCGCAGGTGCTCGGCCCGGACTGGGACGCCGAGGTCGTCGAGGTGCATCACAAAGCGAAACGTGACGCTCCGTCCGGCACCGCGCTCAGCATCGCCAAGGCGATCGCGGACGGGCACGGCACCGACTACGACAAGGTAAAGCGCCACTCGCGCGACGGCGACATCGGTCCGCGCCCGAAGGGTGAGATCGGCGTCTCGACCGTTCGCGGCGGCGACGTCGTCGGCGAGCACATGGTCTCGTTCTTCGGCACCGCCGAGCGCATCGAGATCGCGCACAAAGCGACGTCTCGCCAGATCTTCGCTGCCGGTGCACTGCGCGCGGCGGCGTGGGTCGTGGGCAAACCGCCCGGGCGCTACGACATGCTCGACGTGCTAGGTTTCTCGTCGCGATGACCGCGACCGAACGCATCACGATGGTCGTCCTCAACGACGACGGTTCGCGGGACAAGTTCACGCTCTCGTCGTGGGTCGGCATTCCTCGCAAGCACGAGCTGATGTGGATCGGCGATGACCCGTACATGATCATCGAGGTCGAGTACGCGGTCTCTGAAGGCTTCTTCGGCGCGCGCTCGATCGACGCTGCTGGTGTGTACGTCCGCCGCCTCACCAAGGACGAGCAGGAGGCGGTCGCCCGCCGCCTTGCCAACCCGGTGCGCGGTAAAGACGAGCAGCCGTTCCGACCATAAGCTGAACCGCCGCCCGACCCCGATACCGCGCCTAGGTTGAGCGAGCCCACGAGCCAGAAGCGGTGGACGCCCTGCGACCTCACGGTTACGCGCAGCCGCAGCCCGCACTTGACGAGCGCTGCGTGTCCGACCTCCGGCTTGTCCGCGAGTAGGTCCAGTAGGCGCTGGAGGCCCGTTGCGATCCCGTCGGCGCTGGGGAGCTTGAGGCTCGCGCTCGTCTCGGCGAGCTGAGCCTCGATGCGCGCAACTTCGCTTCGTGCCGCGTCCCGCAGCCGTCGAGCTTCAGCATCCGAAGGGTCTTCCACGAGCAGAGTGGTCGCGTTGGTTGCCCGCCGCTTCGCCTTGGCTAGCTCCTTCTCAAGCGCCGCCGGATTTAGTGAGGATAGACGCGCCGCTGCCCGGCGCTTGAATCCGCGGACGAATGCCGCGACTGCGGCAGGATTGTCGAGTAGCTCGCGGAGACGAGCTATAAGCGCTTCGCTTGCTCGCGTGGCAGAGATGGTCTCGCGCTGAGCGCAGACGGCACGGCCGTTCTCTGCGTACTTCACGCAGCCATACCACGTGTGGATACGACCGCGAACAAGCTTGCGACCGCGCACCGTGTAGCTCCCACCGCAATTGCCGCAGTAGAGCAGGCCGCTGGTCAGCGCGACGAGCTGTCCCTTGCGCGTCGCCGGCATCTGACGCTTGCGACTCGCGAGCTGACGCTGCACGCGCTCGAATTGCTCGGCGGAGATGATGGCCAGCTCGGGCGCATCGCGGACGACATGCTCGGAATCTGGGCGTGCGGTGTGACGATGCTGGTCTTCTCCGTGCACCCTCGTCGTCTTCGTGCGGTTCCAGACCAAGCGACCTGCGTATCGATCGTTGCGGACCATTTCTAAGATGGTCTGGTGAGACCAAGCCGCTGCGCGCGGCGCCGCGATGCCCTCGGCGTTCAACGCATGGCAGACCGCGCGGTACCCGATGCCAGCTTCGATCATGTCGAAGATGCGGCGTACGACCTTCGCGGTTTCTGCGTCGATGGACCAGACCTTGTGCTCGCGATCGTTTGGGTCGGTGATCGTTCGATAGCCGTACGCACTTCCCCCGCACGATTGGCCGCCGCGTGCGCGTTCACCAAGCGAGCGATGCACCATCTTGCCGAGTTGACGCACGTAGTTCGCGTTGATTAACGAGCCCATGACAGCTTGCATCTCTCCGGACTCGCTCGTGGAGTCGAAGCCTGACGTATCGAGGAGCCGAACACTGTGACGACCCAAGTCGCGAAAGATCAGTTCCAGCGCACCGACGAGATCACGGCTAAGGCGTGACTGCGATTCGACGAGCACCGCACCGAACGCCTTACCCTTCGTACGTTCGACTTCGTCTAGTAATTGTTGGAGCCCCGGACGGGCGCGCTTCGTTCCGCTGATGGCGCGGTCTTCGTACATCGCGACTACTTCGTGCCCACCCTGCTCGGCCCAGCGTCGGCACACTGCGATCTGATCGGTGATGCTGTCATCGCTTTGAAGCTCCGACGAGAATCGGCTGTAGATGGCAACTTTCACGCGATGCCCTTCGTGAGATCGAACAACCCATCGCACCACGCGTCCGCGGCAGCTTCGCCAAACGCCTCGGCGAGAATCGCGGTGTCTTGCTCATGCAAGTTGAGCTGAACTAGAACGGACGCGGGTTGGAACGCTCGAACGACCGTTAGCCAGCGACCGCGCTTAACCGTCATCGGAGGATTGTTGCGTCGGAAGGTGTCGGCTGCAGCGGAATCTAATTTGCGAACCGTTGCTGAGCTGGAGCTCATCTCGATCGAGATCGTTTGACCACGCGAGAACGCGGCTGCTTCTGCGACGCTGAGAGGCCGGCAGGTAGCAGTGTCGAGATCCACGTCGAGGCGAGCCAAGACCGCGCGGTTCACGACGCACATCCGGTCTTGAGCGCGAGACCACGCAACCAGACGCTGAGCGGCGTCCCTCCAGCATTCCGACGTAGCGTGCGGAATTCCGAGCTGGTGACGCGGATCGATATCCTCGTCGCCGCCGCAACATTCTGCCTGGTCGGTCGGCCGCGCTTCGCCGATCTAGATGAGCGAGCATTCAGCATGTCGTCCATGACAACGTCATTCGTCCGACGAAACAAGCGGAGATTCGTCGGACGAATCGAAACGTTACGAGTAGACGGTTTCAGCGGATACGTACGGCGATGAAGCTGAGTCGAACGGATCGAGCTGATACGTGAGACGCTGAAGCTGAGTCGAACGGATCGAGCGGATACGTACGACGCTGAAAATGGAGCTGCCGTCTGGGCGCGCTTCTGCGATCGCTAGTTAGCAAAAACAGCAAAACGACGGATTCGCATACGAAGCCGAGGAGGCATCCGCACTTCAGACTCCAAAGTGTAAGCAACCCGTATTTCGTCATGCTGTACCCTAGGCTCGGGTCACCTACGGAAGTCAGAGGTAGCCGAGCGGTCACGAAGTGAGCCGCCAAAACGGGCAGTCACGAAACGCATCCGCTCCGTTTGTGAAGCTAGCGGGTCAGATCAACAGACCCCCGCATCCTCCGTCCTCATTCTGGCAAGCCACACGCTCCACGTTGACTGAACCGGTAGACAGTCGACGCGAAGCGTAGGGCCGCTACCAAGTCACGTGGAGCGTGTGTGGTGCCCGAGCGAAGCAAGGCACCAAGATCGAGCGACGGACGTTACCGGGCGCACTGGGACTGGCCGCGATCTGTCCTCGCGATGCTCGGACCGATCGCTACGCCCGATCATCGCGCTTCGCGCCAGACGTTCTGTTCTGCCGAGAATGTGTCGTGTTCGCGAGCACGAACACTCTCAGCCACGAGTGCACCCAAAAAATCAAAAAAGCCCCCTGTGCCGAACAGCGTAGGTCGCCTAAGACGGCCCCCGCACAGTATTGGCGTAGCTCTCTCGACACGGTGTAGGAACTCCGGCGCCCCGTGCTAGTCCTTCGCAACTTCTGCACGCGTAGAGTTGAGGCTAAGCGCAGAGTGAGGACAGTGATGTCGGATGATCTTGACGAGAAACTGAACAAGCTGCGTTCCGTAGTGAACAATGTGGAGGAGCATGACCAGAGACTGCGTGCGCAAACTCTGGAGCTGAGCGCGACGCTCGCCGCAGAGTGCCGACGCGGACACATTTCGTTTCACGGCGAAGACTTCGTGATCGAAGAAGGCGTCGACGACATCGACCTCTATGGCTACGTTTACGTCGACTCCGAGGGGATCGGCTTGGCCTATCGATCGCAGTACGAGGACGTCGAAGACCACATCAACGGCATACCGCGTGAGGAGCGAACGTATCGACTGAGTCGACCTGATGCTTGGCCGGTCCAGTGGCTCCGACGTGTCGTGACCGAGCAACGCCTCGCTGGTTTGATTGATGGACTCAGCAAGAAGGCCGAAGCACTCGCCGAAGGTCACGCAGTGCTCTCAGAGCGCGTTGGTCGCGCTAACCAAAAGCCGAACGCGAACATCGAAGAAGGCATACGTGCAGTGGCTACGGAGTTTGGTTTCTCCAAAGTGATGCAGGACTGGGCCGAAGCTCAGCGAGCGGTTTTTCAATCGCCCGACGCTGCTATGCGCGCCGCTTCAGTGTTGTTGGAAACAACGCTGAAGCACATCTACAAGAATCGGGGCATAGAGCTTCCAAGCGACAAGTCGATCGGGCCGCTTTACGCGACGTTGATGAAGCAGGTGCCTCCACTCATCGCCGGAGATCGAGCAGCCGGTGACGACGTCGCAGCCATGATTCGCGGTCTCGCGGGCGTTGTGCAAAACATCGGCGCGTTGCGAACAAAACTGGGTGATGCGCATGGCAAGTCACCTGGGCAAGCGACAGGTGGGTTGGACGAGGCGCGCCTAGCTGTTGATGCAGCGGGAGCCGCGTCGGTCTACTTGATCCGCAAGCTCGCAAAGCCACCCGCCACCTGAGCGGCTGGTTCGTCCACTCGCCGGCGTCCCGAAGCACGCGACACCGTACACACACCGTCCGGCGCGTGTACAACGATTGAGATAGACAGACGTATGACGAATGTCTATCGTTACGAGATGGGTCGAGGAAAAGCGGGCGACGGTCTGGTGGCGGTTGCGTACCTCCGAGCCTCGACGGAGGACCAACGGCTCGGCCCAGAAGCCCAGCGCGCTGCGATCGCGAGCTGGGCTGCACGCAATAGCGTGACCGTGGTGGCGTGGTTCACCGATGCTGGCGTCAGCGGCGGAGCGGACCTGGCCGACCGTCCTGGCCTCGTGGCCGCGCTTCACGCGCTTCGTGTCCACCGAGCCGGGGTGCTGGCGGTAGCTAAGCGTGACCGCATCGCGCGCGACGTGGTTGTCGCAGGGTTGATTGACAGGGCGGTAACCGCGAATGGGGCGCAGGTCGTGTCTGCCGACGGCTGCGGCAACGGAGACGGCGCCGCTGACGCGTTCATGCGGACGATCCTCGACGGAGCGGCGCAGTACGAGCGGGCGCTCATTCGTCAGCGGACGCGAGCCGCACTCGCGGCGAAGCGCGCAAAAGGCGAACGCGCGGGTGGAGTTCCGTTCGGCTATCGCCTGGCTAGCGACGGCACGAGGCTCGAACCAGAGCCGGAGGAACAGGCTGTGATCGCCAGGGTCCGTGAACTTCGTGCATCAGGCGTCTCGCTGCGAAGGATCGTCGTCGCGCTCGCAGAGTCCAGGCTCGTCGGACGCACGCATAGACCTCTCGGGTTGACGCAGGTGGCGCGCATCGCTGAGGCTCCGTGACGAAGCTAGCGTTGCACGAAGGAGCTGATTCGATGTCCAAGAAGCCTGAGCGAAAGATCACCCTCAACGCACCGCAATCCGCTTTGGCGATCAGGTTCCCCCCCGAACTGACTGCGGCGGTGGACAAGGCGATCGAGCAGATCGCGAAAGAGCGGCCAGACATGGTCGTGACTCGCTCCGACGCGATTCGCGTGCTCGTTGCTGAGGCGTTGACCGCACGCAAGGTTCCGATTCGATAGCCCGCTCTCTGACAAACGAATAGATCAACCCGCGCGTCGCGGACAGCTCGAAACAGCCCCGAGCCGACGCGCGGTTGTCCCGTTACTTCGGCCCCCTCAGTTCGGCGCGCGCGCGTAGGCATCATCGGACCAACACTCTCGCGACTCAGCTACGGCGTGTTGCAAGCGCGCGTAGGCAACGCTTGCACGCCGTCGCCTAGATACAGAACGTTCACCTCGGAAACCGCCAGGTCGTGCCATTTCGTGCCGTCGAAGGTCTCGTCTACGAACACAGTCAGCGTTCGTGAGCGCTTGCCGTCCAGATCGAAGCGCACGAAGTCTCGTGCAGTGCTCTCAAACGAAATCGAGCGTTCGGTCTTGTCGTCGAACACGATGCGCGCCCTCGCGATCCGACTGTTGTTGGTGAACTCGTCGCCCAACCTGTCGTCCACCTGAAAACCGTTAGCGACGAGGAGCGCCGAGAGCTTCATCTCGACGGGGAGGTCGATGCGGAACCACGCGGTGCCGGACGCTCGTGGGCTCGGCTGCCAGCTCGTTGTGATGTCTCCGTCGGACAGGTTGGCGGCGGAGAACGAGTATCCCGGCGCAATCGGATGCGTTGATGAAACGCTGAGACACATGTGCCCTGCGGCGTTCTGCTCGCGAGCATTCGGCGCCTGCTTCGTTCGTGGCGGAGAAGGCGCAGCGCCGTTCTCTACTTTTGCTTGCTCCTTTGTACTCGGCGAAGAACGCGACCACAGAACACCCACAACGACCACGACCAAAGCCGGAAGGATGATCAGTGCGAGCAGCATCCATCGACTGCCGCGAGGACGTTGCGTCATCAACCGTGATTGTGCGAACGGCACGGCAGTCGCTAGTTCCGATTGTTGTTCGATCTTGTGCGGCGCTCGCTTCAGATTGCTCGCCGCTCGTTTCGCGTTCACGATCGCGTCATCGCGTCCGCAGGTCTCGCAGAAGTATCGACGTTCGAGCTTGAACGCCACCGCGAACGACCCACATCCGACGCACGTTTTCGTGCGTTTCTTGCTCACAGGTCACCGCTCACAGCTATCACCGTCTTGCGGCTGGCGGTGGTGGGAGGTCGTCACTCTCGTCGTCTTGTTGCCCACGCATCGACAGGTTCTGAAGGAGCCGCGTTTGTTCGTGCAGATGCTTCAGGATCAACGTGTTCTGTTGCGTGTGCTCCTGGAGCTGTTCCAGAAGCCTCTTGTTCTGATCGACGAGCTTGTCGTCCAAGGCAGCGATGACGGCCTGACGAATGATGAGCCACGCGATCAACACCGAGATCGCGAACGCAACCACCTGCACGACGCCGACGGATCTTTCGAGAAACTCCATAAACCCTCCCCGCGATCAACGGCACTGACCAAATCGTTGCCGCGCGTTCCTCGATAGTCGCACAAGTGGATCGTGGTTTGCCGCCGGCAAACGAGATGGCGGCCGATCCTCCCTACCGTGTTGGCGGATGTCGCGTCTCACGAAGCCCGACCCGGTGGCCAAGTCCATCGGGCTGCGCGTGCGCGAACTTCGTGTTGAACGTGGGCTGACGATCGAGCGTCTGGCCTACGAAAACGACATCTCCAAAGGAACCGTAGCCGACCTGGAGCGCGGTCTAGCTCGCCCCTCCGTGGTCACACTGAAGCGTCTCGCCGACGGTCTAGGTGTCGAGCTGCTCGACCTATTTACGCGTCCAGGAGATCGCGCACGGCACGACCTGATCGACGCGACAAGGACTCTCCCAACGCACGTCATCAAGCGGATGCTTGCCGAAGCTTCTGATGCGCCAAAGCGTCGGTAGCGCGTGACGCTGCAACCGGGCAGCCATAGGTTCAGCGAACGGGGGCTGAAGGTTGCATGCCAGAGGAGCTTTCTTGGTCCTCTTGTCAATGATTCCGCGGCGATCGGCTGCCATCATCGATGCAACATGGTTGCACCTGATAGGTGCAGTCCGTACCGCTCGAAAAGAACGTCTCCGACGTTGCGTGCGATGCTCGATTCATGACGATCGGCACGCCCACGCGTCAGACGATTTTTCAGATGGCGGCGCGCAAGCTCCGTCAGGACTTCGAGGCGATGCGGGTCATTCCGCATTCGGGCGCGCGGGGCGGCGAGGCGGAACGACTCCTACGTGAGTTCTTGAACGGCCACCTGCCCAAGCGGTTTGCAGCTGGCGCAGGCTTCATCATCGATGGTCGGGACCAGGTCTCGAAGCAGACCGATGTAGTCGTATACGACGCGATGAACTGTCCTGTTTACCGCGCGTCTGAGGAGGCCGCGATCATTCCCAACGACAACGTCGCCGCGGTCGTCGAGGTGAAGTCGCGGCTCGACGCGGACCGGTTGAAAGAAGCCTACGAGAACATCCGCGCGGCCAAGCGGCTTGCAAAGTCCAAGGAACCTGACGTGCCGTTCCTCGTCAGCACTCGGACTCTTGGTTTCGTGTTTGCGTTCGAGAGCGCGATCACCCTCGACAAGATCGTGGAGCACTACAAGAACCTGCTGAACGGCAACACGCTCGCCGACGTCATCGACGTGATTGCTGTCTTGGACCGGGGGCTTGTGATGTTCTCAACGAGGCTGCAGGGGCAAACCGCCTGGTATCCCGTCATTCTTGAAAGTCCTGGAGCGGGGCACGGCGAGGGTTCTCATCTCGCTTTGAGCGCCCAAGATCTTGGTGATGACACTCTCGATGCGTTCCTCCGTCTGCTTCTCGTGCACCTGAGTTTCTTCCGCGGCATCGTTGATCATCCCGGGTTCAACTGGGCGGCAATGAAGTCCGGTGGACTCAACCGACTGAACTATCTGACGACGATAACGAACGAGACCGACCCAGAACGGCGCAAGGCGCGGCTCGACGCGTATCGGGACGAGGTCATCAAGGAGTTCGCGGACGCAGCGGCTCACGGTGTTCCCGTAGGCGGCCCTCGGAAGTAACCGGCATCGCGAGGCGCTTCGTTGCCCAACCGTTCTGCGTTGTCAGCGTGTTCCCGCCACCTCGCGAGAAGCAGCTCGCACTGCTGTGATGAGCACGAGTCCCGTGGCGCTTCGATTGAATGCGATAGACTGGGAGCGTGTCGCAACAGGAGCGCGTTTTGATCGTCGAGAGCCCAAGTCTCGGTGACATCGACACTGGAATTCGGGACGGCGAGCACCTCCACAAGCTACTCGCGATGGTTCCTATCGGGGAACACGCTCCCGGCCGCGCTGTCGAATCAGTCTACCGACCTTTTTCGACCCACGAACGCCTCATGGCGATTCTCGAACACGAAGCGAAAGCTGCATCGTGCCTTCACGTGTGCGGCCACGGAAACAGCGAAGGCTTCGGTTTCACCGACAAGAGCGTTCTACGCTGGGATATTTTTGCGCGAGTTGTTCTCGCCTGCGCCCACCAGCGGATAGTGGTGCTGGCCGCCTGCAACTCGGATGCGCTGCGCCCGCTCGTTGGCGGACTTGCACAAGTTCTGACTGCTGCAGTTGGCAGATGGCCGATGCCCCGCTGCGTTCTCACTTTTTTTGGCCGAGTTACATTCGCCGACAGCTTACTTGCGTGGGGCCTATTCTACAGGCACCTATTCGCCGCGCTCGGGAAGAGCAAGACTCAGATCGCGGACTGTTCTGCGCGCGTGATATTCAACGCACTCAAGTCGATCAAGGACTCGGGACTCGACGTGAAGATCTGCGCGGCCTACTGGTACGACGCTCAAAAGAAGTTCGTAAACATCTCCCCATGGGCTCGACCGCATGGTCCTGCCGATTTGGATGTCGTTGCTATCGAGAAGGGGCTGCCGGTCCCGGACATGGTGCTCTAGCGTTGGTATCGTGACGTCGACAGCTGTTGAGTTGCGACGTTCGTCCGGATGGCGGAAGCGCTCGGCGCCAAAAGATGTCTTGGTGGCCGAACGCAATCTCGGCGTCGTGGGCTAGTGCGGATCGCTCGCCGCGGAACGCGATCGTTCGAAGTGTTGCGACCGTCAAGACCCGGCCAAGCGCGAACGTCCTACGCTAATCACGGACGAATCTTGGTGAACGGCGCAACGGGCTGGTCAACACCATTCGCTGCTCGAAACGCACTAGCGAGCGCCACCTCTGCACCGAGCCGTCGTACCGTGTTTCGGCCGGAATCGGGGGCACGGCCATCAACTTGCCGTCACCAGGCGCGACGTTGAAAAGCTCGTACCCGTTCGCGTCGACCATAACGCGAGCGACGGCAGCGAAGACGCTATCTGTGCATAGCACCTCCAGACGTAGGGCCAGGAGATCGATGAGTCGTGCGAGGCTCCCGACGCGATTCAGCGTCAGAAAGGCGAACGACGCGAGTCGAGACGTTCCAATTGAGTTCTGCGTGTCGGCGTGAGCCACAAGCCCATGGTGTTTCGTGTCGTCTTCCTCACCGTCTTCGCCAAACAGCGCTCCAGGAAACCAACTGTGAACACTGGCGAGGAGCCGAGTTTCCTCCTCATGCCAGACACAGAGAAAGTTCATGGATTCGTTGAGCTGGCGCAATCCGCTGACGGCGAATGCGAACGCCTCGCCGTCGATACCACTCGCTGGCTCACGCAGCTCGACGTATAAGCCGATCTGGAAAATCGGCTTCTGGAACGCGAGGAAGTCTTCCATTTCTTCGAGGGCGCGGTCGACGCGATCGAATCTCGTCGCGACAGCGCGTTGGATGTCTGCGCCGTACTTTGCTGCCAACGCCGCCTGTTCGGTCGCTGTCATCGGGATCGAGAGATACTGCAGCCGAGCGATCAGCCCCTCGGCGCTGTCGAGGATGTTGCGAAGCCGCTCGAAGTCGAACACTTCGGCGTGCTCCATCCCGCAACTCTTCGCGTGCGCGATGAGGTCATCCTTGTGGGCGGGCGTGAGATCCACGTTCGTGAAGAACACGAAGCCGCGCGGTGACGGTTTCTCCTTTAACATGCGGGCAAGGTCGGAGCGGAACTTCTCGTCAGCGTCCTTCCGAGCGGTCTCGTCGTTACCGCCGCCGTTCCTGAAGCCGACACCGGCCCAGACTGTGATCGACCCGCGAAAAACGGCCTCGATGTCACGCCCTCCGTCTGGCCCGCCTTTGGGACGACGGGGCTGCTCTTGCGAAAACGGCCCGAGTAGCGGGAGCAGTGCGAGACAGAGGCCCTCGCGTGCAGGTTGATTCGCATCGAGCTGGTGCCGCAGCCGCTCTTCTGTCAAGCGAGGTCCCTCCACGGTTGACCACGCTATCACGATGATATGTTCGAACTAGTCGCACGCGCTCTCCTACGCTCTCACGACGAAGACATCGTATGCTTTGTCTCCGCGTTTGCGTGACGACGAAAGCTTGTCGAGCGCCTCGGGGTCTTGGAGATCGCTGGAGCGATAAACCACGTATATGAAGACCTTGAGCGGGTCCCACTGCTCGTAGAAAAGCACGTCTTCTGCAAAGTCTGTGACGATCCGTTGCTGATCGTTCGGGCCATGGACGTATTTCACTTCGACTACCACACCGAGGTCTTCGAGCGCGAAGTCCACGCGAGTTGACTTTGCGTTCGCGAGCTTCTTTAGTGGTTCCTCGGCGACGGTGTACTTGAAGTACGAACGAAGGATGGCGTGAAGCAGGTCCTGCACGTCGTACTCGTCGTCGATGACCAACGGCTGCTTTCCGCTTCGGCGACGCTCGAGGGGTTTCGCTGCATGTGCGAGTCGGCTGCACGCAGTGAGGAGAAGCGCAACCTCTGCCGACGGCGCCTTTCCGGCCATCGCTGACCCGAGTGCTTCGCTCGTAAAGTCCTCTCCGTCGTTAAAGACAGCCATCGATGGCATGAGGCTTGTCGCGTTCGCCACGTAGTGCTCGCTACGATTCGTCGTTTGGACGATCTTGACCTGCTTGATCTTGTTGTGGTCGGCAAACACAGTGCCGTTGACTACGAACGGGACTCGCGACGCCCACGGCGCAATCAACCTTTCGCGCAGCTGAGTTTTGGTCATGTCGCGCTCGAGCGGAATCGCCCAGCCAAACTCCTCACCAACGTACCAATGCCAATAGGTCTCAGGAGCATCTTCGAATCGTCCCATTGGAAAGAACGTTACGTCATCTGGACGTGCGATGGCCGCTTCTCGCGGTTCCTTGCCCTCACTACAGGCTATCCGGCCGTTAGGCCGCAAACGCCAGCTCGAACGGTAGTTCAGGATATGGCAAGGACGAGCAGCCGTTCCGCCCGTGATCTGAACGACTCCCGCCCGCGCTCTCGAACCCGCCTCGCACTTCTTCGCCTGCCAGCCCGCCTGCGGAGCTCCGCCAAACGTTAAGCTGGGCGCCGTGACCGAGCAGTTGGATACGAACTGGCACGTCCCCGAAAACTTCGACGTAACGGAGCGCGTGATTGCGTTGCCTCCGCCTCCAGCGTTGGCCCTGACCGCGCCGATGCTCGGCATTCTCTCCCTGCGCGCTCTCGAGGAGCAGGCGGCCGGCACCGGAGCGTTCGCGCTAGTCGCGTGGCAGGCGATCGCGGGTGCGACCCCGGTGGTCACGCAGACCCTCGATCAGCTCGCGCACACACCGGACCTGTCGGGCGTCGAGCTGCTGATGTTAGGTCACGCTTATGCCGCGACCGGCATCGCCGACGGCGTTGCGTTCGAGCTCGCACAACGCGCGCGCAAGATCCTGAAGCAACCGGTCACTCCGCTCTCGATCGAGGCGAGCCTGCTGCTGGCCGCGACCGCGTTGCCGTTCGGCGCGGAGCGCGTGCGGACGTTGCTTGCCATGCTCGAGCCCGAGCTGACGCAAGGGACCGAGGAGCATGTCGCTGTTCACGCGTTGATTCGCGCGGCGGCGGATCCGAGCGCTGAGCGGATCGACGAAGCGTACGCCAAGCTCGCGGCCATCGACGATGCCTTCGGACTCGCCCAGTGCGCGCTGCTCGCATACGCGCAGGAGCTCGCAGGCGCCAAGCGAACGGCTCTGCTTCGCGGCTACCTCGAGCACGCGGCGTTCCGCTTCGAGAGCGATGGTCGTCCGGACTGGGCCGCGCGAGTGATCACGACCGCGCTCCTTCCGTTGCTCGCCGACACGCCAGCCCACGCCACCGAGTTGCTCGCTCGCGCGTCCACGCTCGCGGTCCAGAGTCGATCGCAGCTCGCGCTCAAGTCGGTGTTTCGCCTCTCGTCCAAGCTGGGCTACAGCGCGTCGGTCTCGTCGCTCAACGAGTTCGATCCGCCGGTGTTCGTCCAGCGCGCGGCTGATGCGCCGCCTCGGCCCGCCGAGCCCGAGCCGAAGCCGAAGAAAGCGCCTGCGAAGCGAGCGAAGAAGAAGCCCGCTACCTGAGCGGTCGCAGCTGAGCGCTGCAAGAGCTGTCGGTCTGCAGCTACGCTGCGGCGGGTAGCGTGAACTGCGCGTGATAGAGCCGGTGGTACGCACCGTTCTTCGCGAGCAGCTCCGCGTGCGTCCCTTGCTCGACGATCTGGCCGCTCTCCATCACGAGGATGAGGTCAGCGTTGCGGATCGTCGAGAGGCGGTGCGCGATGACAAAGCTCGTGCGCTGTACGCGGAGAGCGGCGAGGGCGCGCTGGACGAGGACCTCGGTGCGCGTGTCGACCGATGACGTGGCCTCGTCGAGCACGAGCAGGGCTGGCTCGGCCAAGAACGCGCGGGCGATCGTGATCAGCTGCTTCTCGCCGGCGGAGAGATTGCTGCTCTCCTCGTCGATGATCGTGTCGTAGCCGGCGGGGAGCGCGCGCACGAAGCGGTCGACGAACGTGGCCTTGGCGGCCGCGAGCATCTGCTCCTCCGTCGCGGTGGGGTTGCCGTACATCAGATTTGCGCGGATGGTGCCGCCGAACAGCCACGTGTCCTGGAGGACCATGCCGATCTTGCCGCGCAGCTCGCGGCGCGGGACGCTCGCGATGTCGACGCCGTCGAGCGTGATGCGCCCGCTGTTGAGATCGTAGAAGCGCATCAATAGATTTACGAGCGTCGTCTTGCCGGCGCCTGTGGGACCGACGATCGCGACGGTCTGGCCCGGCTTCGCGACGAGGTTCAGGTGCTCGATGAGCGGAACGTCGGGCTTGTAGCGGAACGAGACGTCCTCGAAGTGGACCTCGCCTTTGCCCGGCGACAGCTTCGCGTCGGAGGCATCGGCGGTCTGCTCCGCGGTGTCGAACAGCTCGAACACGCGCTCGGCAGAGGCGATCGACGATTGCACGACGTTGGAGAGCGAGGCGACCTGGCTCTGCTGCTGCGTGAACTGACGCGCGTACTGGATGAACGCTTGCACGCTGCCGATGAGCATCGCGCCCGACGCGACGCGCAGGCCGCCGAAGACACTGATCGCGATGAACGACAGATTCCCGATGAAGTTGATCGACGGCATGATCGTGCTCGACAGGAACTGCGCGCCGAACGACGCCTCGAATAGCTCCTCGTTCGTCTTCGCGAAGCGCTCGTCGGTCGCCTTGCGCCGGCCGAACACTTTCACGAGCGCGTGGCCGGTGAACGTCTCCTCGATCTGGCCGTTCAGCACACCGAGGTTCTTCCACTGCGCCGCGAACCGCTTTTGCGAGCGCTTGCCGACCTTGGCCGTGATGAACAGCGAGAGTGGGATCGAGACGATCGGAATCACCGCGAGGATCGGCGAGACCCAGAACAGCATGAAGAGGATGCCGATCGCCGACAGCACCGAGCCGAGGATCTGGCCGAGCGACTGTTGGAGGCCCATCGAGACGTTGTCGATGTCGTTCGTCACGCGCGAGAGCACCTCGCCGTGCTGTTGGCCGTCGAAGTACGAGAGCGGGACGCGCATGAGCTTTGCTTGGGCCGTCGTGCGCAGACGATTCACCGTGCGCTGCGTGATCCCGTTGAGCACGTAGAGCTGCATCCACGAGCACACCGATGCAAACCCGTACAACATCAGGACGTACGTCAGCACGCGCGCGAGGGCAGGGAAGTCCATACCGGTGCCCGTGGTCGCGCCGTACTTGGCAGCGAGTGGACCCGTTGCATGCGTCAGGCGCAGGTAGCCCTGGAAGATGATGTTGGTGCCGCGCGCGAGGATGTTCGGCCCCGAGACCGAGAGCGCGGCGGCTACGACGGCGACGATGCCGACGAAGATGATCTTCGATTTCTCGGGCGCGAGGAGACCGAACAGACGGCGCGCGGACGACTTGAAGTTCTTGGGCTTCGCCGTCGGACCCATCTGCATCGCAAACGGACCGCGCTGCGGCATTGCGGCAGGACGCGCCGCTGGCTTCTGATCGCTCATGCGGCCTCCTTGGTCTCTTCTTGCGAGGTGACGATCTCGATGTACGTCGGGTTGCTCTGCAGGAGCTCGGCGTGCGTGCCGCGGCCGACGATCTTGCCGCCGTCGATGACGAGGATCTGGTCTGCGTCCACGATGCTCGCGACGCGCTGAGCGACGACGATGACGGTGGCGTTTGCGGTGCGAGGCTTCAATGCTTTGCGCAAGCGCGCTTCCGTCGCGAGATCGAGCGCGCTGAACGAATCGTCGAACAGGAACACCCCTGGTTCGCGCAGCAGCGCGCGGGCGATCGCGAGGCGCTGGCGCTGGCCGCCGGAGACGTTCGTGCCGCCCTGCGCGATCGTCGACTCGAGCTTCTCCGGCATCGCCTCGACGAAGTCCTTGCCTTGCGCGACCTCGAGTGCCGCCCACAGCTGCTCGTCGGTGGCGTCGGGATTGCCGAACCGCAGGTTCGACGCGACAGTTCCGCTGAACAGATACGCGCGCTGCGGGACCATGCCGACGCGCGCCCAGTACTCCTCGAGCTCGCGCTCGCGAGTGTCGAGTCCGTCGACGACCACGGAGCCCTCGGTGGGATCGCCGAGACGCGCGATGATCTCGAGCAGCGTTGTCTTACCGGCGCCTGTCGAGCCGATGATGGCGGTCGTCGTGCCCGGCGTCGCCGTGAACGAGATGTCGGAGAGGACGGGGGCCTCGGCGCCCGGGTACTTGTAGACGAGGTTCTTCACGTCGAGGATGCTCGTGAGCGCGGTCGGTGCCTTGGAATGGACCGGTGACGACACCGACGGCTTCATGTTCAGGACCTCCATGATGCGGTCGGCGCATACAGCCGCGCGCGGGATCAGCATCGTCAGGAACGTCGCCATCATGACGGACATGAGGATCTGCATCAGGTAGCTGAGGTAGGCCATCAGCGAGCCGACAGCGAGCGAGCCGGTCGCGACGCGAGACGCGCCGAACCACAGCACCGCGACGCTGGACGTATTGAAGATCGCGAGCACGCTCGGCCACATCACCGCGCCGAGGCGGCCGATCTGGAGAGCGAGCGTCGTGAGCGCGTCGTTGCTGGATTCAAAGCGCTGGGCTTCGACGGGCTCGCGTACGAACGCGCGGACCACGCGCATGCCCATGATCTGCTCGCGAAGGATGCGGTTGATCCCGTCGAGCGCGACCTGCTGCTTGCGGAACTTCGGGACCATGCGCGCGATGATGAAGCCGAGCGTTCCCGCGAGCAGCGGGATGCACACGAGCAGCAGCTTCGAGAGCTGCAGGTCCTCGCGCACACCTTTGACGATGCCGCCGATGCAGATGATCGGTGCCGTCACCATCATCGTCGCGGAGAGCATGACGAGCATCTGCACCTGCTGGACGTCGTTCGTCGTGCGCGTGATCAGCGACGGTGCGCCGATCTTGCCAACCTCTTGCCCGCTCAGCTCGCCGACGTGATGAAACACGGCAGCGCGTAGGTCGCGGCCAAAGCTCATCGCCGCTTTCGCTCCGAAGTAGACGCCTGCGAACGAGCTCACGATCTGGATCGCGGTGATGACGAGCATCAGCGCACCCGTCGAGAGGATGAAGCCCGTGTCACCGACGGAGACGCCCTTGTCGATGATCTCGCCGTTCAACGTGGGCAGCTCGAGCGCCATCGTCACGGAGATGAGCTGCAGGGCGAGGATCGCGAAGATCTCCACGCGATACGGCGCCATGTACTTCTTGAGCAGTTTCCACAGCATTACGAAATCTCCTCGTCGTCGTTCGGGCGCACGCGCAATCCATCGAGCATGATCGAAACCACTTCTGCAGACGTCAGTGTCTCGCCATCACTGATACGTGGATGTGTCGCGGCGAACGAGAACATCCGGAACGATCGGAGCGCGAGCTCGGGCGAGCACGCGAGCTCACTCTCGTGACCCTTGAACAGCATCAGCATCTCCTCGCGAATCCCATCATCTAGAAATCCAGGCTTGCCGGCAGGAGGGGGCTTTCGCTGCACCACCGGCACCTGCATGTTCAGCATCGCCATCAGTTGCCAGATGTGACTCATGCGCTGCGAGAGGATCTCGACCGCTTCGATCAGCTTGGTGCGCAGTGGCAGCGCGCGATCGATCGCTTGCATCGCGGTAACCGTCGGCGCGGGATCGAATGCCGTCTGCAGCGCTGCGTTGATGATCGCGTCCTTGTCGGGGAACGCGCGGAACAGCGTGCCTTCCGCGACGCCGGCCGCATGGGCGATCTGCGCGGTCGTCGTGTCCTTGCCGTAGCGTCTCAGCAAGGGAACGGCCGCGGCGACGATGCTCGCCCGGCGATCCTCGGGCGACAGCGGTGCTGCGCGCTTCGACATGACGGCACTCTAATGGAGTGAGTACTCACTCGCAAGATGTCGGATTAGTGTGCAATTACGACGTCGTAGGCATTACCCTGGACGCGGTAATACTGCCAATAGCGGTCGAAAGTGATGGCCCCGAACAGGTTTACGACGATTCCGAACACGACCATGAGCTTGCCGATCTTGCGCAGCGGCCGCCCGCCGAGCGCGAGCAGCATCACGAGAAAAACTGTGTAGTCGAGGCTGAACCGGTAGCCGAACTGCACCCAGCCACTGTTCTGATAGATGAGCGAGGGCAGCGCGACGAGCGCGATGGTCAGGTAGAGCGGCGCGTGCAGCACGGTCTTGTCGCGCGGGCGCAGCAGTGTGAGGAACAGCGGCGTCGTGAACCACAGCGCGAGACCGTGACCGCTGATCTGGATCCACGGCGCCTGCTTGACCGGCTCGGGCAGGAGCGCGAGCGCGACGGCGAGGTTGCGCGAGAGGTACTTGTAGCTCGCGAGACCGAACTGCTCGATCTGCGCTTGCTGGCGGACCTCGAGGAACGAGTGACCGAACTCGGTCGGCGAGTGAAAGCGCGCGTAGTTGAGGACCATGCCGATCAGCGCGAAGCCAACGATCGGGATCGCGAAGCGGATGAGCGGCCGCAGCATCGCCTTGCGCACGGCGAGCTTGCCGGAGCGGAGGTTTAGCTTGCCCGACGCGCTCGCTTCCGGGTCGGCCCCGATGACCGCATCACCGACGGAGCGCGCGGCCATGCGCCACGCTTCGAACACGAACAGCGGGAACATGAACGCCATCGGCGTGCGCGTCAACGCCGCCGCTCCGAGCGCGAGACCGGCGATGATCGGGCGCCGCGCTTCGATCGACGCCCACGCATAGACCAGTGCGAGCACGACGCCGACGACGTGCGCGGTGAACCACACCTTGCCCTGCACGGAGCTGAAGAACAGCACGGTGCCAAACGCGAGGAGCGCGACGAACCACAGGTCATCGGCGACGGAGCGCGTGGACAGGCCCGCTTGCACGAGGCGACGCAACAGCAGCAGTGACAGCGGGAGGATCATCGCCGCGACGAGTAGCGTCGGGATGACGTCGTTGGCGTCGCGGCCCGAGAGGATCGCTCCGGGCAACATCAGCAGCGCTGGCACCGGGGGAAAGCTCATGTACGCGGTCGTGCCCTTGCTCTGCTTCACCTGCGTGAGCGGCACTTCGTCGCCCGACAGCGTCTTGAAGAACTGCCGCGAGCGGAGCCGGCGCCCCTCGACGTCGCGACCGTCGACGAGCGTCACCGTCTCGACCTTGGCCCAGTCGTCGCCCTTGAGCGGTCCATCGATCGAGAGCTGGCCGTGGAGCCACGCATCCGCCTGATAGACGAAGTGCGGGGCGCTCGACTGATGGCCGACGCGATTCCACGCCACGAGCCCGTAGATCACGAGCCCGATCGCAAATAGCGCGGCGTAGAGGCGCACGGTCCGACGTTATCCCGAAGATCTCTCTCAAATGGTAGTTTGCGGACGCCATGGAAGCGTCGGAGTCCAAGGGCGCTCCGCGCGCCGTTCTGGCACTGCCCGCGGTTGCCCTGGTCCTGGTAGCGATCTGGGAGATCACCGCCACGCTACGCGCGCCCGGGGGCGTCCCCGACGACGACGCGTTCGCACAGGCCGGCTCCTACGTCCGCGAGCACATGCAGCCCGGCGACCTCGTCGTGTTCGCGCCCGCGTGGATCGATCCCGTCGGTCGCATGGTGGTGGGGAACGCGCTCACCGTCGACGCGGCGGCCCGCATGGACAGCGCCAAGTACGCGCGCATCTGGGAGCTCTCGATCCGCGACGAGCACGCCCCCGAGGTCGCGAAGCTGCGCCCCGAGGAGGCGCTGGACATCGGTGGTGTCGCGGTTTCGCGCTACCAGCAGCCGCCCGTCACCGTCCTCGCGGATCTGCGCGATCGCATGGACACGGCGAAGATCGTCGGCGGCGCAGCGCACGTCGAGCTGCAGGAGGTCGGGTTTGCCCCGCATCGCTGCATCCTCGCGACTCCATTCAGCGATCAACACCCGATCGCGATCACGTTCCCCGGCGTCACGCTCGGCTCGCAGATCGTCGGCTACGTCGGCATCGCAGACGTGTTCACGCGCCGCGATCGCCGCGAGCCCGCGAGCCTCTCGCTCTCGTTCGGCGAGCTCGCGCATCCCGCCGTGACAGCGATCGCGGGCGTCGACGATGGCTGGGTGCGGTTCTCGGCGACGACGCCACCCGGCACCGTCGCGAACCTCACGTTCCAGCTCGCCTCCGCCGCCGGTGGCCGCCTGATCTGCTTCGCCGCCGAGGTGCGCCAGTGAAGGAGCTGTTCCGCAGCCGCGCGGTGATCGGGTGGATGCTCGCGCTCGTCACCGTCATCACCGTCACGATCTCGCAGCGCAGCGTCGGCGTCGCGCGCGACGAGGCGCTGTACATGTCGATGGGCAGTCACTACGCGGACTGGTGGTTCGGCCTCGTCACGTTCGACCACGGCATCTCCCGCGACAACGTCACCAAGACGTGGGGCGGCCCGCAGCCGACGGACAACAATCGCGAGCATCCGCCGCTGATGAAGGAGGCGTTCGGTGTCTCCAAGAAGGTGCTGCACGACAAGCTGCACCTGATGAGCGAGGTCACGGCGTACCGCTTTCCGTCGGCGCTCGTGCACGGCTTGCTCGTCGCGCTGATCTTCTTCTTCGCCGCCGGCATCGCAGGCACGGCCGAGGGCATCGTCGCCGCGTTACTCGCGCTGTTCTTGCCGCGCGCCGTGTTCCACGCCGGGCTCGCCGCCTTCGACGCGCCCATCGCAGCACTGTGGTTCGCGACGGTCTATGCGTATTGGCGCGCGCTCGAAAAGGACATGGGCTGGACGCTCGCGACGGGAATCCTCTGGGGCCTCGCGCTCGCGACCAAGCACACCGCGCTCCTGTTGCCGTTCGCGCTCGGCGTTCACTATCTGTTTCTCGGCGTGCGCGCCGCGCGTCGCGGGCGTTCGTGGGCGCTCGTCATCACGCACCGCTGGGAGCTCATCGCCTCGCTCGCGCTCCTCGGGCCGGTCACGCTCTACATCGTGTGGCCGTGGCTGTGGTTCGCGCCGTTCACGCACGTGCGCGAGTGGCTGACGTTCCACCTCAAGCACGTCCACTACAACTTCGAGTATCTCGGTCGCAACTGGAACGCTCCGAAGTTCCCGTGGCACGTCGCCGTCGTCACGACCCTGTTCACCGTCCCCGTCGCGACGCTCTCCGCCGCTGCGATCGGCGCGACGACCTGGGTGACGACGTTCGTGCGGACCGCCCCCAGCGAGCGTGACAAGCGCGCGCCGGGACTTCTTCTCGTGCTCTCCGCGGCCGCGTCGATCGGCCCGTTCTTCCTCGGAACGACGCCGATCTTTGGCGCCGAGAAGCACTGGATGCCGATGCTGCCAACGCTCGCCATCGCGGGTGGTGTCGGTGTCGTGTGGGCTGCTCGCACCGCTGCGCAGGCCCTCACCGATCACGCACGCGCACCGCTCATCGCGATCACCGCTGTCGCAGGAGTCGTCGTGCTCGCGGGTCTCGTCGAGACGCGCGCGGCTCATCCATACGCGCTGACTTGGTACAACGCGCTCGCTGGTGGTGCGCCGGGTGGTGCGGACCGCGGCATGAACCGGCAGTTCTGGGGCGTCGCGGCGCGCGGCGTGTTGAAGAAGCTCCCCGACCTCGGTCCGCCGGGGCCCGTCTATACGCACGATGCGTCACCCGCGTGGGGCATCTACCTGCGCAACGGCCTGCTCGCGCCGGGCTACACCGACGCCGGCATGGAGCAGGCGGGCATCGATCACAGCAAGTACGCGATCGTGATCCACGAGAAGCACTTCAACCGGCACGACTACATGATCTGGAAGTCATACGGCACGGTGGCGCCGGTGTTCGTCTTGCGCAGCGACGGCGTTCCGATCGTCAGCGTCTATCGCCGCCCCTGAAGGTCAAACGTAAGCGTAAGGGTAACTGCACCATCCAGCAACGCAGAACCGGAACGACTCAGAACGGAGACGTTCGAACGTTGGCGCTTACGCTTACGCGTACGCATAGGCTTACGAATCGTCGTCTGTCACTTCGCGGGCCAGACCCAGACATCGTCGACTTCCATGTGGCCCGTCGGCGAGTCGTCGACAAAGACGAGGTGACCCATCGCGTTCACGTTGGTGCCCGGATCGAGCGTGACGGGGCGCAGCTCGTCGCCGGTCAAGGACGGCACGCGCGCACTCGCGATGATCTTGTCCTCGACCCAGAGCTCGACGCGCAGCTGCGGATCCGTCGTGCCGCCCATGTGCACCGTGACCTTGCCCTCGAGCAGGAAGTCCGGTGACGTCAGGCGACCTTCGGAAGAGTCTCCGGCCATCGCGCTGTTCGCGAAGCTCCTGCCGGTCGCGCCGACGACGATGCCTTGGGATGGATGCGCCTCGGTCGCGGGATGCGAGCCCCATGCGCCGCCCGTGACTTTCCAGTGCTCCCAGTTCTGATTCTCGAAGTCGAACACGAGATGGGCGTCGGGCGGCGGCTTCACCGGTAGCGCGGGCACCCAGACCGTCGCGGGGTGAACCTGCGCGCCCGTGTACACGCGAGGCTGCTCCTCGGGCGTCAGGTTATATGCGGCGCGATAGGTCTGCGCGAGCTTGGGCACTTCCAGGTTCAGGTCGCGATCGTCGAGAACGATGGCGGTGAACGCGTGGTTCGTAAGCGCCTCGTCGAGCTTCGCGACAGTGCGGTTCTGCCGCCACGTCACGTCCTTGATGCCCATGCGGTGGACGTGCGGCGATTTGCCAGCGAGCGCGAGGTACCACGGGTGCGACGGCATCCACACGTCACCCGGAAGCTCGCGCAGGCGCGTGATGAGGCGGTTGCCCGCGTCGACGTCTGCCTCGGTCGGAATGAACTTCTGCGGATTCCACCGCGCATTCCAGCACGCCACAGAGAGCGCAGCAGCGCCCGCGAATGCGACGAGGTGCGAGAGCAGGCCGGTGTATCGCCGCTCGGTGGCGACGTCGCCGTCGCGCTTCGTGCACCACTCGCGTGTGATCGCAGCGAGCGCGGGCAGCGCGGCACCCGCAGCGAGACCGCCGTGCAGGAACGCCGGCATGTACGCGTTGTAGTGCGCGAACTCCGTGCCCCAGCCGATCGCGCCGACGATCGTCGACACGGCATACGTCGCGGCCCACAGCATGAACGGATGCGTTCCGCGTGGGAGTGCTCGCCGGCGAGCGATGCGCGTGACGAGCAGCGCGAGCAGCGTGACGCCGATGACGACGGCCATCGCGGGCACGTGCCACAGGATGTTGCTGAACGACTTCACGAATCGGTCGTGATTGAAGTCATGCGCTTGGTGGATCTTGCGGATGTAGATCCAGAACCATCCGTCGGTGCGGGCCTGCAGCAGCGCGACTCCGCCCAGGCCGATCACGCCCGAGACGACGATGTACGTGATCACGCGGCGCGGCGCCGTGACGAGCACGATGAGACCGCCGAGCGCGACATAGAAGATGCCGGTCTGCTTCGCAAAGAAGGCGAGCGCGAGCATGGCTGCGGCGGCGGCGATGCGTGCGTGGCCGTTCCAGCCCTCACCGGCGGTGGCCCAGCGCGTGATACCCGCGAGCGACGCTGTCACGATCCACAGGAACAACGTGTCGGCGCGAACCAGGTCGTACCAGCCCTCCGTGTACGGATACGCCGACGCGAAGAGCGCGATGCCGATCAGCGCGCCCGCGAGTCCGGGTGCCAATTGCGCGTGCTGGTGGCGGCGACTGTTGATGTGGAAGAACGCGTTGAGCGTGATCCCGACGAGCGAGAGCACGGAGACCGCGCGGCCGACGGTGTACGAGATACCGGTGAAGCCCGACATCATCGCGAGCAGGGCGGGGTAGAGCGGCGTGTAGAGGTAGGGGATGAAGTCGATCGACGGCGGCACGTAGATGCCTTGCCCGTCGCGGATGCGCATCGCGTGATGGAGCATGCCGCCCTCCATCCACTCGAGGTCGTACGGATAGTTCACGCGCCCCGCGATCGCGGTCGCGAGCAGCACGATCTGATACGCCGCGGGCACGCAGACGACGAGCCACGGTACGGCGGCGAGGAGGCGCCTCTTGGTCAGATCGCTCACTGCGTAACCTGCAATGTTGCGACAGCTACCGCGTTGTTGTCGACCTTTGCGGTCGGCGCGTGCACCGGCGCGCGATCCTTTCCTTTGAACATGCCGGCCCAGATGGTGTAGGCGCCGTCGGGGGCGTTCGCGGGGAGACCGATGGTCGTGGTGTAGCGAATGAACTGACCTGCACGCCACCACGCGAACGGTCGCGTCGGGTTGTGGTCGCCGTTGATCAACAGATGGCCTGGGCCCTCGACGTGCACGAACATCTTCCAGCCAGGCGGGACCTTGCCGCGCGCCTCGAACGACCACGTCAGCGTGATCGGCTGCCCGCGGTGCGCCACTTGCGGTGCATCCACGCCGATCAGGTGCACCCCGTCGCCGAGGTCTGCGTCGAGAGGTCGTGCGACGACCGGCCGCGTCGCGACGAGCGCTTCGGCCGCACCGGCCGGAACCTGCGATGCATCGAACCAACGCTCGACGGAGTGACGCGTATCGGCGCACGCATCGTCATCGCCGGAGAGGTCGTGCTCCTCCATCGGATCCTCGTCGACGCGATAGACCTCCCAGCTGGGATCCGGGCTGACGTTGTAGATGACGTGGCATTGCTTCGTCGCGCCGCCGCGCATCTCGTGATTGTTCTCGTACGACAGCTGCTGGAACACGACCTTCGATGACTCCGCCGCCGTCGCTGGCTTCGCCTCGAGCTGATCCACCAGCGAGTGGCCCATCATGTCGGGCGTCGGCTTGCCGCCCACGAGATTGACGAGCGTCGGCATGATGTCGACGTGACCGGCCGGAACGTCGCTGCGATGCGGCGGGAGTTTCGGCACGCGCATGATCATCGGCACCTTCGTCTGCGCCGAGTACAGGTGATAGCCGTGCATGTCGACGCCGTGCTCGCCAAATCCCTCGCCGTGATCGCCGGTGATCACGATGATCGTCTTGTCGTACAGCCCCTTCTTCTTCAGATCGTCGACGAGCCGGCCGATGTGCAGATCCGTGTACGCGATCTCGCCGTCGTACAGCGCCATGCGATCGCCACCGAAGAACGGCACCTCGGCATGGCCCTCATACGCGTAGTGCGGATCGTAGTAGTGCACCCAGAGCATCCAGCGCTGGCCCTCGTGCTTCGTCACGAACTCGATCGCCTTGTTGGTCTGCTGCTCCGACGAGCTGCCGCGCGTTTGCTCGGGACCCGCGCCGGATACGCCCATGTGGCGGGCGGAGTTCGAGTTGTCGTACTCCGCGAAGCCCTGATCCATGTGGCGCGACTTGTCGAAGTACACGTAGCTCGTGATCGCACCGGTCGCGAACCCGAGCGGCTGCAACAGCTCCGCGATCGTCGTGGCCTCCGGCAAGAGGCCGGGCCACCAGTCGTGTGAATAGTCGTAGTACACGTCGAGCGGCAGCCGCCCCGTCAGGATCGCGGGGATCGAGTAGCGCGTCGACGGTGCGTGTGACCAGCCCGCATTGAACACGGTGCCGTCGCGTCCGATCGCATCGATGTTGGGCGACGTCTTGCGCGCGTAGCCGTACGTGCCGAGATGATCCGCGCGCAGCGTGTCGATCGTGATCATGAGGACGTTCGTGTCCGCCGGTACCTCGGGCGGGACACTCACGAACGCGGTGTCATTCGGTGCAGGCGTCGTCGTCGGATCGCCACCGACGCAGTTCTGATCGATCCCGTCGTCGGGAATCTCCTGCGCACCCGGATGCACGCTCGCATCGCCGTCGTCGCAGTCGCCACCGCCGAGGATCCGCGCGTAGCCATCGTGGTCCCAGTCAAAGCCAGCGCGCAGGCCACGCGCGATCGGTCCGCCCAGACCCGTGTACGCGGCGGTCGCCTTGGTCACCGCGGGCGCATTGCCAAAGACCACGACGATCAACAGCAGCAGCGGCGCGTACGCGACCCACACCGCGCGGCGGATCGCGGGGCGGAACAGCTGGATCAATACCTCCGCATGCCGCGCGAGCTTCCACACGGCCGGCACGAGCGCGATGCCGAGTGCAATGACAACCGGCCCGCGCAGGGGCAACACACGCGCGGTCTCCCAGTTGCGCGCGGCCCACGCGGCGAGCGCCAACCCGACGAGCGCACCCGCCGCAACGGGTGGCGCAAACGGACTCGACAGCGCGCGCGCCTTGGTCAAACCGACCAGCTTTGCGAGCCACTCCTCCACGACGCGCCCGACGACAAAGCCGATCGGCACGGCCACCGCCAGCGCTGCGAGCGTCGCGACCATCGGCACCGCGACCATGAGCTCGGGGGCTTTCCGTCCCGTGATGACCTTGCCCGAGATGCGAAACGCGATCGCGAGCAGGATCGCCATGCACGGCAGCATCGTGAGGACGATCGCCAAGCCGCCGACGACGCTCTTGGGATCCTTCTCGCGCTTCTCGACGTGCTGGTCCCAGCCAAAGTTCAACAGATCTCCGAGGCGGCTGCCGCGCAGCAAGATGAGCAGCGCGATGGTGATACCAAGGCCGATCACTGCACCGCCGAGCGCGTTCTCGGCCGCGCTCTCGAGGACAAACCGCAGGCGCCCGAAGATGCCGGGCACGAACTGCCGTGCGCCGCGCCAGCCCCACAGTGCATCGAGCGCGCCCGCTGCTGCACCGGCGAACGTGCCGGCGAGGACGCCTTGCCTCGCGACGCGCAGCAGAGGAGCGCGATAGGTCGTCATCAGGTTTCGGCTCGCCGTGCGAGGTGCGCCGACACCGTCGGACGCAGAGCCACGAAGGCACGAAGACACGAAGACGTTTCGGCTCGCCGTGCGAGGTGCGCGGGCGATACGCGCTCGCAGAGGAGAGCCACTAAGCCGCTAGGGCCGCTAAGAAGAAGCGTTGAACCCCGCCGGGCGAGACGCGCGGACCGGTCGCCCTCGCCGGGCGAGATACGTTGCTTGGAGAGAACCGCGAAGACGCGAAGACGCAAAGGGCAGGGGACTCGCCGTGCGAGGTGCGCGGGCAGTTGGTCCTCGACGCGCG
>DASYDE010000022.1:0-150172 GCA_036499725.1 Kofleriaceae bacterium
GAAGTCACCGTCGAACGGCTCGCAGTACCCGGCGACCTTACCGTACTGACCCGAGCCACCCGTCTGCTTCTTGTGGGTGTAGCTGTACTCGGTCTTGCGCGTGATCGTCTCGCGATACGCGACCTGCGGCGGCGACGTCACGACCTCGGCCTTGTACTCGCGCTTCATGCGCTCGATGTAGACCTCGAGGTGGAGCTCGCCCATGCCGGCGATGATCGTCTCGTTCGATTCCGGATCGACGTGGACGCGGAACGTCGGATCTTCACGCGTGAAGCGCTGGAGCGCCTTCGACATGTTGATCTCGGCGCCGGCATCCTTCGGGCGGACGGCGACGGAGATCACGGCCGACGGGATGAACATCGACGTCATCGCGTAGTTGATCGTGCCATCGGTGAACGTGTCGCCGGAGTTGCAGTCGACGCCGAACACGGCGCAGATGTCGCCCGCGCCGGCGTCGGTGATCTCTTCGCGATCGTCGGAGTGCATGCGCACGAGCCGGCCGACCTTGACCTTCTTGCCGTTACGCGAGTTGACGATGAACTCGTCCTTGCGAATCGTGCCCTGATAGATCCGGATGTACGTCAGCTGGCCGTAGCGACCGTCCTCGAGCTTGAACGCGAGCATGACGAGCGGCTTCGCCGGGTCCGACGCGAGCACGACCGGCTCCTCGTTCTTCGACAGGTCGAGCGCGATGTTCTCGACGTCACGCGGCTCGGGGAGGTAGGTGCAGACGCCGTCGAGCAGCAGCTGGACCGCCTTGTTGCCGAGCGCCGAGCCCATCATCACGGGCGTGCACTTGAGCTCGATCGTGCCCTTGCGGAGCGCGGCGCGGATGACCTCGGGGGTCACCTTCTCCTCGAGGATCGCCTCGGTCAGCTCGTCCGAGACGAGCGACAGCTGGTCGAGCATCTCGGCGTGCAGCTCGTCGGCCTTGTCCTTGAGCTCGGCCGGGATCGCGACGCGCTCGATCGTCTCGCCGTTGTCCCCGTAGAACATGAACGCCTGCATCTCGACGAGGTCGATGATGCCTTCGAGCTTGTCCTCGAGGCCGATCGGCATCTGGATCATGATGGGGTGCAGCTTGAGCTTCTCGCGCAGCTGATCCTTGACGCGGTACGGGTTCGCGCCCGTGCGGTCGAGCTTGTTGATGAACGCGATGCGCGGAACCTTGTAGCGGCGCATCTGGCGATCGACCGTGTACGACTGCGACTGCACGCCGGCGACGCCGCACAGCACCATGATGGCGCCGTCGAGGACGCGGAGCGAGCGCTCGACCTCGACGGTGAAGTCGACGTGTCCGGGGGTGTCGATGATGTTGATGTGGTGCTGAGCCTTAATCGGCGAACCGGGGACCGACATGATGGTCTTCACCTTCGCGTCGGGCGGCCACTGGCAGAACGTCGCGGCAGACTGGATCGTGATGCCGCGCTCGCGCTCGAGCTCCATCGAGTCCATCTTCGCGCCGACGCCGTCCTTGCCCTTCACTTCGTGAATCGCGTGGATTCGCGCGGTGTAAAATAGAATTCGCTCGGTCAGCGTGGTCTTGCCGCTGTCGATGTGGGCCGAGATGCCAATGTTGCGGACTTTCGAGAGGTCGGTAAGCACGGTGGACTCCAGGCCTTGCGGCCAGTTAAAGGCGCGGGATTAATGCCTTGTCTGCGGTTTCATTGCAAGTGGGGATACTCTGCGAGTGTCGCCATGGACGTGTCCCCTCATTTCAACGGCTTGCGGGTGACGCTTTGCTACCCTTGAGCGCCCCCATGGAGTGCCTGGACGATAACGACGTTACGGACTTCGTCAGCGGGTCGCTCGGGCAGTCCGCGACTACCAAGGTGGAAGCCCATCTGGCGGGGTGCCGCGACTGCCGCGCGCTCGTCGCCGCGATGGCGGCAGACGTCATGGCGGACTCGAACGTCCAGACGGTGCGGCACGAGAAGCTGAGCGCCTCGCAGGTCACGTACCTGCCCAAGCGCACGCTCACGGTCGGCGACAAGGTCGGTCGCTACCTCATCCTGTCCACGCTCGGGACGGGCGGCATGGGGATCGTGTTCGCGGCGTACGACCCTCAGCTCGATCGCAAGGTCGCCCTCAAGCTCCTGCGCACGGGGCTGCAGCTCCCGACCAAGGACGCGCAGAAGCGCCTCCGCCGCGAAGCCCAGGCGATTGCCCAGCTCTCGCACCCCAACGTCGTGCAGGTCTACGACGTCGGCATGACCGATGACGACGAGCTCTACATCGCGATGGAGTTCGTCGAGGGCGACACGCTCTCGCAGTGGCTCAAGGCCTACCCGCGCAGCTGGCGCGAGATCGTCGACGTCTTCACGCAGGCTGGCAAGGGCCTCGTCGCGGCCCACGGCTCGGGCCTGCTGCACCGCGACTTCAAGCCCGACAACGTTCTCGTCGGCGGCGATGGCCGCGTGCGCGTCACGGACTTTGGCCTCGCGCGCTCGATCCTGGCGCTCGAGGAGGAATCCGGCAAAGGTGATGCGTCGCAGCTCGCGGGCATCTCCGCGTCGCTGACCGCGACCGGCACCGTGCTCGGCACGCCGCGCTACATGCCGCCCGAGCAGCTGCGCGGCCCCGATATCGATGCGCGCGCGGATCAGTTCAGCTTTGCCGTCGCGCTCTATGAAGCGCTGTACGGCCAGCACCCGCTCCCCGGCGGAACCTCCGTCTCCATGCTCGAGCAGGGCGAGAAGGCGATCCCGGCACCGGAGGGGAGCAAGATCCCGACGACGATCGTGCGCGCGGTCGCCCGCGGGCTCGAGCGCGATCGCACGAAGCGCTATCCGACGATGGCGCTGTTGATGTCTGATCTGGTGCCGCCGCAGCCGCGCCAGCCGATGCGCTGGATCGCCGCCGCCGTCGCCGCGGTCGCTGTCGTCGGTGTCGCCACGGCGTACGCGCTGCGCCCGCCCGCGCGCCCCGTCGAGACGACGCTCGAGCAAGACACGCGCGCGGACCTGATCAAGAAGATCAATCAGCTCAATCGCGAGAAGAACGAGATCCTCGAGGAGCTCCACCGAGCGCAGCAGATCTCGCTGCAGCAGAAGAAGGAGCTCGCGACCAAGCTCGATGCGGCCGATCAGGAGATCAAGCAGCTCCAGGATCAGCTGATCGACATCCCGACCCGGCCCAAGGAACCACCGAAGCCGGCCGTGACGCCGGCCCAGGTCGCGCTCGATGCACGCTCGCGCGACGCGCTCGCCGTCCTCAACAGCGTCTCGTTCGCAGGCTGCTTCCAGGAGTGGGGGGAGCGCCCCGACGACAACGGCCACGCGCGCACGGCCGCCACGCTGCAGGTCGCGATGACTGTCGACGAGCTCGGCGCGGTGAAGGGCGCCAGCGTGACCGGCGATTCCTCGGAGTCACTGCGCATCTGCATGCGAGACGCGGTCGCCCGGGCGCAGTATCCCAAGGGCGACGAGCTCCTCGATCTCGTTGCGACCGTCGATTGGAAGCCCGACTCGCTGCAACGCTCGTCACGCATCGCCGCGCGTCGACCGGTCCCCAAGCTGGACCTCTAGTAGACTCATGCAGATGTCGCGCTTGCTCGTCGTCGTACAGCTCGCGCTCCTCGGTGGGACAGCCATGGCTGCTCCTCGCACGATCGACGGCACGCCCGGCCGCCTCGTCACCGTCGAGGCCGACGCGCCTGCCCTGCCGGCCGCGAAGATCTCGAACGTGCTGTACATGAACCGTTGCACGGGCGGATGCCTCATCACCAAGGGCGATCAGACGCGCGCCGATACAAACGAGTCGACGATTCCGATGCCGAGCCCGGCCTGCCCGAACCCCGAGGCGGGGTGCACGCTCGGCGAGTTCTACAATGCAGCGGGACAGACAGGCGCCCTCGCGGACGACGAGTGGAGCGCGCTCGTGCAGTGCGTGCGCGAGGTGTACTCGCCGTTCGACGTCGTCGTCACCGACCAGAAACCGACGAGCGGCACGTATCACGAGGCGATCGTGGCCGGGCAGCCGAGCGAGATCGGGCTCGCGAACGACATCCTCGGCATCGCGCTGCTGACATCGAACTGCGCGCCGCTCGACAACAGCATCTCGTTCTCGTTCGCGAACCACCACGAGCGCGCCGATCCGCAGCGCGTCTTCACGGTGTGCTGGACGGTGACGCAGGAGAGTGCGCACGCGTACGGTCTCGATCACGCGTACGTGTTCAAGGACGGCACGTCGACGTGCAACGATCCGATGACGTATCGGACCGACTGCGGTGGGCAGAGGTTCTTCCGCAACAAGCGCGCGACGTGCGGCGAGTACGCGGAGCGCGCATGCCGCTGCGGTGGAACGCAGAACTCGCACGGCACGCTGCTCGATGTCTTCGGAGCGGGCGAATCGCTGACACCTCCACCGACGGTGAGCGTGAGCCTGCCCAAGCCGGATACGGCGCTGGGCGCGGTGGCGGGCGCGACCGCGGGCTCGCAGCGCGGCGTCGAGAAAGTTCAGCTGCTCGTCAACGGCTTCGTCTGGTCATCGATCGCAGGAGCCGCGTTCGGCGTGAACGGTCAGGGCGTCGAGCAGGTCTACACGCTGCCCGTCCCGGCGAACCTACCGGCGAGCAAGATCGACCTCGTCGTGCGTGCGTGCGACGACCTCAGCTCGTGTACCGACTCGCCGGTCGTCCCGACGTACAAGGGCGATCCGGCCGGCTGCACCACGGCCGATCAGTGCGCGGATCATCAGACGTGTGACGACGGTTACTGTCGGTTCCCCGCGCCTGTCGGCGAGGTCGGTGACGCGTGCGAGTACCAGCAGTTCTGCAAGAGCGACCTATGCGCCGGGACAGCGGATCAGAAGATCTGCACGCAGACATGCGAAGTCGGTGACGCGTGCCCGAGCGGCCTGACGTGCGCGAGCAACAACGGCGTCGACGGCGCGTGCTTCCTTCCCGACAGCGGCGGTTGTTGTTCAGCGTCCGATCACACGCCTCCGTGGACTGCCGTCGGTGGGTCTCTGCTCGTCGTTTTGCTGGTGCGTCGTCGTCGACCGCTCCTGTAGTATCCCGCGCGATGAACCGGCTGTACGCGTTCGGAGTTGCCGTCGCCCCTCTGATCGCAACGCTCGCAACGGTCGCAACGCTCGCGACGACCGGGCAAGCGTCCGCCGATCCAGCGCGCCCGTCGCTGCTCGTGAAGGACCTCCCCGGCGCTGCAGCCGCAGTGCCCGCCACCACGCTCGCCGGCTCGACGATCTTCGTCAATCGCTGCGTCGGTGGATGCACGGTGAAACCTGGGTTCGACAACGCACCGCTGGATACGTCGCTCGTCCCCAACTCCACGTCGACGCTCGCCGAGTACACGAACTTCACGGGCACCGAGTGGGCGGACATCGTGCAATGCGTGAAGGAGATCTACTCGCCGTACAACGTGAACGTCACGGACCAGCGTCCGTCGAGCGGAGCGTACGAGCAGATCATGGTCGGCGGCTCACCGCAGAGCCTGGGCCTTCCCGCCGGTGTCGGTGGCATCGGCAGCATGCTGCCCGGATGCACCGCGAACGGCACGGGCATGGCGTTCGCGTTCACGTCTGCGATCGACATCTTCGCCCAGGAAGCGGGCGGGAGCCGGGTCTACGGCATGTGCTGGATCATCGCGCAGGAGACGGCGCACAACTTCGGCCTCGATCACGAGTACTCGTACGTCGACGACGACTCGAGCGCGTGCAACGACCCGATGACGTATCGCGCCGACTGCGGCGGACAGAAGTTCTTCCGCAATCGCAACGCGCACGTCGGCGCGACCGCGCTGTGCGGCAACGGCGATCCATCCAACGCCTGCCGCTGCGGCGACGAGCAGAACTCGCACGAGAAGCTGCTCGCGGTGTTCGGTCCGGGTCAGTCGACCGTCGCCGCTCCGACGGTGAACGTCACGCTCCCCTCCAACATGGGCCAGCTCGCTGCGGTCGTTGCCGCACAAGCAGGCTCGCAGCGCGGCGTCGCACGCGTCGACTGGTACTTCAACGGGTGGAAGTGGGGCTCGTCCCCGGGGGCGATGTTCGGCCGAACGGGACAGCCCGCCCCGAGCAGCTATCAGCTCACCGTGCCCACCCGGTTGCCCAACAGCGACTACGACATCGTTGCCAAGGCCTACGACGATCTCGGTACCGAGACGGTCTCTGCGACGATCTCGGCCACCAAGGGCGCGGCTTGCACGGCTGCCTCGACCTGCCTCGCGGGTCAGAAGTGCGACGCGGGCAAGTGCTTCTGGGAACAGCCGACAGGCGAGGTCGGCGATAGCTGCACGTACAACGAGGCCTGCAAGAACAACCTGTGTGCCGGGACGGACAGCACCAAGATCTGCACGCAGTCGTGCGTCCAGGCGGACCCGATGAGCTGTCCTGCCGACCTCGTCTGTAACGCGAACGGCAACGTGTGCTTCCTCCCCGACGGAGGCGGCGGCTGCTGTTCGGCGAGCGATCACACACCGCCGTGGGGCGCGGCCGTAGGCTCATTCCTCGTGGTTTTCCTGGTGCTTCGCCGCCGCTCGAAACAACTGTCACTAACTCGCTGAGGCGCACGCTTCTCGATCGCGACTCGCTCGCGGCATCGTGACGAAAGCTGCTGACGCTCGCGACGCATCTGTAGTATCCCCGCGGACCATGAACCGGTGGTCACTGCTCGGCATTTCCGTCGCACTCGTCGCTGCACTCGCGCCCTCCGCATCCGCGGATCCGCGCAAGCCCGACCATTCGCGCTACCAGCTCAAGCGCCTGCCCGACCCGCAGGTCAGCGAGCGAGTCACGCCCGACGCCGTTGCTGCCGGCGCCACGATCTTCCTCAACCGTTGCGGCAATGGCGACGGCACCGGCTCGTGCACGATCACGCCGGGCATGGATGACGCTCCGAACAACACGTCGTCGATTCCCAACCAGCTCTCGACGCTCGCCGAGCACACGTTCGCGCCCGGTGAGTGGGAGGCAGTCGTCGCGTGTGTGAAGGAAGTCTACTCGCCGTTCAACGTTCACATCACCGATGTGCGCCCGACCAACCTCTCGGTCTACGAGCAGATCGTCGTCGCCGGAAAGCCGTCCGACATCCAGGTCTCCGGCGCAGCCGGCATCGCGTCGATCGGCTGCTCGCCCAACCCGCGCGGCATGGCGTTCGCGCTGACGTCCGCGATCACCGGCAGCACGCAGGAAGAGCGCGTCGACGACCTGTGCTGGACGATCGCGCAGGAGACCGCTCACAACTTCGGTCTGTTCCACCAGTACGCATACGTCGACGACATGTCGAGTGCGTGCAACGACCCGATGACCTACCGCACCGACTGCGGTGGCCAGAAGTTCTTCCGCAACCGCTTCGCGTACATCGGTACGTTCAGCAAGTGCGACCCGGCGGATCCCGATCCGAACAACGGTTGCGGCTGCAACGGCGCCAAGACGCAGAACTCTCACCAGGCGCTGCTCGCCGTGTTCGGCGAGGGACAGTCGACGGTTCCCGCACCGACGGTCAACATCACGCTGCCGGTTCAGAACGGCGCACTCGCCGCGGTCGTCGCAGGCACCGCTGGCTCGCACCGCGGCGTCGCGCGCGTCGACTGGTACTTCAACGGTTGGATGTGGGGCACGTCCAAGGGCGCTCCGTTCGGCAGCAACGGTCAGCTCGACCCGAGCCCGTACCAGCTGACGGTTCCGACCATGCTGCCGAACAGCGCGTACGACATCGTCGCGAAGGCGTACGACGACCTCGATATCGAGACGGACTCGGCGACCGTTTCGGCGACCAAGGGCACTCCCTGCGCCGACGCGTCGACGTGCCTCGGTGGTCAGAAGTGCGAAGCCGGCAAGTGCTTCTGGGATCAGCCCACGGCCGAGGTCGGTGACGCGTGCACGTTCAACGAGTTCTGCAAGTCGGACTTCTGCGCCGGCACGGACACCGACAAGATCTGCACGCAGACCTGCATCATGGGCAGCATGGACAGCTGCCCCAACGGCCTCGAGTGCATCATGAGCGGCAACCAGAGCGTCTGCTACACGCCGAGCTCGGGCGGTGGCTGCTGCTCGGTCGGCGACTCGGACCACACGTTCTGGCACGCGGGCCTCTCGCTCGGCGTGCTCGGCTTGCTCCTCGGCCGCCGTCGCAACCGGAAAGTTGTGGCGTAATGCGCGCCGCGATCGCAGCGCTCGTCGGAGTCCTCGGCGTCGCGACGATCGGGAGCGCTGATCCTGTCCAGCACGAGCTCGTCACCAAGCCGCTCCGGTTCGCGAGACCGCACGTCGGCACCGTCGCGCCGACGATCTATCTCGAGCGCTGCAAAGGCGGCTGCGTCCTCAAAGCGGGCGCCGACGACGCCAAGGGCTACACGGCCGAGATTCCGGAAGGGCCCGGTCCGTTCACCATCAGCGAGTATCAGAACGAGCAGCACCAGACGGGCACGGACGCCGACGCGGAGTGGGCGCAGGTTCTCAAGTGCGTCCAGGAGACGTACTCGCCGTACGGCGTCCAGATCACCGACCAGAAGCCGGCGGACGATCGCCCGTACAACATGACGATCGTCGCGGGCCTTCCCGCCGAGGTCGGTCTGCCGAACAGCTACGGCGGCGTCGGTCACGGCACGTGCGACGCGTTGAACAACGCCATCTCGTTCACGTTCGCGAACTTCAACTGGGGCTCGGGCCAGGATCGCATCTGGGAGCTGTGCGGCGTCGTCGCGCAGGAGACCGGCCACAACTTCGGCCTCGATCACGTCTACGAGTTCAACAACGGAACGAGCACGGTCTCGGGGTGCAAGGACCCGATGACCTACCGGCCGAGCTGCGGGCAGAAGTTCTTCCGCAACGAGCTCGCGACGTGCGGCGAGTACAACACGCGCCCCTGCAAGTGCGGCGGCGGTCTGCAGAACTCCCATCAGACGCTGCTGAACGTGTTCGGCCCCGGAACACCGATCACGACGCCCCCGACGCTCGAGGTCACGACGCCGACCGCCACGACGGGCACGATCGGCGCGGGCTTCATCGTCAACGCGACAGCGGGCGCGCAGCGCGGCATCAAGACGGTCGACCTCTACATCAACGGCTGGAAGTGGGCGAGCGCGTCCCCCGCCGCGTTTGGCCCCAGTGGGCAGCCCACCGTCAACTACGGCATGAAGATCCCCGACGAGGTTCCCGACGGTGTGATGGACATCGTGGTCAAGGCCTCCGACGACATCGACACCACCACCACCGCACCGACGGTCACCGTGACCAAGGGTGCCGCTTGCACGGACGCGACGACCTGCCTCGCGGGCATGAAGTGCGAGGCCGGCAAGTGCTTCTGGGACGAGCCTGCGGGCGTGCTCGGCGAGACGTGCACCTACGAGCAGTACTGCATCTCCGGCATGTGCGTGCCCAAGAGCGAGGGCTCCGCCGAGAAGGTCTGCTCGCGCTCGTGCGTCGTGTCCTCGGACGCCGCGTGCGAGGCAGGCTTCGAGTGCGTCGCGGAGACCATCAGCAGCGGCGCGTGCCTGCCCAAGGGCGCGGGCGGCGGTGGCGGCGGTTGCTCCACCAGCGTGGACGGCAGCACCACGGGCGCGTTCGCCCTCGGCCTGTTCGGTGTGGGGGCCGTGCTCCTCCGCCGTCGCCGACGCTAAGCAAGCCACCGCGACCGCTGGTACGATAGGGGCAATGCCTCGCTCGTTCGCTTCGCTTACCGGGCTCGCCATCGCGGCCTCGTTGCTGTTGTCCCCCGTCGCTCACGCCGAGACCACGCCGTCGACCGCCGTGTCGCAGCTCATGGTCCTCGAGCCGGGCGATACCAGCTACAAGCTGTTCCATGGCGCGGTGTGGCTCGACACCGACAAGGCCACCACGAACTACCGCTGGGGCGGTCTGCAGTGCAAAGGCCGCGAGCTGTCCGACACGAGCGTGCAGCTCCTGTTCGCCGCGTTCCGCTCCGAGTACACGATCGCCATCGAGTACGTGATGAGCGAGTACAAGGGCAAGCAGTACCGCTGCGTGACCGGCTTTACGATCTCGCGCGGCTAACTAGTTCGCCGCCGAGCCGTCGGAGCCCGACCCCATGTTCGCGCGCTCCTTGCGATCGACCGCCAGCTTGAGCGTGTCGGGCGTGAACGTGTCGCGCGCCGTCTGAGCGCACTTGCGGATCACGTCGTTGTCGACCTGGCTCGGGCCACCCTTCACCTGGACGATGCACTTCGTATCCTCGTCGAAGAAGCGGAACACGAACACGTCGTCCGCACCGACCGCGACGACCTGCTTGCAGGCGTAGCTGCCCATCGTGTCGTCGTCGACCTGCTTCTTCTCGGCGCACTTCGTCTTGAACTTCTCGGGGTCCTCGATCGTCGAGCAGAACACCGCGACGTTGCAGACCTCGTCGCCCGGGAGGATGCCGAGGCGCCCTTCCTTCTTGAGCTTGGCCTTCTGCTCCGTCGGCGAGAGCGCCGTTCCCGAGCGACGCAGACTGCACGCGGACGACGCCTCGGGCTCGCCCTTCAACGCATCTTCCACGCGGAACGGCTGCGGCTCGGAGAGCGCGTCGGTGAACTTGGCGTTGTCGATCAACTTGTCGCAGGGGATGTAGTTGGTCGAGCGCACAGGCGGGGCGATCTTCTTGGCCACGCCGCCGTCCGCCTCTTTTGCCTTCTGCTCGATCTCGGCCTGCTTCTTCGCCTCTTCCATGCCCGCATTCTCGTTCTTGGAGCAGGCGGCAAACGACAGGCAGACGAGGAGGGAGCTAGCAAGGGAAGCGCGCATGGGCGGGGAACCTAGCCGTCGTTCCGGCGCCATTTCAAGCCTTTCCGCGGCTCCGCTTGAGCAAGTGCCATTCGTCGTGCAGAGTCCCTACCCCAACGCGCCCGTAGCTCAGTTGGATTAGAGCATCCGGCTTCTACCCGGACGGTCGCAGGTTCGAGCCCTGCTGGGCGCACTGAGATAGGCTTTCCACATGTCCGCACCGACGCTGGCGACGATGATGGATCTGCCACTGACGCTCGACGTGATTCTCGACCGAGCCGAGAAGTGGATGGGGAAGACCGAGGTGGTGTCCCGGCGGCCCGACAAGAGCATCGTGCGCTCGACCTACGCGAAGGTCGCAGAGCGCGCGCGCAGGTTGGCCCGGGCCTTGGTGAGCGCGGGCGTGAAGCGCGGTGACCGCGTCGCGACGCTGATGTGGAACCACGCCGAGCACCTCGAGGCGTACTTTGGAGTTCCGCTGAGCGGCGGCGTGCTGCACACGCTGAACTTGCGCCTCAGCCCCGAGGACATCGCGAACATCGCGAATGACGCCGGCGATCGCTTTCTCATCGTCGACGACGTGCTGCTGCCGTTGCTCGCGAAGACGATCGCGGCTGGCGCGAAGTTCGAGCGCATCTTTGTCGTCGGCGCGCAGGGCGAGCACGAGAGCTACGAAGAGCTGCTGGCGGCGGCGCCGGATGTCGCGCTGCCTGCGCTCGGGGAGACCGATGCGTGCGGCACTTGCTACACGAGCGGCACGACGGGTCGACCCAAGGGCGTCGTGTACAGCCACCGCTCGAACATCCTGCACGCGCTCGTGATCGCATTGCCCGACTCGCTCAGCATCGGCCGCCGCGATACGCTGCTGCCTGTCGTGCCGATGTTCCACGTCAACGCGTGGGGCTTGCCGTACGCGTGCGCGATGGTCGGTGCGAAGCTGGTCTTCCCCGGGCCGCACCTCGATGCGCAGAACCTGCTCGATCTGTTCGAGAGCGAGAAGGTGACGATCGGTGCGGGTGTCCCGACGATCTGGATCGGCATTCGCGAGGCGCTCGATGCAAATCCCGGCAAGTGGAAGCTGCAGCCGAACATCACGATGGTCGTCGGTGGAGCGGCCGCGCCCGAGCAGCTGATCCGCGACTTCGATCGGTTGGGGCTGCGGTTGTTACACGCGTGGGGCATGACCGAGACGTCGCCGGTAGGAACGGTGGGACGCATTCCGCCGGACCGCATCGTGAAGGACGACGCGGACGAGTACTTCTTGCGAGCGAAGCAGGGACTACCGCCGCCGCTCGTCGACATCACGATCCGCAACGACGCGGGTCAGGTACCGCGAGATGACAAGACGAGTGGCGAGCTGCTCATCCGCGGCCCGTTCATCGCGGGGAGCTACGCGGGCGGCGCGACTCCCGAGCGGTGGACCGACGACGGGTGGTTCCGCACGGGCGATGTCGCGCGCTGGTGCCCGTGGGGCATGGTGCAGCTCACCGATCGCGTCGCGGATCTCATCAAGAGTGGCGGCGAGTGGATCGCGTCGCAGGAGATCGAGAACGTTCTGATGGGGCATCCGTCGGTCAAGGAAGCCGCCGTCGTGGGTGTGCCGCATCCCAAGTGGAGCGAACGGCCGCTCGCGCTCGTCGTGTTGAAGCCGGGCCTGACAGCGACAGTGGACGAGCTGAAGGCGCACCTCGCGGCGAAGTTCCCCAAGTTTTGGATCCCCGACGCGATCGTGCTCACCGAGGCGATTCCGCGCACCAGCGCCGGCAAGTTCAAGAAGACCGAGATCCGCGACACCTACCGCGAGCACTTCGGCGGCGCCTGAACCGCGGTTTGCGCGCCACTCGTGAGGCGATCTAACGGTCCTCGGTCGGCCCGCGGCGTGCACGAACCGCTTCCGCAATGACGTCGATCGTCCGGGATCTGGTGAAAGCGGCGGTGTTCGACCATGTCCCGCGGCTCGTTCGGCGTGGTTCTCCGCATGTGCGCCGCGTCGCGCTCACGTTCGATGATGGGCCCGACGAGCTAACGCACGAGTACCTCGATCTGCTCGACGACCTCGATGTACCGGCCACGTTCTTCGTGTGCGGGAAGTTCGCCGACCAACATCCGCTCGTGATGGGCGACTACGTGCGGCGCGGGCATCAAGTCGCGGGGCACGGTTACGACCACGCGCGCTTCACCAAGCTGTCGCGCGCCGAGCTTCTGGAGCAATGTGCGCGCACGGACGCCGCGATCGGTGGACAGCCGACGGGACACTCGTGGGTTCGCCCACCGCACGGATCACTCGACGCGACGAGCACGTTCACTCTCCTCGCGGCGGGTTACACGGTCGCGCTATGGACGCTCGACTCGTGCGACCACGGTGATCGCGATGTCGACTCGCTCGTCGCGCGCTGCAGCGTCGCAAAGCCTGGCGAGGTGCTCTTGTTCCACGAGGGACAGGAGTGGACGCTCGCCGCGCTGCCACGGATCGTCGCAACGCTGCGCGCCAACGATCTCGAGCCGGTCACAATGTTCGATCTGTTCGCGAAATAACGAGTGCGTTCGCAATTCAGATTCTCGGTTCAAGTATTCACTATTCGCTGCTGAGCCTCTCCGTCGAGGTCTCCGGAGGACCGCTGACAGTTGTGGCTGATCGCTGATGTGAGCGCCGAACGTCGTGGGCGAAGCCCTCACGACTGAATAGGGAATACTTGAACGGGAACCGGGAACTTGAATGTTCTACGCGAGGCGAGGCGCGAGCCACTTGATGAGGGCCGGGTACATCTCTTTGCTCGCTTTGCTGCCGACCACCGCACCGACGTGTCCACCAGGAACGGACAGCTCCGCGGTGTCTGTCGAACCGACGAGCTTCAGCAGCGCGGTCGCGGCGGGCGGCGGACAGATCTGATCTTTGCTCGCCGTGATGGCGAGGACCGGGCACGTGATTGCCGACAGCTGAGCCGGCGAACCGTTCGCTCGATGCGTGCCGTTCACGAGCTCGTTGCGCTGATACATCTCGGAGATGTAGCGGCGATACGCTTCGCCCGGGAACGGGATGTTGTCGGACGCCCAGGCGTCGAGCGCGAGGAAACCATCGCGCGCCTTGGTGTCCATCATCAGCTCCGGCGTCGACATCAGCTTCGCGGCTTCGAGCGTCGGCCGCAGCATCGTGAAGCCCGCCTGCATCTGTGACGGAGAGACGTTGCCTGCATCGGCGACGGCGCCTGCATCGAACCAGCGAGGATCGACCATGTCGCGCAGCCTGCCGCCGTGCGAGAAGTCGATCGGTGCCGCGAGCGCGATGAACGCCGCGATCGTCTCGGCGTGTTGCGCCGCGTAGATCGACGCGAGCGTTCCGCCCATGCAGTAACCGAACAGGCCGATGGACCTGGCCGCTGTCTCCCGCTGGACGCGGCGAGCAGCGCGCCCGAGCCGACGCAGCACGCTGTCCCAGTCGAGGTAGCGGTCCTCGGGTTGCGGCGTGCCCCAGTCGAGGAGCCACACGTCGAATCCGGCGCCAACAAGCGCCTCGACGAGGCTGGCGCCCGGCCGCAAATCCAGGACGTACCAGCGATTGATCAGAGAGGGAACGAGCAGGATCGGCTTCGAGATCGTCGCGGTGCCCCTGAAGTGCAGGAGACGCGCACCGCCTTCCAGCGGGACCTCGTCGCGTGGCGTCTGAGCTAGCGGCGGTGCCTTCAGCAGGGGAAGCCCCACCATGCCCGCCATCGTCTCGGTCCACGCGGTCGCGATCGCTCGCGACGTGCCGATCAGCTCGTCAGCTATCACGCCTGGACGCCCATCTTCTTCGCAGTCTCGACGGAGAGCTTGCGCGCCTCGGTCGAGAGCTGCACGCCGTACGAGATCGCGTCCTTGGCGAGCTGCGCCCAGTTGGTAACGGCGACCTGCGCCTGCGCGGTCATCTGCTGCTCGACCGACGCGTACTGGTCGGCGAACGACTGCCAACGCGACGTCGCGTCCGTCATGAGCTTGGTCATCTGCGCGTGGCCCTGCGACCAGATCGCCATCGGATCCATGGTGGCGAACGCGGCAAACGGGTTCGCGGCGGTTTCGGTCTTCGGGGTGGAGGTCGTCTTCTCGTTGGACATGCGCTCTTTTTAAGGACCGCCTCGCAGCCTGTCAACCCGATTTTGTTGCATCGCAGCAATTTTACCTGCGCACAGTGCGGCCTTTTGTGCGCATTGGAGCCATATCCTCGTCGGAGAGCCGAACGCGCATCAATTTCCTGTTGCGTCGCAATATCCGATCGGCCTATTACCCGTCTCGCGATGGCGATGTCACACACCCCGCCCACTGGTGAGTCGGACGGCACGGTCCGCGGCTTCGACATGGAAAAAGGCATGGAAACGACCAAGGTCGCTCGAGGAAGCGGCGCGCACGACGCAGTCGCGACCGCTCCCACCACGGCGTATCGCTACTACGTCCTCGCGATCCTGGTTCTCGTCTACACGATGAACTTCCTCGATCGACAGATCCTGGCGATCCTGAAGGGACCGATTCAGGCCGAGCTCCACGTCAGTGACTCGGTCATGGGCGTGATGAGCGGTCTGACGTTCGCCCTGCTCTACTCGACGATCGGCATCCCGATCGCATCCCTCGCCGACCGCGGCTCGCGCCGCACGATCATGGCGTGGGCGCTCGGCCTGTGGTCGCTGTTCACGGCCGTTTGCGGCTTTGCACAAAACATCTGGCACCTCGCCGCAGCGCGCATCGGCGTCGGCTTTGGCGAGGCGGGTGGCGTCGCGCCCGCGTACTCGATGGTCTCGGACTACTTCCCCAAGGAACAGCGCGCGCGCGCCCTCTCCATCTACTCGCTCGGCATTCCCGTCGGTAGCGCGGCGGGCCTCCTGTTCGGCGGCTTGATCGCCAAGGCCATCTCGTGGCGCTGGGCATTCATCATCGTCGGTGGCGCGGGTGTCGTGCTCGCTCCGATCTTCTACTCGACCATCAAGGATCCGGTCCGCGGTGGGTACGAGAAGGCCGCTGCCGCCGTCGCTGCCGTCCCTGCAAAGGCGAAGGCGACGTTCACGGAGGTCTTCAACATCCTCTCGCGCAAGAAGTCGTTCTGGCTGATGGCGTTTGGCGCGGCTGCATCCTCGATCTGCGGCTACGGCGTCGCGTTCTGGCTGCCGTCGTTCCTCAAGACGACGTACTTCCCGACCGACGCGGCGACGGACTTCTCGACGACGTCCATCTACTACGCGGCGATCACGCTCGTTGGCGGCGTCCTCGGTATCGTCGGCGGCGGCATGGTCGCGGACCGCATCGGCGGCAAGCGCAAGAGCATTTATACGCAGCTCCCGGCGATCTCGTTCCTGATCGCGCTGCCGTGCTTCTTCCTCGCGGTCAACACGTCGAACAAGTGGGCAGCGCTGCCGCTGTTCATCATCCCGACGGGCCTCAACCTCGTGTGGCTCGGCCCGATCCTCACCGCCGTGCAGCACCTCGTGCCGGCGCGCATGCGCACCACGGCATCGGCCGCGTTCCTCCTCATCAACAACCTCCTCGGCATCGCCGTCGGTTACTCGTACTTCGGCGCGGTGTCGGACGCTCTGAAGCCCCACTTCGACGCGCAGTCCATGCGCTACGCGCTCTACACCGGCCTCGGCTTCTACATCGTCGCCGCGACGCTCCTTTTGTTCGCGTCGGTCACGCTGAAGAACGACTGGGTCGACGAGAGCACGGGCGAAGGCGTCGCCGCCGTCCCCGCGCGCAGCAAGACGGCGAACACGCTCGTCATCGGCGGTACGGCCCTCATCGGCCTCGGCCTCCTGGTGCTCGCGCTTCGGCTCGCGGCCGGCATGTTCACGGCGAGCCTCCTGCCGATCGTGGCACCGCTCCTCGGCGGCATCGGGCTGTTCGTCGTCGGCCTGAAGACCGACTGACGACCGCTTACTGGTGCTCGTTCTTCACGAGCTGGAACCCGACCTTGGTCGCGGTGCACGCCTCACCGCTCATATCGATGGACCAGCTCGCGTTGCCGTTGCCTGTTCCGCCGGAGAACAGGATCTCCGCGACCATCGGCGAGTGCGACGTGATCTCGAAGCCGCATGGTCCCTTCTCGACGGCGCGCTGCTCGCTGGGCCACAGGATGACGAGGGACGCGTCGTGCTGGATCGTCAGCTCGCCAAGGCCCTCGGTCGCGTATGCGATGACCTTCTGACGACATTCCTCGTCGTTGGTCTTCCCAGGGCGACCGACCTTTCCGCTCATGAAGTCCCACTGCACGCGGTACCTGCCGGCGGGGATGCACTCGCTGTTCGCGAGCTTCGTCAGCGTGCCGTCGTCCACGCCCTTGTCGGGCGGCAACGGCTGCGCGGCCTGCGTGCGCGGCGCTGACGAACCACATGCCGCGACCAACGCCAATCCGATCGTCGAGCCAGCGCGAACCATGTGTGATGCTACCGCGTCGCCCGCGTCTCTCCTCTGCGCCGGCGGCTATTCGCTCTCGCCGTCGGTGCGCTTGCGCTTCTTCTTCGCAGCAGCAGCACCACCACCACCGAGGCCGTCGCGAATCATCTGCTTGAGCTCGTCGAGCTCGCGGCGCATCGCGCCAACGTCGTTCTTGTCGTCGGCGGGAGCGCCGCCGTTCATCCCGCGCTCGCTCTTGCGCTCGGGCGGAGCGTCCTCGGCCGGCGGCGGCGGCGCAGGCACGAAGCTCGCGCTCTGTTGCGGTGCAGGATATCCGCCTTGTTGCGGGTATCCCTGCTGGAACGGAGAGAAGCCACCCATCCCGCCCATCCACATGCGGGCGAGCGCATCGGTCGCGGCGACCGGGATCTGCGTCAGCGGGTTGAGGCCCGAGATCGACTGCACACCACGCTTTGCACCCAGATAGATATCGAGCGCGGATGTCACATAGCGGCTGAAGAACTCCGCGAGCGAGTCGTCGGAGAGCCGGATCATCTGCATCAACAGTTGCGTCGGCAGGAACTTCGCGGCGTTGCCCGTCTCCAGGACGATCTGCGTGAGCGTCGCCTGGGTCAGGTCCTCGCCGCCCTCCGCTCCGATGACCCGCACGTCGACTCCGGAGCGGATCTTCGTGGCCAGCTCGTCGAGCGTGACGTACTTGGAATCGCCCGTGTCATAGAGACGGCGATTGCCGTACTTCTTGATCACGGTCGGTGCCATGGAACGCACTGTATCGGCGCGACTTGCTGCACTGCAAGCACTCATTTTGTTGCAATGCAAAAGGATCGTTGACACCGAACGCCCGTCGGTCGTAGCGTCCGGCCCGTGCAGAACCGCCTCGCAATCGTCCCGTTCATGTTGCTCTGCAGCATTACGGCGTGCAGCGGCGGAGGTGGCTCCAACCTCTGCGACGTGAACGCGGACTGCGACTCCGGCTTCTGCAAGGCAGACGGCACGTGCGGTCCGTCATCCACCGATGACGGCGGCGCGGGCGACGACACGCAGCCGGACGGCAACACGGATCTCTGCTCGCCGAACGCGGACGGCATGATCACGCAGGCCGAGCTTCCGCTCCGCGCGGGCAAGATGGCGCGCTTCCGCGTCGCCACGGACGCCACGTTCGACACGGCCGGCACGACGACGGGCGGAATGCGCACATGGGATCTCTCGGGTGCGCTGTCGGGCGACACCGACGAGCCGATCACGCTCGACGCTCCGGGCACCGCGTACTGGGCGGCAGACTTCCCCACCGCGAGCTACGCGACACCGATCTCGGCGAGCTCCGATCTGCTCGGCATCTTTCACGTCGACGCGACGGCGGTGACGCTGCTCGGCGTGGTGTCCCCGACCGCAGGCAGCAGCGGGACCAATGTCTCGTACGATCCGCCGGCGACGATCCTCTCGCTGCCGGTCACGTCGGGTGGACACTGGAAGTCGACGAGCAACGTCGTCGGCACGTACCAAGGGAGCTACGTCAACTACGACGAGACGTACGAGTCCAACGTCGATCAGACGGGCACGATGAAGACGCCGTATGGCAGCTTCCCCGTCATGCGGATCGCGACGACGCTCGATCAGACGGGGATCGTGTTTCCGTACACAAAGTTCGGCGGCTACCACTCGTTCGCGTGGACGGCCGAGTGTTTTGGCTCGGTCGCGAACGTGACGTCGCAGAGCCTCGAGGACTCGACGGAGTTCAACGACCCATCCGAAGTGAAGAGGCTCATCCCGTGAGGGCCCGCGCGATCGCCGTTGCGCTCGCGCTGTCGATCGGATCGCTCGGCTGCGCGTCGCACTACCAGGGCAAGCTGCCCGGTGCCCCCGCCGACGCGACGTTCGTCGAAGTCGACGGCGTCCACGTTCGTTACCTCGAGATGGGTCAGGGGCCGGCCGTGGTGCTAGTCCACGGCTACGGTGGGTCGGTCGATCATTGGAAGACCGTGATGCCGGCGCTCGCGACGCACTTTCGCGTGATCGCGCTCGACCTCAAGGGCTTCGGCTGGACGGATCGTCCAGAGGGCGACTACTCGCCCGCTGCGGAAGCCGCGCTCGTGTGGAAAGCGCTCGACAAGCTCGGCGTCGGTGACGCGGCGATCGTCGGCCACTCCTGGGGCTCCTCCGTCGCGCTGTCGATGGCCGTGCAGGCCCCGCAGCGGACGCGCCGTGTCGCGCTGTACGACGCCTATGTCTACGACGAGGAAGTGCCGAGCTTCTTCCGCTGGGCCGAGAAACCCGGCATCGGCGAAGCGCTGTTCGGTCTGTTCTACAAGGAGCGCTTCGAGGATCGCGGACCGCTCGCGTACTACGACGAGCGCTGGGTCACACAGGCGCGCATCGATCACATCGAGGACGATCTCGAGCGCCCCGGTACCGTCGCGGCCGCGCTCGCGATCGCGCGCACGCATCACTTTGCCGAGCTGCACGAGAAGCTCCGCACGTTCGACAAGCCCGTGCTGCTGCTGTGGGGCGAGAACGACGAGGTCACGCCCGTCTCGTTCGGCGAGCGCCTGCAGAACGAGCTGCTGCACGCGAAGCTGATCAAGTACCCGCGCTGCGGTCACCTCCCGATGGTGGAGGCGCACGCACCGTCGACGCGCGACCTGGCGCTGTTCCTCGGCAACGATGTCGAAGCCGCGGACGCCGCTATCGCGCCCGCGACGGAGACGACCGACGCGACGACCGACGCGAAGCCCACGGAACAACCCGCCTCTCCCCGCGCTGCCGACATGCTCGACGCTGCGACGGAAGCCGCGATCGCGAAGACGCAGCCGATCGCACCGCCGCCACGCACGCTGAACCTCCCGATCGGTGCGGACCTCGCCGCGCTCGGCCAAGAGCTTGCTCCGCGTGCCTACGCCGCCCCGCGCGAGCACGGTGGCTTCTCGATCCACGGCTCGCTTCGCCTGCGCGAGCAAGGACTCTTCAACCTCGACCTCGACCGCGGGCTCGACCCGACGGGCAAGCCGCTGTTTCCGGTCCCCCTCTCCGGCGGGCAACGGATCGAAGCGAGTGACCTGCGCGCACGCACGGACCTCGCGTTCTTCGCACCCGGCGTCGGCGTCGCGGTGAAGGCGCGCATCGATTGGCTCGACAACGTCGCGCTCGGTGGCGATCCAGATCTGTCAAACGGCTCGCCGGCCACGAGCCCCGGTCAGCGTCCGACGACGGCCGTCGTGAAGCGCGCGTGGGGCGAAGTGCTGACGCCGTTCGGTATCCTCGCGGCCGGTCGCATGGGCGCGCACTTCGGCCTCGGCATCGCGGCAAACGGTGGCGATTGCGATGATTGCGACAAGGGCGACGCCGCGGATCGCGTCGCGTTCGTGTCGCCGATCGCCGGTCACCTGATCGCGGTCGCGTTCGACATCGCCGCGCGCGGCCCGTTCACGCAGTCCAAGAACGGTGGCCACGCGATCGCGCTCGAGACCACGGACTCCGCGACGGGCCTCACGTTCGCGATCCTGAAGACGCACTCGCCCGCGACGCTCGCTCGCCGCGCCACGGCAGGCCTCACCACCGTCGAGTACGGCGCGTATCTCGCGACGCGCTCGCAGGACAAGGACGTGCCGGCGACGTACTTGCCGACGGCATCGCCGGTGACGACGTTCACGTCCGCGGATCTCGTCGGCCGCGGCTTTTCCGCTCTCAACGTCGGCGGCTGGTTGCGCATCACGCGCGACGGCATGCGGTTCGAAGCAGAGGGCGTCCACGCGCGCGCCGACATCGACAACCCGTCGCTCATCCCGGGCACCGTGATCGATACCAAGGTCACGTCGCGCCAGTTCGGCTTTGCCGCGCAGAGCGACATCACGACCGGACCCGCGCGCTTCGGCTTCGACTTCGGGTACGCGAGCGGTGACTCCGCGCCCGGCTTTGGCGCGTATCCCACGATCGGTCAGACCGCGACGACGCCGGGCTCGTTCGATGGCCCGCAGGCGGATCTGCCGCGCGATCACACCGTGGACAACTTCCGCTTCCATCCCGACTTCCACATCGATCAGATCCTGTTCCGCGAGATCATCGGCACCATCACCGACGCGGTCTATCTGCGCCCGCACGTCGCGGCGACGCTGATGAAGGTCGGCAAGGGCCAGCTCGAGGCGAGCGCTGCGTTCATCGCGTCGTGGGCCGTCGAGGCGACGTCGACACCGAGCGGCAAGGCCTCGCTGGGCTACGAGATCGATCCCGAGCTGCGCTACATCAGCTCCGACGGCTTCGCGGCCGCCATCACGCCTGCCGTGTTCCTCCCGGGACCAGCGTTCGACAACACCACCTTGGAGGCCAAGCCGGCGTACGCAGTGCGTGCGCGGCTGTGGTTCGCATTCTGATGAAGCGCGCCCTCCTCCTCGTCGTGTTTGCTGCGTGCGGCACGAATCAGACGCCGCAGCCCGAGCTCGATGCGTCGCTCCCCGCGTGCGTGCCCAACCGCGACGGGATGATCACCGTCGACGAGCTGCCGATCGCGCTCGGCGCGACGGTGAACTACTACGCGTCGCCCGCCGGCAGCGAGCGCGATGTCTCGTTCGGTGGCACCACCTGGGATCTCTCGGCGGAGAACGCCGCGGATCAGGTCGTCGCGATCGGCCCGACGGCGTTGAAGGACCAGTGGTACGCGAGCCAGTTCTCGTCGGGCCAGTTCGTCGTTCCGTCTGGCGATCTCGACGGCGTCTATCACCAGGACTCGCAAGCGCTCTGGCTCGACGGCCTCGCGTCGCAGACGGATGGCGCGCAGAAGACGCTGATCCGCTACGTGCAGCCGCTGCCGGTGCTGCGCTTCCCCATCCAGGGTGGGGACACCTACAGCGCCACCACCGCGCTCCAGGCCGATTCGACCGTCGTCGGTCTACCGTTCGTCGGCACCGACAAGCTCGACGTCACCATCACGGGCGGCGGCAAGCTGCTCGTCCCCTACGTCGAGTTCTCGCCCGTGCTGAAGGTTCAGACGCTCGCGACGCGCACGCCGTCGACGGGCACACCCGTCGTCACCAAGCGGACGACGATCTTCATGTTCGAGTGCTTCGGGGAAATTGCCCGCGCGGAGAGCCGCACGGACGAGCCGAGCCCCGATTTCACGAAGGCCGCCTACCTCAGGCGTTTTGCGTTGGGAGTGAAACCATGATCTGGGACATGTGGAAGAAGGGCTTCAACGCCTGGGAGAACGCGACCGCGCAGTACGCAGAGAAGGTGATGTCCAATCCGCAGGTGCTCGGCACCTCGGGCGCCTTGCTCACCGCGGTCATGAAGACCAAGGCCGCCACCGACAAGCTGATGTCGACGGTGTGGTCGACGATCGGTCTGCCGACGCGCCGTGATCAGGAGCGCTCGCTCCACAAGCTCAACCAGCTCGAGAGCCGTCTTTACGACCTCGAAGAACAGCTGCACGTCGCGCGCAGCTCTACCAATAAGGCCTAAGCCATGGACGTCTCCTCTCTTCTCGAGCTCAAGCCGGCGCCCCGCTTCGTCTTCGATCGTCTCGCGACGCATCGGGACCGCCCGCGCTTCCAGGTGCGTAAGGGTACGGCGTGGGAACCGGTCACCTGGGGCCAGTTCGCGTCGCAGATCCGCGGTGTCGCGCGGTGGTTGATCGAGCGTGACGTACAGCCCGGCGATCGCATCGCGATCTTCGGCGACTCCTCTGTCGCATGGGCGAGCGTCTCGCTCGGCGTGCAGACCACGGGCGCGATGTTCGTGCCGATCTATCCCGCGTCGACGCCGGATCAAGTCGCGTACATCCTCGACCACTCCGAGGCAAAGTTCATCTTCGTCGCCGGCACCAAGTGCATCGAGCGTCTCGAGAAGGCGAAGTCGCTGCTCTCTCGCTCGATCGAGATCGTCGACATGTCGCAAGCCCCGTGGACAGACGCCGCCGCGCGCGACGCCGCGGAGCCGAACCTCGTCGACACGCGCCTCGCCGCGATCGATCTCGATGCAGTTGCAGAGATGCTCTACACGAGCGGCACCTCGGGCAATCCCAAGGGCGTCCCGCTCACGCACCGCAATGTGTGCTCCAACGGGCGCGACTGGTATCAGGTGCTCGCGCCGCTGCTCGAGGAGGGCTATCGCGACATCTGCTGGCTGCCGATGAGCCACATCTTCGGCTTTGGCGAGCTGTGCGTCGGCAACGCGCTCGCGTGGGAGACCTACCTGACCACGCCCGCCGAGGTATTGGATCTGCTCCCGCAGGTCGCGCCGAACGTGTTCTTCAGCGTGCCCGCGTACTGGGAGAAGATCGCGCGCGCGATGCAGAGCGGCGGCGGCACGCCGGCCGAAGCGCTGAAGCGCGTGACCGGCGGAAACCTCAAGTTCTGCCTCTCCGGCGGCGCGGGTCTCAAGGTCGAGATCAAGCAGTTCCTCCACGCGGCAGGCCTGCTCGTCATCGAAGGCTACGGCCTCACGGAGACGTCGCCGACGCTCACGATGAACCACCCCGCCGCGTTCCGCTTCGACACCGTCGGCAAGGTGTTCCCGTCGGTCCAGCTCAAGCTCGACGACGATGGCGAGATTCTCGCGAAGGGCGAGAACGTGTTCAAAGGCTACTTCAAGGATCCGGAGGCTTCCGCCGCGTGCTTCACGCCCGACGGCTGGTTCCGCACCGGCGATGTCGGTCGCTGGACCGAGGACGGCTTCCTCCAGATCATCGATCGCAAGAAGGACATCCTCGTCACGGCCGGCGGCAAGAACGTCCCGCCCGCGAACATCGAGGCGCGGTTCGTCGACGATCCGGTCATCGAGCGCGTCGTGGTCTACGGCGACGCGCGCTCGTACCTCGTCGCCGCGATCTGGGTGCGCCCCGACGCGCTGAAGGACGCTGCTCCCGAGGAGCGCCAGCAGGCGATCTCGTCGCGTGTCGAGACCATCAACGCCGAGCTCGCGCGCCACGAGACGATCAAGCGCTTCTTCGTCGCCGAGACGCCGCTCACCGTCGAGGATGGCCTGCTCACGTCGTCGCTCAAGCTCCGCCGCAAGGCCGTCTACGAGCGCATGCGCGACCGCTTCGAGGCCTTGTACGCATGATGGGGAAGCCCGCCGGCGGTCCGCTCGCTTCGTTGTCGACGCTGTGGAAGCGCGCGGTGAAGAAGGATCTCGAGGGCATCGTCGGCCAGACGCCGCACTCGGTCGTCCACGCCGAGAACAAGTGGCGCCTGCTCCGCTTTCAGCCGACCGTGAAGCGCTTCGCGACGCCGGTCGTGATGGTGCCGTCGCTGATCAATCGCTGGTACGTCCTCGATCTCGGCCCCGGTCGCTCGTTCATCGAGTGGCTCGTCGCGCAGGGCCACGAGGTCTACTGCATCGACTGGGGCACGCCCGGCGCAGAAGACCGCTACCTCACGTGGGATGACATCGGTGGTCGCTACATCCGCCGCGCGATCAACGTCGCGGTGCGCGAGTCCGCTGTCGACGAGGTTCACGTCCTTGGCTACTGCCTCGGTGGCACGCTCGCGACCGCCTATGTCGCCGCGCACCCCGAGCACGTGAAGTCCCTCGTCGCGCTCGCGGCACCGATCGACTTCGACAAGGCCGGCATCATGTCGATGTGGACACGCACGCCGCAGTTCGACGTGCACTCCATCATCAATGCGTTCGGCAACGTGCCGCACCAGCTGATGCAGGCATCGTTCAAGATGCTGCGCCCGACCGGGCAAGCAGCCAAAGCCGTCAGCCTCCTCGACCGCGCGTGGGACGACGAGTTCCTCGACGGCTTCCTCGCCACGGAGAAGTGGGGCAACGACAACGTGTCGTTCCCGGGCGACTGCTACGCGCAGTACATCGACGAGCTCTATCGCGGCAACAAGCTCGTCGCGGGCACGTTCAACGTGCTCGGTCGCCGCGCCCGGCTCGACCAGATGAAGATGCCCGTGCTCGCGATCGCGTTCATCGGCGACAACATCGTGCCGCCCGAGGCCGCGCAGCCGTTGATCGATCTCGCGGGCTCGCGCGACAAGCAGATCCTCATCGACAAGGGCGGCCACGTCGGCGCCGTCGTGTCGCGCAAGGCCTCCACCAAGCTGTGGCCCGCGTTCTCGACGTTCTGGGCTCAGCGCGACTAAGCTCACGTTCGCGCGCAGGGCACGACGAGTGCCCTATACTTGTCGCGATGGGTATCCTCCGGACCGCGTTGATGAGCACCGCTCTCGCCGGCTGCTTCTCGACGCCGGGCTTCTCGGGCGGCGACGGCGGTACGAGCGGTGATGACGCTGGATCCGGATCCGGCGGCCGCGATGGTTCGATCGCCGCGTCTTCGAACGTCGTGTTCGTAAAGAAGCTGCCGGACGGCGGACTGAAGCAAGCGGGCAGCCTCGCTGCGCTCGACGCGCTCTGCCGCAACAGCGCGATCGACGCAGGCTTCGACGGGGAGTTCGTCGCCTGGTTCTCGACCACCGCCGCGTCCGCCGCGTCACGACTGCCGATGCCGGGCGGTTGGGTGCGGCCCGACAACAAGCCATTTGCGCTGTCCACGGCTGCGCTGCTGCGGGGCGAGATTCTCTATCCGGCGCGGATCGATGCGACAGGTCACGACGTCACGGAAGATATGGTCGATTCGACGGTCTACACGGGCACGAACGCCGACGGTTCCACCGGCGCGAACTGCGACGACTTCAACTTCACCAACATTGCGACGAGGGCCCTCATCGGTCATGCGGACGGCGCGAAGGAGACGTGGACGCACGAGGAGGACGCGCAGTGCACCCAGAACGGCTACATCTACTGCTTTCAGACGAACCGGCCCGAGGCACCCGCTGCGCCGCCCGCGATCACCGGGCGCGCGGCCTTCGTGACGTTCGCGTCTGTCAGTCTCTCGGCCGGACTCGCTGCGTTCGACCAAGCGTGCACGATGGCGGCCTCCGATCAGAAGCACTACCGCGCGTTCGTCGCGACGAGCGGCGGAGCCGCGAAGGATCGGTTCACCGTCGATGGCACGCCGTGGATCCGTCCCGATTACGTCGTCGTGACGACGAACCTCGTGAACTTCGATGCCGCGATCTCCGAGCTGTCGGGCGGAGGTTACTCGGATGGGTTCTACGTCGTCAGCGGCGCGGGCGATCCGACCACCGCGGGGACCGATGCCACGACGTGCCAGAACTACTCGGTGTCAGACACCAGCCACCGATACCCCGCCGGCAAGCTGACGCGCTCGGGGCCCGCGCTGTTCGGCGTGGCCGCTGATCCGACATGCAGCGACGCGGCGAAGGTCTACTGCCTGCAGTACGACTAGTAGACGCGCTTCGCGACCTTGGGCAGCGCGACCTCGTGCGGCTCGCGCGTCGGCGGCACCACGCGCGCCATCGGCGACGACGCGTTCCACAGCTGACGAGCGTGCGCGACGCGCCAGCACGTGCCGTGGTGCTCGTCGGCGACATCGAGGCCGTACGGAACGAGGCCACCGGCGGTCATCGATTGCTCGCACTCGGTCTGCTGATCGACCGGCATCATCTTCTTCATCAGACCAGCGACGCCGGGCGCTGCGTCGACAAACAGCTCCGGGTGCGCCGTCTTGGCCGCCTTCATCACCTTCACGCTCATATCGTCCGCCGCTTCCTCGAACGAGTAGAAGCGCATCGCAGACCACGGCTTGCCGACGACCTGCTGGAACTTGCTCTCGATCGCGCGCATCTGGCCGTGGCGATCGTCGGAGAGCAGCGTGATGGTCTCGAACGCGCTCTCGGGCAGCAGCCATTGCTCGTCGGACGTGATGACCGTGTTCATGTAGTCGATCCACTCCTGCCCCTGCGTCGCGAGGAAGTCCTGGAGCGAGTACGGGTAGTGCCCGACACACGCGCTGAGCGCATCGAGACGAGCCTTGATGCGCGTCGACAGGGTGTCGTCGATGTTCAGCGACTCGTCGAACTCGACCGAGCGCGGCGCGAGCTCCGTGTACAGGTCGGAGACGGCCGTCGCCGCCTGCGCGCAGGTGCCGTTGTCGCGGGTCTGCACCGCGGCGAGGTACGACTGGAACAGCGGGCCGACGTTGCCACCGTACGGAAGCTCGCCGAGTAGCCCCGTATCGTACGGTCCCGCGAAGCCCGCCATCGCGCGCCATTGGTTCGCGCGGTCGGCGATGTTCGCGTCGTTCGCTTCATGCGCGCCGATCGGCTCCGCGCCGTCCGCGAGGTAAAAGCGGCGCACCTTGTCGGGGGTTTCCTGCAGCACGTGCAGGCCGTAGAGGTGCTCGAGCTCGTGGAACATCACGCCGAGGATGTCGTCGTCGGAGACACCGTCGACGTAGAGGCCGGCGAGAACCTGGATCGACACGGCGGCTTTGCCCGTCTCCGCATCCGACGTCACGAACGCGTTCACGTTCGGATCTTCGAGCATGACGAGCGCGAGGTGAGCGTCGGCGAGCTTGCCCATCGGGTTCGCGGCCTTGAACAGGTCCCACGCCTTGTCGACGAGTGCGCGCGTGCGGATGTAGCGCGGGTCGGTCTCCGCGATGACGGGATAGCCGTATTGCGGGGCGAACCAGGTCGAGGCCTCCGCGTCGGTCGCGAACGTGCGGTAGCAGTCGATGTCGGGGACGCCGCACGAGAGGTCGGCCTGGCACACGCCGTCGCCGTACATCGGGTCGGCGCACTCGCCGGAGCCGTCGCCCTTGCCACCACCGGGATCGGTGTTCGAGGCGTCATCGCCGTCCGTGGCGCAACCCGCCATGAGCGCGGAAACAATGCCCGCAACGACGATTGCCTTCATGCCCTCACGATGTGCAAACACATCGCCACAACCCTCTGCGCGTAACTGCTCGGATCCAGCCCTGGCAAACCCTGGACGGCTACTCGACTTGCCGGCCGTTCAAGGCTGGCGGCGCCAGAGCAGTGTTCCGTGCCACTCCCTCATGGCTGCTGGAGCAAGCGAATGTGAAGCTCCGCTTCGAGCGGATGGATTCCCTTATCGGGGCAAGGAATCCGCGCGTGCTCGCGTAACACCTTTGCGACGCACTGCTGTGACTCGGGCGCGAGTGTTCCGGAGAGGGGCGTGAAGCTCGTGTCGACGATCTTGCCCTGCGGGCTCGCGACCTTGAACGCGATCCTCGCCGTGACCTCGTTCACGTCGCTCCGTTTGTCGAAGCACCGCGCGAGCAGCCACGGCGGCGGTGGCTCCCACTCGCGCACGGAGCGATCGGGCTCGACGACGTGTGACGCCCCACCAGCATCGACGACCGTCGCTTTGGTTTGCGGGCCGATGTCTGCTTCGATCTGCGCGCCGCTCGCCGTGTGCGCTTTGTCGTCGACCAGCGCGATCTTGGTCGTCCGCCGTCGCGCGCCGCCGCCCAGTTCCGCGCCCATCAACGCTTTGCACGCGCACGCCGTCGCCGGTGCATCACCGCGCAGCTCTTCCGCGTAGCTCTCGCACTTGGCGATCGCACCCTGCGCGTTCGTCTCGAACAGGATGCCGATCTGACCTGCTTCGAGCAGACACGCCTCGGTCTTGGTCTCGACGGCGCCTGGAATACGCTCGTCGAAGGACTTTCGCGGTCCCTTCTCCACCGTCGGTACGAGCTTCAATTCGTGGAGGCGCTTCTTCAGCTCGTCGCGCCACGGCTGTTGCGGATCCCACGGAGCCGTCCACAGCGCCGTTCGTCCCGCATCACGTGCGAGTCCATCGACGCCTTCACTGATGCGCAGCGTGAACCTGCACTCGTTGCCGCACTCGATCGCGGGCTCGATACGTCCCTGCGCGTGGAGCTCGACGCGCCAGCGATCGGCCGCGACGAACGACCACAGCGGAGCACCGCACGCATCGCCCGTCTTCACATCCTGGCCTAACGAAGCGCGAGCAAAGATCTCCCGGGTGCGCGCCGGCTCGTCCACGCGAAAGCCCACGCCGTGCGCCCACTGCGCGACGATCGTCGCTGCCTCGGCCTGTTCAGCGGAGAACAGCGCGAGCCCCTCGGTGTCGCGCACGTAGAGCGGCAACCCGAGGATCGGCTCGGGCACCGCGAAGCCCGGCTGTAGCGTCGGCTGCTCGTCACCGTCGAGCTCTGGCTCTGGCGTCGTGGGGCCGGTCGTGCGCGACCCGCAGGCCGCGAGCAGCGCCAAGAAAACAGCACGACGCATCGAATCAGGAGCGTACCAGGAGCGTTAGGCTGGCGCCGTGATCGTCGCGCTCGTGCTCGTCTCCGCGTTCCTCCACGCGGCGTGGAATGCACTGCTGCGCGTCGAGCCCAACAAGGACAAGAGCCTCGTCGGTGCCATCGCGTGCGCCTCGACGTTCGCCTGCATCGTCGCGGGCGTTCGCTGGGCGCTCGGCGGCGTCCCGTTCGACAACATCGCGGCGTTGCTGTGGACACTGCTCGCAGGTGCGTTCGAAGCGGTCTACTTCGCGACGCTCGCGCGCGCGCTCGAGCTCGGCCGCCTGGGAACCGTCTACACCGTGTCGCGCGGTGGCGCCGTGCTCGTCGTGTGGCCGATGTCGATCGCGCTCTACGGCGAGGTCGTGTCGGTGCCGGCGATGGCGGGCTCGCTGACCGTTCTTGCGGGTCTCGTGCTGTCGAGCTTCGGCATCAAGGCAGCCGTCTCGACCGAACAATCCGCGCATCGCAAAGGTGTCGCGTGGGCAGCCGTGTGCGCGGTCTCCATCGCGGGCTATCACCTCGCGTACAAAGCGGGCCTGCGCGAGGGCGGCAACCCGAGCGCGATCTTCGCCGTGTCGCTCTCCGCCTCCGCACTGATCAGCATCGCGCGCATCGGGACGGCGGGGCGCGCTCGCTTGCGCGAGGTGTTCACGGCGCGCTGGCCCCGCATCTCGCTGATGGGGATGCTGTGCGGCGGCTCGTTCTTGATCCTCATGGAAGCGCTCGCGCGCGGTGGGAGCGGCTACGTGCTCACGCTGCGAAACACGTCTGTCCTGTTCGCGACGCTGCTCGCGTGGACCATCGGCGAGAAGCCCCGCCACGTGGAGATCGTGGGCTCGATCCTCGTCGCAGCGGGCGCTGTGCTGATGTCGTTATAGGTCGTTTTCGCCTTACGTTTCGTGACGTTGTGCTACACGCGTGGCGACAGCAGACCCGACCGGCACCGCTTCCAGTGCTCGGTTGTCCCGAGGATCGCCCCAGCGGATCCGCGGCCTTGGCGAGGCACGGCGCCTGCTCGTACCGGGGACATGCGCCATCTCCCCATTCTCCTCCTCGCGGTGCTCGCCGCGGGTTGCGCCGCCGACGCTCTGGATGACGATGGCGAGGTCGCCGGCGACGACCGCGATTTCAGCGGCCAGGAGTCACCGGGCGAAGGCAAAGCGGACGGAGCGGTCGACCCGAACGTCACGGCGCTGACCACCAAGTACGGCCTGCGCCCGCGGCGCTACACCGGCCTGTTCAACGACTCCAACGACGCCGAGACGCGCTTCACCACCGCGCTGCCCGCGATCGTGGACGCGATCAACGAGCGCACCGCTGCGCATGGCGATGCGTTCCGCGTGACGGCCGAAGAGGTCGCGACGAACTTCATCACCGAGGGCGGCTACTACCTCCTCGACATGAACTTCACGGACTCGCAGCCCGGCAACGTGATCGACGGCTTCCTCTATCTCGGTACCGACACGATCGTGACGCGTGCCTCGCAGGTCAATCCATGGCTCAGCGATGACCTGCGCCGCCTCATCGCGGATCCCGCGCATCGCCTCACTAACGTGAACGAGAAGGGCGAGAACACGACGACGATCTACGTCGACACGATCGAACAAGGAGTCGAGCTCAACGCAGCGATGTTCGCGTGGTCGCGCTCTCTGTTCGAGAAGGACGTCGAAGCGATGCACAAGACGTGGGCATCGGTTGCTCCCGAAGCGCGCTTCTTCTGGACAACGATCTACTTCAACGCGGGCTCGGGATTCGCCAAGCCGCAGCTCCAGGCGCACGGCGTCGACTACTGGAAGACCAAGTGGACGCGCGGCGATGACCCGGCGCAGTTCTCCCGCTACGCACGCTACAACGCGCTCTGGCGCACGTCGTCGTGGGAGTACATGACGCGTACGCCCGCGACGCCGGCTCAGGGAATGGCGCAGAACTAACGGAGCACGACGAGCAGCACCATCGCCGCGCACACGATCGCGGCCAGAACGACCGCTGCCATCGTGAGGCGCGATTGCTCCTCGTCGTTCTTCAGGTGTTCGCCGACAGAGTTATACGCATCGTTGTCGATGTTCGGAGTCATGCAGCTACGTGCTGCATCGCGCGTGCCCCTAACCCCAGAGTCCGGCTTTGTTGATCCGAGTCGAGCCCGAGCCCGAGCCCGAGCCCGCGATTTTCGACTCCGAATCGGAGTGCACGTGACCTACTTAGACGAACCCAGCAGCCCAACCCCAAAGAAGATCGGGCTCGGGCTCGGGCTCCGAGCGCTTCGCGCTCTTGGCTCGGGCTCGTATCAACCCAGGTGATCTCTGGGGTTAGACGCTGAGCGAGAGCGAGAAGCGCGTTCCGGTCGGCGTGCGCGGACCGTGCTCGAGCGTCCCGTTCGTGCGAGCCACGCGCGTCCGTAGATTGGCGATGCCGCCTTCGTCACGCGCTGCGACATCTACCGGCAAGCCCTTGCCATCGTCCTCGACGACCGCGCTGAGCATGTGATCCGTCGACGCGATCTTCACCGTGATGGTCTTGGCGTCGGCGTGGCGCACGGCGTTGTGGACGAGCTCCATCACGGCGCGCAAGAAGTCGATCGCGAGCTCCCCCGGGCGCGCGAGGGCACCGTCACCATCGGCGGCGAGCTCGAGCGTGATCCGATCGCCGCAGAGATCGGTCGCGCGCGTCCTGACGTACTCCACGATCTCGCTCCACGTGCGCTCCGGCGAGCGCAGCGCCCACACGATCGCGCGGAGCTCGCTCGTACCGTTGCCGAGACGAGCGACGAGCTCGTCGACCTCGGCCGTGATGTTCGCTTCGCCCCGCAGACCGCGCAGGCGCCAATCGATCGCCGCGAGATCGGACCCGAGACCATCGTGGATGTCGCGAGCGATGCGCTGCCGTTCTTCACGCACCTTCACGTCGGCGAGCTCGGCCGCGAGCCGCGCACGCTCTGCATCCACCGTCGCGAGCTTTTGCGCGACCGTGCCGCTCAGCCAGCACATGTACGCGCCGAGCGCGCCGACCAGGATGCTGAGCGCCGCGCCTCCGATATCGCGATGGCCGACGAGGAACGCGATCGCGACGGCGATCGGCGGCACGACAAACGCGAGAAAGTTCGCGCGCAGCCGCAGGCCGGAGTTGCCGACGATCATCGCGTGGGCCATCCACAGCACCCAGAAGAAGCTCTCCGCGCGGCCGGACGCATACACGAGCCACAGCACGGCGGCCTCGATCGTGACCGTCTCGATCGAGTCGTAGATATCGCCGATCCGAGTCGTGCGCGGATATCGCGCCGTGACGAACGCGCCGACGACGGACAGCACCACGAAGACCGCCATCGAGATCGCGACCTCGAGGGGAGAGACGCGGAGAACCGCGCGCACACCCGGGATCATCGGGAGCAGACACACGCCACCAGCGAGAGCAGTCGTGGCGACGATGCTCCCGACGGACCGGATGGTCTCGTCGTGGACGTTCTGCTGCTCGCTCACGTGACCAGTCCCAGGCGCACCGCGATCACAGCCGCCTCTGCCTTCGAGCCCACATCGAGCTTCGCGTAGATGCTCTTCACGTAGCTCTGCACGGTGCCGACGCCAATGCCGAGTTGCTCGGCCGCCTGCGCGTACGTCGCGCCCTTCGCGAGCAATGCGAGCAGCTCCGTCTCGCGCTCCGTCAAGGCGAGCGGTTTCTTCGCTGCATCCGCCGAATCGACTCCGAGCATGATCTCCACGACGAGTGCTGCGACCGACGGAGACAGCGGCATTCCACCCGCCATCGCCTCGCGCAGCGACGGCACGATTCGGTCCGACGCGATGGTCTTCACGAGGTAGCCGCGCGCACCTGCACGCAGGGCACCGAGCACCGTCCGCGGATCATCGTGCTGCGTGAACGCGACCGACACGCACGTCGGCGCGACCTCGCGCAGCTCCGCGATGACCTCGATGCCCGACATATCCGGCAGGCCGATGTCGACCAGGGCCACATCGATGCCTCCACGCGCGACCGCCGTGATCGCGTCGGCCCCTTTGCCGAACGCCTGCACCGCGCATCCGTTGTCGCGCAGCAGCGTCTCGACGCCGCGCCGAACCCAAGGCTCGTCCTCGACGAGAACGACCCGAAGTACGGTGCTCACAGCCCTTGTTACCGTGGCCGATGGATCGCTCTCAAGCCCCCACAGGCATGGGATGCAAGGAATCTCATGGGTCCCCCGATCTCGACGGCCGACCATGTTCATGGGGGCCCCTACCCCTGGGTTACCCGCGTCTTGCGTCGTCGGTGATTCGCGAACGTCCACACGCCTCGTTACGATGGAATCAATGCGCAATCTCAAGTCTCTCTTCTTGGTAGGTGTGGTTTCTCTCGCGGCTTGTGGCGGTAGCGATGGCGCGAAAGAAGGCATGACGGACCCCGCGATGGCGAAGGTCTCGGTCACACAAGCGGCGGGTGTGAACACCCAGCTCGGCATGTCGAACGGCATGGGCGCAGCGGGCGCGGTGAGCTCGCTATCGACTGCGAACCAAGGCATCGTGACGGGCGGCTCCGCGCGCCTCGGCGAGCTTCAAGGTCTCGTCCCGAGCCTCCCGACGACGATCGAGAACGCAACGGGCACCGCGACGTGTACCGCGACCGGCTGCACGTTCGAGCAATACGGCGACATCGGCTACGTGATCGATGGCTCGATCAACAAGAGCGGCGACACGCTCACGTTCGATCTGACCGAAGACTTCTCGTCCCAGATGCTCCACTTCGACATCGACGGCATGCTCACGATCACCGCCACGTCGATCGACGGAGACTTCCACTCCAAGGGCACCACGTCGGGCTCGCAGAGCGGTGGCTACACCGTGAACTGGGATATCGCCGTCGAGTACAACGCGGTGCAGATCAATGCAGCGGGTTGCCCGACGAGCGGCAGCGTCCACGCGACGTCGAAGTACGACGTGACCGCCGGTGGCCAGTCGGCGAACGGCTACAACGTCCAGGGCACGGTCACGTTCGACGGCACGGGCTGCTAAGGACAGGGATCCGTGAGGGGGCCCGGCGCGGGAACGGTCGGGACGCCATCGCGTAGATACGAAGCGAGGAAGCAGCCGTACTGGTGCTTCACCTCGTCGAGCTGCGCGAAGATGTAGTGCGGATCGATGATCCCGTCGCCGGCGAACTGCACGGCGATGCGCGTGTGGCCGTCGATGTTGCCCTTCACCGGGTAGGCGACGATGCCGTCGAGTCCCTCGAGCGCGAGCGCGGGCTGCAGCTCGGGCCACACCTGCGTGCCCGCCTGCTCGTTGCCGTACGAGAGCACCGTCGCGTCGTAGACGGACGTCGTGAAGTTCTCGTCGTCCTTGGGGATGGGCTGATAGACGTTGCGCACCGTCGAGCCCTCGAGCGGGCGGCGGTTCACGCGGTTCATGTAGACGACGGGCTCCGCGATCTCCCAGCCGAGCGCGAGCGTGTTGAGGCCCGGGTTCACGAACGTGACCGTCGTGTCGTCGACACCCAGGGCGGCGGAGATGATTCCGCGCGCTCCGGGGATGAGATCCGTCTCGAGGATCATGAAGTTCCAGAAGCCGCCCGCGCCCGTTGGCACGAGGGCGCCCCAGCGCGGCTCCACGGCCGCGGTCATGTTCGTGTACATGCCGCCCATCGATTGGCCACCGGCCATGAGCTTCGCGCCGTCGAACTTGATCATCTCGGAGGGCGTCGTGTGGTTCGCGCTATCGCAGGCCGCGATCACAGACGGAGCGATGCGCAGATCGAGCAGCGCGTCCGTGAACAACCGCTCTTCGATCACGCCTTGCTGGAACGTGTACGGGAACGCGGCGAGGTTGTTGATGTTGAGGTACGCGTAGTCCGACGCGCCGACGAGCCGCTCGGGGTTGACCGGCTTGGCGACGGTGGCGCCCGCGATGCCGTACTTCGCGACGACCCAGCCCGGGCCTTTGCCCATCTCCGGCATGCCAGTCGGCGTGGCGGTGCGACCGCGATCGACGAGCGACGCGACGACGCCGCCCGAGCCATGGATCCACTGGTAGAGCGGATAACCGTTCGCGGGCATCGGCGTCTTGGGGATCGTGATCGAGAGAGGCACTGTCATCATGCCCTGGACGATCGGGGCATCGTTCGCGTCGAGCATGAACGTGCCCATGGTGTCGAACGGCTGCGTGCCCTGCTGGAACTGCGGCATCGTGATCGTGCCGGTGAGCGCGCAGAATCCGTCGAGCGTCTCGTCCGTACGCAGCGCGAGATTCTCGATCTGCGGCGACTGCGCTTGGCGCACGGCTTCACTGCGCGCGTGCAGGCGAGCGACCTCATCGCCCGTGGTGAACACCGTCGCGACGAGGACAGTCTTCGCGTCGATGCCTGCTGTCTGCAGCGCGGGCCACAACGGTGCGTACAGATCGTGCGCGGCGGCACCTCGCGAGCCCGATGGCGTCTTTCCGTCCGCGAGCTCGCCAAACGCGGGGGCTTGCGCGAAGCCGGGCGCGAACGTCGTCGTGAGCACGTACGCGTACTTCGTCTTCGCACGCAGCACGATGCCGGGACGCGGAGCCAGGGCGACGAGGTTGCTCGGAGAGAACGTATCGACCGGCAGCGTCGTCGCGACGATCGGGTAGCGCGTTCCGACCTCCGGTGACGTCGGATCGATGTCGATGAGCGCTGCATCGGGCGAGTCCGTCGCGATCACATCCGCCAGCGCGCGCTCGGGAACGGCGTCCGTGAAGCGCACGTACGCGATTGGCATCGTCGGCCAGCCTTTGCGATCGGCGGCGGACTTCAAGAGGGTCACGAGGATCGGCGCGTGGCGCGGGTTGGGATAGGCAGCGAGATCCGGCCCGCCATCAGCGGTGAGGCGCAGGTCGGACGGGAACGGGAGGTTCCAGTACGTGTTGCCGCCGGTTGCAGCTCCGTCGAGCGGACCGTCGAGATCGAAGTAGACGGTCTTGGACGGCGAGGACGAATCATCATCTCCGCCGCAGGCACCGACAAGAAGCATGACGGCCAGCGAGAGGTGAAGACGGCGGCGCATATGCCGCTGACTCTACATCAGCCGGAGATCGTGATCCGCGGCCGTCGACGGCGCTGCGGGGTGGATGCGACACGGCGCACGGTCTCGAGGATGGTGCCGGGGAGGTTCGCATCGTCGGGGACGAACGCCACGTCGTCGGCAAACAGCGCCTGGTCGCGCTCTGAGATCTGACCGATGAACACCATGTGGCCGACCTCGGACTCCAGGCCCCGCGCGTACATACACAGCTCGAGTGCGTTCATCACGCCGCGGAGCTGGGCGTCGACGAAGATGAGATCGGGGTGGTCGCGGTTGAGCTTGTGCGCGGCGTCGGTGCCTTCGCTCGCGACCTCGACATGCGCCGAGGCGTACGCACGGCGGGCGAGGCTCCAGATCCAGCGGGCGCGCGCCGTGTCGTCGTCCACGACGAGGATGCGGATCGGGCGCGACTGGGTGCCGTGGCGCCCGATGATCGCGTCGAGCTGCTGCAGCACTTCCTGCGCACCGGGCGGGCGATGCGCGGGGTTCTTGGCGAGCAGCCACTCCACGAGGTCGGAGAGATCCACCGGGAGATCGGGACGCAGGTCCGTCAGGCGCGGCGGCGGCTGGCTCGCGTGACCGCGCAGCTCCGCTTCCTTGTCGTCACCGGCAAACGGCGGTGTGCCGCGCGCGAGCTCGATCGCCATACAGCCCATGCCGTAGAGATCGATGCCCTCCGCCGCGTTGGCATCCGTCTCCTCGACCTCGCCGCGCACGACCTCGGGAGCGCGCACGCTTCCGAGAGGTCCGAACGCCGGCACCTGCGAGAGCGACAGGCGCCCGAGCACGAGTCGATCGTCGTTGGTGAGCAACATCGTGGCGCCGCTGAGCTCGCCGATCGCGATGCTCGCGTCGTGCGCGCGCGTGACCGCGTTGAACACGACGCGCAGCCGCGACAGATATGCCTCGGGCGGCAGCGGCGGCGCGTTCTCGAGAACCGTGCGCAGGATCCGCCCCGTCACGCGCTCCGCGACGACAAACTCCATGCCGTCGTGCCGGCCCATCGCGTGGATCGAGACCGAGCACGGGTCGTGGACCATCGCGCAGCGCCGCGCCTCGAGAATCATCGACGGGACGTCCGCGTCGCGCCACGACAACTTCAGCGCGACGAGCCGGTCGAGCATCATGTCGCGCGCTTCGAAGACCACGCCGCTGTCGGTCCGCACGATCTCGTCGCGGATGACGTACATCCCGGCCACGACATCACCGTGATGAACAGCGGTGGTCGAGCTATCGCGGAACCCCGGCGGTAGCTCCATTGCCGGTTTATTGTCACATAGCGCCGCTCAGGATTCGAGCAGGCGCCACATGTACCAGGAGCCGATCGATCTGAACGGCGCCCACGGTGCAGCGAGCTTATGCATCTTCGCCGCCTCGGGTAACGAGCGCAGCTTGAAGTGAATCTGCATCCCCTTCCGCACGCCCAGGTCACCGACGGGAAGCACGTCCGGGCGCGCGAGGGAGAACATCAGGAACATGTCCACGGACCACGGCCCGATGCCGCGGATCGGGAGGAGCGCGGCGCTGATCGCGGCGTCGTCCATCCCCGGCAGCTTCTTCGGATGGAACTTCTTCTCGACGACGTGGCGCGCGAGATCCTTGATCGCGGCCGCTTTGGCGCCGGAGAGGCCAACTCCGCGCAGCGCTTCATCGGGCGTCGCGAGGATCTCCTCGGGCTTGGGGAACTTCTGGCGCGGATACAGCGCGAGAAATCGCCCGAAGATCGTGTCGGCGGCCTTCGTGCTCAGCTGCTGACCAGCGATCGCGCGCGCGAGCGAATGCACCGGGTCGCGCCCCGGATTGATCGTCGGATGACCGTGCTTGTCGATCAGCGGGACCAGCTTGGGATCCGCCTTCGACAAGTGCGCGATCGCGTCCTTCCAGTCGCTCATTTCTTACGCCGGCGCCGGAGCACGAAGACCGCGCCCAGGCCGATCCAGACGACTGCGCCACCCTGATCGCCCGTCGCGGAGCACGGACCACCGATCGACGGTGTCGGAATCTCCACGCAGCGCGTGGTGCAGAAGCCGTCGCCCGCCGGGCCGTGATCGCACTCTTCATTGGAGTCCACGATGTAGTCGCCGCACGTCTGCTTCTGGCAGAAGCTCCGGCACGTCGCATCCGGCGCGTCGCTGTTCGCGGTGCCCTCGTCGCAGCCCTCGGTGCTCGACACGACTCCGTCGCCGCAGATCGAATGCTTGTTCGCGACCACGCACACATCGTCGAGGTTCCAGCCGCCGAGCGAGAGGCCCGGATCCGACGCGAGGTCCCAACCGACGGTCAGCACGTGCGACGGCACCCAACCCGAGAGCGGCACGTCGTGGAAGCGCCACTCGCGATCCTCGTGATGCAGCGTGCTGTTCTCCGCCGCGTTGGCCGACGAGTTGATCCACACCTGGCGGTCGTTCACCGTGATGCGCGCCTTGTCATAGTAGCTGTCCTCGACGGCGAGCCAGCGGCGGTACTGCAAGCGCACGTCGCTGTAGTTGCCGACATCGATCGGCGGCATCTTCACGTACGCCGTCGAGTTGGGCTCGTAGTCACCCGCGAGGTTCATGCCGAGAAGCTTGTCGCCGGAGTACGCGCTCGGCGGATCCGTCGTACCGCCCTGCTCCACACCCCACTGCCATGTGTCCGTGCCGGCAGTCGCGCCGGTCGTCCATCCGTTCGCGAACGGATCCTCGTCGAAGTTGGTGCAATACAGAGGCACCGTCTCGCCCTGATACAGCTGGTAGAACGCGTCTGCCACGTTGTCGGGCAGCGACGCTACCGTCGAGTCCGCGAAGTTCACCTGCGCGCGATACGTGACCTTCCCCTCGATCGCGAGAGGCAGCTGCACGTAGTAGCGGCCATTCCCCGACTTGACGCCGTCGAGCTGACCAGCGCCAGGGCTCGTCGGGCCGGAGCCCTTCCACTCCACGACGACGTTATCGATCTCGTCAGAGTCGCAGCGCGTCGAGAGCCCCTCGAGATCGACGAGGACCTGGACCGAATGGGCGCGCGTCGCGAGGGCGCCAGGCGCGTCGACCTTGCCGATCGTCGTCCGCAGACCGTGCTTACCGAACGCCTTCCGGATCGCGCACTCGTGCGGCGTTCCGTTGTCGAGGTTGCCGTCGTCGTCGTCTTCGACGAGCGCCTCGAAGACCGAGCTCGGGATGCTCGTCGAACGACGCAGCGTGCCGATGTAGATCCTGTCGGTGATGCGCGACGCTTCGTCGAGCCCGAACTGCGAGATGAGGTCCTTGCGCATGTCCCACAGCGCGCCGCTGTAGATCAGGCCCGTCGCGTGAATCTCGCCGATGTCGCGCGGCCACGCGTACTCTTTGTCGGGCGGATCGATCTCGCGCAGTGGCGCTTCCGTCGACAACCCATTCGTCAGGCGGAAGCCGCGACCCATCGCGGAGTCATTGTTCTTGATCGCGCTCAGGAAGTCCGCGGCGCCTTCGCTCATCGCCCCGTCGAAGGAACCGACGCCTTCGATGATCTCGAACTGATGTACGGCGTGACCGAACTCGTGGAACAGCACGTCCTGCACGAGGCCCGTGTTCTGGCAGGCGTCCGACTTGCGCAGGAAGTTGATCGCGGTGCCATCCCAGAACGCGTTGCAGTCGCTCGCGATGTTCACCTTCGCCACCATCTGCTGCGGTAGGAACGCGAGACCGGCATCGAGGTTATCGTGTACGAACGTCTTGATGAGGTTGAGGTTCACGTAGACGTTCACCTGCGGATCGTTCGCGTCGCTCGCCGTCTCGTCCCAGACCACACTGCCCGCCGCCGCGAGCGTCAGGTCCGTCGTCGCGAGCGGGCCCGGCGGCGTGTTCTCCATGAAGTTCTGGTTGACCACCTTCACGCGATCGCCGACGACCGACGTGGCGATCGTCGCTCCAGCGCCAACCTCGACGGTGCCGTCCGCCGCCGTCGTCGCGTCCGCACCATCGACCTGGATATGCGCGAGCGGCACCGGGCGATCCACGCGCGGCCGACCGGGATGCCGATCGACCGTCTTGTACAACACCGTCCCGGTCGCGTAGAGGTTCTGCTGTTTCACGGCGAGGATCGCGCCGCTCGCGACATCCGCGTACGCGAGATAGCGCCCGTCGACGCCGCCATCGATCTCGACAGAGCGCGCGAGCCGATAGCCGAGCACGCCGTCCGTGCCGAGCAGCGGCAGCACGACCTCGTCGCTCGGAGTGCTCACCGGCGCATTCGGCATCGCGAGGGCGTCGCGCAGCGCACTCGTCGCCGTCGTCGCGAGCATCGTGCGGGACAACTTCGCGCGCGGTGCGGAGAACGCGACGTTGGGAAGCGCCTCGCTACCGATCGCGATCAACCGATCGTTCTTGTAGCGAAAGCTCACCTGCCCGCCGACGACGCGCAGACCTCGGCTCTTCTGAACGAAGCCGACGACGCGCAGACCGTTGTCGACGCGGTTAGACACGAGCTCGAAGTCACCGATCGCCGCGCCCGGCGCGAGCAGTGCGATGTGCTGCGCGAGCAACTGTCGCGACACGGCCTCTGCCGTCGGCGCCGATGCCATCACGCCGAACGCGGGAAGCCCGCTGCCCCAGATCCGATTGGGCACGCCCGTCGCGCGATCCATGACCTGGTACCAGTGACCGCCCATCGCGGCCGCGAACGTTGTCCACGCGGGCGTCGCGACACCGGGCAGAACGTCAGCGACCTCGCGGAGCGGCTTGGTGATCCCAGCGGCCGGAAGTGCGGTCAGCGCCTGCGCCGCGGGGCGAGCGGTGGACTGGGATCGAGGATTGAACGCCTGGGCCGTAGCGCACGTGAGCGCCAGGCTGCCGGCCACCACGACCGACCGTCGAAACGACATCGGGCGATTAGACCACAGGAGCCCTAGAAGGCGACGTCGAACCTACTCGCGACTACCTCGTCCAGCAGCATCATCGGGTCGAACTGATGGACCTTCTCCCAGCCGAGAACAAACCGGAGCGTGACACCCTCGCGGACGACCTCCAGCTCGAGCGCGTCGTCGCGGAGCGATCGGGCGTAGTTGAAGACCAGCTCGTCGGGAGTGAGCACGCCGTTGACGGCGATCACGACGTCGCCCCGGCGGAGGCCAATGCGCGCGGCCTCGCTACCTGTGGGAACGGCCAGCACGGGCACGCCGTTCAAACACCGTCCCAACCGCGCGAGATCCTGGTCTTCCATCCGCATGATGAGGAATTCGACCAGCCCCAGAATTTCGTCGGGATTCTCCCGGGTAACTCACTACGTTTGACCGACTCAGGCGTGGACCGCGTCTAACGCGGCATCCCGGGAGGCGCGGACGGCCAGGCCCAGCGCGAGCTGCCCCTCGGCGCGCACCAGGTTGTGCTCGCGGCGCGACGCGAACTTCTGCGGGTTCCATCCGAAATACTCGTCGCGAAACACGTCCACGCAGAACCGCGCCGCGAGCTCGATGCACACCGTCTCCAGACCGATGACGATCGACGTGCGCTCGTCACTCGTCAGCAGCGCATCCGCGACCGAGCGCACACCGCGGATCGCAGCGCAAAAGATCGCCAGATCGAACGACACGCTGCCGGCATCTTCGCCGTGCGGGTTGCACCACGAGCGCATCGCGTCGCCCAGCTCGAACGCCATCGTGCCGAGGCCGAGCGTGTCGAGATCGACGAGGCACCGCCCGCGGCCCGCTGGCGTGAACAACAGATTCGAGATCTTCAGATCACCGTGACAGTGCCGCTTGGGCGTGGACGGCATCGGAGGCAATGACTCCGCCGCGTCGAGAATGCGTTTCGCGAGATCCTTCCACTCGGCGTCACCAGGTCCGATCGCGCACGCCGTGAGTCGCGCGAGGTGCGCCGCCGTGTCGTGAACGCCTGCGCGCGAGAACGCGTACGTGTGGTTCAGATCCGCGACGGCGAGATGAAACCGCCCGACGAGCTCCCCGCCCGCTTCGGCCCACGCCAGATCCGGTACCGCGTGCACCGTCTCTCCATCGACCCATGTGAGCGCGCGCCACGATTTTCCGTCGACGTCGATCCACGCGGCCCCTTCGCGCGTGCGGATCAAGCGCGGCGTCAGCATGCCTTTGGCCGCGAGATGCGTCGTGACCGCGTCGAGATCGAGGTTCACCGTCGGGCCGAACACCGCATGCAGCCGCTGGACGACGGCGATCGGCGCGCCGTCCCTCTCGACGGCAAACGTGGAGTTGATCAGCCCGCCCGCGATCTGCCGCACGTGTGCGTCGCCCCAGCCGTACGCCGTGCGCACCTCCTCGGGTAGCTCGGCAGCGTGCAGGCTCACTTCACGATCTCGACGAGCGTGACGTCGAACACGAGCATTCCCGTCGGGCCGCCACCGTTGGGATACGCGAGCGCCTCCGGCACCCAGATGCGCGCCGACTCTCCAACACCGATCGTGGGGAACGCGTCCTGCCATCCCTCGATCGACTTGGGCAGGTTGAACGTATTCGTGTTGGTCTCGAACATCTGACCGTCCGTTTGCCAGCCCGTGTAGGTCACCTTGATCACGGAGGTCGCCGTTGGCTTGGCCGCATCCGGCACCCCCTTGAGGATCTTCACGAACACGCCCTTCGGCGTCTTTTGCGCATCGGCAGCCGGCGTCGCGACATCGGGCGGTGCGGGGACCGCCGTGGGTGCCGGTACGCCGCCCTCGCCTTTGGGACGTGCCTTGATCTCGAGCAGCTCGACGTCGCAGACGAGCATGCCCTGCGGTCGATTCGGGGCACCCGCGTACGCGAGATCGGCGGGCACCCACAGGCGCCACTTATCGCCGACGGACATCAACGGCAGCGTGTCCTGCCAACCGACGATCACACCGTTCATCGACATGTCTGCCGGTGTACCCTTGATCACCGTCGAGTCGAACACGCGCTTGTCCTGCGTCCAGCCGGTGTAGCTGACTTTGATGTCCTGATCGATCGTCGGCTTGGCGCCGCCCGCGCCCGCCTTGAGCACCTTGTACGCGACGCCCTTCGGCGACTTCTTCGCGCCCGCCGGCGGCCCCGCGAGATCCGTCGGCACCGGCGGTGGTTCGTGGCCCGCCTGGATCGTCATCATCTCGATCTCGTACGTGAGAAGGCCGTCGGGCATGCCCGCGATCGGCTTGTTGTTCGCCTGCATCGCCGCCGACTGCACCCAGAACCTCACGCGCGATCCGGGGATCATCGACGTCAGCATCTCCTCCATCGCGACCGACTGCTTGTAGATCGGTACCGTCGCGGGACGGCCGCGCATCTCCGTCGAGTCGAACATGCGGCCGGTGCTCTCCCACGCGGTGTAGTTGAACGTGACGCTGTCCCACGAGTGCGGCTTGGTGGATCCCGTCCCCGGCTTCACGATCTCGTACGCCGTTCCCGATGCGAGCTTCTTCGCGCCCGCGGGCGGCGCCTTCAGCGAGAGCGGAGGGACGGGCGCTTTCTGTACGTCGACAACTTCGACCTCGTAGACGAGCGTCTCGTTCTCGTGCCCCTTCGGCGGTGTCCCCGTGTAGCCGATCGCGGGCGGCATCCAGAGCATCGCGCGCTCGCCCTTCTTCATCAGCTGCATCGCTTCGGTGAAGCCAGCGGCCGTGTTCGCCAGCGGCAGCGCCATCGGCTTTTGGCCTTTGTTCGAGAAGAACGTCTTCCCTGTCGTCTGCTCCCACCCCGCGTAGACGATCTGGACCGTGTCGTTGCGGCTGATCTCGACGCCGTCGGCGCTCGCCTCGAGCTGCTTGTAGACGAGGCCCGAGGACGTCTTCACGGCGTCGGTGGGCGGCGTCTTGATGTCGATCGGCGGCGCCACCTGCGCGACGGGCGGGCGGATCGCCGGGTCGACCTTCTCCGGCGCCGGACTGCTCGAGCCTGATCCTGATCCGGATCCGGATCCCGACCCTGCCGGCGGAGCGGTTTTCTGTTCGCCCTGCTGGCAGGCAGCGACGAGTACTACGACGAGCAGGAGCCTGCGCACGGCAGGAAGATACTCTATGCGAACGCTTCGCGCGTCAGGTTGCGGATGCCCGCCGCCTCGACCAACACGTTGTCTTCGATGCGAATGCCGCCGAACTGGCGCAGATCCGCGATCATCGACCAGTCGACGAGCTCGCGCCGGTCATCGGCCTGGAGCGGCTTCAACAGGGCGTCGATGATGTAGATGCCCGGCTCGATCGTGAACACCTGGCCGACCTCGATCGTCGACGTGTTGCGCAGGAACTTGTTCTCCGGGCGCGGCGGGCGCGCCTTCATGCCGGCGTCGTGGACGGTGATGCCGAGCGAGTGCCCGAGGCCGTGCGGGAACAGCGCGCGCGTGATTCCGCGGTCGAGCAGCTCCTCGACGCTGCCGCGCAACAGGCCCATCTCGCGCAACTCCACCGCGAGCAAGCGATGCGTCGCGTCGTGGAGATCCTCGTACGCCATGGCGGCGCGCACCGTCTTGCAGACCGTCTGCTGCAGCTTCTCCATCCGCGCGAGCAGCTCCGTGAAGCGCATCGCGGCTGGACCGGTGCCGCGCACGTACGTCCGCGTGATGTCACTGCCGTAGCCGAGCACCTTGGCGCCCGCGTCGATCAGGAACGACGTATCCCCGGCGATCTTCGCGCGCTTGTACGCGACGTAGTGCAGCACGGCCGTGTTTGCACCGAGCGCGACGATGCCCTTGTACGGCGCCGCCGCATCGTCCTGCTCCGACGCCTGGAGAAACGCGAGGTGAAGCTCGAGCTCCGACGGCGTTCCTGCGGCGAACAGCTGGGCGACGTGCTTGTGGCCCCGCGCACCTCGGCGACTCGCTTCGGCGAGACACGCGATCTCGTACGCGGTCTTCTTGGTGCGGAGCAGATCGAGCTGCGTGATCAGCGCGGCCGGGTTCACGGTGCCGGGAGGGGCGTTGCCCTGATCGCGCGTGATGATCGCGACGTTGCCGCCCGGCAGCACGTCTCCCGCGAGACCCGGCGTCACCTCGACGACATCGAAGCCGGTCCAGAAGTGGTCCGACTCCGGCAGCTCGGGCGTCTCCCAGTAATCGTCACTCACCGTGCGAACCAGCGTGGGCGTCTTGCCGGGGCGAATGATGATGTACGCGTCGCTTTCCACGAGCGGGCACCAGTGCGCGAACGACGGCGTGACCGACAGCGGCCAGGTCTGATCGTCGAACCGGTTCTTCAGGTGCGCTTGGCCGCTGCAGAGCACGATCGCTTCGACGCCATGCGCGGCGATCGCAGCCTCGTATCCCTTCTGGAGATACGCGAGGTGCGCGGGCCACGCGGCGAGAATGTCGTTGCCGATCGTCATCGGGGGGCAGCGTATTGAGTGATCGGCGTGCGCTCGATCGTGAACGTGCGGCCCTCGACGAGATCGCCGACGACGAGGCGAACGTTGGGCACCACGTGCGGGCCACGCTTCACCGGCACGGTGAACCGGCGAGACACGCTCTTCACGGTGTCGGCATCCACTTGCTTGAACCCGCCGATGCTTCCATCGCCCGAGAACGAGGCCGCGGCCGCGGCGAGCGCCTGACGCTGCTGCGCGCTTACGCTGCCGTACGCGACGAGCACTTCGCCTGGCAACGCCGGCAACATCACGACAGAGGTGGTGCCCTGCGGCAGCGTCACACCGGCGGGAACGACCGCTGCATCCGCTTTACCCAAGCCGAGCGCGGCGAGCGTCGACGCCGTGTCGGGGGCGGGCTCGATCTTGCCGAAGAAATCCTTGGTGACGTCGCCGCCGAACAGCGCGTTGATCACGAAGTCGCTCTCGCGTCCGCCGATGCTGGGGACGAGCACGCGCTTGCCCTTGAGCGCGGAGATATTCGCCGCCCCACCGCGCGCGACGAGCTGCCACTGGTGCGTCGTGTCACCACCGCGCGTGGCGCCGGCGAGGATGGTGTAGTTGCCGCCGGCGACCGCGAGGTACGTCGCATCGACGAGAGCGACGGAGATGTCGCCCTTCTTCACCGCCGCCTGGTAGTCACCTGCGCGCGCATAGTTACGACCGCTGCCGCTCGCGCTGATCGCTTTGCCGAGGTGCTCGCCGAGCTTGTTCGCGAGCTCGACGCGCGCGGCTGTCGATGGAAACGGCGCGCTCGGCGTGAACAGACCGACGACGAGTGTGTCGGCCTGGGCCGCAGAGCCGATGACGGCAACGGCGAGGATGCCCGCGAGGAATGCCTTCATTTATCGCCTCCGCCGTAGATGCGTTCCTTGGACTCGATCCAATCGTTGAGCGGAGCGAACCGCGCGTTTGCCTTGCGCGCCTTGCGCCACGCATCGAGCGCCTTTGCCGGATCGCCTTTGCGCTCGTACGCGATGCCGAGGTTGATGTACGCCTCGGGAATCTTCGGCGCGACGCGCTCGAGCTGCGCGATCGCAGAGTCGACATTGCCGTCAACGAGATCGAGCACCGCCAGGTTATGTGCGAGCTCGTCCGTGCCGACGCGCGAATTCACGTTCTTCGCTGTGGTGAGGTACTTGCGCGCCGCCGCCACCTGACCGCTGCGATACGCATCCTGCGCGGCTTCGAGCGCGACGACGCGGATCGAGGTGTTGAGCAGCACCGCAGCCGCACCACTCGACTTGCCGGCGAGCGCGGTGAGCTTGTCGAGCGCCTTGCCCGCCTTCTTGGCGTTGCGGCCTTCGGTGAACGCGGCGAGGATCGGCGCAGCCTGCGTATCGGCCGGCGGAGGGAATGGACAGCTCTGGCCTGTCACGACCTTGAGTGCGGCGAGGGCGCCGTTCGGTTCACCGACGACGACCTGCGCGAGCGCGAAGTCACACTTGGTCGCGAGCGACGGATCGAGCGCGACCGAGCCCTTGAGGAGCTCCGCGGCCTTCTGTCCGTTGCCCTGCTTCAGCGCGGCGATGCCCGCTGCGTGCCGCGCTATCGCGAGCGCGGCCTTGTGCCGTGCGGCGAGCGGCCCCTTCGCCAGCGACGCGACCTTCTCGAGCGCGGTCACCGCGTTCGTGGGATCGCCACCGTTGAGCTCCGACGCGGCCCAGTCGATCGCGATGTCGACGGCGAGGTCGGACTTCTCCACGCCGAGCGCGCGGTCGTACAGCGTGCGAGCACCGGCGAGATCGTTGTTCGACGCGTGTGCGCGTGCATCGAGGAACAGATTCAAGCCCGATGCTTCCTGCTTTGCGGCCTTGTCGAGCGGGGTCACCGCATCGGCCGGCTTGTTCAGCGCGAGGCGCGCGATGCCGAGGTTGCGCCACACGATGGGCGAACCGTCGAGCTGATCCGCCTTCGCGAGCAGCGGCTCGGCGGCAGCTGCGTCGTTCGCGGTGATCTTCTGCACGGCGACGAGCGTGAGCGCATCGACGAGCAGCTTCTTGCCGCGCGGCGTGCTGCCAATGGTCTCGGCTTCGGAGAGAACCCGCACCGCGTCGTCGCCTTTGCCTGTCTCGAGCAGCGCCGCGCCCGTCACGACGCGCAGCGGCGCATCATTGGGAATCTCGACGAGCACGGGCATCAACTTCGCCGCCGCGCCGGCCGCATCGCCACTCGCGAGCAGTGCCTCGCCCATCTCCGTGTACCAATCGGGATCGATGCTCGCCTTCTCGGGTGCGCCGAGCTTGTCGAGCACGCCGATCGCGGCCTTCGGCTCGTTCGCGCGCCGCAGCACGTGCGCGTAGCGAACCGACCAGCGCCGACGCGTTGGCTCGAGCTCGCGAGCCTTGTCGAGCTCCTTGCGCGCTTCGGGGAGGTTGTTGCGCGCCGCTTGCGCTTCACCGACGAGCGCGTGACCGGCCGCCGAGCCCTCCGGCGCGCGATCGAGGTACCGCTTGCCGCGCTCGAGCGCCGCCGTCGTATCGCCGAGCACGAGAGCGCATTGGCCGTCGACGAGCCACACCTCGGGATGCTGCTCTGCGATCGGCTCGAGATCGCGGAGCAACGGGCGCGCCTTCTTGCAGTCGAGCGCCGCCGTCGACCACGCGACGCCGATGCGGGCGCGCAGATCCTCTTTACGCTCGTTCGCCGCGCTCTGGAACAGCGGTAGCGCCTTGTCGGGCTGGCGATAGCGGAGGTAGCTGTCCGCGAGATCCACGCGGTGGCGGGCGTCTTCCTTCGCGAGCACGTCGGGGCGCGACTTGAAGTACGCCTCGAGCGCGGCGATCGCGTCGGGCCACTTGCCGGCGCCGTGCGCGTAGTTTCCGAGGAGCAGCTGGGCGTCGTAACGTGCGGCGTTCTTGGCGACGACGCCCTGAAGAATCGGCACGCCCTCGTCGGTATTTCCCGACAGCACGAGCTGACTGCCGAGGGCGGTGAGCACTTCTTCGTCGTTCGGAGAGAGTGCTTGCGCGCGCCGCATCAGCTCGACGCCCTTCGCGTACTCCTTCTTCGCCGCGTAGACCGCGGAGCGCAGCACGTACGCCTCGACGCGGCGCGGGTTGAGCGCGATCGCTTGATCGAGCGCGGTCGCAGCGTCGTTGTAGTTACCCTTCTTGAGGTCCGCTCGGCCCTGCGCGACGAGCGCCGCGCTCTCGTCATCGCCTTCGCTCGCACGCTGCGCGAACGCCACCGTCGGCAAGGCGAGCGCCGCTCCGGCCGTGAGGAGCGATGCGGCGAACACGACCTGGCGCAGTGTCGTCCGCATCAGAACGTGTACCCCACCTTCAAGTAGAGCTCGCGACCTTCACCGGGGACGCGCGGCACGCGCTGCGTGGAACCATCCTCTTTGACGACGTCGTAGTCACCCGGCGCGGGCATCAGGTCGCGCGTACCGATGATATTGCGCACGCCGGCCGTGATGTCGAAGCCGCGGACGTTCGGGAAGTAGACCACACCGTTGATGCCGACCCACCCGTCGCTGTACTGCGCGAGTCCGGCCTCCTCGGGGTTGTTCGGATCCTGGTTCTGATAGATGAGCGCCATGCGCGTCGCGCGGCGGCCGACGTACTGCATCTCCGCCGAGACGTGCGCGAGGTCGCCAAGCTTGGGCGTCGACACGCCCGCCGTCGCTGTGATCTTCGGTGCGTCGGTGACCTTGCCGTACTGGATCGACTCCTGCGTGCCGTTCTCGAACGCGCCGAAGCCAACCCGCTGCACACCACCACCGCCGTACGCGTACCAACCGGAGCGGCTGCGATAGGTGCCTTCGACCTCTCCGCCGTACGTGCGGTACTTGCCGTGATTCACGAACTGCAGGAGGTTCGTGGGCACGTCGGTGAAGGCCGAGCAGCGTCCCAAGTCGGCGGGCGTGAGATCGTGGCCGATCTGCTCGATGATCTTGTCGGTATCCCAGATGAACCCGGAGGCACGCAGCGAGAGTCCGGGAAGCGGACGTCCCCACAGTACGCCCTCGAAGCTGCGGATCGTCTCCGACTTGGTATCGGGGTTATCGATGAACGTCGTGCAGTCGCGGAAGTCCTTCTCGAACGCGCTCGGGTTACGGAACCCCTCCGCGTACAGGAGCTTCGCTCCGTAGCTCTCGCCCTTGGTGAGGAAGAGTGCGGCGCGCGGCGAGATGCGGTGATCGACGTGCGTGTTGTTGTCGAAGCGCGCACCAGCCGTGAAGCCGAGCCACTCCGTCGGCTGACCGTCGAACTCCGCGTACACACCCTCGGTGCTGTAGTTGACCGGAATCGCCGCCTGCACGTCGCCGATGCTGTACGACTGGCTGCGCGTGTGGTTGTAGTTGACCTCGACGCCGCCGGTGAGACCGAGCTTCTTCTCGATCAGCTGGTAGCGACCGCGCGCCTCGGCACCGACCGTCGCGACGTCACCGTAATCGACGAACTGCGGCGGGGTCGAGTAGTTGATCTCGTCGTAGAAGCGATAGAGGTTGCCGTACGCGCGCACGGTGCCGACGAAGTCCTTGGTCAGCTCCGCCGTATGTCCGCCTTCGGCGAGCAACTGATAGTTGTAGAGCGCGTAGGCCTGATCGAGAGACGGATCGGCGTTGTACGGAGCGAACGGGGAATCGCGCCGCACGCGGTACGCGCGGACCTGACCGAACGAACCGTCGTAGCGCCCGACAACCGACGCCGTGATCGACTGTCCTTTATCCGACGACAGCTTGTCGGTGCCGTCTGCCGCCGCGATCTCGGGAACCGAGAGTCCCGTCTCTCCAAAGCGCTGCACGAACGAGACGACGCCGCGGATCTGCTTGTCGATCGTGCCCTGCGCGAAGCCGGCCGCCGCCGTCGCACCGTAGATGGAGTTGACGCCGATCCGGCCCCACTCGCCTTTACCGTCCGACACGCTCTTCGTGACGACGTTGATGATCGCGACGAACGCATTGGTTCCGTACAGAGCACCGACGGGTCCGCGAATCACCTCGATGCGCTGGACCTCGTCGATCGGGATCAGTCCGTCGAAGCCGACTCCAGCGAACGCACCCCAGTTCTCGTTGATGGTCGCGCCGTCGACGAGCACGAGCAGGCGGCTGTTGAAGCCACCTTCGATCTGCAGGCCGCGGATACCGACCTGATCCGTCAGGCGGTTGCCTTGGATGTACACGCCCGCGACGCCGACGAGCGCCTCGGACAGGTTGCGATAGCCGAAGCGACGGATGCGATCCGCGGTGATGACGGTGACCGCGGAGGCCACGTTGCCGAGGCTCTGTTCGCGCTTGGCGGCACCGACGACGACATCCTCGTCTGCACTCGATGCGGCGAGCACGGTCGCCGAGCTGGGCACTTCCTCGTCGGAGGTGGGCAGCGGCGGTAGGTCCGCCACATCGACGCCCTGCGCGTGCGCTACCGCCGACCCGAGGAGCACAGCTAACGTCAGGAACCGCTTCAAGCGGCGCCTCGCCCCGACACGCGCGACGTGCGATCGACCGGCGGATCGTACTGGCAGAGCACGAACGTGATGTCGTCCTCGGCCGGTGCGCCTTCGCCGTAGCTATCGAGTGTAGTTACGAGGCGATCGCGCAGCTCGAGCAGCGAGCCGCCATCGGCGATGAGCTGACCGGTCAGCGTGCCGCGCAGGCGGCGATCACCGAACAGCTTGCCGGCCGCGTTCGCGCGCTCGACGACGCCATCGGTGAAGCACACGAACAGATCGCCGGGACGCAGCTGCAACGAGCCTTTGCGGATCTCGACGGGGATGTTGCGGTCACCGAGCGGATTGCCGCTGGCCGCGATGATGCTCGCCTCTTCGAGGAGACGCGTCGCGCCGAGCTTGATGACGTACGGGAAGTTCTGGCCGGCGTTCGCATACTGCAGCTGGCCGTTCGTCGAATCGAACAGCGCTGCGAACGCGGTCATCAACACGTTGTGATCGCCGACCTGGCGGATGGCAGAGTCGATCGCGCGAAGCACCTGATCCGGCGTGAGCAAGCGCTCGTCGATGCCGCTGAGGGCCTCGACCGCGCCGCGCGCCGTCGCTGCGATCATCGCGGAGTGAATGCCGTGGCCCGTCGCGTCCCCGACGACCATGAGCACGCGGCCGTTGGACATCTTGCGGAACGTCCACCAGTCGCCGCCGCAGCTCGAGGCGGGCTGGCAGTAGCCGACGATCTTGATGTTGCCGTGCTGATCGAGCGTGTGCGGCGGCAGCATCGCTTGCTGCACCTGGCGCGCGAGATCCATTTCCTTTTGCAGCGAGGCCTTCTCGCCCTGCTCCACGAGCAGCGCGCGGATCTCGCCGGTCATCAGGTTGAACGTTCGCGCGAGCACGCCGAGCTCGTCGCCGCGGCTCTCGTCGACGTGCGCGTTCAGGTTGCCCTCGGCGATCTGGCCTGCACCGATGGTGAGCATCTTGATCGGGCGCGCCAGCGCGACGCCGTAGAGCGCCGCGAGCACGATGCCGATGCCGAGCACGGCGATCGACACCATCAACATCTTGGTGCGCGCCGCCTTGGCCGCGTCCTCCGCTGACGTCAACGACGCCGCGAGCTCTTTCTCGAGGCCGGCGGTCGTCACGCCCATGCGCAGAGATCCGACGACGCTGCCGCCGAGCTTGACGGGCGAGCCGTACACCCAGTCGGTCGCGGAGCCCGCCGCGGCGTGCGCGACGTCGCCTTCCTTGATGCCATCGACGAGCGTCCGATCGAGCTCCTTGAGCTTGGCCTCGTCCGGCGGCTTGCCCGACTTACCAACGATCGTTCCCGACGCGTCCGTGAGGACGAGCCACTGGATGCGGTTATCGCCGCTCTCCTTGTCGGACTTCATCGCCGCGTCGAGCAGCGGCGGGATATCGGACAGCGTGCTGGTCCCGAGCGGGGTCGCCTCGGCCGACGCGACCGCCTGGAGCACGAGCTCGGACTCGCGAACGATCGCCTTTTGGCCCGCCTCGCGCCGCACCTTGATCGACGTCTCCGTCATCTCGGTCGTCGCCTTCTGCGAGAACCACGTGGCTGTGCCGACTGCGACCGCCACGACGATCGAGGTCACCACAACCAGCTTCACCGAGATGGGAAGCCCTGCGCGCTGGAGCGACGCACCCACGGCCCGAGGGTAGGCTAGACGTGCTCACCCGCGCAATCGATGCGCCGGCGTAAGCGATTGTTAAGCGTCACTATCTTCAGAGCCAGCGAGGATCCGTCCGGTGGCGATCACGCGGGCAACAGCGACCCCGAACAGCTCCTCCAGCGGGCGCGCGACGGCATCTCCTTCGAGGAGGCGCAGAGCGCGTGCGATCGCCTCGAGCGTCGAAACATGGCCCACCGTGGGAGCGGCTCGCATGCGAACCACCTTGGTCACCTCGTGCGGAAGGTTGAGGATCGGCAGCCCGCGGAGCCCTTCGATCTTGCGGAACATCCGGCGCGCCTGCGACCAGCTCGCATCGAGGAACACCAACTGCTTCGGTAACGGGAGCGGCGGCGCGCTCGCCGGCTCGCCGATCGGATAGACGAGGTACGCGCCATCCATCGGTGGCAGCACCGTGGGACCGCTCCGACCGCCGTGTTCGACGATCTCGCTGTTGGGCAGCGCGAAGTGCGCGAGCCGGCCCGAATTGGAGGATCGATGCTGCTCGAGGTGATGGCGCACGATCACCACGCGCGTCCTGGTCGGAACGAGCGGGATGTCGGGGCAGATACACACGCGGCGCTGGAACAAGCACCGCGGACATTTGGTCTGCTCTGACCCCAGAGATCACCTGGGTTGATACGAGCCCGAGCCAAGAGCGCGAAGCGCTCGGAGCCCGAGCCCGAGCCCGATCTTTTTTGGGTTTGGGCGGCTGGGTTCGTCGAAGTAGGTCACGTGCACTCCGATTCGGAATCGAAATCGCGGGCTCGGGCTCGGGCTCGGGCTCGACTCGGATCAGCACAGCCGGACTTTGGGGTTAGGGCGCCAGACGACAACAACGGAAGCCAACGTTCGGGAAGAAGAACGTATCGGGAGCGAGCGTGAAGTCCGACTTGCAGGTCGCGCCCGTCTCTTCGTTGTTGGATGCACCACCGCGGATCGGATTCTGTCCCGGCGCGCGCTCCTGCACCCACTCCTTCACGTTGCCGGAGAGATCGTACGTGTCCTCCGTGCCGTGCTCCGAGAAGCACGACGTGCGCGAACCGGTATTGATGATGTCATCCTGATCGCCGGTGGCGACCGAATCCGTGTCGTAGTCGTCCACGTTGCAGGTCGTCGGCGCGGAGGTGCGCGGGTTCGTCGCGTACGACCACGAGTTGTCGAACGTCGGCTGCGCGTCGTGCCGCGAGATCGCGATCTCGTCGACGTAGACGCCATCATCGAACGTGTACAGGCTCACGAACTGGTCGGTCTTTCCGGCCGCTGTCGTGAAGTTGGGCGCCTGCACCCACTGCCAGGAGTTGAGAGACTGACTCGTCACGACTGCGCTTGCGGCGCCTGCGGCGTCCGCGTTCACTCCGACGTAGATCCGCGTATGCATGCCGATGCGGATCGTGGCCGAAATGGTCCCGTTCGGAGTGACGTTGTCGTTCCATTGTCCGGGGTCGCTACCTGCGCCGTTAGTGATCTGGGCGTACTCAACGGCGAGCTCGCCTTGGACCGACCCCGCAGCATCGGTATCGAGCGTGAAGCCCCCGCTCGGAGTAGGAGTTGTCACCGCTGCCGCGCCCTCATGCCACGCGGAGATGCCGAGCAAGATCGACGGCTGCGTTGCGTTGCTGCCGATGTCAGGTGGGTCGGGCCTTGCGTTGGAGGTGTCGTTCGTACTGGCGCTCGCGATGGTGCTGACGTCGTACGAGCCCGCCTTGATCACCGTGATGGAAGTTAGATTGGTCCCACCCGTGGTCGTGTACGCGGTGTAGGTCTGCGCTCCGGCAACGCTCGCGACCTTGTAGGCGATCGACAGCAAGCCGTCGTTGTTTCCGTCGTTGTGATTCTGAGTGACGATCTGGGTGAAACCTGACTGCAGGGTGTGGGTCAACGCGAGGTTGCCCGTGGTGTAGGTGAACGTCGACACGATCACGAGGTCACCGACGGCCGTTGACGCGTCCGATGTTGCAGTCGCGTTCACCGCCGACGAGACGGCCGGCGTGCCACTCCCCACGACGCTGGCAGCGTTGGTGCGCATATGGAGCCAGAATCGGTAGGTCGTGGACGCCAGCGTCGTGAGGCGGAAGTCCAGGCGGGACGACGCCGTGAGCGCGTTCGCGAGCACGGGCTGCGAGAAACCGTTCGAGGGCACCTGCATCGCCGTGATCCCGTCGAAGTTCACGGGCGAGACCTTCGTCCACGCGCGTTGAGCAGCAGGCAAGCCCTGCGTGGTGTTCGCGAACGCGTCCTCGGCCTCGATGAACGTGAAGTCCGTGACATTCACGCTGGTGGTAACGGCGATCGGATACGTGGCGTCCGGCTCGCAGTCGTTCTGCCACTCGGCTTCCGTGCACAGGCGCGCGCCAATGGTCGCGCACGCGGCCTCCGCTTCCGGCTGGCGGATGTTCACCCACGGCAGCACGCCGGCGCGCGAGCACACGTAGTTCGATTGCGTGCCAGGCTGCGACGCCTCGTACTTCATGATCTGAACCGGCGGGTTCGTGCCGGGGATGATCGACCACTCCTGGCCGACAGCGTTGCCCGCGAACTCGTTCGCCGGATCATCGACGATGCCGTCGCAGTTGTTGTCGAGGCCATCACACGTCTCGGTGCCCGGCGGAAGCCCCGGAACGGTGATCTTGCAGGTCGCAGGATTCGTGCGCGTCGTCGTGTCACACACGAACGTGCCCGTGCCGCGACAGATGCCTTGCATGCCGTTGTTGCACGCTTGGTTCAGATTGCTTTGCCCCTCATCGATGAGGCCGTCGCAGTCGTTGTCGGCCTGGGAGCCGGCGACGATGTCGCTATCGCAGCGCGTCTCCGAGATGATCTGCGTGTGCGCCGCATCCGACGTCTGCACGTTCGGGTTGTTGTAGTGGCAACGCCAGCCCAGCGTGGCGTCGCACGAGAGCACGGTCATCGTCGAGCACGCGCCATCGGGATCACAGAGGTTCGTCGGGGCGATCATGTCGGGGTCCGCCCCGTCGATGAGGCCATCGCAGTCGTCGTCGATGCCGTTACAGATCTCGGCGCCGAGGAACGGGTGACCACAGTTGAACTCGCAGCCGTCGGCTGGGTTGTGGTTGTTGTCGAAGAAGTTCGTCGCACACGCGGCGATACCGCACACGCCTGATGCCTGCGGAGCGACGCCGCAGTTCTCGAACGCGTTCGGCAGATTGCACTTGTGGCCGCACATGCCGCAGTTCTGCGGATCCGTGGCGAGGTTGTAGCCGTTGCTCGGCTGACCATCACAGTCGGAGTCGAGGTTGCCGGTGTCGCACTGCTCGAACACCGGGAACACCGCACCGACGCACTTGGTCACGCCGCCAACGCACTGCCGGGTACCGAGATCGCACTCGCCGGTGTTGCCTTGCGCAGGACCGTCCATACCTGCCACGCACGGGCCGAGCGTCAGGTTCTCGTCGAACAGACCATCGCAGTCGTCATCGCGGTTGTTGCACGTCTCGGTCGCGGGGCCGATCGCGCCCACGCACTGGATCGTGCCCGTCACGCAGCGATTCACGCCCGCGACGCACTCACCGGTATTGGTACCGCAGACCGCGCCACCACCCGGATCACCTTCGTCGGCCGTGCCGTCGCAGTTGTTGTCCTTGTTGTCGCAAATCTCGGGTCCTTGCGTGCTGCAGACGACGCTGCCGGCCTTGCAGATCTTGTGGCCGAGCGCGCACTCGCCGACCTGCGAGTCACACTGATCACCGATCGTCGGCAGGGTGCCGTCGTCGATCTGTCCGTTGCAGTCGTTGTCCTTGCCGTCGCACATCTCGGGCCCCGTCGGCACGCAATTGCCGCCGTCGCCGGAGTCATCGACCATGCCGCCATCATCGGCCGAGCCGCTGCCACCGTCATCGGCCGCACCATCGTCGCCACCGTGACCACCGTCGCCGGTCTCACAGTTGAGGCAGTACTCGTTAACGTCGCAACCTAGGAGAGCCGTCGCCGCGATAAGGAGCCCTACAGACACCGCACGCCCGAGCCGCTTCCGGCGACGGAGCGTCAGTGCCATCGCGAGGCCGATGCCAAACACGAACGTGCCGTTCGCATCGCCGCTCGTGCTGCAACCGCCACCACCACCGGTGGTCACGTGCGTCTCCGCGGCCGCATCCGGCTTGAACGTGTCCGCATCGAAGCAGCTACCGCCGCGACAGATCTGACCGTCCTCGCACGTGATGTTGAAGATCGCGCACGGATCGTCGACGCACATCGCGCCCTGCTCCGGATCGCACCATTGTCCCTGCGGGCACTGGAATGCGTCGCACGGGTTGGCGACGCACGTACCCGACTGCGGATCACACGCCTTGCCGAACGGGCACTGCTTGCCGCACGGATCCGCGGCGCACGTACCGAGCTCGCAGCGCTGTCCCGTCGGGCACTCGACGCCAGAGCAGCTGCCGTAGCAGTTGCCGTTGTTGCAGAACTGCCCCGCGTCGCACGTGACGCCGGTGCACGGGTTGGACACGCACGTGCCGTTGATGCAGCTCTGTGCCCCGGTGCAGTAGTCCGGGAACGTCGTGCAATCGTCGGGGCGGCAATCACCGGCCGGCTTGAAGCACACCGTCGTGTTCGGGCACGTGATCACCGTCGGATCACACGCCGAGACGCACTCGTGGTCGGCCGGGTTGGACGGCTTCGGGCGGCAGACCTGCAGGTCGCCCTGCACCTGCGTACACGTGACGTTGAAGCACGGGTCGGCAACGCAGAAGTGGTTCGCGTTGCACAGCTTGCCTGCGGGGCACGGGAACTCGCCCTGCGCACACGGGAAGGCGCACTGACACGCGCTCTCGTCGCAGGTCGCGCCCGCACCGCAGAGCGAGCCAGCATTCTCGTCGACGGTGCCGTCGCAATCATCGTCCTGACAGTTACAGGTCTCCTGACCAACCGGATCGCCCATGCAGACGACAGAGCCGTTCTGGCAGCTCTCGTGCGCGTTGCACTGACCAGCGACATTGCAGCTGCAGTCGTCGGCGTTGCCGGGGATGTTGTCGGGGCCGTCGGGGTCAGCGCACTTCCACGCCTCGTCGACCTTCATGTCGCAGTCTTCGTCGACGTTGTTACACGTGTCGTCGACGCCAGCGGTCTGCGTACACATCGCCGCACCGTTCACGCAGAGCAGCTCGCCACCGCACGAGTTGACCGAGCAATCCGCCGGTTGGCAGAGATGCGCGGTCGTATCGCACGTGGGCGTGATCGGCGGGCACTGCGAGTCCATCGTGCACGCGGTGGACGGCGTCTCGTCGATCTTGCCGTCGCAGTCGTCGTCGATGCCGTTGCAGATCTCGACGCTCGGCTCGATCTCCTGCACGCACGCCGTGTAGACGCCAGTGCCGTTCAGCGGGCACGTGCGGTTACCTGTCTTGCACGCGCACGCCGCACCCTCGAGCTGACACGCCGAACCAGTGACGCCGGCCGGGTTGTTGCGCTGGTCGAAGTCGGGGTTCGTGTCGCAGCGCTTGCCCGCACGCGTACCGCCAACACACGTCTTCTCCGGCGCAGCGCCGCCCGTACACGAACCGCCGGGGCAGAACATGTTCGAGCAGTTCTCGTTGAAGCCGTCCTTGTTGCCGTCGCAGTTGTCGTCCAAGCCGTCGCAGATGTGCTCGCCGAGCGGATCGGGAACCGCCGCGGTGCAGGCGCCGAGACCCGCGGATCCGTTGCAGGGACGCACGCCCATACACGTGCCGTTGTTGCACGGGACCGCCGTATTCTCGTCGGTCCTGGTATCGCAGTCGTTGTCCTTGCCGTCGCACACCTCGGTCGCGACGGTGCACGTGCAACCAGTCACGCCTTCGTCGATGCGACCATCGCAGTCGTCGTCGATGTTGTTACAGCCGCCGGCGATCTCGTCGACCGCGGGCGTGGGAATGCAAACGAGTTGCGGGTTGCCCGCCTGGCACGTGCCGGCGACCATCGCGCCCGCCGCGTTGGTGACGCTGCACCCGTTGGTGATCGACTTGCCGACGCACGCTGCAACGCCCGCGTCGCACTCGACGCCCTGACCGTCCGCGCGACAGTCAGCCGTGCCGTTCACGCGGCACTTGCCGAACTTGTTGTTGTTGCACGTGCCGAACCCGGTGAAGCCTTCGTCGAAGAAACCGTCGCAGTCGTCGTCCTTGTGATTACAGACCTCGGTGCGGATCGCGTCGTTGAGAATGGCGGAGATGGCGAGCTGGAGACCCGCTTCGTCGGAGGCGTAGTAGCCCTCGAACGTCGCCGGGTTGCCGTCGTCCGCCGCGCCGCCTGCGTGCGCCATCGCTTCGATCTGCGGATCGCCGGGGGGCTTACCAAAGCCGATCGGCTTGGTCTGGATGCGATAGTTCTTCTGCATCGCGGCAGGCATGCCCGCCGGGTATGGCGTCTTGTAGAGCGCGGCGGCCGCGGCGTTCTGGTCACCAGGGTTCTGGCCATTCGAGCAGGACGCATCACCGTCGGTGAGCATGATGGTGATGTACGGGCGGCACTGCGTTTGGCAGCAGCCCGCGGGGAACGTCGCGTCAGCGCCGAGGCAGTTCGCGGCCGGGTTGCAACCCGTCGGCAGGAACTTGTCGTTCTTGGGATCGCCGCCGATCGGATCGAAGCCGCCTGCGTGACCCGCGCTCGCCGGCCAGATCACGGTCGAGCCGTTCGCAGCCTTTTCGACACCGAGCCAGTACGTGCGCGCGCCGAGGAGCGCACCTGCGAGCGGCGTGTTGTTTGGCGCTGACCAGATCTCCGGATCCGTACCTGTCGCGGTGCACGTGTTGCCGGTGAAGTTCGTCCACACGGCTGCCTTGTCGTTGGTGCCATCGACGAGCGGCGTGAGGAGCTCGAACTGTTCGTCCGTGGCGGAGCACGACTGGGCGTTGAGGTTGCATCCAGCGGGGAACGTGTTCGCCGTCGTCGTGCCACTCATCGTCGCGCGGAAGCGTGCGAGCGCGAATGTCATGTCGCCGTACGCGTTCACGATCTGATTGATCGCGCAGCGTGCGTGATCGAGCTTGCTGTCCTTGCCACCACAACTAGGCGGCCCGGTGTTCGTCGCTTCGTCCATCGAGCCGGACGTGTCGAGCACGAGCACGACGTATGGCTTCAACGGATCGTTCGCCGCCTGCGCGGTGTTAACGCGCGCGACAATACAAACGGCTAACAGCATCGTGGCTGCCCCCAGCCACGCGCAAAGCTTGTTCATGTTGCCGCCCATCTTACGCGAACCAAAGCGGATTTGCGCAGCCTAGGTGACGCCCAGGTGATCGTTTTCGGTTAGCGGCCGAGTAGCGATCGGCCCACAACCTTGAGCGTCAGGATGGGCTTCACGCCCTCGAAGATGGGGAGCACCTGCGCGTCGGCGACGTAACGGCTGATCGCGTACTCCTCGGCGTACCCCCACCCACCGTGGAGTAACTGCCCGAGTTGCGTGACTTCTACGGCCACGTCGCAGGCGAACAGCTTGGCCATCGCCGCGAGCGGACCTGCGGTCTTCTCGTCGGCATCCATCGCACGGGCGGCCGCATATGTAATCGCCCGAGCCGCCACGAGCCGGCTCGCCATGCGCCCGAGGTGGTAGCGGGTAAGACCGAAGTCACCGATCGGCTTGCCGAACTGCTTCCGGTCAGCGACGTAGCGAGCGGTCGTCTCGACGGCCGCCTGCGTCACACCGCATGCACGGCCACCGGTCTGGAGACGCCCGGCCACGAACCCCGCCATCTGCAGCGCGAACCCGCGACCGATCCCCTCGTCCCCACCGACGAGCTGTGCGGACGGAACGAACCAGTTGTCGAACGCGAGCGTGAACGAGTGCATGCCCCGATACCCCGGCGTGCGATCCGCCTTGCCGGCGAGCGTGCCGCCGCCCGGTTGCGACGCGGCGAGCGCGTGACCGAGGAAGCGCGGCTTGTCGACGATGAACAGCGAGAGCCCCCGCGAGCCTTTGCTCGCATCGGGATCCGTGCGCGCGAGAAGTGCGATCACGTCCGCGCGACCCGCGAACGTGCACCACGCTTTGGCGCCCGTGATCGACCAGCCGTTCACACCATCGCGCGTCGCGCGCTCGGCGCGGCAACTGACCTGCGCGACGTCGGAGCCGATGTTCGGCTCGGTCACGCTGATCGCAGCCATGATCTCGCCCGATGCGAGGCGCGGCAGCCAGTGCGCCTTCTGCTCCTCGGTACCGCCCGCGAGCAGCGCCTTCGCGAGGATCTCGGGGCGCGTGATCAACGATCCCGCGGCGGCGAGCGACGAACGCGAGAGCTCCTCTGTCGTGAGGATCATCGCGAGATTGCCGAGCTCGTTGCCGCCGTACTTCTCAGGAACGGAGAGTCCGAAGTAGCCGAGCTTCGCCATCTCCTCGATGAAGCGCTCGGGCACGAGCTCGTCGTGGTGGTGGATGCGCTCCGCGTTCGGGGCGACCTCGCGTTCGGCAAATGCCCGCACGTTGCTGCGAACCTCGTCGAGGAGCTCGTCGAGCTTCCAGGTCAACTTGCCTTGTGCGGCGATCGTCGCTTGACCGACGGCCTCCACGGCAGAGGGCGCGAGCTGGTCGTCGTCGGTCGGCGCAGGCAGCGTGATGCCGAGCGTCTTCGCGACGGGACGCAGGCGGTGCGGGATCGACGCTGATAGCTCCGCGATCGCGACGCGCGCTGCATCCGCGACGAGCCCCGACTTCTCGAGGAGCGGAGTCAGATCGGCGATCACGCGCGCCTCGGTTGCCGCATACGCGACACGCTCGACGACGACTTGATGCGTGTCGATCAGCTCGCCATTGTTGGTCAGCGCGCGAGCAGCCGCGACGGCGCTATCGACGACATCCTGCATGCGGCGTTCGTATCACGCCAACACGTCGTCGAACGTCGAGAGTAGCTGCCTCATGTAGCCCCCACCGAACAACACCGCGTGGACGCCGATCGGGTACAGCTGCCACAGCGACGTTCGTTCACGCCAGTCGGATTGAAGTGGCCACACCTCGCTGTACGCGTCGACGAACCGCGACGAGATCGAACCGAACAGCTGCAGCATCGCCAGATCGATCTCGCGGTGACCGCCGTACACGGACGGATCGAAGATCACCGGTGCGCCGTCGACCGATCCTACGTTTCCACTCCACAGATCTCCGTGCAGTCGCGCCGGTCTCTCCGGTGGACCGAACAACGACGCGCGATCAGCGAGCATGTCGATTCTCTCGTGAAGCATCGGCTCGAGTCGCCGTGCGAGCGGACGCAGCCGTCGTTCGCAGTAGAACGTGACGATGTCTGCTTCGACCGTGTTGTCCTGCGGCAGCACGGAGATGAAGTTGTTGCTGGTGTGACCCATCGCCGCAGCACCGCTCGCGTGGAGCTGTGCGAGTCCGCGCCCGAACGCGGCATCGTCCACGCGATCAGCGAGGTCGAGCCACTCGAGCTCGATGTGCGCATCATCGACGGAGATCACGTCCGGAACGCGCAGGCTGATCCCACGCAGCCACGCGAGACCGTCCGCCTCCGCCTGGTACATCCCCGCCGGCGCGCGTGGATCACGCTTCACGAACGTCTTCACAGGCGTGTCTTCACGTACGCGAGCAGTCCCGTGCACGCGCGTTCGCACTGATCGAGCACGTCCTCGAAGCCCTCGTCACCGCCGTACCAAGGATCCGGTACCTCCGCGCCCTCCTCTGCCGTCGGATCGAACGAGCGAAACAGACGCACGTCGCGCGGCACACCCCCGCGGACCATCGCCTTCAAGCGCGACAGATTGGAGCCATCCATCGCGAGCACGAGATCGAAGCGTGAGAAGTCCTTCTCCGTGAACTGCCACGCGCGGTGGTCGAGCTCGTAGCCCCGATGGCGTGCGGCGGCCCGCGTGCGTGGATCCGACTTCTCGCCGACGTGATATCCGCCGGTGCCGGCGCTATCGAGAGAGATGCGATCCGCGAGGCCTGCGTTCTCCACCAGGGCTCGCATCACGCCTTCGGCCGTTGGCGATCGACAGATGTTGCCGAGACAGACGAAGCAGATTCGCACGCGTCGAATCTACAGCCCAGCGGGACTAACCCCAGAGCGTTTGAGCTGATACGAGCCCGAGCCAAGAGCGCGGAGCGCTCGGAGCCCGAGCCCGAGCCCGATCGCCGATTCGTCACGACACGTACTCGTCCGGGTGAGCGTTCATCCCTCGGCAGGCACGCCGTCGGAGGGGGCACCCGCCACCGACGCGTCCAAGCTCACGACTCTTCGTCGAGTGTGCACCGCTCGGAGCCGATCCGGAAACCCAATCGGGCTCGGGCTCGGGCTCGGATCAATCGAGCTGAGCCCTTGGGTTAGTTGGGCGACGACTCGAGCTCGCCGGTCCAGTACAGATAGTCGCGCCACGCGTCGGGGATGGAGCGCAGCGAGATGCGGATCGCGACGGCCGGCACCCAGTTGGGCTGCGACGGCTGCGCGAGCAACGCCATCCCTGCTTCCCGCGGCGTGCGGCCGCCCTTCTTGCGATTGCAGAGGTAACAGCACGTGACGATGTTGGTCCACGACGTCTGGCCCCCTTGCGAGCGCGGCACCACGTGATCGTACGTCAGCTCGCTGATCGAGGCCTTCTTGGCGCAGTACTGGCACTTGTAGTTGTCGCGCGCGTAAATGTTCACGCGGCTGAACTTCACCGGGCGAGAGTGGCGGCGGAACGAGCGCAGCAATCGCACGACGGCCGGCACCTTGAGGATGACGCTCACCGACTTGATATCTTTGCCGTACTCCTCGAGAACCTCGACCTTGCCGAGGAACAAGAGCGTGATCGCGCGCTGCCACGAGATCACCTTGATGGGTTCGAACCCCTGGTTCAGCAGCAACGTCTGCGCTGTGTCCATAAGCCCCTGTATCTGAGACTAGCAGCTCGCCAAAAATGCGCGACTTTGCGTGTACCCCCGCCCGACATTGAGATTGAAAACGATTTTCAAGAATGCTAGCTCTGGTCGGTGGTGAAGCTCGCCGATCGGCCGCTCGGGCAAACCTCGACCGTGCAGAGTGTCGAGGGTTCGCGCGCGTTTCGGCGTCGCCTGCTGGAGATGGGCCTGGTCCCGGGCGTCGGTGTCCGGATCGTGACGGTCGCCCCCCTGGGGGATCCGCTGCAGATCGAAGTGCGCGGCGGGCAGTGGTCCATCCGCCGCGATGAAGCGGCACAGATCACGGTCGAGGACGTGTGAACGCGGCTGCCGAGCCGAAGCGCCTACACGTCGTGTTGGCCGGCAATCCCAACGTCGGCAAGACCACGCTGTTCAATGCGCTGACCGGTTCGTCGGCGAAGGTCTCGAACTATCCGGGCATCACGGTCGATCGCAAGCGCGGCAAGCTGCAACTGCCGGGGGGCCGCACCGCCGAGATCGATGACGTTCCCGGCACGTACAGCGTCAACGCGCGCAGCGCCGAAGAACAGATCGCGCTCGATGCACTCGTCGGTCTCGCCGATGCACCTGTCCCCGATGTCGTCGTCGTCTGCGTCGATGCAACGTCCGTCGCGCGCAGCTGCTACTTGCTGCTGCAGCTCCAGGAGCTCGGTGCGCGCTGCGTCGTCGCGTTGACGATGGTCGATGAAGCGGCCGCCGCGACGCCCGACGCGAAGGACCTCGCCGCGCTTCTCGGTTGCGATGTCGTGCCCGTCACGGCGCGCACCGGCGCTGGCTTGCCGCAGTTGATCGCCGCGATCGATCGGGCGTCTCACGCCGAGCGGCGCACGACATGGCGCTGGGAGCCGGGCGCATCGCTGCGCGAGAAGCTGCAAACCGTGCGTGCAGCGCTGCCGGCCGAGTGGACGACGACCGAGCTCCACGGCGCCGCCGATGACCGCGCGGATAACGCGCTCGCGCTGTGGGCGCTCACCTGCATCGAGCCGCGGGGCAAGGGGGACGACGACGAGCTGATCGTCCCCGACGCGTTGCGCACCGCTGCCGTCAGCGCAGGCGCGACCGCTGACGTCGACAACGAGGCCGTGCTCGGCCGCTGGACGTGGCTCGATCGCGAGATTCCCGCGCTGATCAAGAAGCGCGTGAATCGCGACCGCACGCAGAGCATCGATCGCGTCCTGCTCCATCGCGTCGCGGGCTTCCTCGTGTTCCTCGCGGTGATGACGATGGTGTTCGCGTGCCTGTTCTGGGGTGCGGACCCGCTGATCTCGGGGATCGAGTGGCTGTTCGACAAGCTCGGCGGTCTCGTCCGCAGCTTGCTCGGCGACGGCATCTTCACTGACTTCCTCGTCGACGGTGTGATCGCCGGCGTCGGCAGCGTCGTCGTGTTCCTGCCGCAGATCATGATGCTGTTCCTGTTCCTCGGCTTCCTCGAGGACTGCGGCTATCTCGCCCGCATCGCCTACCTGATGGATCGCGTGATGCGCGCGATGAACCTGCACGGGCGCGCGTTCGTGCCGATGCTCTCGGGGTTTGCGTGCGCCATCCCCGCCGTGATGGCGACGCGCACGATGGAGCGCAAGCGCGACCGCATCCTCACGATGATGGTCGTACCGTTGATGACGTGCTCGGCGCGCCTGCCGATCTATTCGCTCGTCATCGCCGCGCTGTTGCCGGGCTCGCACCTCGTGCAGGCGATGCTGCTCGTCGGGATGTATCTGTTCTCCGTCATCACGTCGCTGTTCGCAGCGTTCGTGCTGTCGCGCACCGTCAAGCCGCTCAAGGCGAAGCGCCTGCCGTTCCTGATCGAGCTTCCGCCCTATCGCCTGCCGCGCATCAAGGACGTCATCCGCTCGATGCGCACCAAGTCGTTCATGTTCCTGCGCGAAGCGGGCACCGTGATCCTCGGCTGCTCGATCGTGCTGTGGGCCCTGCTCTACTTCCCGCGAGAGCTGCCGAAAGGCTCCCCGGACTTCCCGACGCTGATCGAGAAGGCGCCGACGCCCGCCGCCAAGGAAACACTCCAAGATCAACGCGCGGCGCTCCGCCTGGAGAACAGCTTCGGCGGCAAGCTCGGCCACACGATCGAGCCGGTCATCAAGCCGCTCGGCTTTGACTGGAAGATCGGCGTGGGCATCATCGGCGCGTTCGCCGCGCGCGAGGTCTTCGTATCCACGCTCGGTATCGTGTTCGGCCTGCAGGACGCGGACGAGACGTCGACGCCGCTGCGCGACTCGCTGCGCCACGAGAAGAAGGCCGATGGCTCGCGCGCCTACACGCCGCTGATGGGCCTCTCTCTGATGATCTTCTTCGCGCTCGCGTGCCAGTGCATGTCGACCCTGGCTGTCGTGCGGCGGGAGTCGGGCTCGTGGCGCTGGCCGGCCTTTCTTTTCACATACATGACCGTCCTCGCCTACGTCGTGAGCTTCGTCGTCTATCAGGGCGGCAAGCTGCTCGGGTTTTCGTAACCCGGCAGATTCTTTTTTCGATCGCGTTGTCGATCCGCGCCGCGCTCGTTCGACCCGTGGGAGAACACCCCTAGGAGCGAGCGATGCAATACCTGTTGATGATCTACGACGACGAAAAGGTGCTCGGGTCGAAGACCCCCGAGGATCGCGCGAAAGTCTCGGCCGAGTACCTCAAGTACACGCAGGAGATCAAAGCGTCCGGTCACTTCCTGGGCGGAGACGCGCTCCAGGGCTCGCACACGGCCACGACGGTGCGCGTCCGCGATGGCAAGCAGACGACGACCGATGGTCCCTTCGCGGAGACGCGCGAGGTGCTCGGCGGTTACTACCTCGTGGAGGCGGCCAACCTCGACGAAGCGATCAAGCTCGCCGCGCGCATCCCGAGCTCGCGATGGGGCTCGATCGAGGTCCGTCCGATCTGGGCCATTCCCGAGATGGGCCCCAAGAGCTAGTGCAAGCGGTCGCCGCGATCGAAGCCGTGTTCCGCGCCGAACGCGCGCGCGTGCTCGCGACGACGATCCGGGTGACGAACGGCGACTTCGATCTCGCCGAGGAGGTCGTTCAAGATTCCTTTGCTGCCGCGCTCGACCGCTGGCCCGTGGAAGGAACGCCCGACGAGCCGCGCGCCTGGCTGACCTCGGTCGCGCGCAACAAGGCGATCGACGCGATCCGTCGGCGCGTGAAGCTGCGCGCGATCGTCGACGCGGAGAAGATCATCTCGGCGGAGTCGTCAGTCGATGCGGGCGAAGCAGCCGTGCAGGACGATCGTCTCCGCCTGATCTACACGTGCTGCCACCCTGCCCTCGCGCGCGAAGCGCAGGTCGCGCTGACGCTGCGCACGCTCGGTGGCCTCACCACCGACGAGATCGCGCGCGCGTTCCTCGCATCTCCGACAACGATGGCCCAACGCATCGTGCGCGCGAAGTCGAAGATCAGGGACGCGCGCATCCCGTACGAGGTCCCCGAGGCAAGCGAGCTGCCCGAGCGCACCGACGCCGCCATGGCGGTCATCTATCTCGTGTTCAACGAAGGCTACGCCGCGACAGCCGGTGATTCGTGGACGCGCCGCGATCTGTCGCGCGAAGCGATCCGCCTCGGTCGCTTGCTCGTCGAGCTCACGCCGGCAAACCGCGCGATCCACGCCGAGGCCGAGGGGCTGCTCGCGTTGATGCTGCTCCACGATTCGCGGCGCGACGCACGCAGCGATGACCGTGGCGACGTCATCCTGCTCGAGGATCAAGAGCGCTCGCGCTGGGACGCGGCGCAGATCGCCGAAGCGCTTCCGCTCGTTCCGCTCGCGCTCACGGGCTCTGGCTCCGGTCCTGGCCCCTACGCGCTCCAAGCCGCGATCGCCGCGCTCCATGCGCAAGCCCCGCGCTCGGTCGACACGGACTGGCCGCAGATCGCCACGCTGTTCACCGAATTGCTCCGCCGTGCGCCGACATCGATCGTGGCGCTCAATCGCGCAGTTGCGTTCGCCATGTGGCGCGGGCCCGATGTCGGTCTCGCGATGATCGACGAGCTCGCCGAGCAGCTGCACGACTTTCATCTCTTCCACGCCGCGCGCGCCGATCTACTCCGCCGACTCGGTCGCATCGATGACGCGGCATCCGCCTACCGGGCAGCACTGACGCTCGTCGGGAACGAGCCCGAGCGCCGCTTCCTCCAGCGCCGCCTCGACAGTCTCGCGAGTTAGTCCGCCTTCGAGACAGGTGGCTCGTCGTGCGATGGGGCCGGTTGCGCCCCGATGCCGTAGCCCGCGAGCTGGAGCTTGATCTTCGCTTTGTGCTCGGCGTCGAACGTCGCGAGCCACAGCTTCAGCACCTCGAGTGCGCGCTGTCGGAGCTTCTCGCGGTTCTCGATCTCCGCCGGCAGCGCGAGCCCGAACGCCTGCGCATTCGCGCCCGCGAGCGCCGCATATGCCTCGGCCAATCGACTCGCCGCCGTTGGATCGCTCTCGCGCTCCGGGGTGAGGGCCTCGATCTGCTCGCTGAGCCAAACCGCGGTGTCCATCCGCAGAGGATATCGCGGTCTAGCGGGTCAGTTTCCGATATTCGTTGATGTGTCGAATCGCAGAGCGAGAGTCGCCTGACTGGTCGAACAGCGTCGCGAGATTGTAGTGAGCCTCTGCCATCCGCGGATCGAGCTCTAACGCGCGCCTGTACAATGCGATCGCTTCCTCTTCCTTACCCGCGTCCTGCGCCAGCACTCCCAGGTTGTAGTAGGCGGTCGCATCCGCAGGATCCAGGTCCACTGCGCTCTTGAAGCAGTCATTCGCGGCGGCCGCATCGCCACTCTCGGCAAACAGGCGCCCGAGATTGATCCACGCTTCCGTCGTCTCGGGCCGCAGCCGCAGGACGCGCCGATACGCTTCGATCGCCGCGACCGGATCGTGATCCTCGAGTTCGATCGCGCGGCTCATCCACTGATCTGCCGTGGCAGGCGCGACCGGTTCGAGCACGGGCATCTCGGTCGCGCGCGGCAGCTCGCGCAGCTCGCCCTCGGGCGCTTTTGCGACGGGCGGTGCCTCGAACATCAGCGACAACTGCCCGGGGGCATCCGCCGGCGCGGCCCCGCGGACGTGCACGCTGCCTCCGCGCGCTTCCACGGTCAGCTCGGCGAGTGACGTCCCCGCCGGCAGCTCCTGTTGCAACAACGCGAGCTCCTTGCGGACGCGCACGAGTGGGACGCCCGCATCGACGAGCGCCTTGACCGTCCGCAGCGCCGCGAGATCACGAAACGAGAGCTGCGCGGGCACGGCACCCGGCGTTCCCACCAACCCATCGCGAATACAGCTGCGCACCGCCGACTCCGGCAGGCCGATCAACTGCGACGCGTGACGCGCGGAATAGCTCGTCCACACGCCGCGACCTTATCACTTCATGACGCGGGTCATCCACGCCGCCATCGCCGTCGCTATCTCGGTCTTCACATCGGTCGTGCGTCCCGCCTTCTTGCGCACGTCGAAGCCGTGATCGGCGTCGTCGATCACGTGCAGCTCCGCGCGCGGGCCCAGTCCTTCGACGACCGGCCGCAGCACCGAGAGATCTGCGAGCTCGTCGCGCGTGCCCTGCACGAACAGCAACGGCCCCGCCGCGCTCGCGAGATGCTCCGCGCGCTCCACGCTCGGCGGCTTGCCCGCGCCGTACAGCGGAAACCCGACGAACGCGATGCCGTGCACACCGTCGAGCCCGAGGTTCGCGTGCGCGCGCGAGGTCATCCGCCCACCGAACGACTTACCGCCGGCGAACATCGGCAGCGAAAACTTCGCTCGCGCCGCGTCCCAGACAGCTTTGACCGCTGCCTCCGCGACGGGCGGCCGATCGGGCGCGTTCTTCCCCGCCGCCATGTACGGAAACTCCCAACGCACCGTCGCCACGTTATTTGCCGCGAGCTCTGTCGAGAGCGCGCTCATGAACTCGTGGCGCATTCCCGCGCCGGCGCCGTGCGCGAGAACGTAGAGCGCTCGCGCTTTCTCCGGCATCACGACGAGCGCGGGATGCCCGCCGAGCTTCATCGCTCTCGCGCGCGTCGTCATCCCTTCACGGCCCACGCAATCGCTTCCTCGAGCCGATCGTTCCCCCAGAACAGCTCGCCCTCGACGACAAACGTCGGTGCGCCAAAGATCCCGCGCCGCGCAGCTTCCTCGGTCTGCGCGCGCAGCCGTCCTTTCCACTCCGGCGATTCGCTCTCTGCCCGCACGGCTGCGGCGTCCAGCTCGAGGTCGCTCAGCACTTCATCGATGACGCTCGCCTCGGCGATCTCGCGATCCTCGCCAAAGTTCGCGCGCAGCACGGCGGTGCAAAACGCAGGGCCCCACTCGCGGTCGCAACCCAGCACCGCGATCTTCATCGCCGGCACGCTGTTGCGCGGAAACACGCTCGGCTTGGTGAACGGAATGCCCAGCGCGACGGCCGACCGCTCCATGTCGCGCCACATGTACGCGCCCTTCGCTGCCTGCAGATTGAACGGCGAGGTCGTCCAGCCCTGCGCGGCGAAGATCGGTCCGAGCGTGAACGGCCGCCACGTCACCGGCAGGCCGATCGGGATATGCGCGATACGAACGGACGCCAAGTACGAGTACGTACTCGCGAGGTCGAGCCAGACCTGCATACCCACATCCTCCTCCAAACGAAGCTCAGACCCGATCGATCCCCGCAACTTGTTGCAGCGCGTGCCGACAACGCCCGTGCAGCGCGTGCACACTATCGGCGCATGATCAAAAAGACCCTGTTCATTGCTGCTCTCGGTCTCTCCCTGGCCGCTACGGCGTGCGGAAAGAAGCAAGACGCAGCGAAGACCGATGACAAGGCGGCCCCGGTCGCCGATAAGGCCACCGATAAGCCGGCTGACAAGCCCGCTGACAAGCCCGCGGACCCGCCGCCCCCCGCTCCGTCGGGACCGAGCGCCGACGAGTCCAAGGAGTTCCTCGGCCTCGACCTGCAGCCGTTCGGCAAGTGGAAGCCGGAGTGGGACGCGGACGCGAAGGTCGCGAAGTGGACCAACGACGACTTCATGACGAGCATCGTCATCCGCGTCGTCAAGGACAAGCTCGACACCGTCGACGATCTCAAGGAAGCCGCGCCGATGATGATGCAGGTCGGCACCGCGATCAAAGACGTGACCGAGAACAAGACCACCGATAAGGGCTGGTACTCGGTCGCGACGTACGACGAGGGCAAGAGCACCGTCTTCCTCTACGTCCGCAAGTTCGGCGGCTCGCAGATCGTCTGCTCGGCGAACATCACGCCAGTCAAAGCAGGCGACCTCGGCGCGGGCGGCATCAAGAAGGAAGATGCGATGAAGGCCTGCGAGCAGGTCAAGCCCAAGGGCTGATCCGCGTTATCGTCGCGCCGATGCGAAGTCCGGCGGCCCTCTGCCTACTCGCGGCCGGCTGTCACGTCGCGCTGCAGAGCGAGCTGGTCACGCCGCTCAAGACCGATCGCTCGGTTCTGCAGTCGCAAGCGCAGCCGGGCAAGCCGAAGCTCGTGCTGACCGACACCGGCACGCTGCGGTTCGTCGAGCCGCTCGAGTGCCCGACGCAGGAAGTGGTCACGAATCACAGCGTGATCGAGATCCAGCACGAGCCGAACATGGCGACGTTCGTGGTCGGTGTGGTCGCGACGTCGGTCGGCGGCATCATGACGATCCGCGGCGCGACGGGGAGCAACGGGACGCCGTACGTCATCGGCGGAGTGAGTGGGCTGGCGATCGGTTTGCCGCTCGCGATCGGTCCGTGGATCGGCAACCACACAGACCATGTGCCGCAGGGCGAGAAGCCGCCGGAGACACGCGTGGGTCCGCAGGTCGCGTGCGGCGAGCGCGGCATTCCAGGGAAGAGCGCGACGCTCGAGGTCGCCGGTGTCGAGGTCTACGGCGCCGTCGGTGATGACGGCACGTTCGCGGTGTCGCCGTACGTCCTCGTCGATGCGTTCGATCCGCGGAACACGGCCACGTGGGACGTCAAGGCGACGCTCGTGACAGACAGCGGGCCGCTCGTCGTGACGACCCTGCTCGAGGGCGCGACGCTCGCGACAAAGGCATCGCAGTTCCTCGCGCATGCAGCGTTCGACACCGAGGTCGGTCCAATGCGCAAAGTCCCGAACATCACGGCGGGCCTCCTGCGGGCGAGCGTCACGGCGACGGCGAGCGGACCGGCGCTGCGCATCGTGCTGCCGTTGACGAACGCGGGGCCCGGCGAGTCGTACGGATTGCGCGCGGTGGTGCAGTCGAGCGTGAAGGCGATCGACGGGCGCATCATGTACGTCGGCAAGCTCGACAAGAATCAGACGCTGAACGGCGAGCTGATCGTTCCGCTGTCGCAAGTGGCGGCGGATGGCGTGCGCGATACGACGATCGATATGTCGGTCGAGTTGCGCGACGCGCACGGTACGGCGCCCGCGACAGCCGTTCGCTTTCACGGCGCGGTGCTAAACGATCTGCCGAGAAGCCCGTGAACGTTGCAGTTGTCGGGGCTGGAGTTGCAGGACTAGGAGCGGCGCGCACGTTGAGCGCGGCGGGCGCGAACGTGACGGTCTTCGAGGCAGCGGCGCGGCCCGGCGGCCACGTGTACACGGTCGAGGCAGATGGGCACGCGGTGGACATGGGGTTCATCGTCTGCAACCGCGAGAACTATCCCCGCTTCTTTCGCTTACTCGGCGAGCTGAACATCGAGACACGTCCGACGACGATGTCGTTTTCGGTGTCGCTGCCGCACCTGCAGCTCGAGTGGGGCAGCGAGTCGCTCTCGGCGCTATTCGCGGATCGGCGTCGCTTGTTCGACGCGCGCCACTGGCGCTTTCTCGTCGCCGTGATGCGGTTTCTGCGGCGGGCGCGGCGCGACCTCGTGCGCGGAGCAGTGAGCGGTCGCTCGCTCGACGAATATCTCGCGCAGTTGCGGTTGGGCCGCGCACTCCACGCGGATCTCCGCGAGCGCTTCATCGTCCCGCTCGCTGCGGCGCTGTGGTCGCTCGCACCGGATCTGTGCGGCGCGTTCCCGGCGGAGAGCTATCTCGGGTTCCTCGATCAGCACGGCATGCTCGAAGCGATCCAGCCGCCCGCGTGGCGCACGATCGTCGGAGGCAGCCGCCGCTACGTCGACGCGCTCGTCGCCCAGCTGCCGCCGCAGACTCTCCGCTGCGCAACACCGGTCGTGCGCATTCACCGCGATGCACAGGGCGTGACCGTCGTCGCCAATGGTGAGCACCGGTTCGACCGCCTCGTCGTCGCGACGCCCGCGAACGTCGCGCTCTCGTTGCTCGCCGAGCCTACCGTCCACGAACAGCGCGTGCTCGGCGCGTTCCGCTACAGCGCGAACCGCACGCTGCTGCATCGCGACGCGCGGTTCTTGCCGCGCCACCCGGCTGCGCACGCCGCGTGGAACTACGTCGCGGATCCCGACACGGCGCAGGTCGCGGTCACGTACTCGATGACGCGCTTGCAGGGCCTACCGGCGAATCCGCCGTTCCTTGTCACGCTCAACCCGCGCACGACGCCGGATCACGTGCTGCACGAGGTGGCGTTCACGCATCCGCAGTTCGATCGGGCAGCGCTCTCTGCGCAGGGGGAGCTGCCGTTGCTCGGTCGCTCGATGCGCACCGCGTATTGCGGCGCCCATAGTCGCTTCGGGTTTCACGAGGACGGCCTGCGCTCGGGCCAGCTCGCCGCGGAGCGCACGCTCGCCGACGCGCGGTTCGATCCGGCCGCCGCGCGCGGCTTGTTCGACGCGGCCGAGCTGGCAGTGTGATGCGCTCCGCGCTGTACACGGGGACGCTCGTGCACACGCGACGCGACGCTCTCGCACGCCGCGCGTTTCGCTATCCCGTCTACATGGCCGCGATCGATCTCGCGGAGCTGCCCGCGCTGCACCGCGAGCTGCGCCTGTTCTCGCACAACGCGCGCAACGTGATGTCGCTCCACGACCGCGACTACGAGAGCGGCACCGGCGGTCTCGAGCGGTCACTCGCGACCTTGCGCGCGCAGCACGCACTACGCACACCCGCGAGCACGACGCTCGTGACCAACCTGCGCGTCGCGAACTACGTGTTCAACCCGGTCAGCTTCTTTCTCGACTACGACACCGCCGGCGCGCTGACCAACGTGATCGCCGAGGTGAACAACACGTACGGCGGTCGCCATCGCTACGTGCTCGGCCCAGCGCAGCGCTTGCCGGCGGAGAATGATCGCATTGGCTTTCGCACCGAGCGGACGTTCTTTGTCTCCCCGTTTCTCCACGGCGATCGCATGTACGACTGGTGGTTCCCTGCGCGGCGCGATCCGGCGCAGCTCGCGGTTGCGATGCACGTCGACACGCCGGCGCACGAGCGCATCTTCACCGCCGCGATGACAGGCACGCGCAAGCCGCTCACCGATCGCGCGATCGCCGCGGCCGCGCTGCGCTACCCGTTGATGACGGCGCAGGTGATCGGGCTCATTCACCTCGAGGCGCTGATCCTGCGCTACCGACACAAGGTGCCCTATCGCACCCCGGGCCCGGACCATCGCCCGCTCCCCGAGTAGCCGCTTAACCTCCGACGAGGACGCGCGTCCAACGGACATGAAGCTCGCCATCGTCGCCTTGTTCACACTGATCTCCGCGACCGCCTTCGCCGGACCCGACCCGCAGACGCGCGAGATGCGTCGCGAGCACCGCCGTGAAGAAGCCCTGCAGCGCTTCGATCACAACGGCGACGGCCGCCTCGATCGCGAGGAGCGCCGCGAGGCCAAGCAGTTCCGCCGCGAACACCGCCGCGAGCGCCAGATGCGTCGCCAACAGCGAGAGCAGCGTCGGTCGCAGCGCCAGGCACCGCCGACGTACGCGAATCCGTCGCAAGCTCCCGGCGCGCGGTAGCGCTACTTCGCGTCGGGCTGTTCGTACTGGAGCGCGCAGTTCTTTTGGATCGCCGTCTCGAGCAAAGCGTCCGAGACCGAGCCGTCGGGCGCATCGTCCATGCGCCTGTCCGACGGGCTTCCGTCACACGAATGCGCGACGCGGGCCAGCTTGACGTAGCCGGCGCCTTTGCACCGAGCCTGTCCTGCCGGCGTGGCTTCGAGCGTGAACGCGGCGGCCGGATGCAATCCGTCCTTCTGGCACTGGTACCGAAACTCGTTGACGACGCATTGCTCGTAGACTTCCTTCTCTACCTTCAGCGTCTTGATGCAAGTGCCGCGATCCTTGTCGGCGTCGTGGCAGGCAGCGACGGTGAGCAGAGCGAGCGCAACGAGAGTCCAAGGTTTCGACATGCGGATCCGGACGCTACCCGATCTCCCCAGTCGCCAGGTCGTAGCGGCCAGCACCGCCGGACGTAACGCTGTGTTCGGGAAGGACATCACAGCGCAGAACGATCGCAGAGCACACTCCGATCGTAGTGATTGCAGTAAGGTCAGAGTTGGTGTCATCCGCTGTCGCACATCCGCTGATCGTGCCGCTGCCGCGTGTGTTGCCGCCGGTGAACCACGTCGTGCGATGGGCGCTGCTCGCGCGGCTGCGCTCGGTGTGGGCCGGTGGCCGCCTCGATCTCGTGCTTCCGTCGGGTGAGGTCGAACGGCTTGGCTCACTCGGCCCCGCCGATGCGACCGCGCACGTCCACGACGAACGCATGTTCCTGCGCCTGCTGCTGCGCGGTGAGATGGGCGGCGGCGAGTCGTTCGTGGCTGGCGAGTGGTCCAGCGATGATCTCGTTGCCGTCCTGCGCGTGTTCATCCGCGGAACCGCTGCGCTCGGCGCCGAGTCGCCGCTGACGCGCATCGCGCAACTCGGCGCGCTCGTGAAGCACCGCCTCGCCGACAACTCGCGCACGGGCAGCGAGCGCAACATCCACGCGCACTACGATCTCGGCAACGACTTCTATGCCACGTTCCTCGACGCCGAGACGCTCGCCTATTCCGCCGCGATCTTCTCCGATGCGCAGCTCGCCGGATTCGCGCGCGAGTCGCCGCTCGAGCTCGAAGACCGGCCGCCGATCGAGGAAGACATCCTCGCGGATGCACAGGGCGCCAAGTTCGAACGCCTCTGCGATCAGCTCGCGCTGTCCTCGAGCGATCACCTGCTCGAGATCGGCTGCGGCTGGGGCGGTATGGCGATCCATGCGGCGCAGACACGCGGTTGCCGCGTCACCGCGATCACCGTGTCGCGCGAGCAGCACGATCTCGCCACCAAGCGCGTCGCCAGTGCGGGACTCTCTGATCGCGTCGAGATCCAGTACCGCGACTACCGCGATCTCACCGGCACGTACGACAAGGTCGTCTCGATCGAGATGCTCGAAGCCGTCGGCTACGAGTACCTGCCGAGCTTCTTCTCGACGTGCGCGCGCGTGCTGAAGCCGGGCGGTTCGCTCGCGCTGCAGTCGATCACGATGCCCGACGATCGCTTCGCTGCCTATCGCGGCCGCGTCGACTGGATGCAGACGTACATCTTTCCCGGTTCGTGCATTCCGTCCATCGCGGTCATCCGCTCGATGGCGGCGCGCGCGGGGCTCCGCGTCACCGACACGCACGACATCGGCCCGAGCTACGCCGTCACGCTGCGGGCCTGGCGCGAACGCTTCACGGCTGCGCTGCCCACCGTGCGTGCGCTCGGCTTTGACGAGCCGTTCATTCGCACGTGGATGATGTACCTGTCGTTCAGCGAGGCCGCGTTCGCGGAGCGCACGCTGATGGATCATCAGCTCCTGCTCGTGCGCTGACGACGTCGACCGCGGGTTGCATCGCGCGGGTTGCGACTGCGTTCCGCGATAGACACGACGCCCGTGTGCAACCTGCTGGATCCACTGCGCAACGCGCGGGCACACGCGCTGCACTACCGCTGCGCATGCTTCACCACGCCCCCTCGCCCATCTCCCCTTCCGCGACGCCTCAGAACGACTTCGTCACGCTCACCGACGAAGAGCTAGCGCGCGTCGACGGCGGTTTCATCCAGATGCTCGGCGCACTGCTGAACATCGCGGGCCCGCTGATCAGCCAGCTCGCGAACAAGGGAAGCCGTGGTCACGGTTCTTCAAGCGGCGGATCGTCGAACGGCGGCTCATCGAACGGCGATTCGACCGGCCGCGATCAGGGCCAGGGAACCGATCAGAGCCAGAGCGGCGACCAGGGTCAGTCGCAACGCTCGTCGGGCGGCGGCTTCAATCTCGGCAGCATCCTCGGAATGTTCGGCGGCGGCGGGTCGTAACGCGCTCGACCTCGCCGTTCGACGAGGTGACCGTTACTTCGTGTGCGTGACGGTGACGTTCGTCGCGATTCCGCCGCGCACCCAGAACTTACCGACGACGGTGATCGAACGCGGTTTGATCGCGGCCACGATGTCATCGCAGATCTGATTGGTGACGGCCTCGTGGAACGCGCCCTCGTTGCGATAGCTCCACAGGTAGAGCTTCAAGCTCTTGAGCTCGACGCACAGCTGGTCGGGCACGTAGTCGATCAGGATCGTCGCGAAGTCGGGCTGGCCGGTCATCGGGCACAGGCAGGTGAACTCCGGGCAATCGAACGCGATGTGGTAGTCGCGCTCCTGTTTCGGGTTCGGGAACGTCTCGAGTTGCTTCGTCGGTCGGGTCGTCACGGCGCCCTCTTAGCACGCTGCGCGCGAGCCGCGTGATCACTGCCGCACTGCGCCACGCCGGCAATCTACAGACAGCACCTAGCGCGCCCGATCAATCTCCACTACAATGGTCTTGCGACCCTCGTCGCCGAGAACACAGAGCGTATGACCATGTTGATCATTCGCCGCGTGGACATCGAAACGGGCCGATGCGCCCATTACGAAGGTCCATATTCGGGAGCCGCTGCCTTCACCGCCGAGCCGCAATTTTGCGGGCGAGGCGAGGTGTGCGGGCCGGGTATGGGCTCTGGCTAAGGCCAGGGGAGGACGAAGAACTATGAAACGTCAAAGTACCAGCTCACTAGGGGTCGGTTCTTAACCTCCCCTGCACCACCCTCGGGCGCTCAAAAGTAGCTCCCCTGGGTCGACCTCGTGCCCCTCAAAGGGTTCGGGAATGTGATTGAGCAAACGGGCCTCGGTTCACCGGGGCCCGTTCTATTTTTCGGCGCAAATTCGTTTTCTTCGACGAGATCGACCGCGCTCACCGATCCCTCTACCGAAAACGCTGAACGTCGCCACGGGGGTCTCCCGGGCGACGTCCATACGGCCAAAATGTGGGCGGCGAGTGCCGCGGTAACTGCGACTAGAACGTGAAGATCTGGTCGGGACGCTTCTCGGCCGGCTTGGGCGCGTTGGTGTCCTGCTTCTGCTTGATGATCGGCGGGGGCGGATCAACCGCGAAGCGCGCGGCGGCCGACGTCATGGGGACGGCGGGAGTCGACGGGCGTGCACCGATGGACGCCGTCTCCTGCGTCTTCGGCGGCGTCGAGCCCGACGAGATCGATGCAGGGATGCTCACGGGGCGCGGCGCCGAAGGCGTCACGCTGGGCGTGGAGGTCGGCCGCGGTGCGATCGTCGTCGGGGCGCTAACGCCCTCGCCGAGGAAGTCGTTCACGCGGGTCTCGACGAGCTGGCTCATCGAGATGTTGTTTGCCTCGCAGAAGGCCTTCAGCCGCTCATAGGTCGTGCGGCTCACACTAATGCTCCGTCGAGTTTGCTTCTTGGCCATGATATTTCCTTACGCTACGGGTAGTGCATCGTCAAGGCGTTCGTACTAGCCCTGGACTCCCGTCTGACGCACACAGGAATACCAAGGCACCCTGACATTCACCTCGCGATTCCGCGGCCATAGATCGCCGATCCCGCCGAGATCACTCATCGATCGAGAATGATTGGAGCTTCCGTAAGCACCTCGATCGCAGCGTGATCGACCCTCGATCGAGTCGATCGACCTACGGTCGGCCAAGCCAGTCGATGGGCTTCAAGTGCTGGACGAGCTCTGCCTCACGCGAGCCCGGTGTAGGCATCGCGTCGTAGTCCCACCGGACGAGTGGCGGCAGCGACATCAGGATCGATTCGACGCGACCGTTGGTCTTGAGCCCGAAATGGGTTCCGCGGTCGAGAACCAGGTTGAACTCGACGTAGCGACCGCGGCGCTGGAGCTGCCAGTTCCGCTCGCGCTCGCCGTACGGCTCGGTCATGCGGCGCGTGACGATCGGGACATAGGCCGAGACGAACGCACGCCCCAGGTCCTGCACGAACGCGAACATCGCCTCGGGGTCGTGCGCGACGCCCTTGGCCCCGAGGTAGTCGAAGAAGATCCCGCCGAGGCCGCGCGTCTCCTGGCGGTGCGTGAGGAAAAAGTACTCGTCGCACCACTTCTTGAAGTGGTCGTAGTCACCGATCGGGCGATGCTTGTCGCAGACGTCCGCCAGCGTGCGGTGAAAGTGCTCCGCGTCCTCGCGCTGGAAGTAATACGGCGTCAGGTCCGCACCGCCGCCGAACCAGAGCGCATCGCCCTTTGTCAGGCAGCGGAAGTTCGCATGCGTGGTCGGCACCATCGGCGAGAGCGGGTGAAGGACGAGGGAGACGCCGCTCGCGCGGAACTGTGCGCCAGAGCCCGGCATGGACGAGGCCAGCTCCGGCGGCAGGTCGCCGTCGACGCTCGACCAGTTCACGCCGGCCTTCTCGAAGACCGCGCCCCCCTCGAGCACGCGGGCGACGCCGCCACCCCCGCCAGGCCGCTGCCAGGCGTCCCGCGAGAAGTCCTTGCCTCCGTCGAGATCAGCGATCGCGCGGCAGATGTCGGTCTGCAGCTCCCCAAAGAATTTCGATGCGCGCTCGAATAGGTCCGACACGCGGCAAGTCTACCTCCGTGTGACAACGCGGCGACACGCACACGCCGTGCGTTCGGTTGTCGCGACAAGGCGACAATCGTCGGACCGAAGCGACCCTTCTCTCGTCGATCCACCGCACGGAAACACGCCCCGTTTGCTACGATTGGTCGCTTAGACTGATGTGGGCTGCGGTTCGACTCATTCGCGCACTGCGCGTGTTCCTCGTCATCTTCCTCAGTTACATGTGGCAGATGTCGTGGGCGCGGCTGTGGCCTAGCGTCTGCGGAACGCCCGCGCGCTGGCAGAAGATCAATCGCCGCAATGCGAAGCGCATGTACAACGGCTTCGTCGCGCTGCGCGGCGTGTACATCAAGCTCGGCCAGATCCTCTCCGTCATGGGCTCGTTCCTCCCGAAGGAGTTCACGGAGGAGCTCGAGGGGTTGCAGGACGACGTCCCGCATCAGCCGTATCACATCGTGCGCAAGACGTTCATCGCGTCGTTCGGCAAGGACCCGCACGATGCGTTCGAGCAATTCAGCGAAGAGCCGATCGCTGCTGCATCGCTCGGTCAGGTCCACGAAGCGCGCAACGCCGCTGGCGACAAGCTCGCGGTGAAGATCCTCTATCCGAACGTCGCGACGATCATCAAGATCGACCTGAAGGTCCTCGGCTGGGCGCTCGAGGTCTACAAGAACTTCATCCCGATCCAGCAGATCAGCCGCGTGCACGAACAGCTCGGCGACATGCTCCGCCGCGAAACCGATCTCGCGCATGAAGCCAAGATGCTCGTGAAGATGGCCGCGAACTTCCACACGGACCCCGATGTGCTGTTCGCGAAGGTCTATCCCGAGTACTCGTCCTCCACCGTCATGACGATGACGTTCATGGAAGGAGTCAAGATGACCAAGAAGGGCGCGCTCGAAGGCCTCGAGCTCGACCCGTACGACGTCGCGACGAAGCTGATCAAGATCTTCTACAAGCAGCTGTTCATCGATCGCTTCTTCCACGCCGACCCGCACCCCGGAAACTTCTTCGTGCAGCGCGGCCCCGACGGCCAGGTGCGCATCGTCGTGCTCGACCTCGGCTCCGCGACCGAGCTGCCCGACCACCTCGCCGACGGAATGTTCGACATTCTCTCGGGCCTGATGACCCGCAACGACAACATGGTCGTCGCCGGCATCAACACGATGGGCTTCATCTCGCCGACCGGTGACCGCGAGCTGCTCGAGTCGACGATTCGCAAATACTTCGAGAAGCTCCTGAACCTCAACATCAAGGACTTCTCCAAGATCGACCCGAGCGTCGCGGATCAGCTCGCCGATCCCGACATGAAGCGCGAGGAGCTGCGCCAGCTCATGTCGTCCATCGCGTATCCCGACGGTTGGTTCTACGTCGAGCGCGCGGCCGTGATCATGTTCGGCCTGCAGGCGACGATCGCGCCCAAGATGAACGGCATCCAAGTCGGCTTCCCGTACATCACGCAGTTCATCTTCGAGCGCAACGCCAAGCGCCTCGCGCAGGCCTCGGAGAAGGCGCGCATGGAAGCGTCCAACCCGCGCTTGTCGCTGCACTCGATCTCCACGGATCCGATGAAGAGCGAGGTCGGTCGCAAGTCGCAGGTCATGCAGAGCGAATCGACACGCAAGGACGCGACCACGAGCGACTCCGCGCGCAAGTCGGGCGAGATCAAGACCGACAAGACCGACAAGGAAGAGGCGCTGCTCAACTAGTCATGCGGGCGGCGATCCTGATCGCGCTCCTCGCCGCGTGTCATCGCGATCGCCTCGACGAGAAGCCGCTCGTCGAGAGCGCCGCTCCGAGCGAGCTGGAGACGTTTGTCAGCGCGCTCGCTACGGCCGCACCAGCGGTGCAGATCGTCGTCGAGCAGCACGGCAAGGTGATCCTCGATCGCGCGTACGGTGTCATCGACATCGAGAACCAAGTCCCGGCGACGCCGGACAGCGTGTTCGCGATCGGCTCCATCTCCAAGCAGTTCGGTGCCGCGGCGATCATGCAGCTCGTCGAAGCGGGCCGGCTCTCGCTCGACGACAAGCTCGCGAAGTGGATGCCGACGTTTCCGCGCGCGGACCGCATCACGCTCCGGCAGCTGCTGCAGCACACGACCGGCATCGTTGACTTCGAGTACAACGGGACGTGGCCGACGACGATGGGCGTCGCGCGCACGACAGACGAGGTCATCGCGACGTTCCGCGATCTGCCGCCGCTGTTCGAGCCCGGCACGCGCTGGGCGTATTCCAGCTCCAACTACGTCCTCGTCGGCGCGATCGTCGAGAAGGTCAGCGGCCAGTCCCTCGCCGACTACCTCGCGCAACACGTGTTTCTCGCTGCGAACCTGACGCACACGCGCATGTGCGACTCGTACGCGATCATTCCGCACCGCGCGCGCGGCTACGTGCTCGCGATGACGACTCCGGTCTCCCCGACGACGACGACAGCGCAGTTCGTGCCCGCGCCGTGGTCGCACCTCACGCAGTTCGGGCTCGCGGGCGGCATCTGCTCCACGGCGCGCGACCTCCTGACCTGGCAGCACGCGCTCGAGGCCGGCAAGGTCGTCAGCGCCGCGTCCTACAGGCTCATGATCACGCCGGGTGAGCTAACCGACGGCACGCAGACCCACTACGGCCTCGGGCTCTCGCAACTGCGCTTCGCGGGGCATGCGCGGATCATGCACTCGGGCGGCGTCTCCGGGTTTGTCGCCGAGCTGGAGCACTTCACCGACGACGATCTGCGCATCGCTATCGTCTCCAATGCCGAGAGCGGATTCATCGCGCCCTCGATCGTCACGCACCTCCTCCACATCGCGCCCGCCCGCGCCGTGCCCATCCCCGAAGCGAACCTCGAGGCGCTGCGCACGGCCGTGCTCGAGAGCCCCTCTGAGGGCACGGTTCACTTCGAGCTCGCGGGCGATCGCATCATCGAGCGCGACGATGGCGGCAACTTCGAATTTCTCCACATCGGCGATCTCGTGTTCGAGACACGCGATCACGTCGGGCGTCTGCGCTTCGAGGTCACCAACGGTGTGGTGACACGCGTGTTCTCCTCGGCAGAGGACAGCATCGAGACGATGTATCCGAAGCCCCTGCCCGCTCCCTAGCGATCGCGAGAGTTCTCGTCGACCTGCGCGTGAAAATGCGCGAGCGCGTGCTCGAATGCCCCGAACGCGACTTCGCGATTCGCGCCCGACGCGAGCCCGCGCTGGATCGACTCGCCGAGCGCGAAGTCCTCAGCCGTCGCGCCGAGGAGGATCGCGTTGTTCGCGTCCCAGTACGTCTGCGCCTTCTCCGTCATCGGAGCCTCGGGCACCAGCATGTACGCCTGCAGGTGCGTGCGCTCCGCATCGATCGGCCACAGGTGCAGGATCGCCGCGTGATCCGGCTCGACGAGCACGAGCGTGTTCGGGAACAGATGATAGAGCACGTTCGCGTGGTGCCGTAGCGACCACGTGTCCTCGGGCGCGTTGACCAGGTCCTTGATCGATCGCTTCGGGAAGATATTGCGCAGGTGTGGCCCGCTCGGGTCCACGAGGCCGACGTTGTCGAAGAACAGCGGATAGATCGAATCCTTGTGCGCCGTCCGCAAGTGATACGTCTCGAGGAAGATGTCGATCGAGAGCTTCCAGCTCAGCGCGCGGTCGACTTCATAGGCTCCATACGCGTGCGACGTACCGAGCCCGAAGCTCTCCAGCTCCGCCGCGAGCGGGCCAAGCCATGCCGCTGCATCCAGCACGCGCGGCTCGCCCGGCGTCACCGGCGTTGGCCGCACCATGATCAGGCCGGCCACGACACCGACCGGCACTTCGACGAGCGAGCGAGCCACCCGCAACTGTGCTCGAGCCGCTTCCGCCGCGTTGCTCAGACCGGTCGTCGAGCTCCACGCCGCAGCGCCGGCATGCACCGCTGGTGACTCGGGCGTCCCGCCGGTTGCTCCGCCCGTCGCCCCACGTGCCTCGCGCTCCAGCTCCGCACCGCGCAGCTCGGCCTCGCGCCGGATCTGGACGAGCCCGCCGGTCCCGCACTGCTCGCCGCTGCCGAGGAACGCGCGCTCGTGCGGCACGCCGATCAGCTCGCCATCGCGCCCGTAACTCCACGCGTGATACGGGCACACGAACGCCTTTGCGTTGCCGCAGGCTCTGTTCTCCAGGCGCGTGCCGCGATGACGGCAGACGTTGAGCATCGCGCGCACCTCGCCGGCGTCGTCGCGAACGAGCAGCAGCGGAACGCCCGAGGCGTCGTGGGTGAAGAAGTCGCCAGGCGCGGGAATCTGCGAGATGTGCCCGACGATCAGCGGCAGCTCGCGAAAGATGCGTGCCCGCTCGCGATCGATGCGCGTCGCGTCGGCATACGCCTCGATCGGCACGGTGGATGCCGTCGGATTCGCGTCGGTGGAGCGTGCGTCGAGATGCGCGAGCACGCGTCGCACGAGCTGCGCTTGGAGGTCCTGCTTCATCGACGTTCTCCCACCGTAGCCGTCGTTTTCTGCGCGGTGCGCGACCGACGAATCGAACCGACAGCCTTCGCGACGTCGTACGGGCGCGTCTCTGCGAGCCCCAGCGTCCGGCGCGCAAACGAGAGCGCGTGCGCCTCGTACACCGCCGCCATCTGCTTCGCCCGCGCATCACCGACGATGCGATCGACCGTGGGGCGCGACGCGACCAGGTAGCTGAGCGCGCCGACGACCTCGAGAACGGCGAGCTCGGGTACAGCCGCTCCGCCAGCGCGAGCGAGCTCGGTGGCACGATGCAAGAACGGCGCGAGGGGAAGCTGCGCGGCCTTCGCGATCCGCGACGGATTATCGAGCAGCTCCCGCAGCAGCAGGACAACGCGCCGGGGGCTTGTCATCGACCAGCGCACGAGCAGCGCCGCGAGATCATCGGCCGTCGCGGCACCGACGAGCGCGTCCGTCAGCTTCGCCGCGATCTCCGCGAGTACGGCCGCATACAGGCGTTCCTTGCGAGTGAAGTGATAGACGACCGTCGCGAGCGGCACGCGCGCCCCCTTGGCGATATCGCGCATGGACGTGCCGTGAAAGCCGCGCGTGACGAGAAGCTTCTCAGCGGCGACGAGAATCGTGGAGCGGGCGCGCTGTCCCTTGGGAGTCTGACTTCTCGCGGCGCTCATGAATCCGATACAACTGTACCATTATTTTTGGTACGAGTGTACGGAAATATGGATGCGGGTGCAGGTCGATCGGGCTGACCGCATAGATCCGGGCAGCCTCCTGGAGGCGTGCGGATATCGTCCGCGTCGATCGCGGGGCCTACCTTCCACTTGCCAATCACCGTCGGGACGATCGGTCGCACTCGAGCCGAGAGCCTGGCGTCGATCTTCAGATTCTGCTGCCGCGTGTATTTCGGCCGCGTGTATGCAGGCTCCGCCATCGCGAGAGAAGACATGGCAAGCAGCAGCGCGGTGGCGAGAGCGAGCTTAACGCATCGAATCTAGAGGCCGCGGAGGCCGCGGTCGTCACGGCTTTGTCATCGCGATGAAGCTGCGACAGTCGTCCCGCGTTCGATATCGTCGCCGCTGCGGATCTGGAGTGGGGAATCGGCAAGACCAACGGGTTGCCGTGGCGAAGCTCGAGGCCGCCGTGGCGAAGCTCGAGGCCGACCTCGCGCACTTCTACACGCTACGACCGTAGCGTTATTTCTGTACGATCGTACGGTTTATTTTTCGATGCCGCGGCGTTACTTCAGTGACACGCTGCCGACGAGCTGCAGTGCTGCAGGGTGCGAGTTGCCGTCCATGCCTCGGATCTGCCGAACGTCTGCCGTCAGGTGCATCGGACCGACGGCGAGCATGCCGTCCAGATATCCGACGAACGCGAGGGCGTGCTCGCTGCGGCGGTGAAACCCCAGATGCACTCCTGACGCGCTGACGACGGATGTGTGGCGGACGCGGTGCGTCGCGAGGTCGACCACCTCCAAGCCGATCGGCGTCGCCGCGTAGTCGATGCGCGGCAGCACTACTTCGTCCTGCGGCGATCTTGCCTGCTTGGCGGCCCCACCGATCACTCGCTGCGCTTGCTCGTCGGTGATGCCCACGAACGTATCGCCGATAGCGAGCGCGTCGCGGTGAACCGTGACGACATGGAATGTCTCTACCGCGCTGGAGCCCTCGATCCTGGCCCCGAGAACCACGGCGTCGTCCGTGAGCCTGGTCGCGAGCACGACCCGGTTGCCGCTGACCGCGACATCGACCAGCGTCCACGCGTCGGTCGCGACCACTCTGTGCTCGTAGTCCGGACCGACGACCAGCTTGTCGACACGACCGAGCGAGTGCTCTCTGGTGGTGTTCACGACGAGCTCGGTGTGCGCGAGCTCCGCGCCGGTCACCGGATCGAGCAGCTGGATCAACGTCGGCGAGACCGGCTTGCTCGTAGCGCCGTCGGGAATGTGAGGCCGGCGAACGACCACGAGGCCCGCGCCCTCGACGTACGTGGCACCGATGTCCTGCGCGAGAGCGGCGTTCTCGTGCGTCCACAGAACCGCGCCGGTGTCGCTGATCGCGCTCTCTCCATCCGCGTGAATGACCAGTGTCGCGCCGGGCGCGCGAACCAGCCGTAGACCCGATGTCACGCCACCACCGCTCGCATGCCACGCGGGCGACCCGTCGCCGCGCAGGGCGCTCAGCTCGAGCAGATCACGCCCCGCCCCGGTCGGGATGATGTTCGTGACCACGACGAGGTCGTCACTCGCGACCACGGCGTCGTACGTCGGCACCTCGCGGGACCAGCGCACGATCCCGTCGGGCGTGAGGCGCAGCGCCGTGTGACCGTTTAGCGATATGAACCAGTCGCCGTTGGGAAACAGCGCCGCGGCGGTTGGATGCGCTTCCTGGATCGACGGGATCGCAGCGATCATCGCGTTCTCGTCAAACGCGAGGACGTCCAGACCATTGGCGCTGGCCGACTGGACCGCGAGGCGCGTGACGCCGGGACCGAGTGCGGGCGTTGCCGCGCACGCGGTAGCGCCGACGGCGAGCGCGAACGCGAACATGCGCGAAACTATTTCTCGGATCGTGCTCGATGATGCGAATTCTCGACGGTTCGGCATGTGGCTCGAGCGGGCGACACCGCGATGCACGGGCGGTTGCGGGCGTGTAGAGTCGAACCGTGTTCGATATCGTCGTTGCAGCGGATCTCGACTGGGGTATCGGCAAGACCAACGGGCTACCGTGGCCGAAGCTCAAGGGCGACCTCGCGCACTTCAAGCGGATCACCTCGACGGCACCGGAAGGCATGCGCAACGCCGTGTTCATGGGCCGCAAGACGTTCGACAGCGCCGAGGTGCAGCGCCGCGCCCTCCCCCGCCGCCTGAACGTGATCATCTCGCGCGGTGCGCAGGAGCTACCCGACGGCGTACTCGGCGCCGCATCGATCGATGACGCCCTCGTCGTGATCGAGCGCGTGTCGGGTACCGCCGCGGCCGCGACGATGGCCGTCGATTCGACGGCTCCGGCGGCACACCCGATCGCGTCGTCATTCTGTGTCGGTGGCGCGCAGATCTTCCGCGAGGCTCTCGAGCACGCCGCGCTGCGGTACGTCTATCTGACGCGCGTGCAGGGGCGCTTCGGCTGCGACGTCCAGATCCCCGACGTCGACGCGCTCGGGTTCAAGCAAACGAGGTGGGATGGAGAGAGCGACGCCGAGGAGAACGGCGTTCGCTACCGCATCGAACGACTCGCTCGCGGCTAGCGAGAGAAACGCTGAACCCACGACGTTCGTTGACGACCGTTCGCGTGAACACGCGTCTGCAACGATTCAGCCACGAATGCCGTTCTCGGTGGGCCGCGTGCACGGTCGGTGCGAGAGTGATGCGCGATGTACTTCACGCTCGACTACGCCGAGCACGCAACGCTCGACGACGGTACGCGCGTCTCGCTCCGTCTGCTGCGCGCGACTGACCGGGAGATGGTGCAACGCGGATTCGAGCGCTTGTCGGCTCACTCGCGCTACTCGCGCTTCCTCGCTCCGAAATCGACGCTCACGGAGAGCGAGCTGCGCTACCTGACCGAGATCGATCAGGAGTCGCACGTCGCGATCGGTGCGATTCGTGACGCGGACGGCGAAGGTCTCGGCCTCGCTCGGTTCATCCGCATGTCGGATGACGCTACCCGCGCCGAGGTCGCGATCACCGTGGCCGACGAAGCGCAGGGAAAGGGCCTCGGTCGGCTGCTGTTCGTGCGACTCGCGGCCGCCGCGGCCGAGCGCGGGATCGCGACGCTGCGCCTCGAGGTGCTGGGATCCAACGAGCAGATCAAACAGCTGGTGCGCGCTGTCTCGCCCGAGCACACGAGCGAGATCGCGAATGGCGTGGCGTCGATCGAGCTCCCCGTCCCTGCCGTTTCGCCGACCGAGCTGCCGACCGAGACCTCGATCGCGATGAACCCGCTCTACCGCGCCTTCCGGCTTGCCGCGGAGCAGGCGTTGGCGTGGACCGCGATCGCGCGACGGTTCGTCAGCCTGAAGTGAGCTAGCAGTGCTTGCAGACGCCCATGGGCGGCTTCGCGATGCGCGAGATGACGCCTTCGAGCGGCGTGTCGTAGCCGCCGCGGTTGTACGCGAGATAGATAAAATTCTCGTCGAACAGCGGCGCGAGCATCTCCTGGCCCACGGCCACGAACTCGGGCTGTCCCGAACCATCGAGCCGGATGCGCCATAGCGAGGTCCATGCGCTGTTCGTGTCGTCCACGCCGGCCGAGCGCATGAAGTAGAGCCAGTTGCCGTCGATGTGCAGATCGTGCGCGGGGCTCTCCGGGATCTCGGCGTTGCTCGTCAGGGCCGCGAGCGGAATCGGCGCACCGCCCATGATGGGAAAGCCGACGAGATCGTACGGCGCGGCATCTGACGAGCCGTAGAGGTAGCTGTCGCCGACGGCATCGTTCGCCCACGCGGAGAACGCGATGCTCGCGACAACCGTCTCGGCGGCACCACCGGCGAGCGGCACGCGCTTCGCGTCGTGGTCGTGGAGATAGTAGAGATAGCCCGACCTGAGGCCGATCGGCATGCCGTAGTCGGGCGTGACGGGGGCGACGTGGTTTCCGTCGTAGCTGATCGAGATCACGCGGCCGCTGAAGGTCGAGAAGTCGTCACCATGCTCGATCGACGACGCATAGAGCAGCGATCCGCTGTCGATCATCGTGGGCTCTGGCTCGAAGCGATCGCCGCGCATGAGCACCGTCGCGTCGTCTTGCGCGACATCGCCCGCGATCGAGAGCACGCCCGCGCTGATCGTGGCGCCATCATCGAAGTTGCTGGGAAAAAGGATGTGACCGTCACGGATCACGGTGCCGCGCTTGCGAGCCTGGAGCGACTGTTGGAACTGGGAGTGATAGAGGCGCGTCGTCGTGCCAGACGCGCGATCGATCGAGAAGAACGTGCCCGGCTCGGAGACCGCGTAGATGCGACCGCTGTCGACGCCGAGCAGCGCGAGCTTGGGACCAAAGCCGCACGCGAGGATCTCGTCGTTATTGGCTTCGTTCTGTTTGCACGCGACCGGCCCGCTGGGGATGTCGTCCGGGGGAGAGGAGCCGGTGTCGTCGGTGCAGGCGGGCAGCGCGGCCGCGACGAGAAGCGAGAGGGCAATCCGATGAGCTGTCATGCTCGGCAGGGTGCCGACGGATGGCCTAAACCGCCGCTTAAATTGACTTAAATGCCCGAGACTTCAACGGGAATGGCCGGATCGAACATGTAGCCGCGCTCTCCGCTGAGGAGCAGGTCGCGCAGCCCGAGCTTGCGCAGCGTCGTGAGCGCGACGTGCAGGCGATTGAGCGCCGCTGCCTGCGCGATCCGTTCGTCCGGCCACCCTGCAGCGAGCAGCTCGTCGAACCCGAGCGTGTCTCCCGGTGCCGTCACCCGCTGGTGCGCGAGCGCCGCGACGATGCGGCGGAGTGGGTGACGCTTGGAGAGGTCGACGTCCTGGGCACCCGGGGCACGGAACTGCGAACCATCGCTCCGCACGTTCCACGCGGTGGGCGCTCGTCGCGGCACGGCCGCCGTCAAGGCGTGCGTGAGAACGCGCATCGCGAACCGCGGATCGTCGCCCGTCGCGGACGCGACCAGCTCGCGAGCGGTGTCGAGTCGAGTCGCGGCAGGCAGCGACGAAACGTGCAAGCGATGGATCGCCAGCGTCGCCGCGAGCGCACGCTCGCTCTCGCACAAGGCCGCCGCAAGATCCGCATTGGCAAAGGCGGAGAGAGCGACCGACGGTTGCTCCTTGAACGCGAGAGCGGATGCGGCGCCGCGCGCGGAATCGATCAGCGCTGCGTAGCGATGCGCACCGACGGCAGCGATGACGACCGCTGCTTGCTCGAAGACCGCCAGAGCTTCGACGAGCTCGTTGCGCTCGAGGTACGAACAGCCGAGGTAGTAGAGCGCACTGCCCTCGCGGTGCCGGTTGCCGAGATCGCGAAACGCCTGCACGGCGCGCGTGTGATGAGCGATCGCCGCGTCGAGCTCGCCGGTCTCTTGCAACAGGACACCGAGACCGCTGGTGAAGGCGGCTTCGAGCTGGCGCGCTTCGAGCGCTTGTGCGAGCGCGAGCCCATCCTCGAGGCGTCGACGAACCGCATCGAACTCCTGCCGGAACAGCGCGACGACGGCGGACTCGTACAGCATGCGCGCTTCACCCTCGCGGTCACCGATGGCGCGGTAGAGGGCAGACGCAGCCGTCAGGTGCGTCTCGGTCGCGGCGAGATTGCCCTCGCGACGGTGCGCGTGTGCGAGATGCGCGTGCGCGTTGGCACGGATCGCCGCGTCCGGTGATGCCGTCGCCTCGACGAATGACAGAGCGCGCAGGTAGTAGTCGCGAGCGTCGACGGTCCGGCCCTCGATCTCGACGAGCTCGCCCAGCGCCAGCTCGGCCCGCGCCCGAAGCGCATTGTCGCGATTCATGCGAGCGAACGACTGCCCCGCGATGAGATCGAGCTCCGCAGCATCGAAGTCACCGAGCTCGCGATACGCATGCCCGCGCGCGACGAGCGCTGGCGCGTAGCGAGGATCGCGGCCGGCGCCGATGACAGTGTCGAGAAGCGTGATGCGCTGCTGCGTGTTGCCCCGCATCGCCAGGATGGGGTCGATCGCGAGGGCCAGCGCCAGCTCCAACGTGTCGTTGCGGACGTCGGGAGATGCCTCGCTCGTGGCCGCGAGCGCAGCGAGCAGATTGTCGAGCTCGCGCACGCAGACCGCTTCCGGCAGTTGCGCGTAGTACCGCGCGTGCGCCTCGCGAAGCTCATCGCGATCCGACCGCTTGTCGAACAGCTCGCGCGCGACCTCGAGGATCGTCTCGTAGATGCGAAAGCGTGCTCCGTCGACGCGCAGCAACGAGTTCTCGACGAGGGTCTCGAGTCCACGCAGCGCACCGCCGCCGCCCGTGCGATACGGCCCACCATCGAGCGCGACCGTCTTGCCGAGGATTGCTTCCGCGGCCGCGAGGTCGAATCCACCTCGGAACACGGCGCACCGCACGAACACATCGCGCGTTTCCTCGTCGAGCGATGCGATGGAGTCGAGGATGACGGCGCGTAACGACGCGTGGCGCCCATCACCGGGCCGCGCGAGCAGATCCAGCGCCAGACGGTCGAGCAGCTGGGGAATCGTCAGCAGGCGCGTGCGTGCAGCAGCGAGCTCGATCGCGAGGGGCTGCCCGTCGAGCCGCTTCACGATCTCGGCGATCGCCGGGGCATCGATCGCGAGATCCGGTCTCACTTGCTGCGCCCGACGCATGAAGAGCTCGACCGCAGCGCTCTCGAGCGCCAGACCGGCAAGCGGATACAGCTGTTCATCGGCTAGCCGCAGCGGAACGCGCGACGTGACCAGCACGTGCAAGTGCGGCGCGGCCTGCATCCAGTCGCTCAGCATCGCAGCCGCGATCGCGGAAATGTGCTCGCAGTTATCGACGACGATCAGCATGCGGCGCCGTCGTGCGAGCGCGCGGCCGATCGCGACGACGCCGTGATCGCCGTGGTTGACGATCGGCGCCTTCTCGATCGTGATACCGAGCGCGTTCGCGACGATCGCGCACATGTCACTCGTGCCGCGCGCGGGGACCAGGTCACAGAACCATACGCCGCCGCCACCGTGCTCCGAGTACGCGTCGATCTGCGAGGCCGCGAACGCTGTCGCGAGTCGCGTCTTCCCCGCACCGCCGGGCCCGAGCAGCGTCACGAGTCGCAGTCCCTCGTCGAAGAACCCGCCGATCGCGGTCAGCTCCGTCTCGCGCCCGATGAGCGGAAACGCGGCGTCGACGACGTTGGTCTTGCGCGCTACCACTGCGCGACCTTTATAGACGGGGTCAGACCGCGACGGGGAACTTGATGAACGCGTGGTGCTGGTAGCCCTCGAGCGCGACGTCCTCGAACGTCATCTCGAGCACCGGCTTGGTCGCGAGAACCAACTTTGGCAGAGGATGCGGCTGTCGCTCGAGCTGGATCTTCACGCCCTCGACGTGATTCAGATAAATGTGCGCGTCGCCAAGCGTGTGAACGAAGTGGCGCGGCGTCAGGCCGCACTCCTGCGCGACCATCGCCTGCAGCAGCGCGTAGCTCGCGATGTTGAACGGCACACCGAGCGCCAGATCCGCCGAGCGCTGGTAGAGCTGACAATCGAGCCACTTGTCGTGCACGTAGAACTGGAAGAGCGCGTGGCACGGCGGCAGCTTCATCTGCGGGATGTCGTCGACGTTCCACGCGCTGACGATCAACCGCCGCGACGACGGGTTTGTCTTGATCTGCTGGATCACTTCCTTGATCTGATCGACGCCACCTTCCGCGGGCTTGCCCTTCTCGTACGGCGCGCCCCAGTGACGCCACTGGTAGCCATAGATCGGGCCTAGATCACCGTCCGCATCGGCCCACGCGTCCCAGATCGGCGTGTGCGCGTGCAGGTCATCGTTGATGTTCGTGGAGCCCTTGAGGAACCACACGAGCTCGCGCACGACGGCGGGAAACAGGACCTTCTTCGTCGTGACGAGCGGGAAGCCCTCACGCAGATCGTAGCGAGTCTGCGCGCCGAACAGCGAGAGTGTCCCCGTGCCCGTGCGATCGGTGCGGCGCTCGCCGTGCTCGAGAACGTTGCGAAGGAGGTCGAGATACGGCCGCATCGCTGCACAGTATGCACCGCACTCTGATCGGGCGCGCCTCGACGCCATCCGGAGCCCGGCTCCCGGAGATCCTCCCGCGCAGGCGGCGCGATTCTCGGTGGTTACGCCGCTAGCGAATCTCGTATGGTCCGCCGTCCGATGTCGTCGCCCTCCGCCACCTCGATCGCCCAGCTGCTCGAGCGCCACGACGGCGTGCTGCTGGACGCGTATGGCGTGCTGGTCGACGCGGGCGGTGCACTGCCCCACGCACCGGCGCTGATCGCGGAGCTCGTGCGCCGGACATTCCCATTCGCCGTCGTCACGAACGACGCGTCGCGCAGCGTCGACACCTACGTCGCGCGGTTCGCGGCGATGGGCATGGCGATTCCCGGCGAACGCATCATCACGTCGGGCTCGCTGTTGCCGGCATGGATCCGCGAGCGCGACCTCGCTGGCAAGCGCGTGGCGGTGCTGGGAACACCGGATTCCGAAGCATTCGTCGTCGAAGGTGGCGGCGTGCTCGTGACGATCGAGCGCGGCATGGAGATCGACGCGGTCGCGATCTGCGACGACGCCGGCACGCCGTTCCTCGACGGCATCGAGCTCGTGCTGTCCGCCGCGATCCGCGCGATGGAGGCCGGTCGCCGGCCCGCGCTCGTCGTGCCGAACCCCGACATCGTCTATCCCAAGGGCGGCGGCGAGCTCGGCTTTACGGCGGGCGCGATGGCGCTGCTCGTCGAGACGGCGCTCCAGCGGCGCTTTCCCACCGCGAACTTGATCTTCGAGCGCCTCGGCAAGCCGATGCCGGCGCTGTTCACCGAGGGCGCGCGTCGCATCGGCGCGACCAACGCGGTGATGATCGGCGACCAGCTCGAGACCGACATCGCAGGCGCGCTCGGTGCAGGCCTCTCGGCAGCGCTGCTCGCCGGCGTGTCGACGTGGTCCGCGAGTGCTGCTGAATCACTGGCGACGAGCAGCGCGCCGATCACTCCAACGTATCTGCTCGCGGACCTCTCGCTCGGTTGACCGGATCTAGCGCGACGCATGCGCTACGCTTGATCGGTGATCCAACGGTTCTGCTTCGTGAAGCTACTCCCCGACGAGGTCGGTACACGGGCAGAAATGGCGGAGATGGTGCGCGCACAGCTGCTCTCCGCCGGAGCTGACGCGGTGGTCGGCATCCCCGCAGATGACAGCGCGAAGAAGTGGGACCTGTCGATCGTCGTCACGGCCGCCTCGCTCGCGGCGTGGAATGCGCTCGCGGCGCAGCCGGCGATGACGGGTGTGTTCGACGAGCTCGCGGGGCGCGCGGAGGTCGTGAAGGCCTGGACGTTCTCGACGATCGGTGACGACGACGAGGTCGATCTCGTTCGCTAGGTATCCAATCCCTAGCGATGTTCGCTGGGCTACTTGCCCCAGACGCCGACTTCGTTGCCCTCGGGATCCTTGAACGTCGCGAAGCGACCCATCTCGTCCTTGGTCGTCTCCACCGGCGTCGCGCCCTTGGCCGCACGAGCCGCGATGAACGCGTCGTAGTCGCTGACGTGAAACACGAGGTACGCCGTGCCCGGTGCGGCGCCGGGGTGTTTTCCCCCGGCGGCGACGATCGCGATGTTGAACGACGTGTTGTTCCACTCGAACCCGCCGTAGAACCCGTCGCCCATCGCGCCCATCATCGGCAGCCCGAAGACATCGCCGTACCAGGCATTCAGCGCCTTGGGATCCTTCGCCTGGATCGCCGTACCGCCGACGTACTCGAGGCCCGATGGCGACGGAGCGGGAGCCGTCGCGGGCGCAGCGGCAACCGGTGTGGGTGCAGCGGGCGCGGGATGCGAGGACGCGCAGCTCGCGAGGCAGAGGAACAACGCAGGAGCGAGACCGAGTCGTAGGTTCACGCGCGCACCCTACTGCAACCGGCTCAGGGCAGTCGCAGGCGCGCGACCCACTTCGCGAGCTCGTCGGGGAGCGGCGATTCGAACGTGACGACCGCGCCGGTCGCCGGATGTTTGAAACCGAGCCGCGCCGCGTGCAGAGCGAGCCGCGGCGCGCGCGGAATGAACGTGCGGCTCTTCTCTCCACCGTGCTGCGAGTCGCCCGCGATCGGCGTTCCGAGCCCCGCGAGGTGGAGACGAATCTGGTGCGTGCGGCCCGTCTCGAGGCGCGCCGCGACGAGCGTGGCGTTCGCGAGCTTCTCGACGACGCGCAGATGCGTGACAGCGTGTTTTCCGTCGACAGGCCGGTCGATCGTTTGCTCGGCGACATCGCCGACCGCGACGGCGCGGTACTCGCGATCGATGTCGTGAACCTTGAACAGATCGGCGAGCTTCTTGTTGGCGTCCCGCGTGCGCGCGAACACGAGCAGCCCGCTCGTCGGCAGATCGATGCGGTGCACGAGGAACACCTCGCCGAACTGCTGCGAGAGCTGGTCGAGCAGATCACCGCGATCGGACTCCGGCGTGGGCGCCGTGACGAGGCCAGGGGGTTTGTCCGCGATGATGATGTGCTCGTCGGAGAACACGATCGTCGGCGCGAGCGGAGGCTCGGTGCGCTCGATCGCGCCACCCACGTTGACCTCGATGACTTGGCCGACGCGAACGGTGCGCCCCGCGACCTTCACGCGTGTGCGGTCGACGAAGACGCCACCCAGGTCGATCACCGCGCGCGCTTTGCGACGCGAGAGACTGGGGAGGCGCTTGGGAACAATTTGGTCGAGGCGCAGGCCCTCGTCATCCGGCGAGACGGTAAACGTCTGCCGGCGATCGGCTACCACCCGCCGTCGTCGTCGTTGCGACCGCGCTTCTTCTTGCCGCCGTCGAACTCGCCTTCGCCACCGCGACGCTTCTCCTCTTTACGCCGAGTGCCGGCGGGAGGAGCAGGCGGGCCGAAGTTGCGGTTCGGGGGACCGCCGGGCTGACGGAAACCACCGCCAGGGGGCGGACCGGGGCGATAGCCGCCACCACCACCACCGGGAGGACCACCGGGTCCACCGCCGAAGCCGCCGCCACCGCCGGGAGGACCGCCGAAGCCACCGCCACTCGGGCGATAGCCTCCGCCGCCACCACCGCCGCCGGCATAGCCGCCGCCGCCGCCGCCGCCAGGACCGCGATAGCCGCCGCCGCCGCCACCACCGGGACCGCGCGATTCACGTTCGCGCGCCTCGTTGATGCGGAGCATGCGCCCTTCGAGCTCTTGACCATCCAATTCCGCCAGCGCTTGTTGAGCGCCTTCGGGGGTGGCCATCTCGACGAAAGCGAAGCCGCGGGGACGTCCGGTCTCGCGGTCCATAATGATGGACACGCTTTGTACTTCCCGTCCGTTCGCTCCAAACGCTTCTCTAAGCGCTGCTTCGCTGGTGTTGTAGTTCAGGTTGCCCACGTAGAGCTTCGTTCCCACGGACGGTCTCCTCAGATCTTTCAGTAACTGCGGTTCGATGAAATCGAGCGACAGGCGCCTTGGTGACGCCCCACGCTTTGAGTCGAGGCTATCACAGCCGTTTCGCCTCTAGATCAACGTTTGGGCGGGCTGTTGGGGGGACGGGATAGCAGGCACTTGGTAGATTCCCGGGGGCGCATGGGACCGCTGCCGTACCCACATCGGGCGACGTTCCTCGCGAGCACTCTTACCGTGCCCGCGGAGCTTCCGCACGTGTCGCTTTACGCAGCGCGGCTGATCTCGCTGATCGTGTTCGATCACCTGATTCGTCATAGGGTTATCACCCTCGGCGACCACGACGACGAGCGCCTCGTCGACGAGAACGGGCAGCTTCTCGACGCAAACCATGGCCTGATCGAGGACAGCATCGACTGGTTCTTCCGGGTGTCGCGCCGGCACGAAGTGCTGTGGTTCGAGCTCTCCCTGGACGGCCGGATGCCCCGATCCACGGTCCTGCGCTGCCGCAAGCCCAGCGGCGAGATCGACGAGTGGGTCGGCCGCCACGAGTACACATTGGCGCAACAGATCGGGGCGGCCCTGGCCGGCTGGCTGTCCGCGCGGCGCCTGCCGCAGGTCGGGGCGCTCGTCGACTTCACCGGGGACGACCTCCTCGGGGCCGCCGACCGTCTCGCGCGCTGCGACGCGATGCTGAAGCAGGGATCGACGGTCGCGAGCCTCCCCGGCGGCCTCGCGCAGCCGCCACCGCGCCTCGCGATCCCGTTCCTGCGGGTGCTCGGCGAGCTATCGCGCGATCCGTCGATCGACGCGACGATCCTGCACCTCGATCCATCGCACGCCGTCGCGCGCCGCAACGTCTACGTCGCGGGCCTGCTCGCTGGCAATATCGATCGCCGCGCGATCCTGCCGCTCGTCGGTGAAGCGCCGATGTACGCCAAGCCGCACCTGTCGATCTGGGGAGAGGCGTTCACGAACGAGCGCATGTTCGAAGCGATCGGCATCCGCCATCAGGGCATCGCGTCGTCGCTGATGCCGGCCAATCCGTTCGCCTGCCACAACTACTCGCTGCAGCTCGCCGAGGAGGGTCGACGCGAGGAGAGCTATCGCTGGGCGGATCGCGCGACGGTCGCATCGCCGGGCTTTGGCGCCGCGCATCTCGATTGCGTGCGCCGGTTGCGCCAGGTCGGCCGCCCGGGCCAGGCGTTTGCCGAGGCCGCGTACCGCACCCGCGAGATCCTCGACCGCGCGTCTCAGGGCAAGCTCTCGCATGCGGACTGGCAGGCGCCGACGCACGCTTCACTATTGCTCGCGTTCACGCACCTCGACGTTGGCCGCATCGCCGAGGCGATCGAGCTGGGCGACGCCGCGATCGGGAATATCCCCGACGAGCCGGGCGCGAAGGACAACTTCGGCTGGGCGCTCAAGCGCATCGCGCACTGGAAGTCGGATGCGGGTTTGCTCGCCCGCGCGTACGCGTGGGAAGCACACCACCGCGGCGATCCGGGTCGCGTCATCGTGGGCCTCACGCGCGGCAAGATCTCCGACGACGAAGACGCGGGCATGTTGATGGAGGCGCTGATCGCGATCGGTCGCGCCGACCAGGCCGAAGTCGCGTTCTGGCAGTGCGCCGGTCTCGACGGCACGGGCCAGCTCGGCGACGGCAAAGCGCGTCTCTCCGCGGCGCGCGCGCTGATCCTCGGCGGCGAGCTCGACGAGGCGCTCGAGCAGATCCAGATCGTCCAGCTGCGACGGTCGCAGAGCCGCCTCGAGGCCGAGATCAATCGCGTATTCCGTTTAGCGGCGACGCGATCCGCGCAGGAGTGGGAGCGCGTGATCGAGAGGCGCCTCGAGCGCGGGGCGACGACGCTCGCGCAGATGGCCGCGCGCGATCTGTCGGACTTCGTCCCTGACCTCGACACGCCGATCGTTCGCCGCGCGCTCGGTGATCGCACCAAGGTCGCGCTCGACCCCATGTGGGTCAGCGAGCTCATCGGCGCGGTGCCCGCAGCGCAAGCGACGGCATCCGCGATCGTGACGCGCCTCGCGTGGCCGACCGACAACACGCTCCAAGCTGCGGATGCGCTTGCCCACGAGTGGTGGACCGCGCTCGTGCCACCGGCCCGCGATCGCGACGCGCACGCTGGTGGAGCCTTGCTCGCGCTCGGGATCGCGCTCGTGAACTACTTCGAGGCCGCCGCGGGTCCGCCGACGCCTGTCGCTGGTGCGTATCGCCACATCGCGACCGAGGCGCTGCACCTCGTGCGGCGCTCGCGCTACCAGCTCGATCACACGGCGGTGACGGCGCTCCTGCGGCTCGTCGATTCGCTCGGCAAGGGACCGGAGTGGCTGTTCGACAGCTGGATGCTGCGCCTCGAACGCGCGCTCGATCTCGAAGCCGAGCACGGTGCGTACCTCGAGGGCATGCTCGCGGGCTTGCCGAACGTTCAGCGCTACCTGCGCGGCGACGAACGCGTCGGCTGGGAGCTGCGCCTCGCGCATGATCTCGCGTCCGATCCGTCGCAGTACGAACCCGCAGCAATGCTGTTCGCGCGCTGCGCTCGAGCCGTCGAAGGTGGTCGCGTGTACCTCGCGTGGTCGTCGGCAGCGACGGCCGCGAACGCCCCGATCGGGCCCGCGCTCGACGTGCACTGGCTCGCTGCGCTCGCAAACCCGACGGGCGTGTGCGCGCCGTGGCTCGGTGCCGCGACGTGCATGCTCTCCTCCGGTCGCCCCGTCGAGGGCTTTGCCGCTGCCTGTCGCGCGATGACCGCAGCCACCGCATCGGAGCGCCCGATCGCACTCGCGCAGCTCGCTCCGCTGTGGACGCGCGCGAACCTCAATCCGCCGATCGACGGTGATTCGGCTCTCGCCGCCGGGATCGCCGCCGCGAACTCGGACCGCCTCGATCTCGCCGTGCCGAACCTGCGCTGGGCGCTCGCGACGGAGCCGAGCAACACCAAGCGCGCGCAGTCACTCGCGGTCGCGCTCGCTCGCACGGGTCGCGGCAACGAGGCCGTCAAGATCCTCTCGCACTTCGAGCGCACCGAAGCACCGCGCTTGATCGGCAAGGTCCTCGTCGATTCCGGCCGCTTCGTCGACGCGGTCCCGATCCTTCGCTACGCCTCGCGTCGGTTCCGCACCGCCGAGGATTGGGCCGCGCTCGCCGCCGCTGCCGGCTGGGCCGAGAACGATGGCGTTGTCGTCGAAGCCGGCCGCCGAGCGATCGCGCTGGGCGCGCCCGATCCCAAGCTCAAGATGCAGTTCGTGACCGCGCTCTATCGCGTCGGCGAGTGGGTCGAGTGCGAGGAGATCGCGCGGCAGATGATGACGGACACGAACCGGGAGACCCGTCTCGTCGGACTTCACGCGATGGCGCGCGCGCTCGCGGGCCAAGGTCGCCACGTCGATGCGCACCCGTACGCGAAGGCCGCCGCCGAGCTCGGTCCCAACGGCGATCTCGCCGCGGAGCTCATCGAGACGCTCGATCGCATCGTCGCGCAGCAGGATCCGCCGATCGTCACATCCGCCGAGTCGTCGATGGAGCGCCAGGCGTGCCGCGATCTCGAGGCGGGGCGATTCGACATGCTCGCGCCCGCGATCACGTCGCCGTCGTGGGGGGTCGCGCGCGTCGCGCTGCTCGCCTGCGAGTTCCGCACCGACGACGAGAGCGGCATGCCCGTCTCGCCGCGGGCGCTCGAAGCCGCGATCGCGATCCTCGACAGCACGCCCGGTCAGCGCGATCCGGAAGCGGTCCTCGCTCGCGTGCGCGCGCTGCGCATCCGCGACAACGCGTACATCCAGATCGATCCGCCGCCGCCGCTGGGCCTGCGCTACATACCCGAAGAATTCGAGAAGCTCTACGCGGAGCGCGAGCGCCGTCCCGCGCGTCCAAGCGCTGCGCCGACGTTCACTCGGTAACCTGGCGCTAGAAGCTCAAGCCGAGCGACACGTCGACGAGGTTGCGCGCTGATCCAGCCGTGATCACCGACGAGGGTTCGGGCAGCGGCGTGCTCGCGTTGATCGTCATGTCGTCGAGCTTGGACGTGTTCACGCTGCCGCCAAACGCGAACGCCGAATAACCGACCTCCGCGAGAAAGCGCCGCGAGATCCGCGCCCCGACGGCCGCGCGAGCCGTGACGAGGCCACCGCGATCGCCGCTGCCATTGCGATCGAGCCAGCTCGCCGAGCCGCCGGCGCTGCCGTACAGCACGACATCGCGCGCGACGGCGGTTTGCAACCCGAGCGGATACAGCCCGAGGCCGTACGAGCGCATGTCGTTCGCGAAGCCGATCGGCACTTCCATGCGGAACAAGTAGTGCCCCGCATCTGCCTCGATGCCGGGCGCGACGATGTAGAGCGTTTCACTCACACTCACGTCCGACGTATCGATCTGCGACTCGCCGCGTGCACTCGCGACGCGGTTGTAGATGCTGATCGCGCGGTCGACGCGATCACCGAACAACGGCGTGTCACCCGACGCTGTCAGAGAAAGCGGGAGAATCTCTGCGCGCACCACGCCGCGCGTCTCCGCACGGGCCGTCGCGCAAAGCATGGCGATGATGGTGACCGCACGGAGCATGCACCCAGTGGTTCACCGTGCGTGCCACGCGGTCTCACAGCGATCTCGCTGTCTCGGGACCTACGCGGCCTTGTCGACAGCGTGTGCCTTGCGGCCACCGACGGCGAGACGATTCCAGATATTGATCGCGCCGATCGCGACGGTGATGCGCGTGCAATCGGCCGCCGAGAAGAACTTGCGGAGCTCCGCGAAGTCCTCGTCGGGCGCCTTGGTCTGGCTGAGCAGCGTCAGCGAATCCGTCCACCGCAGCACCGCGCGCTCGACCTCGCTGTACACGTGGGCCTCGTGCCACACGCTGACCAGGTTGATCCATTGCTCGGAGAGCTTGTCGTGGCGCGCCTCCTTCACGTGCATGTCCACGCAATACGCGCAGCCGTTGATGATCGACGCCCGCAACTTGATCAGATGGATCAGATTGCGCGGCAGGCCGCTCTCTTTCTGGATGTAGCCCTCGAGCTGGTACATCGCCTTCAGAGCGTCAGGAGCAGAGGTCGCAATATCGAAGCGCGTTTCCATGGGTCACTTCCCTTCGGAACGAGGTTGGCGTCTGGCATTGAGCTCGATGAACCCGCAGACGCGTTCGGTGATCGCGGCGCCAAGTGACGACCGCGGAGGGGCACTCAAATCAGTGATGGCGACGTTCGCGAGCTCGCTGCGATACGCCTTCTCGGCACGCAGCATCGCGGCGTTGACGGCGCACGGCGACTTGAAGAACTTGGCGTCGACGGGCGCAGGACCGCGCTGCCGGATCTCGCTACAGCGAAACGCGGGCTCTGCTCCCTCGACGGCGAGGACCACGTCGAGCAGCGTGATCTTGTCCGCAGCACGCGCGAGCCGATAGCCGCCCTTGGGGCCCGGTACGCTGACGATGATGCTCGCGGCAGACAGCGCCTGCAGGTGCTTCAAGAGGAAGCTCGACGATACGCCGTGAAATTCGGCCAGCGATGCAGCGGGCAGGACTTCGTCCTCGCCGAGTGCCGAGAGGACCAGCACGCAGTGAATCGCTTGTTCGACGCCGTCTCCGAGCTTCATCGTCGCTTCTCTTTATCCTGGATACTTTTTATCCACGATAGGTCGCGCCGTCAAGATCAAACGCGCAGCGACTACGGGAGCGCGACGGCGCAGACTTCGCGGCGATTGGCCGGCAAGTGGCGCAGGCGAACGTTCGGCAGGCCCATCTCCTTGATGCGGTCGACCAGCTTCGGCAGCTCGTCGACGAACGCCCAGTCGTTCATCTTCAGCGTGATCACGGCGCCCTCGAGCGTCGGGCGCAGCTTCGGCATCAATCGAGCGAGCTCGTGCAGCGCGACTTGCGGCGCGAGGTTCACGTCGCACAGCAGCCAGTCGATGCGCGGCGGCAGCTCCTCCCAGCGCACGGCGCCGACCTTCTTCGCGAGGTGATGCACGCCCTTCGTCGCCACGACGTTCGGCGCGAGATCGCCGGTATCGCACGCCCATACCTCCAACCCGCGACGCGCCAACGCGAGCACCGCACCACCCGGCGCGGCACCGATCTCGAGCGCGACCTGCCCTGCTCTCACGGGCAGCTTCGCCCACGCGATCGCTTCTTCGATCTTCGCGAACGCGCGCGACGGTGAATCCGCGGGGACATGCGCGGGCTCGACGCCACCGGCCGTCGCTGGCAATCCCGCGACATGGCGATGCGCACCGAGCCACGCCGGTTCTCCTGCCGGGCCAACGATCACATCCGCGACGAGGTCGCCGACCTGCGCGTCGCCGCTCGGTGCGATCGAGTCGAATGCGTGCCACGGTTCGAGCAGCGCCGCATCTCCATCGGGATCGCGCAAAAAGACATGCACGCGGTTCGGCTTCAGCGTCGCGAGCTGCGCAGACGCTTCCGGGACATCGCGCGCCGCGCCGACCGACCGGCCCCACACGCGCGCGAACACGGATCCGGAAACGTCGTCGGGTGTCAGCTCGCCCGGCGCGCGAAAGGTCAGCAATCCGGGCCGCGAATAGGCAAACCGCAGCTCGGGCCGCGTGCGCGCGACTTCACGTTTCACGGCTGCCTCGATTCCAGGCAAGCACGTCGCGAACGCAAAGTCGGGCACGACCGAATCCTACGCTAGAGAGTGCGGCATCGCGCGGGGCGCGCCCCAACCAGTATCGACGTCCTCCTCGCGCCTCCCCAACAGATCTCTCGATGTGATGCTTCGGTTTAGCGCCTACCTGACGCGGTCGACCGTCTTGGCAGCCTCCTGAGGCGACACGTAGCTGGCGTCATGCGCGAACGGCAGCGCTCGGCCCGTGCGGAGCGAATCCAACACGGCCGCGAAGTCCGTCTGGCAGCGAAATCCGAGCCGCTCGACGGCAGCGCGCGCGTCGTACACGCGACCGATGCTCGCGGGCAGCGTCCAGCCGCGGGCGCGGTACAGCGCGGCGGCGTCGGGAAAGTACTTCGCGATCACGCCGGCGGCATTGCGCTTGAGCTCGCGAGCGTCGGTGCGATGGAACGGTGTGAGCGCCGAGAGCACGAAGAGATCGAACCCGAGAGCAGGCGCGCGATCGAGCGCGGCGATGTGCGCGTCGGCCGCATCCTCCACGGTGAGCCGACGATGCAGAAACTCGTTCGCCTTGAGGTTCTCGCCCGATGGCGCAGCGTGCGTGTCGTCGTCCTCGGGGAAGAAGCGGCCCGTGCGGATCACCACCGACGCGAGACCACGCTCGGCGTAGATGCGGCACAGACCTTCGGCGGCGAGCTTGGTCACGCCGTAGATATTGCGGGGCGCGAGGGGCCCGCTGGATTCGTCGAGCCAGACGGCGTGGTCGCTCGCCTCGTCGCGGATCGCCTGACTGATCATCAGCGATGTCGTCGATGTGAACACAAAGCGGTCGTGCTTCGCGGCGTGCGCCGCCGTCAATAGGTTCAGCGTGCCCGTGACGTTCACGTCGACGAACGTCTGCTCGTCGTACCGCGCGATGTCTGGCTTGTGCAGCGCCGCCGCGTGGATCACCGCATCGATGCCGCGCTCGAACGCGCGTTCCACGATGGCGCGATCCGCGACCGTACCGACGATCTGCGTGTGCTCGCCCGGTGCGACATCGAGACCGATGACCGTATGACCGACGGCGGCCAGGCGCGGCGCGAGAAACCGGCCCAACCAGCCCGACGAACCTGTGAGCAAGACGCGCATGACCGCGCGGAGAATACTCAAGTGCGATCTCGTGCGCGCGAAGTGTTCGGATTATGCGAACGGGCAGCGCGACGCTCGGGAACCCGCCCGCGTAGGATGCCCGCGTGTATCGCCTGCTGTACTGGCTCGTGCTGCAGCGGCTGCCGGCAGAGGCAGTGCACCGCGTCTCGTTCGCGCTGCTGCGGTTCATGATGGCGATTCCGGGCTGGAGCCACCTCGTGCGCTGGTGGTACGCGCCGCGCGATCCGGTGCTGCGCGTGACCGCGTTCGGCAAGGAGCTGCCGGGGCCGCTCGGCATGGCGGCGGGTTTCGACAAGGACGCGGAGGGGCCGCGCGCGCTGCTCGGCCTGGGCTTTGGCTTCGTCGAGATCGGGACGGTCACCGCCGAAGCGCAGCCGGGCAATCCCAAGCCGCGGCTGTTTCGCGTCGTGCGCGATCGCGCGCTCGTGAATCGCATGGGGTTCAACAATCACGGCGCAGCGGCGGCTGCAGCACGGCTCGTGCGCCGGCCCGAGACCGTGATCGGCGTGAACATCGGCAAGACCAAGAAGGTCGCCGAGGAAGATGCGATTCCGGACTTCGAGGCGAGTGCACGGGCGTTGGCGCCGAACGCGGACTACATGGTCGTGAACGTCAGCTCGCCGAACACGCCGGGCCTGCGCAACCTGCAAGCGGTCGACAAGCTGCGGCCGTTGCTCGCAGCCGTTCGCGCGGCGTGTGATGCGGCGTCGCCGGATCGGCGCGTGCCGCTGCTCGTGAAGATCGCGCCCGACCTCGCCGACGAAGATGTCGACGCCGTTGCGGATCTCGCGCTCGAGCTCTCGCTGGACGGCATCATCGCGACCAACACGACCATCTCGCGCGCGGGCCTCGCGACGCCGGAAGCGGAGGTCACCGCGCTCGGTGCGGGCGGACTCTCCGGCGCGCCACTCAAGCAGCGCTCGCTCGACGTGCTGCGCCGGCTGCGCGCACGCGTAGGTACGCGCGCAACGCTCGTTTCTGTAGGTGGCATCGAGACCGCTGACGACGCGTGGGCCCGCATTCGCGCCGGAGCGACGCTCGTGCAGGGCTACACCGCGTTCATCTACGGCGGGCCGGGATGGCCACGCCGCGTGCAGCGCGGGCTCGCAGCGCACGTGCGCGCCGCGGGTCTGTCATCGATCGCCGACGCCGTGGGCGCCGACGTCAAGTAGCCGTCGACGGACGGCCTCGAACTACGGCTTGCAGAGGTTGCTGGAGCAGGTCAGGCCGGTCGGGCAATCGCCGAGGTTCTGGCCCATGTACGTGCCGCACGCGAGAGCGCACTCCCAGTCCTTCGCGCTGCCAGAGCCGCTGCCAGCGAGACCGACCGCGCAGAGCGGCGTGCCGGACGGAGACATGGGCGTCGCGCCCGCGCAGATCGTCTGACCGTCCGTCGGAGGACTGCCGGTCGTCGTCGAACCGCACGGGAAACCGCAGAAACCGTTCGTCGCGGTGGCCGAGGTGGTGAGGCAGTCGAAACCTGCAGCGCACATCGTGGTCGCGTTGCAGATCTTGCCGATGCCTTGAGAGGCGCCGCCCGAGCCGGAACCCGAACCCGAGCCCGAACCCGAACCCGCGTCGGGGCCCATGTTTCCCGAACCACCACCGCCACCACCACAAGCGGCGAACCAAGCAGTAGCGGCGACAGCGGAAGAGACGAGAAGAACGGAAATGCGCATGGAACCTCTCCTAGTGAAGGCGGGGTTATACACAAACCCGCTACCCGATCGACCAATTGCGTTCTGGCAGCCCCTACAGCACCTGTAACGCCTCGTTCGCGCCCTGCTAAAGTGCCTCACATGGCGATTCGGAAGATCGCGCAGATCGGGCACCCGGTCCTGCGACAGACCGCACGCGACGTGAGTCGCGAGGAGCTGGCCACGCCGGCGATGCAGGCGTTCATCGACGACCTCATCGAGACCATGCACGACGCCGACGGGGCGGGTCTGGCCGCGATCCAGGTCTACGAGGCCGTCCGCATCTGCGCCATCCACGTCCGCGACAACCCGCGCTATCCGTACAAGCCGAACATCCCCCTGACCATCCTCGTGAACCCGGTCCTCACGCCGGTCGACGACGAGATGTTCGAGAACAACGAGGGCTGCCTCTCCGTCCCCAACCTCCGCGGCATGGTGCGACGCCATGTGGCAGTGCGGGTCGAGGCCTGGGACCGCCACGGAAATCCGATCGACGAGGTCGTGCGCGGCCTCAAGGCGGGCACCTTCCAGCACGAGGTCGACCACCTCCTCGGCAAGATCTTCGTCGACCGCGCCGACCCCACGACGTTCTCGACCTGGGCCGAGTTCGACCGCCACCACAAGGCCGCATTCGTCGAGCGCATCACGCAATTCGTCAAGCGCGTCGGCTCCTGACCCCTCTAACGGTCGGATTTCGCCCAAGTAACTTGCGGCGACGAGCGCCCCGCGGTTTGCTGCCCCCATGGCGCGCAAGCGCACCCCCGGCAAGACCGGTGCAGTACCGGTCCCGGCGACGGCCTCCAAATCGCCTTCCAAATCGGCCGCAAAACCGATTCCCAAGGCCAAGGGCGGCAAGAAGAAGCCGCCCCAGCAGGAGATCGCGGTGCGCCACATGCAGCGCCGCGACATCAACCGTGTATGGGAGTTCCTCAAGATCTCCTTTCGCGACGTGAACCTCGAGACCGTCGAGTACCAGCGCCCGCGCAGCAAGCATCGCTTCGAAGAGATCTTCGAAGAAGAGGGCATCGATCAGCTCATCTTCGAGGTCGGCAGCGACATCGTGGCCTACGCCGAGTGCAGCTACGAGGTCACCGGCTCCGACAACTGGATCAACCCGCGCTACTTCGAGAAGCGCGACATGCGCCCGCTGTTCGTCGACGAGCTGGCAGTCCACCCGGACTATCACGGTCGCGGCGTCGGCTCGTTCGCGATGGAGCAGCTGCACCACCTCGCGCGCGTGCACGGCCTCAACCACCTCGTCCTCGAAGTCGCCGAAAACAACGAGACCGCGCTCGCGTTCTACAAGAAGCGCTCGTTCAAGAAGCTCGACGCCGCCATCTTCATGGCCGCTGAAGTGCGCATCGAGGACGAGCTCCTCCCGCCCCGCGAGCTCGCGAAGCCGCGCATCGAGACGCCGCCCTCCGAAGACGAATCCTCGGGCTAAGTGGCCACCGCCGCGACGAGCGCGACGAGCGAACCCATCGGAGCCCCCGGTGCGAGCGCGCGCTCGAACAACGCGCGGATCGTCGGCTCCATCGTCGCGAACGCCTCCTTCGGGCCGCGGTACCAGCGCCCGCGTAACGCGTAGTAGTCCTCGAGCAACTGGAACAGCAACCAGTGCGTGCGGTAGTGCGCCTCGAGATCGCCGCGCTTGGCGCGCTCCACCATCTTCTTCGCCCACACGATTCGCATCTGGCGATCGTCGTCCGTGATGGGCGTGGGGCCGCGCAGATCTAGCTCTCTCACGCGATCGAGCAGCGGAGCCGCGAGACCTCGCTCGTCGAGAAGCACGCGGGCGCCGCGGAACTTGAGCATGGATCCGGGTTCGTTGGAACGCGCGTGTTTGCTACCGCGCTTGTTCGCGTTTCCGCGGAAACACGACTGCCGCCGAACGGAGGGAGTTGGCGACACTCGCAGTACCGCAGCGCCTGATCCCACGCCTGATCCCTTCTGCGGGAACATCGCGCCTAGTACGAGACTACGCAGCGCGCGCGCACGTGCTCGTCGGGCGACGGATTCGCGAGTGGAACATCGAGCCGCAGCGAGTCGCCGTTCGGGCACGCAGTCACGTCGCGCAGGACCTGGAAGCAATCCGTCGTGACGTCGTCCGCGCATTCGTGGAGCGACCGGATGCTGTTGGACCCCTCGATCGTCACCGCGCACGACGGCTGAATGCCCGGCTGCGATCCGCTATCGAGCAGCTTCGCCGTATCGAGGCACGTCACGCCTGCCATGCGCTTCGCGAGCGTGCCTATCTCGTTCAGCTGACCGACATAGTTGGACTCGCAGATAGTGCCGTAGCCGTTGTTCTCGAACGCACTCGTGAAGTCGGCGAGGCGGATGCCTGGCATCGACCGCCCAGGAGACCCACCGTTCGGATACATGCACGACGGCGCGAGGAGATACGCCCCACCGATCACCTGCACTGGTTCCAACGGCCCCGACAGCGCGTAGGTGGCGACTCGCGTGGGGTCGGGCTTCTCGAGCTGCAAGCGAGCGATGTACGTGCCGACGTGCTCGATCAGGCGTGACGTCTCGTTTGCGTGGCACCTCGTCTTCATTCCCGGCTCGCGAATAGGTTGGTCGCACTCGACGCCAAACCGCGTGCAGCGAAAGGCCCACCGGAAACCGAGTGCCGCGTCGTCGGTCGGATCGAACATCGCCGCATCGCGGACCGAGCAATCGTCCTGGCTGCTCATCAGCACGACGAGCAGGTTCGCGTCGTCGCGCAGGAAGCCGGCGTTCGCGGGATTGTCGAACGCGCGCGCCATTGCGCCGAGTGGCTGCTCGAATTCACATCCGCCGAGGTCGACGTGCAGCGCAGCTTTGACGGTGTCACTCGTCGCGTCGGTCACGACGGTCAGCACGCCATCGTCGCCAGCGCCGGCGCAGGCGTTGAATGCCGGCGAGGAAGTCGCGCGATCCACGGACGTTGTGGTGCCGAGGTCCGAGGTCGTGACGCCGACGCGGACGTCCGTGCCGGCGAGCGCGTCGAAGAGCGTCGAAGCTTGGTTGCCGAGATCGCGCGCGGGCTCCGAGCCCATCGTCGGATCCATGACGAACAGCATGTCGAGCTTGCCCGCTTGCAGTGCCGCGTAGTGTGCCACCTCGATCGACGGCTGCTCCTCGAACACCTCGATGTTGTCACCGCACGCTCCGAGCGCGACGACTGCGAGCAAGCACTCAGCTCGGCGCAAAGCAACTCGCGCGCACGTACTCGTCGGGCGACGGAGTCGAGACATGCACGACGAGCCGCGCATGATCGGTCGTGTCGGGGCACGCCGTCTCGTCGGTCGTGATCTCGAAGCAATCGTCACTCGCTCCGTCACACGCGGGGATCGCGCGCGGCGTGCTGCTCGGCCCGGTATCGACCTCGACGGTGCAGAGCGGTTGGACGCCAGGGAGCGTGTCGCTGTCGCCGAGCCTCGTCGTGTCGAGACAGACGACGCCCGACATATTCTTCACCAGCTGCGCGATGCCGGCCATGCGCGGCGTGAGGTTGACGGCGCAGTCATCTGCGAACGCGCCATTCGCACCGAACCCGGCCGCAAACTCGGCGAGCCGCACGGCGGGATCAGCGACTTCAGGACCGAAGTTGCCTTGATAGGCGCAGGAGTGAGCGAGCGCGGGCTCGGGCGGACCAGTCACACCCGGCGGCGTGCGGAGCTCGATCGCGAACGGCGTCGGTGGCCCCGACATCGCGTAGACCGCGACGCGTGCCGGATCGCTCTTCACGCTCTTCAAGCGCTCGACGTAGGGGCCGATCGGATCGATGAGCTGCGACTCTTCGTTGGCGTGGCAGCCCGTCTTGGTTCCGACAGAATCGATCGGCTGATCGCAGACGACACCGTAGTGCGTGCAACGATACGACTGCAGGTCACCGAGCTCCGGTGATGCTGTGAAGATCGACTGATCGCGAACCGAGCAGTCATCCTCGTCGGAGATCATGACGACGAGCAGGTTCGCATCGTCGCGCACGAAGCCTGCGTTCACCGGATTCTCGAACGCGCGCTGCGTGCCCGCGAGGATCTGCTCGAAACCACAGCCCAACGCTCCGACCTCGAGCATCGTCCCGACGGTGCTCAGCAGATCACCGGTGTAGTTAACGTGCGGGGCACCCTGCCCGTCGACCTCGTCGACGAGATAGAGTTCCGTGGTGCTCTGGCTGTAGTTCACCAGCGCGCCATCCAGGCCTTTGCCCTTGCAGCCCCCGAGATCGAACGCGGGCGTTGGCGTCATCGACGTGCTCGTTCCCATGTCCGACGTCACGACGCCGATGTGGAGACTCCGCTGCGGGCCGAGAATCGATGCGATCGCCGGGAACAACGGCGCCAGGCTGTCGACGAAGTTCACCTGCATGTCGAGAGCGGTGTTGTCCATCTGGAACAGCACATCGAGCTTGTTCGACGCCACGGCCGCGTAGCTCGCGACCTCGATCGACGCCGGGTCTTGGTACGTCGGATGGTCGTCACCGCATGCGACGAGCAACCCGAGGAATAGAGCGCGACGCATGATCAGAAGCTTAGCGCTGACTGCAGCTGACGCGTACGTACTCGTCGGACGTTGGCGACGATAGGTGCGTGACGAGCCGCGTGTTGTCGACGGTAGTCGGGCACGCGGCCGCGTCGGTGACCAGCTCGAAGCAATCCGTCGCTGCTCCGTCGCACGCGGGAATCTTCCGCGTTCCGCTCGCTCCGTCGACTGTTACGTCGCACAGGGTCGCGTCGACCGCTCTCGTGTCGAGGCAAGCGATGCCCGCCATCTGGTTCGCGAGGTTCACGATCTCGCGCGCATGTTGGCGCTGGTTCTGCTGGCAGACGGTATGGAAGAGGCCGTGGCTCTGCAGTTGGTCGGTGAGCGCGGCGAGGCGAACGCCCGGATCCCCGACCTCTGGCCCCGTGCTTCCTTCCCAGTCGCAGCCGTGCGCGAGCGCGAGCTCCGATGTATGTGTGCCGGCGAGCGTCCGCAACTCGACGGCGAACGGCGTTGGTGGTGCCGCGATGACAGCGACAGCGGTGCGAGCGCGATCACCGCGCAGCGACGAAAAGAAGTCCGTGTACGACTGGATGCCGTCGACATACGCCGACGCTTCGTCGGGACGACAGTTGGTCTTGGTGCCCTCACTATCGAGAGGTTGATCGCATGTCACGCCGAACCGAGTGCAGCGGAACGATTGAACCGTGCCGAGCTCGGCGGAGGCCTGGAACATCGCGCTGTCACGCACCGAGCAGTCGTCTTCGTCGGTGAGCACGACGACGAGCAGGTTTGCGTCGGAACGCGCGAAGCCCGCGTTGTTCGAATTTCCGTCGAGCGCTTCACGCGTCGCGCGGAGTTGCTGCTCGAAGCCACAGCCGACGGCGCCGACTTTCAACATCGTGCCCAGGGCGCTCACGAGGTCGCCGGTGTAGTTCACGTTGCGACCAACGGGACCCTCGACGCTGACATCACTGATGAAGGTGCCGCTGACGGGAGCGTTGGAGACCTGGAGGTTGCCGGCGAACCCTTCGCCTGCGCGGTTGCCCAGCGCTGGCGCAGGGGGCGTCGTGGACGCCGACGTACCGAGGTCGGAGTTGACGACGCCGATGTGCAGATCCGGGCGGCCGTTAACATCGATCGCAGCAAGGAAGTCGGGCAGTGCGCCCACGAACGCCTGCTGCACATCCGCGACGGACGGGGAATTGTCGACCTGGAACAGAATGTCGAGCTTCGACGTCGGAATCGCGGGGTACGTCGCCACCTCGATCATCGAGGACGTCGGCGTGGGCGGCGGCGGATCGTCGTGCGTGAGCGTGCACGCGCCGAGCAGCAGGCACGCGAAGGCGAAGCGAGACATTATTTGCAGGCTGTCGTCAGGCGCGCGCGTTGCGACGAGTGGGGGTAGAGCACATCGAAGTGCGCGATCTTCGCGCCGGCGTCAGGAAGTTTGGCGGCGCACGTTGCTTCGACTTCGATCGCGGCGGCTTCCTCGGCGAGCTGACCGGTGCCGCGCGCCTCGGCGGCGTACTGCTTCATCGTCGTGAGCGCGGCGAGCGGCGTGCCCTGTGCGAGCGAGGCGCTGGCGGAGTCGATCAGCGCGACCTCGCGCGAGAGCTCGATGCCGGCGGGCGCGACGGACGGCGTGACCGTCGGTGACGCGACGTGCGGCGCGACGGCGGCAGCGGTGACGCGAGGCATAGCGACGGGCGCGTTGGTGTGAGCGCGGGGCGACGACGAGCGGGTGTAGTGCACGGCGCCGGTGATGCCTGCGGTCGCGATGACACACGCGAGGCCGATCTTGATGGCGAGGGCCGAGGCGGCCGCGGAGCCCGCGACTTTGGTGGCGACGCCCGAGCGCATGCGTGCAACGGCGGAGGGGTCGGGCCCGAGACCGCCGCGCGCAGCGTCAAGCAGAGCGCGAGTGGTGGGAGAGAGGTCGTTCATGGTTTCACCTGCGCTTTGACGGCAGCTTCGAACGCGGCGCGCGCGAGGCGGAGACGCGAGTAGGTCGTGTTGAGGTTGAGGTCGAGCATGCGAGCGACTTCGGGAACGGCGAGTTGCTCGAGCTCGACGAGGGCGAAGACGACGCGCTTGTCCTCGTCGAGAGTCTCGAGGATGCGCATGACGGTGGCGGCGGCTTGTGCGCGCGACATGGCGGCAAACGTGTCGGAGGTGCCGGCCGGATCGTCGGTGAGCGGCTCGGTGCGCGCGCGGGACGTTGTCGCTTTGCGGCGGTGCGAGGAGGCAACGCGGCGCGCGATCGCGAACAGCCAGGTCGTGATCGCGGCGCGGCCTTCCCACTCGGAGAGCCGGCGGTGCACGACAACGAAGACGTCCTGGACGGCGTCCTCGAGCTGCGTGTCCCCGACGCCGAACGTGCGGAGCACGCGCCAGACGTAGGCAACATGCTCGGCGTAGACGTCATCGAAGGACAGCACCTCGAGGTCTTCGTCGGCGAGAAGGAACGGGGCTGTCTCTTGCGCCACCGCGGTCATCTGCAGCGTTGGTGTCGGCAGGAGAGCCGATCCATCACGGGGTTTGAACCATTTCATCGCCAGCCAACCTCGAGGCCGAACGCACACCAGGCGGTGATGTGCCCGGGCCGGAACGGGATGCCCTCTTCGGGGGTGATCGAGTCGCGCTCGAGCGGAAGCGCCACCTCGAACGAGCCGGTCAGGCGGGCGTATTTGGCCATGGGCCACCCGACACCGAAGCCACCACCGAGCGCGAGCCACCGGTTGGTCGGCATGTTGCCCGCGCCGCGGATGACGCCCGCTTCGCCGAGGGCCCACGCGCGCAGCGGTCGGTCCCGCGGGCTCCAACCTGCGCGCACGACGGCGGTGTCGAGAGTGACGGGCGACGTCCTGAACCGGCTCTGCTGGTCGGAGGGGACCCAGCGACTACCGCCGACCGAGATGAACTGCGAATCGCGACGCAGGTACGTCGAGATCTCGACGCCGACATTGACGCCGGGGAGCGGTCCCGCGCCGGTGAGGCCGATGACGCCGAGGCCGCCGCCCCAGTGGCCCGCGATGATGTTCGGGTTCTCGTAGCGGATCTCGTCGTGGCGGACGATCGGCGCGAGCTGAGGGACGTCGGCCGAATCGAGCGTCGCGACCGTGAACGACGAACCACCGTCCGGCGCCGCGGCGTTCATCGACGTGTCAGCGGCGGAGACGGGCGGATCGATCTCGATCTGCGCGGTGTCGACGGGAACGTCGCGATGCTTCGGCTTTGCCGGGCGGGCGGGATGCGCATCGTTCGCGTGCGCCTGCGCTTGGTCGACGAGGTTCGAGATCTCGGTCCAGTTGCGCGCGATGACGATCGCGACGGCGGTCGTGATGGAGCTGCAATCGCGGTCGGTGAGCGTCCGGAAGAACGTCGAGCCCGCGTGGATCTGCGCGACGAACGTCTTCTCGTTCTTGGAGACGACGACACGCACGCCATCGAGACTGATCGTCGCCCGGTTCGCGACGGCAGCGCGGGCTTGATCGGCGGTCGGGCACGCGTCGGGTGCGGTCCAGAACGCGTCGCGCTTCTCGGTCGTCCTCTTGGGCGCGTCGGAGATGCGCGCGGCGCGCGGGTCCGCAGCAGCGGTGCCGAACCAGGTGGCCGCGATCACCGCGACGAGCGAAGCCCTCCCCATACCGACGTAGACACCCGAGCGGCGGCGAGCTTGCGTGTCGGATGCTGACAACGCTGCGGGAACGACTGTCCCCACGCCGCCAACGGCGCTGGCAGCGTGCGCGTTCAACCCCTCGACGCCACGCACGATCATGGAGTTGGGGAAGCGACGGTGCAAACCCATGACCAGCTGGGGTTCGTGTCGGGACCCGTGTGAATCCGTCATGAAAAATATCGTCCCGGGACGATTTATTGTGGGAGCTCGCTCACGAACAGCTCGACGACGGCGGCGGTGGCCTCGACGTGAAGCCAGTGACCGGCGGAGACGTGGTGCACGTGGACCTGCGGGGGTGGGTTCTTCAAACGCTCCAGGTCGGCCGGGGTGAAGACGCCCCCGCGATCGGCGACGACGAGCTCCAGCTGTCCGCGATCGGTGGCGAATGCCTGCGCCCAGCGATCGATGCGGCGGAAGTCATCGAGCATGGACTGCATCGCGTCCAGGTCGAACCGCAGCGCGAAGCCGCCGCCGTCCGCCGGGACAACGTTCATCGCGAGCCACTGCGCGAGCGGCAACGCGAAGCCTTGTGCGACAACGGCCTTGACGAACTCGTCGCGCGACTTCCACGCGGTCGGCAGGCGACGGAGCAAGTGGTAGACGGTGACCGCTTCGTCATCGGTCGCCGTGGACGTCGAGTCGGGCCGAATGCTCGGGCTCGAGTCGAGCATCCACGTCTGCTCCACGCGAATGAGCTCGCGCGCGGCGAGCATCACCTTGCCGCCGTAGCTATGGCCCGCGAGAGCGCGCACGGGAAGCGCGAGTGTGGTCGCGAGCGCGGCGACGTCGTCGGCGCAGGCATCGACGGTGTGAGGTGGTCTGCCGTGCTCGGATCGTCCGTGCCCGCGCAGATCGATCAGCACGACGCCCCACTCGGGTCGACGCGTGACGATCTTGTTCGCGACGCTGCGCCAGTTGCCGCCGCTGCCATAGATCCCGTGCGTGAGGAGCATCCAGGACGTTGGGGTAGCGCCCTGTGCGATGACGTTCTCGGAGTACAGCTCGGCGGTCACGACTGGGGAGTAGACCCGATCTGGGAGGTTCGGCGATCCGCGGCGGTTGCAGATCGCAGGGTGGACGTCCGCATTTTTCCGACGAGGACTCTGACAGTTGATTGTCAGTGAACAGCGGCGGGGGAGATCCGGATCGCCACGATTCTCAGACCGGGGGTGTACGCTGGCCTACCGTGAAGGTTGTGGATCCGCTCGACGCTTTCCACCCGCTTGTCGCGGGGTGGTTCCGCGAGCGGTTTGGTGCGCCGACGGACCCGCAGCGCGAGGGCTGGCCGCGCATTGCCGCCGGCGAAGACGTCCTGATCGCCGCACCGACCGGCTCCGGTAAGACGCTCGCGGCGTTCCTCGCGTGCATGGATGCGCTCGTGCGGCGCGGGCTGGAGTCGCCGCTCGAGAACCACACCGACATCCTCTACATCTCGCCGCTCAAGGCGCTGTCCAACGACGTGCAGCGCAACCTGGAAGGCCCACTCGCCGAGCTGCGCGAGTACGCGGCCGCGCGCGGTGTGGTGCTGCCCGAGATCCGCGTCGCGGTACGCACGGGTGATACGCCGGCGAGCGAGCGAGCGCGATTGGCCAAGCGACCCGCGCACATCCTGGTGACCACACCGGAGTCGCTCTACATCCTGTTGACGACGGTGAAGGGCCGCGCGGCGCTCGGGCAGCTGCGCACGGTCATCGTCGACGAAATTCACGCCGTCGCGGGCGACAAGCGCGGCGCGCATCTCGCCATCTCCCTGGAGCGCTTGGACCGCCTGGTGCGGCAGTCGACGGGCCGCGTGCCCGTGCGCGTCGGACTGTCCGCGACGCAGAAGCCGATCGAGACGATCGCGCGGTTGCTCGTCGGCACGCGGCGCGCCCTGCCCCACATCGTCGACGCAGGTCATCGGCGCGAGATCGATCTCGCCATCGAGATCACCGACGACGAGCTCGGCGCGGTCGCGTCGCTGGAGCAGTTCGGTCGCGTGTACGACCGCATCGCGGAGCTCGTGCAGCAGCACCGGTCGACCATCGTGTTCGTCAACACGCGGCGACTCGTCGAGCGCGCAGCAGCAGCACTGGAGCAACGGCTCGGGGAGGAGCACGTCGTCGCGCATCACGGATCCATGTCGCGCGCGCTGCGCCTCGCTGCGGAGCAGAAGCTCAAGCTCGGGCAGGTGAAGTGCGCGGTGGCGACGGCGTCGCTCGAGCTCGGCATCGACGTCGGCACCGTCGATCTTGTCGTGCAGCTCGGCTCGCCGCGCTCGATCGCGACGCTGTTGCAGCGCGTCGGTCGCTCGGGCCACAACCTCGGCGGCACACCCAAGGGACGGTTGTTCGCATTGACGCGCGACCAGCTCGTCGAGTGCGCGTCGCTCGTCCGCGGCGTGAAGCGCGGCAACCTCGACAAGATCGTCCTACGCGATGCACCGCTCGATATCCTCGCGCAGCAGATCGTCGCGTCGTGCGCGGCGGAGGATCTGCCCGAGGAGGAGCTCGTCGACATGATCCGCGGCGCCACGCCGTACGCGAATCTCGACGACACCAAGCTAGAACAGATCCTCGAGATGCTCGCCGAAGGCGTGAGCGATCGCAGAGGGCGCGTCGGCGCGCACGTTCATCGCGATCGCATCAGCGGCACCATCAAAGGCCGGCGCGGTGCGCGGCTCGCTGCCATCACGTGCGGCGGCGCGATTCCCGACAACAACAACTACTCCGTCGTGCAGTGGCCGGAGGAGATGAAGGTCGGCGAGGTCGACGAGGACTTCGCGATCGAATCGTCGGCGGGCGATATCTTCCAGCTCGGCAATACGGCCTGGAGGATCCGCCGCGTCGAGATGAGCAAGGTCATCGTCGAGGATGCGAAGGGGCAACCACCGACGATCCCGTTCTGGTTTGGCGAGGCCCCTGCCCGCACGCGCGAGCTCTCCGATGAAGTGAGTGACCTGCGAGGCGAGATCGATCGGCGGCTCGGCCAGTCCACGGACCTCGATGTGCTCGCGGCGTGGCTCGTCGACGAGTGCTCGATCGCGCACAAGGCCGCGCAGCAGCTCGTCGCGTACCTCGCTGCATCGCGCATGGCGCTCGGCGGGCTGCCTCGCAACAATCTCCTGATCGCGGAGCGGTTCTTCGACGAGGGCGGCGGCATGCAGCTCGTGCTGCACAGCCCGCTCGGCGGACGCATCAACCGCGCCTGGGGCCTCGCGCTGCGCAAGAAGTTCTGCGTCACGTTCGACTTCGAGCTGCAAGCGGCGGCGACCGACGATGGCATCGTCATCTCGCTCGGCCAGCCGCACAGCTTCCCGCTCGATACGGTGTTCGGCTACGTACCGTCGCACCAGGCCGAGGAGACGCTCGTGCAAGCGCTGCTCGACCGCCCGATGTTCGAGATCCGCTGGCGCTGGAACGTCACGCGCTCGCTCACGGTGCTGCGCCGCCGTGCCGGCAAGAGGATTCCGCCGCACCTCGTGAAGATGCGCGCGGCCGACACGCTCTCGGTCGTGTTTCCGCAAGCGGTCGCGTGCGGCGAGAACATCGCGGGGCCGCGTGAAGTTCCGGATCACCCGCTCGTCTACGAGACCATTCGCGACTGCCTCGTCGAAGCGATGGACCTCGAGGGTCTGCGCGGCATGATCGAGAAGCTCGAGCGCGGCGAGATCCAGGTGATGGCGCGCGACACCGTCGAGCCGAGCCCGCTGTCACACGAGCTGATCAACGCAAATCCGTACGCGTTCCTCGACGACGCTCCGCTCGAAGAGCGCCGGACGCGTGCGGTCACGATGCGCCGCGGCTTGCCCACGGCGACCATCTCGTCGTCGGGCGTCGATGACGTGGGCGCGTTCGATCCTGCGGCGATCCTGGCGGCGGCAGAGGAAGTGGCGCCGGTCGTGCGCGATGCCGACGAGCTGCACGACGCGCTGCTCGCGCTGTGGTTGGTGCCGGAGACGCTCGGTCGCGACTTGGCGCCAGGTGCACAGGATTGGTTCGCGGGACTCGCGGCGAACGGTCGCGCGGTGCGCATGCGCTGGCGTGCGGCGACTGATCACGATGTCGCCGCGTGGGTCGCGACGGAGCGCCTCGGCGTCATGCGTGCGGTCCTCGGCGAAGATGTCGAGTGCGTACCGGCCATCGAGACGCCGACGTGGGCAAAGACGCTGCCGCGCGAGGAAGCCATCCAGAAGATCGTCGCTGCGCACCTCGATCACCGCGGTCCAGTTTCTGGTCCGGCGCTGGCGATGGAGCTGGGCCTCCCGATCGACGACGTGCTCGGTGCGCTTCTCGCGCTGGAGGGCGACGGCGGCATCCTGCGCGGCGCGTTCACGGAGGCAGGCACCGTCGCGCAGTCGGCGATGCGCGGCGTGGCGATGCGGTCGGCGCTCGCAACCGCGAATGACTCGGCGACGCTCTATCACCTCGAGTGGTGCAACCGGCGCGTGCTCGCGCGCATCCATCGGCTGACGCTCGCGCGTCTCCGTCGAGAGATCGAGCCTGTCTCGGCGGCAGCGCTGATGCGGTTCCTCGTGCGGTGGCAGCGCGTCGCAAAGCACACGCAGGTCATCGGTGCGGACGGTCTCGCGCGCGTCGTCGAGCAGCTGCAGGGATTCGAGACGGCGGCCGGTGCGTGGGAGCGCGAGGTGCTGCCGGCGCGTCTGTGCAACTACGATCCGAGCTGGCTCGATCAGCTGTGTCTGTCAGGGCACGTCGTGTGGTCGCGGTTGTCGCCGCGCACGGCTGCGACCGTCGAGACGGAGCCCGCCGAGGAGCCGGTGCGCCGAAAGCCGCGCTCGGCGGATCCCAATGACCCGTACAACATCGCCGAGCGCGCCGCGGATACGGCGAGCCGCAGCGGGGCGACGCGCGAGCAAATTGCTGCGGCGGCGGCGAAGGCGCTCACGGGCAATCGCACGCCGGGGTACGGCGAGCAGGTCATCGTGCAGCTCGTCACGACGTCTGCGCTGATGCGCCGCGCTGCCGAGCGTGCGGAGGGCGAGGAAACGGACGATGGAGAGAATGCGCTGCGCGATGCGCTCGCACAGGTTCGCAACGCGGATCCCGAGCTGGGAGCGATCGCGAATGCGCTGATCGATGCAGCTGACGCGCGCGACGCGTCGCCGGTTCGCGGACGCTCGACGAACGAGGGCTCGAACACGGGCGATGCGTCGCAGGTGCCGCGTGACTCGATGAACGGGCTGCCCGAACCGCGCGGTACGTTCCATGAGGGTCGCGGTCCGATGAACGGGTTGCCGGATCCGCGGCACGGGTTCCCGCGACATTCCGGTTCCATGAACGCAGTGCCGGATCCGCGCGGAACGGGCAATTCCTCGTCGAGCCGCGCATCCAACGGCGACGCGACGGCGCACACCAACGGGCACGCGGCGACGCGCACCAACGAACCTGTCATGCGCGCCAAGCGGACTGCGCCGGGTCGGTCTGCGCCTCTCGCACTGATGCTCCGTGCCGATGCACCGTGGTTGCGTGCGGCCGCGGCCGTCGCCCAGGGAGAAGCGGCTCCGCTGTCGGAGCTCGCCGTGAGAGTGCGGGACGTAATGTCCACGCGCGGCGCGTCGTTCCTCGGCGACATCGCGGGCGCGCTGAAGCTCGCGCCGGCGGACATCGAGGATGCGCTGTGGGAGCTCGTCGGTGCGGGTATCGCGAGCGCGGATGGCTTTGCGAGCTTGCGCGTGCTGGTCGATCGCAAGCGGGGCGAGGTGAAGAGCCTGTTCGACAAGGCGCGCGATGCGCGGGATGCCACGCCTCCACCGGTGCGCACGTGGGCCGATGCGATCAAGAAAGCGCGGACGCGCGATCATCGGCGACCAGGCCATGCGCTGAGCTCGTTGCCCACGGCGGCAGGACGCTGGTCGTTGCTGCCGGCGGCGGATACGGCCGAGATCGATGCGGATGCGACCGCGCGCCAGTTGCTGCAGCGCTATGGCGTCGTGTTTCGTGATCTCGTGACGCGCGAGTCGAGCTTGCCGCCGTGGCGGGACGTTCTCGTCGCCTTGCGTCGGCTGGAAGCGCGGGGCGAGATCCGCGGCGGGCGGTTCGTGAGCGGGTTTGTGGGCGAGCAGTTCGCGCTGCCGGAGGCGTTGGACGAGCTGCGAGGCGTGCGCAATCCCGCGCCGGCGCCGTGCGTGTGTCGGGTCGCAGCGACGGATCCGCTGAATCTCGTCGGGATTCTGGCGCCGGGGCCGCGCGTGCCGGCGGTGGTCGGCAATGCGGTGCTGTACCTGGACGGGCACCCGGTCGCGTCGGTCGAGGCGGGTCAGCTGGTCCTCCGGCACCCGCTGCCGTCCGGCGCGCGCGTCGACGAAGATCTGACCTATTTCCCGCCGCCGCGGCCCATCGAGCATGTCTCGCAGGCAGCGCTGCCGCTGTAGCGGGCGAACGATGTAGATTGCGGCGGTGACGGCACTCCTCAGCACCAGGCGCGGACGGTTCATCGTCGCGTTCCTGGCGATCCAGCTGCTGTTGCCGCTGCGCTACTACATCGCGCATCGCGATCCGCACGACGAGCGCTTCGCGTGGCGCATGTTCTCGCCGATGCGCACGGCGCAGTGCCAGCCGACCATCACGCTCGACGACGCGCCGGTGAACCTGGGATCGACGTTTCACGAAGCATGGGTCGAGATCGCCAAGCGCGGTCGGTTCGCGGTCCTCGAGAAGATGGGCGCGCAGCTCTGCGAGAAGAATCCCGGCAAGAAGGTCGTGGTGACGCTGTCGTGCAGCTATCTCGATCGACCGAACGCCACGTATGGCGGCCACGACGTCTGCCAGGCGCCGGAGCTCTAGGTGGCGAAGAAGCGCAGCAAGAAGGGCCAGCGCCCCGCGGTGAAGGCGGACGCTCCGCAGGCGGCGAGCGCCAACACCCCGACCGCCGAGAAGGCACCACCGGAGAAAGCGGCGTCGCGGCCCGAGAAGACATCGAAGTCGTCGTCGAAGTCGTCAAAGACCGAAGCGAAGAACGGCCCTGCGAAGCTAGTGACGTTACCGCCCGCACCGAGCCCCGCGTTCTTCTTCGGCTACGACGTGCCGTGGGCGAAGTTGCTCGTGTTCCGCTTCATCGTGTTCGGCATGCTCGGCGTCGACGCGCTGCTGCAGATCAGCCACGCGCCGCGCTACTTCGCAGGTGGCTTCAACGTCGCGAACCTCCCGTGGATGGATTCGCTCGGGCCGGGGCGCGTTGGCTTTGCGATCGGTGAGCTCGTCGCGTCGTTGTTGTTCGCGTTCATCGCGTGCGGAGTGGCGACGCGCGTCCTCTTGCCGCTCGTCACGGCGATCTACGGGTGGCTGTATTTCGGGAGTCAGCTCGACTCGTATCAGCACCACTACCTGGTGTGGCTCGTGTTGCTGCTCAGCTGCTTCGTGCCGTGGGAGAAGCCGGCGGGAACACCGGCCGCGCAACCGGTGCGTGCGTGGGCGGTGCGGCTGATCTTGATCCAGCTCGGCATCCTGTATTTCTACGCGGCGATCTCGAAGTGCAATCCAGCGTGGATGGACGGCCGCGCGCTCGAGCTGCAGTTACAGGGCCCGGTTCGCTCGCTGATCGATGCGACGATTCACATGAAGGCCGCCGCGAAGATGACGGTGCTGCTCGAGTTTTCGCTCGCGTTTGCCGTGTGGACGCGCCGTGCGTGGTTCTACGCGCTGCCGGCGGGCGTGCTGTTCCACGTCGGCATCATCGCGAGCGGTCTCGAGATCGGACTGTTCGCGTGGTTGATGCTCGGCTTCTATCTGCTCGTCGTACCGAACGAGGTGTACGCAGCGACCGCGGCGGCTCTGTCGCGCGCGACGGCGGATCGCGACACCCTGCTCGGCGCACTCGCGGCTGCGATCCGCGGCATCGGCACGAGCTGGTGGATGGCGCTCGGCGGCGTCGCGGGCGGTATGGCACTCGCGGTCCTCACGCACTTCGATATGGCGCTACCGGTGGCGTGCGTCGCGCTTGCGATGTGCATCGGCGCAGTGGCCGCCACGCGCGAGCAAACCCTCGCGGCCCGCGTCGGCATCGGCTTCCTCGTCGGATTCGCGATCTGGTTCGGCGTCGATCGCAAGACGGACACCGCGGTCGACTACTACCGATTCTGGGGCGGCAACGCGCGCCGTCTTGGCGATCCGGACACGTCGGAGCGAGCGTATCGGCGCTTGACGCAGATCGCGCCCGACAACGGCAACGGGCACTTCCAGCTCGGCAAGATGTTGATGCAACGCGGTCAGGATGCGGAGGCACTCGACGAGCTTCACGCTGCGCAGCGTCTCGAGCCGGGGAAGGCGCGCGCGTTCACGGCGGAAGCGGAGTACCTGAGCAAGAAGGGCAATCGCGCCGACGCGATCAAGAAGGCCGAAGAAGCGACATACGCCGAGCCAGACGATGCGTCTGCGCAAGCGCTCGTGCGGCGCCTCGGTGGAACTGGTGCGCAGGGGAACGGCGGCGGCGGCGACGACAAGGACGATCAGTGAGCCCAAAGGCCGTCGAGCCGACGGTGAGCGAACGGCATATCGCTCCGTCGATTCGGCCCGAGGACGCACCGCGCGATCGACCGGGCCGCGCGCGGCTGATCATGCAGCTGCTCGACGAGTACATCCCCGCGCCGAGCATCCCGCTCGATCACGCCGATGCGTTCCAGTTGCTCGTCGCGGTGATCCTGTCGGCGCAGTGCACGGACGCGCGCGTGAACATGGTGACGCCCAAGCTGTTCGCGAAAGCACCGAGCGCGGTGGCGATGGCGAAGCTCACTGCCGCGCAGCTCCAACCGTTCATCCAGACCTGCGGCCTGGCGCCCGGGAAAGCAAGAGCGCTCGCGGCGACGAGTCGGATGCTCGTCGAGCAGCACGGCGGAAACGTGCCGCAGAACATGGAAGCGCTCGAGGCGCTGCCCGGTGTGGGGCACAAGACGGCGAGCGTCGTGATGGCGCAGGCGTTTGGCGAGCCTGCGTTTCCCGTCGACACGCACATTCATCGGCTCGCGGGGCGCTGGCAGATTTCGCGCGCGCGCAACGTCGAAGAGGTCGAGCGAGACTGCAAGGCGCTGTTCCCCGTCGAGCGCTGGCACGATCTGCATCTGCAGATGATCTACTTCGGGCGCCAGTACTGCCCCGCGAAGGGTCACGTGCCGGCGGACTGCCCGATCTGCAGCTGGGCGATGTCCAAGGCGCGCGCAAAAGCAGAGACGACGCAGGGCCTGAGCAAGCCGAAGCGCCCCGCGAAGAAGAGCTAGCCCGCGCCGGGAACGCGAAACTGCAGTGGATAGCTGACGCGGACAGCCTGGCCGCCGTCAGGCGCGGGGAACTTCATGCTGCTGACGACGCTCGAGACGCACGTCGCGAGATCGCCAGCCCCCGATGCGCTGGCACCGTGTACCGAGCCGTCGGGCGCAACGATGAAGTCCGTGACCACCGTCCCCGAGAGCGTCGGTGTCGCGAGTAGCGCCTTTTCGAAACACCCAGAGAGCTCGTCGGATTTACGCTTGAAGTAGCGACGCAGGATCTCCACCGGAATTCCACCCGACTGGGTCGGCCGACCGAGCGCGATCGAGTCAGGCACGCGCGTGAGATGTTCGCGGCCGCCGCGGATCGACCGCGATCGTGGGTCGTATCCCTCTCCCGTGCCGTTGCCGTGGCCCAGCGTGCTGTAGCGGCAACCGTCGTCACACAGCGCGCCCCAACCGGTGCCTCCACCGTCGGGCGCGAAGCGACGCCGGTCCGCAAACATTGCGGCGGTGCTGGAGCTCTCTCGGTACACGCCGGTTCCGTCGAAGCCACCTCTGAGATCTGTCGACGCGACGAGGCTCGTGATGCCCGTGCGGAGTGCGGCCGAGTCAAGCCAGCCAGCGTGCAGCGCGGACGCGATCGCCAGCTCGCGCGCGAGCCCCACCGGAACCAACTGGGGCGGTCCTGGCTCGCGGAATTGGAGTTGCAGGGTCGGTGCGAGGTAGGCGACGTCCTCGCTGCCGTCGTCGTGCGTGGATGTTCCGCTGTCGTCGTCGTGCGTGGATGTTCCGCCGTCGTCGTCGCCGATCGCGTCCACGAGCTCGCCGTCGATGGGCTCACCGGGCCAGATCGCGATTCCCCCATCTTCCGCGTCGGCGTCGAGCTCGAGCTCGAATTCGAGCGATGTGATTCCGCCATAGAGCGCGAGAGCGACCGCAGCACTCGCGATCGCAGTGCGGGAGATCACTGCGCGAGGCCGAAGCGAGATCGGTAACGGTTCGTCGATCGATGACGCGTGCACGATGACGGCGCCGAATCCGACGCGGATCTTCGCGCGCCGTGGAATCGGGATCTCGATCGCATTCGCGACGCGTGAGGAAGGCCGCGCGCTGTGACCTTGCGCGAGCTCGGCCAGCGAGACCGCCGCTCCGTCGACACTCAGCTCACCGAGGAGGTCATTTGTGACGGTGACGACGTACGCGTCTCCGATCCGCACGAACAGCGGAAACGCGGCGTCGGCCGTGCTCGCGAGCGCGAGATCCACGCCAGGTGCGGTACCGACGCGATAGTCCGAACGTTCGCGACGACCGCGCAGCAAGGCTGCGACCGCTGTGACGAGCGCGATGCCGAGTCCCGCAAGAACGACGACACTGATCGCGGGACTCTGAGCAATCGGTCGGAACGAATACGCTGGGTGCTTCGTCGCGAGGTGCTGGAGTAGCGCTGCTGCGTTCTCGGCAGCGCGATCCAGGGATGCGTTGAATGCGAGCGCTGACGTCAGGAGACAGAGCGCGCTCGTCGCGACGAGCCACGTGCGACTCCGACGCTGGGCGACGCACTGTTTGACGTCGATGACCGTATCGCCCATCTGCGCGACGACCTCGATCGCAGACGTGCGAGGGCTTCGCGCGGCGGTGTACTCGCGCATCACGTGGGCTATGACAGCGTTCCTCGCCGACGGTTCCCGAGCTCGGCGCGCAGGCCGAAGTTATCGGCAACGAGTGGCAAGTCCGCGTCCTCGTTGGCTCTCGACGGCAACGCCCTTGGGAGGGGCGAACGCGATGGGCACGTTCTGGGTCTCGATGGAAATGTCTGAACCGACGCGCCGGCGCGATTCCACCTACGGGCGCGCCGCGATCCATGTCGTCCGCTCGGTCGCACTCGCGATCGCGCTCGCGATGGCGCTCTCGGCGTGCATGGTCCGCACGCGGCCGCCCGATGTGTCCGTCGAGCTCACGCGTCCTGTGGTGCACACGACGCCCGACACCGCGGATCAGATGGCGACTGCCCTGCCCTCGCGGCTGCGCATCGTGACGTTCAACGTGCACCGCGAGACGGCGGCGAACGTCATCCGTGGCGTACGGAGCGAGCCGGTGTTGCGCGAAGCGGATCTGATCCTGCTCGAGGAGATCCATCGCATCGAACCGACCGCGGATCTCTGCAGCCCCGCGTGCGCGCTCGCGAAGGAGCTCGGTATGCACGCCGCCTACGCGCCGGGTCACATGCAAGGCGATGGCTCCGATGGAGTCGCGATCCTGTCGCGCGCGCCCATCCTGTCGACGGAGGTGCTCGAGCTACCCGACATCGACGTGCACATCAACTCGGGTCGGCGCGTCGCGCTCGTCGCGACGATCCTCGTCGACGACCAGCCCGTGACCGTGTATGCGGTGCACCTGACGAACCGCCTCACCGTCGCCGAGCGCCGCCGGCAGATGATGCCGATCCTCGAGCACGCGGCGCACGTCACGACGCCGATCCTCATGGCTGGCGACTTCAACTCGAGTCCGTTCTCGTGGTTTCACGGCATCGTACCCATTCCGTTCGGGCACCAGGACGCGCACCTCGAGAAGCTCATGCGCGCAAACAACTTCGAGACGCCGGTCACGCGGTCGGGGCCCACGTCGCGCGTCCTGGGGATGAAGCTCGACGCGATCTACACCCGCGGCTTCGCGACGTCCGCCTTTGCGACCGCGCACGCATCGGACGTGTCGGACCACCTGGCACTGTGGGCCGACGTCGAGCTCCGGCGACAACACAGTGTTGCCGTCGCTGACTTGCCGCCGGCCGCTGCTCCCGCCACAGTCACGCGGTGAGCATCGAGATCGATATCTTCAGCGACGTGGTTTGTCCGTGGTGCTTCATCGGCACCGAGCGCCTCGATCAGGTGCTCACCAAGCGCGGCATCGACGCCAAGATCACGTACCACACGTTCCTGCTCGACCCGAGCACGCCCGAGGAGGGCAAGAACGTCCCCGAGATGCTGAAGCAGCGCTACGGGCGCGATCCGAAGCCGATGTTCGCGCGTGTGGAGTCCGAGGCGCGCACTGTCGGCATCGAGCTAGACCTGTCGAAGGCGGCGATGATGTATCCGACCGTCCGCGCTCACACGCTACTGCGCGCGGCGATCCCGCTCGGCACGCAGCCGGCGCTCTCCAAGGCGCTGTTCGCCGCGAACTTCCTCGAGGGGAAGAACATCACGGATGTCGACACGCTCGTCGATCTCGCGACCAAGCACGGCTTCACCGCGGAGGCTGCGCGTGCGGTTGTCACCGACGAAGCACAGCTCGCTCAAACGCGCGCCGAGCAGCAAGTGCCGCAGAAGCTCGGCATCAGTGGCGCACCGTTCTTCATCTTCCAACGGCAGGTTGCCGTCTCGGGCGCGCAGCCCGTCGATGTCTTCAATCAGGTCCTCGACGAGGCGCTGAAGCTGCCGCCGCCGCCCGCCGAATAATTACGCGTGCGCGACAGGGCCGCGGCCGTTGCTCGCGTTCGCGAGAGCCGCGTCGAGTGACGACACCTTGGACGACACGGGCGAGACCGTCGTCGAGCGGATCGTCTTGGTGTTGACCGTGCGCTCGTTCAGCATGCCGATCTTGCGCATGGCCCAGTCCCACACGCGCGTCGGCGTGATCGCCTTGAAGACAATCGCGGCGTAGTTCATGCGCGGCGCGACGTAGCGAGCAGATGCGCGGCGCGAATCGACCGCGCGCTCGATGGCCTTGGCGATCGTGATGGGCTCGCCAGCGAATTGGTCGGCGCGCTTGGACAGCTTCTCGTAGTGCGAGATGGCGACCGCGTATGCCGTCTGCTGGAACTTCTGGAGGCCACTGACCGCCGTCGCTTCGAAGTTGGTGCGAATCACGCCCGGCTCGATGAGCGAGACCTGGATGCCAAACGGCTGGAGCTCCCAGCGCAGCGCGTCCGACAGCGATTCGATCGCGTACTTCGTGGAGTTGTAGACGCCGAAGTACGGCAGCGTGATGCGACCGCCGAGGCTCGAGACGTTCACGACGCGACCCGCGCCCGCGTCGCGCATCTGCGGAACAAACGCGCGCACGACGTTCATCAGACCGAACACGTTCGTGTCGTACTGGCGGCGCATCTCGGCGTCGTCGATCTCGATCGTCGGGCCCAGGATGCCGAACCCCGCGTTGTTCACGAGCACGTCGAGCGCCGCGCCGCCGGTGATGACCGCGACCGCTTCCACGGCTGCGGCGATCGACTGCGCGTTCGTCACGTCCAGCTCGACCGTGTCGATCCGCGGGCGCAGGTTGCTGACCGACTCGCGACCGTGCGCGCGATCATCTGCCGCGCGCCGCGCGAGGCCCTTCTTGGTGAGCGACAGACCCGCGACCTCCTCGCGCAGCTTCGCGAGCTCGGCCGTCTTGCGACCGCTCGCGATGACGTGGTGACCGTGCTGCGCCAGGTAGATCGCCGTCGTGCGGCCGATGCCTGCCGTCGATCCAGTGATGAGAATCGTCTTCGCGGCGTTGCTGTTCTTGCGGGTGTTCGAGGCGAGGGTCGACATGGGCGTAGCTCCTAGAGGGTTTCGGGTCTTAGGAATGAACATTCATTCCGCTTCAGGTTCTTAAAAACGCCGGGGATTGCTCCGCGGCGTGGGGAAAGGGGGGACACGGCTCGCGGCAGGGTGTGAATCGTTACGAGCGGACGGCTTCCCAGAGGATCTGCTCGGCGAGCTCCCAGTCCGCTTTGGTCGGCGGCTTGGTCTCATCGACGCAGCTGCGGATGACGCCGGTGAATGCGCCCATCACGATTCCCATGAGGAGGTGCGGCGGGCCGACCTTGATGTCGCCGCGCGACTGGGCAGCCTGCAGCACGCTGGTGAACAGCGCGAGCATCTGGTCCTCGAGGGTGCGGCTCTCTTTGTCGAGGTACTGCGCGTGGTGGTGAAGCTCCATGAACACGAACGCGTTCAGGTTCTTCGACGCGAACTCGGCCATGCGCATCCACATCGTGCGGAACATCTCGCGGGTCGAGACGGTCACCGGCATGTTGTCGATGACCGCGTGACCGAACGCCGTCTTCTGCAGGCGGTAGATCGAGTTGACCAGCGCCTCTTTCGATTCGAAGTAGCGGTAGATGGTGCCCGCGCCGACCTTCGCGCGGTCCGCGATCTCGGGGACCGCCGTCCCGTAGAAGCCGCGCTCCACGAACAGATCCAGAGCAGCGGCGAGGATCGCTTCACGCTTCTCGCTCGGCGCTTCCTTGGGACCGCTACCGGGCTGGTAGGCGGGCACTTCCGTTTTTGCGAGCCGGGCTGCCATCTGCTTCTGACGGAATGAATATTCATTCCGCGTCTGCGGCGCAAGAGCTATTTTATAAGCCGCTGGATCTACATGGTCTTTTGGAACCACGGCCCGACGAGCTCTGGGCGCTCGAGTTACTGGACGCCGTAGCCCTCGTACATCGAGCCCGCCTGGACGCGGACGTCGTCGGTACCGGCGCCGAGCTCGGTCCACGCGCCTCCCGGCGGCGCGGCCATCGTGTCGGCGGTCGCGCGATAGAGCTTCGGTGCTTCGCCGAACGAGACGACGTCGCCTGGGTGATAGGTCGCGGGCGTCGAGCCTCCGTTCACGGTGATGTTCGGCGCGTAGCGAGTGAGGTGATGGCCCGCGGCGGTCCACTTCTCGTCGACGAGCTCGATGGCGCCAGGATCCATCATCGTGTTGCCGGTGAGCGTGACGTTGTCCTTGATGGCGTCGCCGCCGTCCATGCCGTTCACGAGGCGGGTGGTGCCACTCCACGTGTTGTTGGAGAACGTGATGGCGCCCATCACAGGCGGGTTGCGACCGACGACGTAGTCAGGATCGGTCATGTCGATCGGGCCGTACGCGAAGTCCATGCCGCGGAACGTGTTGTGCTCGAACATGAACGAGGACGACGCGGTGGACGTGCCGTTGATGTAGATGCCCAGGTCGGCAGCGTCGGAGAAGTAGTTGTCGTGGAACGTGACGTGGCGATCGCCGTCGTTGGTCTCGGGTGACGAGAAGAACGAGAGCAGCGAGCCCGCGCCGTCGATGAACACGTTGTGATCGAATTCGATCGTCCCTTCGCGCGTGAGCACTTGCGAGTTGGAGTCCTGATAGCGACCGAGGCCGTTGTCGAACCAGTGGAGGCCACCCGAGATGATCGTGTTGTGATGAACGTGCGAGCCGTTGCCAAGGTCCTGGATCTGGAGCGCTTCGTTGCCCGTGCGAATGAGGCGGTTGTTGTAGATCTGGAGACCCGGGAGAAGATTCGACGGCGGCGCGCCGGTCCAGCCGAAGTAGAAGCCCTCACCGTCGGTGTCGTGGATGTACGTGTCGTGCACGCGCACGTTCCTCATCGGCAGGTCCATCGTGTGGTCGTTGATCAGGCGAATCCCTGCGAAGCCCGAGCGCGCGACCTCCACGTACTCGATCTCGAAGTCGGTCGCGCCCCCGTCGACCGCGATGCCCATGTGGAGATACGGCGCGGAGAGCGCGTAGTCGTCGTCGGAGACGATGCCGTACTTGCCAGCGGAGTCGCCGTAGTTGCCGCACGCATGGCCCTTGAAGCCTTCGTCGCCGGTCGCAGAGTCCGCATCGTATCGTCCTGTGAGGATCCAGTTCGCGCCGCCGTGGAACGCCCAGATGTAGTTGCCATGCGGGTTGAAGCCGACCACGACCTGCCCGCCCTTGTTGGTGATCACGAGCGGATGATCGGCCGTGCGCTTGGGTAGATTGCCGAGCTCGATGTTCGTGTAGTGGCCGGCGGGGATGTAGAGGCGATCGATCGCCATCCAATCGACGGCGGGAAATGCGGCCTGCACGTCGGCGTAGTTGAAGCCGGTGGTGGACCCGCTCGGCGTGGGCAACGTGAACGATGTCGTCGCGGCGCCGAAATGACCCGGCGGATCGCACGACGAGACCGGGCCGCTGTCGATGGGTGGAGCATCATCGCCAGCCGGCGTGTCGTCGCCCTTGGAAGAAGAGCTGCCACCGCAGCCAATAACAGCAATGAGCGCGAACCACCCGAGGCGCACCATGGATCGATGATGCGCCAACGGGGGGGCCTATGGCAGATTCCTCTCGTGACGTTCCCGCGATGGCTCGTGATATCGGTGGCGGTGGCCGCGGGTGTCGGCTGCAAGGACGGCAGTGGGAGCGCTGCCGACATCACGCAGCGCGCGTGGGATGCGCACTCCGTGGTGATCGGTGCCGGCGAGGCAGCGCGGACGTGCGCCGAGGCGGGTGCAGCGATGCAGAAGGAAATCGCGGCGCGGCGCGAACTGTTCGTAGCGGCCGTGGCTCTAGACAATGATCGCCAGAAGCTCGCCGAGGCGACCGCGTGGATCGAGGCGCACGAGGACCGCTACAAGGACCTCGAGACGAGAATGGCCGCGCTTTCGGACCGTTGCGCCGACGACTCGACGGTGCAGGCGGCGTTCGAAGCGATGTCGAACCCGTAGAGGCTAGCTCGTCGGCGTAGTAGTGTCCGCGCCCCATGGCGGACCAGGACAACGAAGACTTTGCGGCGATGTTTGGGGCTTCCGAGCAGAACGCTCCGAGGTCGAAGCGGCCGAAGGTCGGCGATATGGTCAGCGGCCGCGTCATCTCGGTTGGCAAGGACGCCGTGTTTGTCGACACGGGTGGCAAGGCCGAGGGCCAGCTCGAGCGCGACCAGGTCTCCGACAAGGAGGGCAAGCTGCTCGTGAAGGTTGGCGACACCATCGAAGCACGTGTCGTTAGCGATGCGGGCGGTGTGCTTCACCTCAAGACCAAGGTCTCGCGTGGTCCCCAGGCGAACGCGGAGCTGCAGCAGGCGTTCGAGCTCGGCATTCCGGTCGAAGGCACGGTGACCGAGGTCATCAAGGGCGGCGTGACGGTCGATGTCGCAGGCGTTCGCGCGTTCTGCCCGGCGTCGCAGATCGATGCGCGGTTCGTCGAGGACCTCAGCGTTTACGTCGGCCAGAAGCTGACGTTCATGATCACCAAGTACGAGCCCCGCAACCTCGTTGTCTCGCGCCGTCAGATCGTCGAGCAGGAAAAAGAGAAGATCGCCGTCGAGACTCGCAAGAAGCTCGAGATCGGTCTCGTCATGCGCGGCAAGGTCGTCGGCTTCAAGCCGTTCGGCGCGTTCATCGATATCGGCGGTATGGAGGGCATGCTCCACATCAGCGAGCTCGGGTACAACCGCGTCGACAAGCCCGAGGACGTCCTCCGCCTCGGCCAAGAGGTCGACGTCGTCGTTCTCAAGATCGAGCCGGCGCCCGAGGGCAAGAGCGGTCAGCGCATCGCGCTCTCGCTCAAGGCACTCGCGAACGATCCGTGGAACGAGATCACCGCGCACCTCCGCGAAGGCAGCAAGGTGAAGGGCAAGATCACGCGCCTCGCTGACTTCGGTGCGTTCGTCGAGATCGCACCGGGCGTCGAAGGCCTCGTGCACATCAGCGAGCTCGGTGCGGGCCGCCGCATCAACCACCCCAAGGAAGTTGTCGCCCCCGGGCAGGAGGTCGAAGCGACGATCCTCTCGATCGACATCGAGCGCCGCCGCATCTCGCTCACGCTCGGCGACAAGAAGGAAGGCTCGGCCGAGGACCTCGCCCAGTACGCTGCGTCCAAGACGCCGTCCGCCGCTGCGCCCGACGCAAATGCCGGCCGCCTTGGCACGTTCGGCGATCTGATGAGCAAGCTCGAGAAGCTCAAGCAGAAGTGAAACCGCGCTACCTGATGTCCCCCGACGAGCTCGCCGCCGTCGGTAGCGCAGGCGATCACGAAGCAACGTTGATGCTCGCGCGGTTCGCGCAGCACGGGTTGCGGGGTGTTCCACAGGATCCAGAGCGCGCCGCCCTGCTCGTGCGGAGAGCAGCGGACGCGCGATATCCGCACGCGATGCGGCTCCTCGGTGATCGCTACATGCGCGGCAACGGTGTCCCCGAGGACAACGCGCTCTCGACGCGGTGGTGGCGCGATGCAGCAGCGGCGGGTGATGTCGATGCGATGGCGAACCTCCTCGACCTCCGCACCTCGTCGTCACCCACAGAAGCTGCAGAGGGTCGGCACTGGCTGCGCCTCGCCGCGAGCCAAGGTCATCCCCACGCACTGCACATTCAAGCGGGCGGCAAAGCGTTGGAGGTCGAGGATCTGGCGGCGATGTCGCTCGACGATATGGCGGCCGCCGCGCCCATCGCGTCGACGAACGAACTGTCGTGGGATCGCGAAGGCATTGCCGCCACGCTCGCGCAGTTCAACGACGTGATCGGTCGCTGGCTCGAGCGCCTCCGTGCAGCGTGGCCCATGGTGAGCGTCGCGACGACGATCCACGGCGCCGAGATCGACTTCCCCTGCCCTGACGTGGGTCAGCTGCCGCGCTCGATCGAGGCCGACAACGACAGCCTCGAGGTCCACGTGCGGGAGGGTCTCCTCCACCTCAAGATCTACGCGACGAAGTGGGAGGAGGGCTGGTCGCTCACGCTGAGCTCGTTCGAGCCGCATCCGCCGATCTCTACCCAGCGGTGGCTCGTCGGCGAACTGATCGCAGCCGGCGCCGAGCACGGCGTGACGATCTAGACCTTCACGTACTCGAACTCGTTCGGCAGGCCGTTGATGCCCTTGGCCGGCGGGGCGATCCAGTTCGCCATTTTGCCGGGCTCGTACGCCGGCTTCATGAGGCTCTTGATGTAGACCTCGTCATCGGCGGAGGGCAGCCACTCGCCAGCGCGCGACTTGAAGGTCGCCTCGTCGATCATCACACCGTCGGGCGTGAAGAAGTTGCCGCTCCACATGCCGATCTGGCGGTGGAACTTGTGCGACGGCAGCGTGAGCTCGAACGCAACCCCTTCTTCCTTGATCGTCTTGTTCCACCGGTCGACGCCGCGCTGGCAGTCCTTGATGTACTCGGTGCGCAGCACCTCGTTGAGCGCGGTGCGCATCGGAACGTCCTTGTGGACGACCTTGCCGCCCTCGAGCACGTCCATCGCGAAGTGCGAGCCGACGAGCTTGTGCTCCTCGTAGCGCTCTTCCTTGTAGCGCCCCTTCAGACCAGCCGCGAATGCATCGGCCGCGTTGGACGAGACTTCGCCGCCGAAGAGATCGAGCGAGAGCGTGTACCAGAGGTTCAGGTACTTCTGCACCGTCGGGAGATCCACGCCACCGAGCGCGCGCACGTCGCTGTTGGGATCCTTCTTCATCAGCTCGCAGGCGCGCTTCACGACGCGCTGCACACCGGACTCGCCGACGAACATGTGATGCGCTTCCTCGGTAAGCATGAACCGGCACGTACGCGCGAGCGGATCAAAACCCGACTCGGCGAGCGCGCTCAGCTGATACTTGCCGTCGCGATCCGTGAACATCGTAAACATGAAGAACGAGAGCCAGTGGCTCGTCGGCTCGTTGAACGCGCCGAGGATGCGCGGCTTGTCCACGTCGCCCGAACGACGCGCGAGCAGCTCCTCGGCCTCCTCGCGACCATCGCGACCGAAGTACGTATGAAGCAGGTAGACCATCGCCCACAGGTGACGGCCTTCCTCGACGTTCACCTGGAACAGATTGCGTAGATCGTAGAGCGACGGCGCCGTCGCACCGAGATCGCGTTGTTGCTCGACGGACGCCGGCTCCGTATCACCCTGCGTGACGATGAGGCGGCGCAGCGAGTTGCGGAACTCGCCCGGCACCTCGTCCCACACGGGCTGGCCCATGTTGTCGCCGAAGCCGTGCACGCGCTTGTCATCCTTCGGCTCGAGGAAGATGCCCCAGCGGTAGTCCGGCATCTTCACGTAGTCGAAGTGCGCCCAGCCGTTCGCCTCGACGGAGATAGCGGTGCGCAGGAAGATGTCCTTCTCCTGCCACCCGACCGGGCCCATCTGCTTCCACCAGTCGATGAACTGCGGCTGCCACGCTTCGAGCGCGCGCTGCAGGCGCTTGTCGCCCGAGAGGTTGACGTTGTTCGGAATCTTGTCGTCGGAAAGTACGCTCGTCATCAGTTAGGTCCTCTTCCACTGAAACTGCGGACGCTCGGGGCGACCGTACAAGGTGAGTGCGCCGTGCTCGCCGGTCGAGTTGGCGCGCGTGAAGATCCAGTTCTGCCAGGCCGAGAGGCGACCGAAGATCTTGGTCTCCAGCGTCTCGGGACCGACGAAGCGGAGCGACTGCTCCATGCCGGTCAGCGCGTCGGGCGAGAGCGAGGCGCGCTCCTCGACCGCGATGCGGAGCTCGTCGGCGAAGTCGATGTCGTCGGCGGCGATCGTCGCGATCCCGAGCTTCTCGGCTTCTTCGCTACCGATGAAGCCTTCGTTGCCACGGGCGAAGACCTTCTGGATCGACTTCTCGTCGCCGTAGAACTTCGCGGCGATGCGCGACAGGCCCGACGACATCGTGAAGAAGCCGTCGTTCGCGACGCTCGTCGTGACGCCGATCTTCTCGGCGCTGTCGATCAGCGTATAGAACCGATCCGCGCCGAGCGCGAGCTCGAGCAGCACGCCCGCGAAGCAGGACGAAGCGTCATCCGCGACGGCGTACAGGCTGCGCGCCGTGTTGTCGTAGCGCTTGAGCACGCGGCGCTGGAGCAGCTGCACTTCGCGCGCGAAGCCGTTCGGCGTCGGACCTTGGGCGGCCTTGGCGAGCGCCTCGTCGCATGCCTTGACCAGCGCGTGGTCGCCCTTGGTGCGGACGGTGATCATGCCGGCGTCGGCGTTGTCGAAGCGCAGGTGCAGAAGCGCGTCGTCGAGCTCGCGGAAGGCAACGAGCGACCACGGGGTCGACTTGCCGTCGAACGAATCGACCGCGCTCGGCCCGGTGACGACGAGGTTCGCAGTGCGGTTCGCGCGATCGAACGTGACGGACACGTGCGAGTACGTGATCGAGTCGTCGGTCTTCTTGTAGCCGAGCGGCGCGAGCTCGAACTTGGGGCCGCGCGTGACGGACTGCTTGCCGGCGAGCGTCTTGGCGCGCGCGAGCACCGTCTCGTCCCACTTGGTACGCGAGACGACGTCATCGACGAGGCCCCACTCCTTTGCGCGCTTGCCCTTGATGCCTTCGGCGGTCGTACAGAACACATCTGCGCGATCGCGGCGCACCTTGCGCTTGTCGACGAGACGCGTGAGGCCGCCCGTACCGGGGAGCACCGCGAGGAGCGGCGTCTCGGGGAACGACACGGCGCTGTTGCCGTCATCGACGAGCAGCGTCTCGTCACACGCGAGCGCGAGCTCGTAGCCACCACCGGCCGTCGTGCCCTTGCACGCTGCGATCGAGCCGAGGCCGCTGTTGGCGGACGCGTCCTCGAGGTAGATGCGCGTCTCGTTGGTGAACTTGCAGAAGTTCACTTTGAACGAGTGGGTCGACAACCCGAGCATGTAGATGTTCGCGCCGGAGCAGAACACGCGGTCCAGCTCGGCCGTCACGACGAGCGCCTTCACCTCGGGGTACTCGAAGCGCAGGCGCTGGATGACGTCCGCGAGCTCGATGTCGACCGAGAGGTCGTACGAGTTCAGCTTCAGCTCGTAGCCCGGCTTGTGCGGATGTTCGTCATCGACGGCCATGACGAGCTTTGCCGTCTCGCCCTCGACCGTGAGCTTCCAGTGGTGATAGCGCGACGGATGCGTCTCGAAGTCCGTCCACGTGTTCGCGTCGGTGCCAGCCATGCGGATCGAGTACCATGCACTTTAGTGCTTGTCTCGACATATCTACATGCACTATACTGCACCAGTGAGCTACCTGGAAACCGTCGGCAGCGCGGTCCGCGCAACGCGGGAGCGGCGAGGGTGGTCGCGGCGGGAGCTCGCCGAACATTCGGGTGTCTCCGAGCGGTTCCTCGCTCAGCTGGAGGGTGGGATCGGCAACATCTCGCTCCTGCGGTTCGCGGAGGTCGCACACGCACTCGGCACCACGCCGTCGGTCCTGCTGGCTGCTGCCGATGCGCCGCCCGCGTCCAAGCCGATCGCGCTGCTCGGCGTGCGCGGCGCGGGCAAGTCCGCGGTGGGTGAAGCGCTCGCGAAGAAGCTCGGCGTTGCATTCGTCGAGCTCGATCAGCTGATCGAAGAAGCGGCCGGCCTCCCGCTCTCGGAAGTGTTCGCGCTGCACGGCGAGGCGTACTACCGGCGCATCGAGCGCGAAGTGCTCACGCGCGTGCTCGCGACGCCCTCCCCCATGGTCCTCGCGACGGGCGGCTCGATCGTCAACGACCCGACCAACTACGCGCTGCTCCGCGCCCGCTGCTTGACCGTGTGGCTTCGCGCGTCCGCCGAAGATCACTGGAACCGCGTCGTCGCGCAGGGCGATCAACGTCCGATGGCGGAGAACCCGCACGCCTTTTCCGAGCTGCGCGCGCTGATGACGGCCCGCGAGAAGCTCTACGCGCGCGCCGAGCGCACCGTGGAGACAACGGGCCGCCGCGTCCCGCAGGTCGTCAGCGATATCGCGACGGCTGTCGCTTAAAGCGCGCGACAACCACGTAGAATTCCCTATCGTGTCTCGCTGGATGCTTCTCGCATGCGTGTTGGTGGCCGCGTGCGGAACGTCGGATCCCGCGGTGGTCCACCTCGATGGTTCGCCGGATGCGGTGCGCGCGGTCGCGTCGGGCCCGGCGGGAGACACGCTCGCGATCGGCGGCGCGAGTGCGTTCGGCCTCGCGTCTCTCCAGCGCGGTCATGACGGTACCTGGACCAACGCCGAGGGCGTGCCAGCGTTCGATGCGCACGCGAAGCTGTTCTCGCGCGGGGAGCACTACTACGCGATCTCGTCGTCGCAGCTGTACGTGCTGACCGGCAGTACGTGGAACGCGTTCCCGTTGCCGACGGGCGTGACGGCAGATACCGAGCTCGGTATCGACGACGCAGGCCTCTTGTACGGACTCGAGCTCGACGCGGATGGTGGCGGAGCGGTGCTCTCGCTGATGCCTGGCGACAACCGGTGGACGGAGATCGTCGGCAGCCGACCGATCGGCGTGAACGCGACGAGCTTTGTCGTGGATGGCCCCGGTCGCGTGACATGGACGGCGCCTGACACGGGGGTGATCACCGTCGTCAACGGCGTGCGCTCGACAGCAGTCGACTGCTCCACCAACGCTCGCCTCGGAGGTTGCGGCACGGAGCTCACCACGTACGGCGTCGATAGCCGACACGAGGGCGTCTACCTCGTGCTCGCGTGCAACGAAACGAAGCGCGCGATGATGGCTGTCTCCGACACGGATCCGGATCTCGAGAGCGAGGAACCGGTTCCGGGCGGCGAGCGCACGTGCCGGTCGTTCGGTGCAGACAAGGACGGCGGGCGGCCGATCGTCGCGACGTACGACGCGGACGGGAACGACGCCAAGCTGTACTCGTTCACCAAGAGCTGGAACACGCTCGACGGTGCGGATCCGACGCTGTTCTATGCGTACGGCGGCGACACGCTCTACGGGTGGGCCGAGATGCCGATCGGCGATGCGCCGCGTGGCATCGACCAGATCTCGGTTCCTTAGACGCGACCGACCTGCGTCGGATCTTTGTCGAACCGCAGTCCCTGAAAGGACGGATGGCGCAGTCGGCCGTCGGCGGTCCACTCGAGGTATGCGACCTCCGCGACGTACTCGGGTTGCACCCAGTGCACGCCCTTCCCCGTCGACGCGCGCGGCGGTGCCGGCGAGAACGGGCACGTCGTGGTCTCGATCGCCGTCAGCTTCTCGGTGATGTCGGCGAGCGTCTTTTGCGTGAAGCCCGTGCCGACCTTTCCCGCGTAGACGAGCTGGCCCTTCTCGTAGTAACCGACGAGGAGCGCACCGACCCCGACGCGCGAGCCCGTTGGCTCCGTGAAGCCACCGATGACGAGCTCCTGGCGCTGGATGCACTTCGTCTTCACCCAGTCCTTGGTCCGTCCGCTCGCGTATGGCTTATCGCGCCGCTTGGAGATGATGCCTTCGAGGCCCTGCTTGCACGCGAGCGCGAAGAACGCGGCGCCGCTGCCTTCGACGTGATCGCTGTAGCGGATCGGGCCCGTCTTGGGCACCAGCTTCTGGAGGAGCTTCTTGCGCTCGACGAGCGGTCGCGTCATGACGGCGTCGTCATCGATCTGCAGGACATCGAACACGAAGTAGACGAGCTCGCCGCCACTGCCGTGCAGCCCCTGAAAGCTCGTGCGGCCGTCGGGCATCAGCATCGCGACTTCACCATCGAGCACGACGCGATCGTGACGTAGGCGGCCGACCGCGGCCGCGATCTCCGGAAAATTGTCTGTCCAGGGTTTGAAGTTGCGGCTCATCAACACGACGTCATCACCGCGCTTGTCGGCCACGATGCGATAGCCGTCGAACTTCTGTTCGTGGATCCATTCGTCGCCTTCGGGCGGGGTGGCGACGAGAGTGGCCAGCTGAAGCTCGTCGACAACCGTCGAGGTCGGCTCACGTCTCTTCATGCGCCGTATGAGTGCACACCTCGTGCCTCGGCGGCCACACGACTTGCCTTGTGCGCGATGCCGATCGCAACGCACACCGGCGCGAACGCTCTAGATCGCGAGGATCACGTGGGTCTCGATGGGCCCACGAGCTGCACATGCGACGGCCATGATTCGCCTCCCCTACGCACTCGCCCTCGTTGTTGTTGCTGGTTGTGCGACGGACGCGGCCGACTCTTCCACCGTCGGCGGCGGCGGAAAAGCCGATGGCCAGCTCACCACGCTGTCGTTCGATGGCGATTTCTCCGAGAGTGCGGATGGCGCGATCGCTGCGGGCTCGGCGGTCCGGATCGCGTACGACTTGGATCGCCTGCAGGAGTGCCGTACCGAGAGCGGCGGCAGCGACAAGTGGGGCGCGTCGGGTTACGCGAGCTTCGATGGCGGCGAGCCCGAGGTGTTCGCTGTTTCGCAGATCAAGAACGGGCGCACGACCGCAGTGACGGCCGAGCTGCAGATTCCCGCGCACGCCCACTCGCTGCAGCTGTGGTTCGCGAGCAACGACAGCTACGGCTGCGTTGGCTACGACAGCAATGACGGCGCGAACTACGCGTTCGATGTCGAAGCGCAGCCAGGCGGCACCGTGCTCTCGTTCGACGCCGACTACTCGCAATCTCAGAGCGGCGCGATCCGCGGCGGCGACAAGGTCGTCGTTCACTACGATCCGGCGCGTCTCTCCGACTGCGCGGCCGAATCCGGCGGCATGGCCCAGTACTCGATCACGGCGAACTATCGCGTCGACGGTGGCGCGGTGAAGCAGGTGCCGGTCACGCGCGCCGATGGCGAAGACCTGGTGGCGTCGGACCCCGAGATCACGGTGAAGAACGGCTCGGACCTCGAGCTGTGGTTCGAGACGAACAACCGTTACGGCTGCCACGCCTACGACAGCGCGGGCGGCGCGAACTACCACTTCGGTATCGAGTAGCAACCGCGGCGCGCACGCTGCGTCTAGCATGCATGTGGAAACTCCTCTTCGCTCTCGTCACGCCGGTCGCCGCCCCGCACGCCGCCAAGGCAACGTGTGCCACCACGGCCAGGCACATCGTGGATGTGGCCCTTGCAGGGTTCAACACGAACGTCGGTAAACATCCTGTCACGGGACCAGCGACGATCAGGCGGCTCGCGCAGCAATGCCAGACCGAAACCTGGTCCGCGTCGGAGCTCGCGTGCCTGAGCCGCGCGGTCGACATCGACCAGGTTCATGTGTGTCGGCCGTCGCCGGCCGAGCCGCCTCCGCGTCTGCCAACGCTCGCGCAGAACGTCGATCTCAGCTGCGCGACGATCGGCGACCACATGGGCAAGCTCATGCAGGAGTCTTCCTACGGACTCGCCCAGGACAGTGTCGCTGCCTCGGTTCTCGACGATTTGACCAAGCTTCCCGCCGAGCTACGCGCCGAGTGTGCGCGCGCGGCATGGCCCGAGAACCTGCGCCGGTGCTACGCAGCTTCGACGCGCTACGCCGACACCGTCGCCTGCAATCGCGCGTATCGCCCGGACTAACGGACCGGCTTCATGTCGGTCATGGTCGCGTTCTCGTCGAGATCGTCGTCCGGCATCGCCTCGCCCATGTTTGTCGCCAAGCGCGGCAGGCTCGAGAGCGCCAGATCACGCGGCACTTCGACGCGCGCGTTGAGTGCGGAGCGACGATCGATGTCGCCCATCATGAGCAAGAGGCTCGGAATGCGGCCCTCGACAGGAACGTCGCCCAGGTCGGAGTGCTCGACGAACCGGATGAGCGCGCGGATCGCGTAGTCCCACGACACGCAATCGGCGAGCGGCACGGTGAGGATGTGGCCCTCGTGGTCGTGCACCGTGAACGACTCGGTGAGCGTCTGGTCGCCCATCGACGTCGCGTAGCCATCGGGTGACTCGACGACATAGAGCGCGCAGCGATCGCCCCACACCGCCGCGACGAGCTGGTCATCTGCGGCTGTCCAGATGCGCAGCAGGCGCGGCGAGAGGATGGACCCATCGTGGAGCTTCTCGAGCGCCTCGACGAGATCGCGCTCGCTCCGGACATGCAGCGCGTCGTCGGAGGAATCGCCCCAGATCATCAGCGGCTCGCCGACCGGCTCGCGGCGCTTGGTGCGGACAACGTCGAACGGGTCGCCCGTCACTTCGATGAGGAGGCCGTCCGCGATGTCGCGGATCTGCGCTTCCTTGAGCACGACCTCCCAGCGCGTGATGCCGTCCGCGGTGATGTAGATGAAGCGGTACGTGTCGTCGCCGTCGATCCGGCCGCCGTATCCGCACTCCGCGTCTAACGCGTCCTCGGCGTCGAGGAAGCTCAGCGAAGACTCGTTGGCCGTCTCGAGATACACGACGACCGACTTCATGAAGTCGCGGAAGTCTGCGGGAATGAGGAACGGCTTCACGAGCGCTCAGAGCGTATCACTCACCGCGTTCACTAACACTCCGCAACGCCTACGGCGTTCCTGCGCGCCCGGCGTCCGCCGTGCTTGCGAATGCGTACACGTACGAGCCCTTCGGCTGCCGGCGGAATCGCTCCTGGATGATCTTGTGCGGGACGACCTTGTCACTGTCGACGAACTTCTTCGCCAGGGCGTCGGCCGCCTTCTTGTCTCCGCGCGCCTTGATCCCGGCGATGGTCTTCATCATGTCGTTGACGGCAGGGACGAGCTTGGCCGCGTTGATGTGCATCGCTCCCGTATCCGTGCCGTTCGCAGCGGGGGCCTTGGCGTCCCACACCAGCGCGCCCCGCTCGAGGAGCATGCCGATCTGAATGGCGGCGACGTTGCCGTAGGTCTTGCGGTTACCGGTGCCGTCGTACATGCCGAGAGAGACGTGGCCCATCGCCCACACGATCGAATCCGCGTACGCCTGCGCGGCGAGGTCGTCGGAGATCAGCTTCTTGGCGCGGAGGAACTCGAGTAGATAGAGCGCGCCGGTCTGGGCCTTCAGCTCTTCCATCATCGAGCCCATCGGACCACCGAAGATCTCGCCGGCCGTTTTGCCCTTCACCGTGTACTCGTGCGACGGGCCGAGGTTGTGCGTGACCTCGTGGAGGATCGTCGGGAGCTGACCCGCTTCCTGCGCTCCGGAGTAGGTCTGCATCGACGGAGCATCGAGCATCGACATCGCTTGCGAGCGGCGTGCGTCGCTGCTGTCGGGATCGGTGTTGAGGTTCACCATCGCGATCGTGCGGCCCCGGCCCTCGTTCGCGACGGCGCCGAAGTTGGGGAGGCTCTGACCGATCGTGCCGCCGATGGGGGTGCGGTCATCGCCAGCGTTGATCACGATGTCGATGAAGTCCGGCAGGTGGAACGTCACGGGGTGCGTCTTGTATGGCGCGCCAGCGAGCTTGGCGACGGACGTCTCCATCTCCTGCTGGAACGGAAGCAGCTTCTCCTGCCACTTGCGCGATCCCTGATTGATCAGCGCGAACGTCAGGTGAAGGCCTCCCTTGAACGAGCACGGCTCCCAGTACACCTCGTCGGGCGCGACGCGGACGTACCACTTGGAGTTGTCGACGGTCATCTTCGCCCACGCTTCATCGGCGGGGCCCCACTCGTTCGTCTCGAACGACGTCGCGGCGGCGTTCAGATACGTGATGAGCGGCGTCTCGGTCTTCGCGTCGAGATCCTTCGTCGCCGTGCGCAGCATCGTCGCGATCGTGTGGAACGACGCCTTGTACGCTTCGCTGTACGGAACGGCGGTGAGCTTGTCGGCGGAGCCGCGCACCACCGTGAACGGATCGCGCAGCGCCTTGTCGGGCGACGTCTCGATCGTCTTGCAGAAGCCGGCCTTCGCCTGCAAATCGGCGGGATAGATGTCGAACACCGCCTTCGGCGAACCGGGAATCGCGGAGCACAACGGGTCGTTCTCCGTCGCGGGACCGACGCACTTGGCGCCGCGGTTGCGACGGAACAGCGAGCGGCTCTCCGGATCGGGCGGCAGTAGCTTCGCTTGCGAGGCGGCGCCGTTCATCACCTCGTGCGTCTTGTCGATCTCGTCTGCGACAGCGAGCATCGTCTTCACGAAGTGCTGCTCGCTCGGCGAGAGCTTCGACATCTCGGTGAGAACGAGCGTCGGGCGCCCCTGATCGAGGTCCTTGATCACGAGCTGGCGGCGCTTGCCGTCCTCGGTGAGCAAGTCACCGGGCGCGTCCTTCGCCTTCACGATCATCTCGTACGCCGCTTCGAACGACGGTGGATTCTTGGGATAGAACAGCAGCGTCGCGAGCTCGTTCGCGTCGAGGTTCTTGTCGTTGTTGATGTCGGCGATCCAGTAGTACGGGAGGTTCAACCGCACCGCGATCCGGTTGAAGTCCATCCGCGCGATCGCGTCGTGCTTCGCAGGCGGCGCCGGCGGCTCCGTCATCTGTGGCGGCGTCGGGGGCTGCATCTGCGGCGCGGGCTCCTGCGCGATCGGCTCCACGGGTGGCGGGGTCTTGGAGCACGCACACACCAAGGCGACGGCGATAAACGACAGGCGCTTCATGCGGCGCACGCTATCATCGTTCGCATGCTGTGGTGGCTCGCGATTCTTCCCGCGCTCGCCGGTGATCCGAAGGCGGCCGCGCTCGCCGAGGACATGGAAAAGACGGACAAGCACGTCATCACGACGGGCGCGGCGGAGACGATGGACGGCGGCTACCGCGGGAAGATCAAGCTCGTGCCGCAGCTGCCGACGGGCGCGTATCTCAAGCACCTGCAGTGGACGCACGACGCGATGGCCACGATCGACGCGTTCTTCGCGCAGCTGTACAGCGACAAGGATCCTGCGCCGAACTACCGATGGACCGAGCTGACGTTCAAGTTCGTGCGCAGTCCCGGCAAGCGCACGCCGAGCGCGTACGCCTATCAATGGGCCATCACGTACAACGTGAACGGATCGCTGCTGATCAACGAGCCGAGCGTGCTCGAGACGCTGTGGCACGAGCTGTTCCACTCCAACGATCTCGGCGGGCACGACGACTGGTCGGGCAAGACGCTGCAGAAGGACTTCGATGCGATCGTCAAGAAGTGCGGCACCAAGTCCGCGTGTCTCGCGCCGTACGCGCCAAACACGACGAAGGTCCGCGCGACGGGCACGTACTACGCGTTCCAACCAAACAACGGGAACAACGTTCACGAGTACGCCGCCGAGCTCGCCGTGCGCTATTTCCGCGAACAGTCGCAGATGCTGCGCGACAAGAAGCTCTCGCGGCCCGCGTTCAAGTGCGGCCCCGCCGAGAACAAGCGCGCGTGGGATGCACTGGTGACGGAATTCTTTGCAGGGAAGGACCTCGTTCCCGCGTGCACTTAGCGAAGTGACGCGCGTCGCATCCACACAAGTTCACGGTCGATTCTGATCCCGTGCCACCGACGGTGTGCGAACGTTTTCGACGATGCGTTTTTGTTCAGCGCTCCTCGTCGTTTTCATCCTTGGCGCGTGTGGTGGCGGTGGCGGAGACAAGCCGGTCGATGCCGGTCCTGATAGCGGAGGTGTCGGTCATCTCAAAGTAGATCCGACATCGCACGACTTCGGCACCACGCAGATGGGCGGCACGAGTGACGCGTCCACGTTCATGGTCGTCAATGACGGTGATGGCGCCGTCAGCACTCCTACGCTCGGCGTGACGGGCGCGGACGCGGGCAGCTTCATCGCAGCCGGCTGCGGGGTCGAGTTGCCGGCGGGCGGTTCGTGCGCGGTCAGCGTGACGTTCCGTCCGCAAGCAACGGGCGCGAAGACGGCGACACTGACGGTCACGACACCCGAAGCATCCGCGAGCGCGACGCTGACGGGCACGGGCACGGATCCCGGTACGCTCTCCATCGCGGCGAACATGACGACGCTCGGCACTGCTGTCGTCGGAGCGAGCGGATCCGTCGCGACCATCACCGTCACGAACGGCGCGCCGTCTGCGACCGGTCCGCTGACCGTGCAAGCGGGCGGCTCGGAGCCCGTCGACTTCACGAAGTCCGAGGACACGTGCTCGGGGACGGCCGTGGCCGCGGGCGCGACGTGCTCGTTCAAGGCGACGCTGTCCCCGCGCTCTGCGGGCCAGAAGTCTGTGTCGTATCAAGTCATCGGCGCGCCCGGCGGTTCGGTCACGCAAGCGATCAGTGGTCGCGGCCTCGCGCAGGCTGTCCTCGTCGCGGCGCAGACGCGCTGGGACTTCGGCACCGTTCCGTTCGGCGCCACGTCGACGAGCGAAGCGCACACGATCACCATCACGAACATCGGCGAAACTCCGTCCGACGCGATCGCCGTGCTCAGCTCCAACGGCGTGTTCGGGCTGCCCGCGGGTGGCACGTGCGCCGGCGCCGCTCTCGCGGGCGGTGATAGCTGCACGATCAAGGTCGACCTCTCGCCCGGTGCGTCGGCGAGCGCCCTCCCCGCGATCCAGACCGGCACGCTGATCGTGAACGGCGGCACCAATGGTCCGCTGCGCCTCGGTCTCGTCGGCACCGCGGTTCCCGTGACGAGCGTCAGCGTCGATCACTCGTACGCGGTGTTCGCGGGAACGGCCGTCGGTAGCGCGAGCGACGCGCAGGACCTGACGTTCACCAACACGAACGCCACGACGACGGCCCCACTCGTGACGACGCTCAATGGTCCGGGTTCCGGACAGTTCACGATCACGGCAAACACGTGCAACGCGACTGCGCTCGCAATGGGGGACAGCTGCAAGGTCTCCGTCAAGCTCGCACCCACTACCGCCGGCGCGGCGACGGCCTCGCTCGTGGTGTCCTCGTCGGCGACGAACTATGCAGCGACGGCTCTGTCGGGCGCCGGCCTCTCCGCGGCGACGTTTACAGCGGCGCTCGATCATCACGACTTCGGCTCGACGCCGACGGGGACGCAATCCGAGCCGTACACGTTCGTCGTCACCAACAGCGGCGGCCAGACGAGCGGCGTCCCGGCTGTCTCGTTCTCGGGCACCGACGCGAACCAGTTCTCCGTCGCATCCACGTCGTGCAGCGTCGCGCTCGCACCGCGCCAATCGTGCCTCGTCGCGGTTCGCTTCCAACCGACGGCGACTGGTGCCAAGACCGGTGCGCTCGAAGTCACCGCGACGCCGGGCAACACCATTTCGTTTGCGATCAGCGGCACGGGCATCGCGAACGGCCAGCTCGTGTTCATCCCGCACGCGTACGCGTTTGCACCGATCACGCTTGGCGAACCCTCGACCGCGCAGTCGATCACGCTCTACAACGCGGGCGGTGTCGCGACGAGCGCGCTGACGCTGACGAGCGGCTCGACCGAGCTCGTCCTCTCGGCGAACACGTGCACCACGCTCGCACCCGCGGCCACGTGCACCGTCACCGCGACGTGGACTCCGACGAGCGCGGGCCTCCGCGATGCTGCGATCACCGCGACCGCGACGACCGGCGGTACGACCACCGTGTCTCTCCCCATCCTCGTCCGACCGCGCCTCGAGCTGATCGCGATCGACGATGCAGCGCCGCCCGCGACGTTCGACTTCGGCAACCAAGCCGTCGGTCGCACGAGCGCGCCACCGCTGTGGTCCGTGTTCACCGTGCGCAACAACACGAGCACGTCGCAGACGCTCCAACCCGTGCAAACACAGGCGAGCATCTTCTCGCCGTCGGGTGCGATCTGTGACGGCGCGGGCTCCATCTCTGCTCACGGCACGTGCAGCATCGGCGTCGCGTTCTTCCCCGCGGTGCTCGGTCCGGTGACCGGCACGCAAGGCTTCACGATCGGCGCGGGCGCGACCGACAGCGTGTCGCAAGCGCTCGCCGGTACAGGCATCGCCGCGCTGCGCTGGAATGCGCTCGGCGGTCTCGATTTCGGCGACGTCACGGTGGGCAGCAGCGTGGCCAAGAACTTCGTTCTCATCAATCCGATCGACGCGCGCGCGACGAGCACGATCAGCGTGACGCTCGTCGGCGCCGGGTTCTCGCTCACGACGAACACGTGTACCGGCGCGCTCCAGCCCGGTCAGACATGCGCGGTCAGCGTGACGTTCGCGCCGACGGTCGATGGCGCAGCGGCGGCCACGCTCACGGCGACGGCCACCACGGGCGGCGTCGCAGCGCTCGATCTGACCGGCAACGGCACCGCTCCGTAGTTCATCTGACGCCCGATCGGGTCCCTGAGCGCTGACGGGACGGTGACACCGTGCGCCAGCGCGCAGCTGTGCGCTCACGCGCAGTGTGGTTGCCGAAGTGCCCGTGATCAGAGGGTGCAAGTACTCGATTTTGCGGCATAAGGAGTGCAGTTAGGGCGCTCCTGTGCGTGAGACGACTGGGTCCGGTCCTGCCACGGGTACGCCCGCTGACCTACTGGCGTTGAGCGATCCAGAGCCTGATGCGCTCGATATCAGCTACGGCCGCGACATCCTCGTCGTCGATGACAACCAAGCGAACCTGATCGCCATCGAGGCCGCTCTCTCTCCGCTGGGCCGACCGCTCGTACTCGCGCACTCGGGTGTCGAAGCGCTGGGCAAGCTGCTCCAGCAGGACTTCGCGCTGATCATCCTGGACGTCGCGATGCCCGGCATGGACGGCTTCGAGACGGCGAAGATGGTGCGCAGTCGCGATCGCAACCGCGCGACGCCGATCATCTTCGTGACCGGATTGAGCTGGCAGGACGACGCGGTGCTGCGCGGCTACGAGCTCGGTGCATTCGACTTCCTGATGAAGCCGATCCGTCCGGAGGTGCTGCGCGCCAAGGCGAGCGTGTTCGTGCAGCTGCAGGAGCGCACGATCGAGCTCAAGCAGAAGGCGGACGAGCTGCGCGAGGCGCAGGGTCGTGCGCACGAGCGCGAGCTGCAGGCGCAACGTCGTCGGTTCGAGACCGAGGTGATGGAGCGACAGATGCAGCAGCTCGCGGAGACCGATCGCCGCAAGGACGAGTTCCTCGCGATCCTCGCTCACGAGCTCCGCAATCCGCTGCAGCCGCTGCAGACCGCCGTCGAAGTGCTCGAGCACGATCCTGACAAGCCGGTCCCCGCGCGCATTCGCGCGATCGTGCAGCGCCAGGTGACGCACATCGGTCGTCTCGTCGACGACTTGCTCGATGTCGCGCGCTTCACTGCTGGCAAGCTCGAGCTCCGCCGCGAGCCGACGAACCTCGGCGACATCGTCGAAGAAGCACGTACGTCGTGTGAAACCGCCATCGCGCAGCGCAAGCACACGCTCGAGATTGTTGGTCCGAACGAACCGGTGGTGGTCAACGGCGACCCGGTGCGACTGATCCAGGTCGTCTGCAATCTTCTGAACAACGCGGCCAAGTACACCGATCCTGGCGGTCAGGTGAAGATCGAGTGGGGGCATGACGGCTTCGACGGATTCGTGCGCGTCTCGGATAACGGTCGCGGAATCACGGCCGAGATTCTCCCGCGCGTGTTCGACATGTTCGTGCAGGAGCGCGTGCAGTCGAGCGGCGCCGGCGGCCTCGGGCTCGGCCTCGGGCTCGTGAAGCGCTTGATCGAGCTCCACGGCGGAACGGTACGCGCCCACAGCGATGGTCCAGGAAGGGGCGCCACGTTCGAGCTCAAGCTCGCGTTGATCTCGGTGGCCCCGCGGCCGGTGGCGCAGAAGGTCGCGCTGCCCGATAAGGGTCCGCTGCGTGCGGTGGTCGTCGACGACGCGCCGGACCTGCGCGACCTCGTAGCGGATCTTCTGAGACTGCGCGGTCACGATGTGACGGTGCTCGGGGACGGCGCGAGTGCGGTGAAGCACATCGTCGACGACAGGCCGGATGTCGCACTGATCGACATCGGTTTGCCCGATATGGACGGGTACGACGTCGCTCGACAGATTCGCTCGACGTTGGCGGAGAAAGCGCCACGCTTGATCGCGATGACGGGGTACGGCCAAGCGTCCGACCGGGCGGCGGCCTTTGCGGCGGGATTTGACGATCACATCACCAAGCCTGCGAGCGCGGACAAGATCCTGCGCGCGCTGAATGGGAACCGAGAGGACAAATGAACACGTTCGAACCGCCCAAGACCTCCTCCTCTCGCAAGAAACTCAAAAACGGAAACGGACATAGCAACGGGAACGGACACGCCGTCGCCAAGCCCGCGTCTCCTCAGCTCGATCACCGTCAGATCCTGAGCGCGCTGCGCGCATTCAAGCGCGGCGACTTCAGCGTGAAGATGCGCGAGGACCTCTCGGGCGTCGACGGTCAGATCGCCGAGACGTTCAATGACCTCGTCGAGATGGTGCAGAACATCAAGGTCGAGGCGAACGACGTATCGCACGCCGTCGGCAAAGAGGGTCAGGCGCAGAAGCGCATGCGTCGCCTCAACGCGGCCGGCGGTTGGGCCGAGTACATCTCGTCGGTGAACGAGGTCATCACCGACCTCACCGGCCACGCAAACGAGATCGCGCGGGTCGTCACGGCCGTGGCCCGCGGTGACCTCGAGCAGACGATGGATCTCGAGGAGAGCGGGTCGCGCCGCGGCGAGTTCTTGCGCCACGCGAAGATCGTCAACGGCATGGTCGCCCGACTCTCGCAGTTCGGTAGCGAGGTGACGCGCGTCGCTCTCGAGGTCGGTAGCGAAGGAAAGCTGGGCGCGCAGGCGCGCGTTCAAGGCGTCAGCGGCGTGTGGAAGGATCTGACCGACTCCGTGAACTTGATGGCGTCGAACCTGACGTCGCAGGTGCGAGAGATCGCGCGCGTGACGACGGCGATCGCGCAGGGCGACTTGACCAAGACCGTCACCATCGACGTCAAGGGCGAGTTCCTCGAGCTGAAGGGCACGATCAACACGCTCGTCGAGCAGCTCCGCGCATTCGCGAACGAAGTGACGCGCGTGTCGCGCGAGGTCGGTAGTGAAGGTCGCCTCGGCGGTCAGGCGACGGTGCGTGGTGTCAGTGGTGTGTGGCGCGAGCTCACGGAGTCCGTGAACTCGATGGCGAACAACCTGACGTTCCAGGTGCGCAACATCACCGAGGTGACTTCTGCGGTCGCCGCCGGCGATCTATCCAAGAAGATCACCGTCGAAGCGAAGGGCGAGATTCTCTCGCTCAAGAACACGCTCAACACGATGGTCGATCAGCTCAGCGCGTTCGCCGCCGAGGTGACGCGCGTTGCTCGCGAGGTCGGCACCGAGGGTGTCCTCGGTGGTCAGGCAGAGGTCGCCGACGTCTCCGGCGTGTGGCGCGAGCTGACGCAGAACGTGAACGGCATGGCGTCGAACTTGACGTCGCAGGTGCGCAACATCGCCGAGGTCGTCGGTGCGATCGCGAACGGCGATCTCTCCAAGAAGATCGGCGTCGACGCGCGCGGCGAGATCCTCGCGCTCAAGAACACGATCAACAGCACGGTCGACAAGCTCGGCCGCTTCTCCGCCGAGGTAACGCGCGTCGCTCGTCTCGTCGGTACGGAAGGCACGCTCGGTGTGAGCGCCGACGTGAAGGACGTGACCGGCATCTGGAAGGAGCTGACGGAGAACGTCAACCAGATGGCAAAGAACCTGACCAACCAGGTTCGCGACATTGCAGAAGTGACGACGGCCGTCGCGAACGGCGACTTGACCCGCAAGATCACCGTCGAAGCGCGCGGCGAGCTCGTCACGCTGAAGAACACCGTCAATACGATGGTCGATCAGCTGAACGCGTTTGCCTCCGAAGTGACGCGCGTCGCTCGCGAGGTCGGCACGGAAGGCGTGCTCGGCGGTCAGGCCCAGGTCCGTGACGTCTCGGGCATCTGGAAAGAGCTGACCGACAACGTCAACCAGATGGCCTCGAACCTGACGAACCAGGTGCGAAACATCGCCGACGTTGCTCGCGCCGTCGCGGCTGGCGACCTCTCGCGCAAGATCACCGCCGACGCGCGCGGAGAGGTGCTCGATCTCAAGGGCACGCTGAACACGATGGTCGATCAGCTCAACTCGTTCGCCTCCGAGGTGACGCGTGTTGCGCGCGAGGTCGGTACGGAAGGCCGCCTCGGTGGTCAGGCATCTGTCGAAGGCGTCCGCGGTACGTGGAAAGAGCTGACGGACAACGTGAACGGCATGGCGTCCAACCTGACCAACCAGGTGCGCGACATCGCCGAGGTGACCACGTCCGTTGCTCGTGGCGATCTGACTCGCAAGATCACCGTCGACGCGAAGGGCGAGATCCTCGAGCTCAAGAACACCGTCAACATCATGGTCGATCAGCTCTCGAGCTTTGCCGACCAGGTGACGCGCCTCGCGCGCGAGGTCGGTGTCGAAGGCCGCCTCGGTGGACAGGCCGACGTGCGTGGTGTTCTGGGTACGTGGCGCAACCTGACGGACGCCGTGAACTCGATGGCCGCAAACCTGACCGATCAGGTGCGTAACATCGCGAAGGTCGCGACCGCGATCGCGAACGGCGACCTCCAGCAGAAGATCGTCGTCGACGCGAAGGGCGAGATCCTCGAGCTGAAGCTGACGATCAACACGATGGTCGATCAGCTCAGCGCGTTTGCCGATCAGGTGAC